>NZ_JAJSOO010000001.1:4555833-5206666 GCF_029428875.1 Streptomyces sp. JH34 | reverse complement strand
GACAAAGAGGTAACCCGATGAGCACGGACGTCACCGACCGGACCCCGGCCCCCGCGCCCCCCGGCAAGAGCAAGGCGGCTTCGGGCGACGGCCTGCTGCAGCTGGTGCTGGACGGCATGCGCCGCAACATGCGTCAGTACGGCATGCTGATGGCGCTCGGCCTGATCGTGGTGCTGTTCGCGGTGTGGTCGGACGGCGACCTGCTGCTGCCGCGCAACGTCTCCAACCTGGTGCTGCAGAACAGCTACATCCTGATCCTCGCGATCGGCATGATGCTCGTCATCATCGCGGGCCACATCGACCTCTCGGTCGGCTCGCTGACGGCGTTCATCGGCGCCATGGCCGCCGTGCTGATGGTCGAACACGACATGCCCTGGCCGCTCGCGGTGGTGCTGTGCCTGGCCATCGGCGCGGTCGCGGGCTCGGTGCAGGGGTTCTTCATCGCCTACCTCGGCATTCCGTCGTTCATCGTGACCCTCGCGGGCATGCTGCTCTTCCGCGGTCTGACGGAGATCTTCCTGAAGGGGCAGACCCTCGGCCCCTTCCCGAAGGACCTGCAGGAGATAGCCAACGGCTTCCTGCCCGAGGTCGGGCCGAGCACCAACTACCACAACCTCACGCTGCTGCTGGGCTTCGCGCTGATCGCCTTCGTGGTGCTCCAGGAGGTCCGTGACCGCAAGCGCCAGCAGGAGTTCGCCCTGGAGGTGCTGCCGGCCAAGCTCTTCCTGCTGAAGCTGGTCGCCCTCGTCTCGGCCGTCCTCGTGGTCACCCTGCTGCTCGCCAGCTACAAGGGCGCACCGGTCGTGCTGCTCATCCTCGGTGTGCTGGTCGTCGGGTTCGGCTACCTGATGCGCAACGCGATCATCGGCCGCCACATCTACGCCATCGGCGGCAACCTGCCCGCGGCCAAGCTGTCGGGTGTGAAGGACAAGAAGGTCACCTTCCTGGTCTTCCTGAACATGGGCATGCTCGCGGCCCTGGCGGGTCTGGTCTTCGCCGCCCGCTTCAACGCGGCCTCTCCCAAGGCGGGCCTCAACTTCGAGCTGGAGGCCATCGCCGCCTCGTTCATCGGCGGCGCGTCGATGAGCGGCGGCGTGGGCACGGTCCTCGGCGCGATCATCGGTGGTCTGGTCCTGGGCGTGCTGAACAACGGTATGAACCTCGTGGGTATCGGAACCGACTACCAGCAGGTCATCAAGGGCTTCGTCCTGCTGGCCGCGGTCGGGTTCGACGTATGGAACAAGCGCAAGGTCGGCTCGTAACGCCCCTTCATCCGACAGGAGTTGTTTCATGACCTTCACCACCGGAACCAGCAGACGCACCGTCCTGGCGGCCACGGCCGCCGCCGGGCTGGCCGTGGCGGCGGGCTCCCCCGCCGCGCACGCCTCCGCCACCGGACACACCCCGTCCAAGGAGCTCTTCGGCACGCTCGCCGACGGGACGAAGGTGCACCGCTGGACCCTCGCCAACGGCGGGACCCGGCTGAAGGTCCTCTCCTGGGGCGGTGTCGTCCAGTCCCTCGAGATCCCCGACCGCCGGGGCCGGACGGCGAACGTGTCGCTCGGCTTCGGCGGCCTGCCGGACTACGTGGCGAAGTCCCCGTACTTCGGCGGGCTGATCGGGCGGTACGGCAACCGGATCGCCGGGGGCCGTTTCACCCTCGACGGTGTCACGCACCAACTGCCCGTCAACGACGGCCCCAACAGCCTGCACGGCGGTGACCAGGGCTTCGACAAGCGGGTCTGGGACGTGAAGCCGTTCACCGGACGCGGTGACGTCGGGCTGGTCCTGACCCGGACCAGCCCGGACGGCGAGGCCGGCTATCCGGGCGCGCTCGCCGTCCGTGTCGTCTACACCCTCACCTCACGGGGTGAGTGGCGCATCGACTACACGGCGACCACGGACCGCGCCACGGTCCTCAACCTGACCAGCCACACCTATTTCAACCTGGCGGGCGAGGGCAGCGGCAGCGTCGACGGGCACCTGCTGGAGCTGGCGGCGGCGCGCTACACGCCGGTCGGCGCGACGCTGATCCCGACGGGAGAGCTCGCCCCTGTGGCGCGTACGCCGTTCGACTTCAGGCGGTCCCGGGCCGTCGGGGAGGCCGTCCGCACCCCGCACGAGCAGGTCGGGTACGGGCAGGGAATCGATCACAACTACGTGCTGGACAAGGGGATCACGGCCCGCCCCGAATACGCGCTGACCGTCACGGACCCCGGCTCGGGCCGGGTGATGAAGATGTACACGACGGAACCCGGCATGCAGGTCTACACGGGGAACTTCCTCGACGGCACGCTGACCGGCACCTCGGGGCGGGTCTACCGCCAGGGCGACGCGTTCTGCCTGGAGTCGCAGCACTTCCCGGACTCCCCGAACCAGCCGTCGTTCCCGTCGACGGTACTGCGCCCCGGCGACACCTACCGCTCGACGACGGTGCACGCCTTCTCGGCGCGCTGACCCCGCGCGGCACGCGGACGGCGCCCTCCCCGGCCGGGGAGGGCGCCGTCCGCCGTCGTCGGTACGGCGCCGGGGACCGGACGTCAGCCCTGTCGCGGTGGTCGGGCCACGTGGCCCTCCATCCGGCCCTCGGCCCGCCGGCGGTCGTACCGGCGCTCGTCCTCCGCGTCCAGGAACTCGAGCCTGCGCCAGCGGGAGTCCTGGTGACCGGGTACGGAGCGCCAGTGTCCCGCAAGGACACAGAGGCGGTTCCAGTCTTCCCGAAGGCGCTCGAGCCGTACCTCCGCCCGCACCCGGCGTTCCTCCTCGGCAGGCACCCGGGGCGGCGGAGCCCCCTCGCGGACGCGGCCGCGGCCGGGTGTCCGGCCGGTGATGGTCCCCTCCAGGGTGAGGACCAGTGTGGCCACCGCCTCGGCGAGCGCCGAGGCGGTGATGGCCTCCTCGCTGTCCGAGGGGTGAGTACGTGCCGCTCGTTCCAGTCGGGGGAGCAGGAAGTCACCGACCTCCCGGACGACGTCGGCGGTCAGCTCGTCGGCGTACCGCATTTCGCTCTCCACCGGGCCTCCATCGTTCATCAGGTCACCCTCCGGTTCGGGCCGCTCCGGAAGAAGCAGACCCCACGTCCGGCCTCGGGGGCGCCCCGGACGATCGGGACGGCATGAGAGCAGCGCGGGCGCCCCACGTCAGGAACCAGCACTCAGACCAGCCGGATCACGTTCCAGGACAGCGGCTCCAGCACGGCCTTCAGCGTTCCGCCGGACAGCTCCGTGCCCTCGGCGGCGTGGGGCACGACCCGCTCGGGCTCGGCGAGGGTGTTCCGCGCCTCCGGGTCGGCGTCGGCCACCACCAGGTGCTCGACGACCCGGTCCAGGTCCATCCCGGTCAGGGCGACTTCGAGCGGCAGTGCCGCGTCCTGGCTGCGGTTGACGGCGAAGACGGTGACGGCGCCCGTCTCCGGGTCGCGTACGGCGGTGGCGTGCAGCAGGTCCGTCTCGCCGTACTTCGCCGTCCCGTACGTCGGCGAGTCCACCCGCACGTCCAGGACCTGGCCCCGCCCGTACCGCGCGGCCTGGGCGAAGGGGAAGAAGGTGGTCTGACGCCAGGCGGGCCCGCCTGGCTCGGTCATGATCGGCGCGATCACGTTGACCAGCTGGGCGAGACAGGCGACGGTCACCCGGTCCGCGTGGCGCAGCAGCGCGATGAGCAGGCTGCCGAAGACGACGGCGTCGGTGACGCTGTAGTTGTCCTCCAGCAGCCGGGGCGCCTCGGGCCAGTCGAGCGGGTTCTCCTCCGCTTCCTTCTGGAAGCGGCTCATGTACCAGACGTTCCACTCGTCGAAGGAGAGGTTGATCTTCTTCGGCGACTTGAGGCGTGCCCCCACGTGGTCGCAGGTCGCGACGACGCTCTCGATGAAGGACTCCATGTCGACGGCCGAGGCGAGGAAGGAGTCGCGGTCGCCGTCGGTCTCCTCGTAGTAGGCGTGCAGCGAGACGTAGTCGACGACGTCGTAGGTCTCGGCGAGGACCGTCGCCTCCCATGCCGCGAAGGTCGGCATGGCGCGGCTGGAGGACCCGCAGGCGACGAGCTGGACCGACGGATCGATCTGCCGCATCGCGCGCGCCGTCTCGGCGGCGAGCCGCCCGTACTCCTCGGCGGTCTTGTGCCCGGTCTGCCACGGGCCGTCCATCTCGTTGCCCAGACACCACAGCTTGATCCCGAAGGGGTCCTTGTCGCCGTGCGCGACGCGGCGGTCGGAGAGTTCGGTGCCGGACGGGTGGTTGGCGTACTCCTGGAGCTGGATGGCCTCCTGGACGCCGCGGGTGCCGAGGTTGACCGCGAGCATCGGTTCGGCCTGCGGGCCGACCTTCCGGAGGAAGTCGATGTACTCCGAGAGGCCGAAACGATTCGTCTCGGTGGAGCGCCACGCGAGGTCGAGACGGCGGGGGCGTTCGTCGGCGGGGCCGACACTGTCCTCCCAGCGGTAGCCGGAGACGAAGTTGCCACCCGGGTAGCGGATCGCGGTGACGCCGAGTTCGCGGACGAGGTCCAGGACGTCGGTGCGCAGTCCGGCCTCGTCCGCCGACGGGTGGCCGGGCTCGAAGATGCCGTCGTAGACGCAGCGGCCGAGGTGCTCGACGAAGGAGCCGAAGAGCCGGGGGTCCACGTCGCCGACGGTGAAGGCCGGGTCGAGGGTGAAGCGCGCGGTGCGGGTCATGGCTTCCTTACTCGTTCGATATTTCGGATGCTGATCGTGAACTCGAACGGACCGTAGTTTTCAACCTCCGCGGCAGTCAATGCCCTTGCGCGCGCTCTTCCTGATGCGGGACGGCCGCACACGGCCGAGGGCCGCATCCCCGTGACGGGATGCGGCCCTCGGGCGTGTGCGAGGAGCTGGAGCTCAGCCGGCCGACAGCTCGACCTTGATGTTGCCCCGGGTGGCGTTCGAGTACGGGCACACCTGGTGCGCCTTCTCGACGAGCGCCTGCGCGGTGGCCGTGTCGACGTTCGGGATGGAGGCGCTGATCGCGACCTCCAGGCCGAAGCCACCCGCCTCGGTCTTTCCGATGGAGACCGACGCGGTCACCGTCGAACCCGTGATGTCGGCCTTCTCCTGACGGGCGACCACGCCGAGCGCACCCTGGAAGCAGGCGCTGTAGCCGGCCGCGAAGAGCTGCTCGGGGTTGGTCCCCGCGCCGCTGCCGCCCATCTCCTTCGGCGGGTTGACCACGACGTCGAGCTTGCCGTCGTCGGTGGAGACACGGCCGTCACGGCCGTTCTCGGCGGTGGCGACGGCGGTGTAGGCCACGTCTATGTGCTGGATCGTCATACCGGTGATTCCTCCTGCTGATGCGCCGCGGCTCGCGCCCACGACCGCGACGGCCTGGGCCGAGCCTAACGGGTGACGGCGCGCGGGCGGGACCGCCGCCGGGCGCGCACGGGATAGGGATGGATGATGCAGACATTCCTGCCGTACGCCGATTTCGTCACGAGCGCCGCCGCGCTGGACCCCCGCAGACTGGGCAAGCAGCGGGTCGAGGCGATCCAGGTGCTGCGGGGACTCACCGTCCCCGGCTACGGCTGGCGCCACCACCCCGCGGTCCGGATGTGGACCGGGTACGAGGAGGCACTCGTGCGGTACGGCTTGGACGTGTGCGCCGTGTGGACCACCGGGGGCAGGGCGGACACCTGCGCCACGACCCTGCGCGCGGACCTCGCCGGGTCGCTCGGGCGCACCGCCGTCCGGTCGGCCGCGGAGCTCGCGGCGGCGGGGGAACTGCCCCCGTGGCTGGGTGACGAGGCACTGCACGAGAGCCATCGCTCCGCACTGGTGCGCAAGGACCCCGATTACTACCGGCCGCTGTTCCCCGACGTGCCGCCCGACCTTCCGTACGTGTGGCCGCCCTCGGACCGCCCGGCTCGGTGACGGGCCCGACGGGCGGCGGCGGACGACGACGGCCCGGCCCGCGGCCGTCGCGGGATTCGCGCGACGGCCACGAACCGGGCCGGGAGCCGTCAGGCGTCCAGCGAGACGATCATCTTGCCGGTGTTCTCGCCGCGCAGCAGGCCGACGAAGGCGTCGTAGGCGTTCTCGATGCCCTGGACCTTCGTCTCGTTGTACTTCAGCTCGCCGGAGGCCAGCCAGCCGGCCACCTCCTGGACGAACTGCGGCTGGAGATCGGCGTGGTCGCCGACGAGCATGCCCTGCAGGCGCAGCCGCTTGCCGATGACGAGCGCCAGGTTGCGCGGGCCCGGGGTGGGCTCCGTGGCGTTGTACTGGGCGATCATCCCGCAGATGGTGGCCCGGCCGTGGACGTTCATCGAGGAGATCGCGGCTTCCAGGTGCTCACCGCCGACGTTGTCGAAGTAGACGTCGATGCCGTCGGGGGCGGCCTCTGCGAGCTGCTCGCGGACGGGGCCGTTCTTGTAGTTGAAGGCCGCGTCGAAGCCGTACTCCTCGGTGAGGAGCTTGACCTTCTCGTCGGAGCCGGCCGAGCCGATGACCCGGGAGGCGCCCTTGAGCTTCGCCATCTGGCCGACCTGGCTGCCGACCGCACCGGCCGCGCCGGAGACGAAGACCGCGTCACCCTCCTTGAAGGAGGCGACGTCGAACAGGCCGGCGTAGGCGGTGAGCCCGGTCATGCCGAGCACGCCGAGGTAGGCGGACAGCGGGGCCAGCGAGGCGTCGACCTTGACCGCGTGCTTGGCCGGGACGTCGGCGTACTCGCGCCAGCCGAGACCGTGCAGGACGTGGTCGCCCACGGCGAAGCCCTCGGCGTTCGACGCGATGACCTCGCCGACCGCGCCGCCGTCCATGGGGTGGTCGAGCTTGAAGGGCGGGGTGTAGGACTTCACGTCGTTCATCCGGCCGCGCATGTAGGGGTCGACCGAGAAGTGGAGGTTGCGGACGAGGACGCGGCCCTCACCGGGGGCGGACACCGGCGCCTCGCGCAGCGCGAAATCCGTGGGCTCGGGCCAGCCGTGCGGGCGGGCGACGAGGTGCCATTCGCGGCTGGACGTGGGAAGTGCAGACATGGGCTCGGGTTCTCCTCGATGTCGTACGGGGGCGAAGCGAAAAGCTTCAGGACGTGAAACAACCATGCGTCCAGATATTTCACCTTGTCAAGTAATTCGGTACCCTGGGTGTCATGGCCTCCTCGCGAACCGACCCGCTCACCCTCGACGTCATCCAGCTCATCGGCGGAGTCGTGGCGCGCTACCACGAGGAGTACGACCGGGCCGCGGCCACGCACGCGCTGACCGGCGCGCAGGCCAGGGTCCTCGGGCTGCTCTCGCTGCAGCCGATGCCCATGCGCAAGGTCGCCCGGAAGCTGAAGTGTGAACCGTCCAACATCACGGGCATAGTCGACCGGCTGGAGCTCCGTGGCCTGGTGGAACGCCGCCCGGACCCGGCGGACCGGCGGGTGAAGCTCGCCGCCCCGACCGAGGAGGGCATCCGGACGGCGGAGCAGCTGCGGGAAGCGCTGGACTTCGCGCGGGAGCCGCTCGCCGAGCTGTCGGAGGCGGAGCGCACGGTACTGCGCGACCTGCTGCGCCGGATGCTCGGCGAGGACGCCGCCTGACCGGAGCGCCGAGCCCGCGTGAGCCCTGCTTCGAACCGGGGTCAGACCGCGTCGGACCCGGGTCGGACCGCGTCAGCCCCCGTCAGCGCCGCGTCAGCAGAAGATCCACCATCGGCAGGTCTCGGTGGGCGTCGGCGTGGGAGTGGGTTCCTCCGAGGGCTCCGGTTGCGTGGGATCCGCCGACGGGGTGCCCGGGCCCGGCGGCTCGGCCGGTGACCCGGTCACCTCCGGATCCGGTGTGCCCGGTGCCGGCACGGAAGCCGAGGTCTCCACGGGCGCGGGCGCCTGAGAGGCGGCCCCGGTCGCCCCGTCGACGACGGGACCCTCCGTCGCCGTGGCCGAGTGGGAATCGGTGACCGGCGCCACGGTGGGCACGTCCACCGGACCGGGTTCGTCGGGCTCCGTGCTCGACGAGGCCGACGGAAAGGGCTCCGTGGCGGAGGACGTCGCCTCGCTGACGTACTCCGAGGCCCCGCTGTCGCCACCGGGCTCCATGGCCAGCTCGGCCAGACTGAGCGCACCCAGCGCGAGCACCACACCCACCGCCGTCAGGAGCAGCGCGCGGCCGCGCCGGCGGTGCGTACGACGGCCGCGCCGCCGGGTGGCGCCCCGGGCACGGCGACGGTGGCCGCCGGCGTCGGCGGCTTCCGGGGTCTCCCCGGCGGGCTCCGCGGCGCGGCTCGAGCGTTCGGCGACGACGGCGTAGGGGGCCAGCGCGTCGGCGGGTGTCCCGCAACCGGCGCAGGCGAGCGCCCCGTTGAGGTGCCGTTGGCACGGGTGACAGTAATCCATCGCGCCCGCAGACTAGACGGCCGGGGAACGCCACAGGAAGGCACACAGGTGAGGATCCTGTGTGGAATGCGGGACTCCGATGCGCGACGTCCCCTGCTCGTGACACGCGGCAGGATGGGTTCCATGACCGCTCCCGTCCCGTTCGGGCCTCTCCAGTTCCAGCTCGTCCTGCTGCGCCGGATGGCCGACCACCAGCCGGACCTCGTGGAGGACGCCCGTCACGAACTGAGCGCGTCGCTCGCCGACATGCGGGAGGCGAACCGCCGCTGGCAGGCGATGCTGCGCGCCCCGCGCGGCAGGGGGGCACTGCGCCGCTACCGCTCCGTCCTGGGTGAGCCCGAGTCGTCCGTACGCCGCAAGGTCGGCGACCTGGAGTGCGACGCGCTGCTGTGGCCGCTGCCGCTCTGGCCGGACCTGCGGTTCGAGGTGATGGCGGGTCCCGGTGGAGCGGTGTGGAACGAATGGCTCGTCCGCGCCCCCGGTTCGGCGGACCCCGAGCCGCGCACGGCCGCCGACCTGCGCCCCTGGTCCTGCACCGTGGACGAGGTGGCCAGGGCCTTCGCCCCGGTGCGGCCCATGGAGGGCAGCGCGCCGACCCGCTGGGCACTGGCCTTCACCGATCCGGCCGACGGGCGGCCCTGTGTCGCGGAGTTCACCTGGGGGCTGTTCCAGCGACTGCTGCCGCGCTTCGCCTGAGATCTGTCGCGCCGTCAGCTCCGGTTCCCCCCTACGGCCCACCCAACGCGCGCCTCCCCCGCCGCGGCGTGACGATGCAGGGAGGACCGGCTGCCGCCGGTGCCCGCCGCCAGCGCTCTCGGGAGACCTTGCCGTGACCGTCAGTCTCGAACAGTTGCGCCGTTGCCACATCGCCGTCGATCTCGGGGCCTCGAGGACCCGCGTGTTCGTCAAGGGAGTGGGTCTCGTCGTCGACGAGCCCAGTGTCGCCGCCGTGAACACGCGCACCGGCTCGCTCATCGCGGTCGGCGCGCTCGCCGAACAGATGACCGGCCGTACGCCCGCCTACATCCGGGTGGCCCGCCCGGTCTCGGGCGGGACCGTCGTCGACATCGACATGGCGCAGCGCATGCTGCGGCACCTGCTCGGCGAGAAGCTCCGCCGCCAGCTGCGCCGCAAGCCCCGGCTGCGGGCCGCCGCCTGCACCCCGCACGACGCCGATCCGCTGGCCCAGCGCGCGACCGTGGAGACACTCGTGGGGCTCGGGGCCCGGCGGGTGGAGCTGGTCGACACCCTGATCGCGGCGGCCCTCGGCTGCGGACTGCCGGTCGAGCAGCCGACCGCCACCATGATCATGGTGTGCGGGGCGGCGACCACCCAGATCGCCGTGCTCTCGCTCGGCTCGATCGTGACCGCCGTACGCATCCCGATCGGCGGCGAGGCCATCGACAACGCGGTGATCCAGCACCTGCGCCAGCACCACCAGCTGATGCTGCCCAGCCAGTCGGTGCGCCCCCTGCAACTGGCGCTCCGGGGCAACGGCCTCACGCTCAACGGTCCGGCGGTGACGGAGATCCACGGGCGTGACGTGGCCACCGGCCTGGCCCGTTCGGTGCAGGTCGACACCGCAGCCGTACGCCAGGCGATCCACGCCCCGCTCACCGCCGTGCTCGACGGGCTGGGCAAGGTGCTGCGCGACTGCCCGCCCGACCTGGTGGCTGACATCGCGGAGTCCGGAATCATGATGGTCGGTGGAAGCGCCCTGCTGCCGGGGTTCGACCAGATGCTGCGCGAAGCGACGGGCGTGCCGGTGAACATCGCCGAACGGCCGGACGTCTGTTCCGTCCTGGGGCTGGGCGCGATGCTGGACGGCACGGTCCAGCCGCTGGTCCTCACCCCTCTCGCGGGCTGAGAGCCGGAGAGGTCACCGGTGGCGGGGACGGGCCTCGACCTGAAGACCACCCTCCAGCACATCGTGGACACCGCCACGGCGCTGGCCGGGGCGCGCCACGGCGCCCTGGCCCTCCTCCACGGTGAGGACCGCAGGGTCACCGACCTGTTCACCGCCGGCATGTCCGACGACGAACGCCGCGCCGCGGGTCCGCTCCTGGACGGGCGTACAGGGGCGCTCGGGGCGCTCGTGGACGACGCGCAGGCCGTCCGCGTCGACGATCTGACGGCGGGACCGCACCGCCGCGACGTGCCGGCCCCTCTCTCCGCGCGCTCCTTCCTGGGCGCGCCCGTCCGGGTCCACACCGAGGTGCTCGGCAGCCTCTGTCTCACCGCGGACGAACCGGGCCGCTTCACCGACACCGAACTGGCGCTGCTGCGGCTGCTGGCCTCCCAGGCGGCCGCGGCGATCGGAGGCGCCCACCTGTACGAGGCGGCGAGGCAGCGGGAGCACTGGATCGAGGGGGCGGCCGCCGTCACCAGGGCGCTGCTGACCGGAGCGGGTACGACGGACGCCCTGACGACGGTCGCCGAGCGGGCCAGGGTGCTGGCGGGAGCCGCGGCCGGGGTGATCCTCCTGCCGACCCCGGACGGCGGGATGGAGATCGTCGCCGCCTCCACCCTCGACGACCCGGCGGGCATCGTGGGTACGGCCATCGAGCCGGGCTCCCCCGTCCTCGTCCAGCTGCTGGGCGGCGAGGAGGTCTTCATCGAGGACTCCGCGACGGACGAACGGATGACGACCCCGGTACGGTCCCGCTACGGGCCCAGCATGATGCTGCCCCTGCAGAGCGGGGGCCGGCTCATCGGCACGCTCGCGCTGCCCCGCCGACGCGGTGGCGCCCCGTACACGGCGATGGACCGGCTGCTCGCCTCGCAGTTCGCCTCCCAGGCCGCGCTCGCCCTGGTGATGGCCGACGCGCAGCACTACAGGGAGCAGCTGGCGGTCTACGAGGACCGCGACCGCATCGCCCGCGACCTGCACGATCTCGTCGTACAGCGGCTGTTCGCGACGGAGATGATGCTGGAGTCGACCCGTCGCAGGGACCTGGCCGGGGACACGGAGACCGCCGAGCTGCTCGGACACGCGGTCGACGAGCTGGACTCCACCATCCAGGAGGTCAGGACCACGATCTTCGCGCTCCAGCAACCACCCGCCGAAGCACCCACGACCTTCCGCGGCCGGGTCCTCAGGGAGACGGGCGGCGCGGCGGCGGTGCTCGGGTTCCAGCCGTCGGTGCAGTTCACCGGCGCGGTGGACGCCCTGGTGACGGAGCCGGTGGACGGCGAACTGCTCGACGTGCTGCGCGGGGCACTCGCCGGCGCGCACCGGCGGGAGGGGGTGTCGGCCGTCGAGGTGGAGGTGGACGCGACGGCACGGCTGGCCGACGGGCGTGCGGCGGTGCGGCTCGTGGTCGCGGACGACGGGCGCGCCGAGGACGGCGGCCGGTCGCCGACGGTCATCTGGCAGGCGCCGCTCTGAGGGCGATCCGGGTGGTGGAGTGGGCCACGCCCGCGTCCTTCTTCAGCCGCCGCAGCAGTGTGTCCAGGGAGCCGGGATCGGCCGCCGTGGCGCGTACGAGGTAGTCGTGGCCGCCCGTCACGTGCACCACCTCGGTGATGCCGGGCAGGGTCAGCACCGAACGCTCGAACTCCTCGTTCGTCGTGTCGAGGCGCAACGACACGTCGATGAAGACGACGAGGCCCGAACGGGTGTCGGCGGCGGGGTCGACGATGACCGTGAAGCCACGGATCACCCCGTCGCGGCGCATACGGCGCACGCGGTCGCCCGCCGCGTTGGCACTGAGTCCGACACGCACGCCCAGATCGCGGTACGAGATCCGGGCGTCCTCCTGGAGGATGCCGAGGATCTCTCTGTCCAGCCGGTCCATACCGCTGATTCTCCCAGCCCGGGGCCGGAAACGGCCTGCGGACGGCCCCGGGGTGGCCGCTCGGAGGCCCTCCGCCCTACGGACGCCTGCCCGGCGCCGTCTACCCGGATGGCCCAACCCGCCGTGCCCCGACCTCCTCCCCGCCCTTGACTTGCGGTGTGCAGACAGCCGCCCAGCAGGCCCCCGCCCCGGATCGGAGACGATCTGCCGCGTACCGGAACCTGATCATGGCCACGATCGGCTTCACCCTCACCTTCTGGGCGTGGAACCTGGTATCCCCGCTGTCGGGCGACTTCAAGGAGCGGCTGGATCTGAGCTCCTTCCAGCAGTCGCTGCTGGTGGCGGTGCCCGTGCTCGTCGGCTCGCTCGGCCGTGTCCCGGCGGGCGCGCTGACCGACAAGTTCGGCGCCAGACGGATGTTCCCCCTCGTCTCGGCCCTGACGGTCGTCCCGGTCCTGCTGCTCATCCCGGCGAAGGACAACTACGGGGCGATGCTGGCCGTCGGCTTTCTCCTCGGCCTCGGCGGGACGACGTTCGCGATCGGCATCCCCCTGGTCAACTCGTGGTTCCCGCCCGCGGACAGAGGTTTCGCACTCGGGGTGTTCGGCATGGGCATGGGGGGCGTCGCACTGTCCGGCTTCTTCACGCCGCGGATCGCCGAGCACGACGAGAACCTCCCCTTCCTGATCGTCGCCGGCGCGCTCCTGGTGTACTCGCTCCTGGCCGTGGTGCTGGTCAGCGACCATCCGGACCGCAAGGCGCCCACGGACTCGCTGGGCCACCGGCTGGGGCGGGCGGGCAGGCTGCGGGTGACGTGGGAGCTGGCCGCGCTGTACGCGATCGGTTTCGGCGGCATCGTCGCCTTCGGTGTGTACCTGCCGACGTACCTGAAGACCTGGTACGAGATGTCGCCGACCGAGGCGGGCACCAAGGCGGCGGGTTTCGCGCTGGTCACGGTCATCTTCCGGCCGGTCGGCGGCTGGCTGTCGGACCGGATCCACCCCGCCCTCGTCGCGGCCGCGGCGCTGCTCCTGGCGGCGCTGACGGCCATCGTCCAGGCCTTCGACCCGCCGCTGGATCCGCTCGGTACGATCGCGCTGCTGTGCATGGCTGCCGGACTCGGCACCGCGAGCGGAAGCGTCTTCGCCCTGGTCTCGCAGGTGACACCGCAGGCCGAGGTGGGCAGCGTCACCGGCATCGTGGGCGCGATGGGCGGACTCGGCGGCTTCGTGCCCCCGCTGGTCATGGGCGCGATCTACAGCGCGAAGAGCTCGTACTCGATCGGCTTCATGCTGCTCTCCGACCTCGCACTGGCGGGCGCGGTGTACGCCTACGGCCGGATGCGGACCGTCCGGCGCGACGGCTGACCCAGGAGCCGGCCGGCGGTTCGGCGGGTGGCGCCGGGCGAGGTGCGACACGAGCGCCGAAATGGCCCCGCGTCGCGGCGGTCCCGGAGACCATGGGCGGACCGAAGCCCGTTCCGTCCCCGGCAGGTGTGTCATCGACAGATCCGCCCACGCCCTGTTGGGCGTGTACAAGGGGTACGGCGCCGAGGCCGTCGAAGCCACGGTGCGGCACGAGGAGCTTCTGGGCCGGCCCGTCGAGATCGGCAACGACTACCTGCCGCACGCGAGCTGGACGGACTTCGATCCGGCGGCCATGTGCCGGTACCAGCTCGGTCCGTGGCGCGCATGGCGGGACGGACGCCCGGGCTCGGCCTTCGTGTACGGCGTTCCGCCGCTGGTCGACGGTTTCGAGGGGGCGTTCGCGCGCGGGGTGGCGGGCGAGTTCGACGCGGCGTACGCACGGGCTGCGGGGGCGCTGGTGGAGTCGGGCCACTGCGACGCGGTGGTCCGGCTCGGCTGGGAGCCGAACAACCGGGCCATCGGCGCGTGGCAGGCGACGGACGACCCCGCGGGCTACGCGGCTCTGTTCCGGCACGTCGTCGACGTGTTCCGCGCGACGCCAGGAGCACGCTTCACGTTCGAGCTGTCGAGCGCGCTCGGTGTGCAGCCCGGACGGCGGCTGCGCACCTTCGCCGACTACTACCCGGGGGACGGGTACGTCGACTGGCTGGGCATGAACGCCTACGACCTCAAGTGGGCCGCCCCGGCGGTGTCCCCGGCCGACCGCTGGTCCTGGATCCGGTCCCAGGAACTGGGCCTCGACGCCCATGTCGCCTTCGTCCGCGCGCGGGGGAAGCGCAATGTGTGCTCCGAGTGGGGTCTGTACCGCCCCGGAGACGCGTTCGCAGGGGGCGGTGACGACCCGTATTACATCGACCGGATGGTCGAATACTTCTCCTGGGGTGATGTCGCGTACCAGTCCTACTTCGACCATGACTGGGGCGGCGGGACGCTGTCGGAGTTCCCCGCGGGGCGGGACGCGTACGTAGCGCGATTCGGGTGATCACACACAGACGACCGGGCGCGGGCGGTACCGCGACTCCTGGGGCCACCTCCCCGCACGCCTCGAACGCGTGCACCCGCGACGCGTGTACAGACAGCTCAGCCACCGGTCCGGCATACGCGACCCGACCTCACACATGCGTGTGACCTTGGCGGATTACGCCGTTCGAAAGCCGGAACAGCCCCGAACCGGGAAGAGCCCCGTGCACCGCCTCGCGTGACACCCGCCGAACAGCCCATTCCTCGGACTAGCCTTATAAAAATGGTTACGTATTCCCATACTCTCGGCCTACGTTTCCCGAGACCGCTCCGCATATCGGCTTGTCCGAGCCGTCCGCATTCTGCTGTCCATGCGCGCGGGACGTGGGGCCAATTCACCTCTCATTCCTGGAGAAACACATGCGCGTTGCCGTTACCGGTGGCGGTGGTTTCCTTGGTTCGCACCTGTGCGAAGCGCTATTGCTGCGCGGCGACTCGGTCGTATGCCTGGACAATTTCTCGACGGGCGACCCCGCGAACATCGCACACCTCCTGTCCGACCCGTCGTTCGAATTCCAGCCCGTCGACGTGAGCCTTTCCGTGGAGGTCACCGGCCGCGTGGACGCCGTTGCCCACCTGGCGTCCCCCGCGTCCCCGCCCGACTACCTGCGCCAGCCGCTCGAGACCCTCGCGGTCGGCAGCCGCGGCACCGAGAACGCGCTGCGTCTGGCGCTGCGTCACGACGCCCGCTTCGTCCTCGCGTCGACGAGCGAGATCTACGGCGACCCCCTGGTCCACCCGCAGGAGGAGACGTACTGGGGCAACGTCAACTCCATCGGTCCGCGCAGCGTCTACGACGAGGCGAAGCGGTATGCCGAGGCGGTCTCCGCCGCGTACCGCCGCACGCACGGCCTCGATGTCGGCATCGCACGGATCTTCAACACCTACGGCCCGCGGATGCGCCCGCACGACGGGCGTGTGGTGTCCAGCTTCATCACCCAGGCCCTCACCGGTGAACCGCTCACCATCTACGGCGACGGCGGGCAGACCCGTAGCTTCTGCTTCGTGGACGACCTGATCCGCGGTCTCGTCGCACTCCTCGACTCGTCCGAGATGGGCCCGTTCAACCTCGGCAATCCGGTCGAACGCACCGTCACCGAGCTCGCCGAGATCGTGCTGGCGATGACCGGCTCGCCGTCCGAGGTGCAGCACCACCCGCTGCCCGTCGACGACCCGGTCCGCCGCCGCCCGGTGATCACCCGCGCCCGCGAGGTACTGGGCTGGGAGCCGGAGATCGACATCACCGAGGGCCTGCGCAGGACCGTCGCGTACTTCGCCGCCCGCCCGGACCGGCTCGGCACGTCTGCCGCGGCGATCCGCGGCGGCCAGAGCGAGACGGTACCGCTCGCCGCGGTGAAGACCACGGCGACCACACCGCAGACGATCCCCGGCCCCTCGTCCGCCGTCACCGCCGTGGCGTCCGCCACCTCACCCGGGCTGCCCGCCTCGGCGAAGTGACCCCCTTCTCCTCCCCCACACCCGACGGCCCCCTGTCGCACCATCTGGAGAACTCGCTGCCATGACGTCGTTGGAGCAGGGTCCCGTCCTCGGGACCGGAACCGTCAAGGATTTCCCGCAGCCCTCCCCTGCTCCCGGGTCACCGGAGGAGTGGGATGCGCTGGGCGAGGAGATCCGAGCCCTGTCGAAGGGTTCGGTGGCCTCCATCGGCCCGGACGGCCCCGTCCTCGCAAGGCCGTCGCACCGGCTGACCACCCTCCCCTCCAGTTCCGTGCGGGCGTTCTCACGCTACGACCGCTTCCTCGTCGCACTGCTGTCGCTGGGCTGGGCGAGCTGCCTGGTCTGGTTCTGGGCCTGGTGGCTCCAGCCGTCCCACCGCGTCGGCTGGCTGGGCATGGTCATCAACAGCGCTCTCCTGCTGTACCTGACCTACCAGCCGGTGCACTTCCTCGTCGCGCTGCTTCGTATGCGGCGCTTCGACCCGGCCGTCGAGGTGCCCGCGGTCCGCACCGCGTTCGTGGTGACCCGCGCTCCGTCCGAGGGCTGGGACCTCGCCCGCGCCACCCTGGAGGCGATGCTCGACCAGGACTTCCCTCACGCCTACGACGTGTGGCTGTGCGACGAGGACCCCACCGAGGAGATCACGGACTGGTGCCGGGCCCACGGCGTCGGCGTCTCCTGCCGACGGGGCCGCACCGACTACCACCGGGCCGACTGGCCGCGGCGCACGCGCTGCAAGGAGGGCAACCTGGCCTTTTTCTACGACCACTGGGGCTACGCCCGCTACGACGTGGTCGCCCAACTCGACTGCGACCACGTCCCCGGCACCCGGTACCTCGCCGAGGTCGTCCGCCCCTTCGCCGACCCGGCCATCGGCTACGTCGCGGCCCCCAGCGTCTGCGACTCGAACGCCGGCGAGTCCTGGGCGGCCCGCGGCCGGCTGCAGCGCGAGGCCACGTTCCACGGCCCCATGCAACTGGGCCACTCCGCCGGCCTCGCCCCGGTGTGCATCGGCTCGCACTACGCCGTCCGTACCCGGGCGCTGCGGGACATCGGCGGTCTCGGCCCCGAGCTCGCCGAGGACTTCTCGACCACCTTCCTGCTCAGCTCGGCCGGCTGGCAGGGCGCGTTCGCGATCGACGCGGAGGCACACGGCGAGGGTCCTCTCACCTTCGGCGCCATGATCACCCAGGAGTTCCAGTGGTCCCGCAGCCTGGCTGTCATGCTCCTGGGAATGCTGCCACGCCACCTCGGCCGCATGTCCCTCAAGCTGCGGGTGCGCTTCGGTGCGGCGCTGATGTACTACCCGCTCCTCGCCATGGCCGTCATCACCGGCCTCCTGCTGCCGCCGATCGCCGCGATCACCGGTGCTCCCTGGATCAACGTCAACTACTTCGAGTTCCTGGCGCGCTTCTGGAGCATGTCCGTCTGGCTCATCCTGCTGTCGCTGCTCTGCCGCCGTCGCGGTCTGATGCGTCCGAAGGACTCCGTGGTCGTCAGCTGGGAGATCTGGCTCTTCGGGCTCTCCAGCTGGCCCTACGTCGCCTGGGGAGTACTGGCAGCCTTGAGGCAGAAACTGCGGCCCCGTCAGGTCACCTTCAAGGTGACGCCGAAGAAGCGCGACGGCCTGGAGCCGCTCCCGCTGCGCGCCGTCGCCCCGTACCTGCTGATCACGACCTTCCTGTCGGGCTCGGCCCTGGTCGGCCAGTTCACGGGTCCGGCCGTCGGCTACGTCTTCCTCTGCATCCTCGGTTCCGCCTCGTACACCGCCGTCACGCTCGCGATCGGCGGGCTGCACGTCAGGGAGACGGCACGCGCAACCGGTGTCTCCGTCTTCCGGACACTGCGCACGGCCGCGCTTCCGCTCGCCGCCGGCGCGCTGACCCTGCTCCCCCTCGCGCTCGCCGTCGCCGTCTTCCCCACCTATCTCACCGGCTTCTACGCCTGGTGACGGCCCCTGCGGCCGATCGAGAAACGAGGTTCCCGTGTCCCAAACGGTCCTGGTAACCGGCGGCGCCGGTTTCATCGGAAGCCACACCTGCGTCGAGCTCCTCCGCTCCGGCCACGAGGTCGTCGTGCTCGACGACCACTCCAACAGCTCTCCCGAAGCCCTCGAACGCGTCACGAAGATCGCGGGGCGTCCGCTCGCCGCGACCCACGTCGCGGACGTGCGTGACCGACGGGCCCTGGACGCCGTCTTCATGAGCCACCCGATCGACGCGGTGATCCACTTCGCCGCGAAGAAGGCCGTCGGCGAGTCGGTACAGATCCCGCTCGCGTACTACGACATCAACGTCGGCGGCACCACGGCCCTGGTCTCGGCCATGCATGACCACGGGGTGCACCGCCTGGTGTTCTCGTCCTCCTGCTCGGTCTACGGCGACGCCAGTACCGTCCCGCTGACCGAGGACTCCCCGGCCGCGCCGACCAACCCGTACGCCACCACCAAGTGGACCTGCGAGCAGGTCCTCACGGACCTGTGCCGGCACGTGCCCGAACTGCGCGTGCTCGCGCTGCGGTACTTCAATCCGGCCGGCGCCCACCCCACCGGGCTGCTCGGCGAGGACCCGCGCGGCGTACCGAACAACATCATGCCCTTCCTCACCCAGATCGCCGTGGGCCGTCGCGACGAGCTCAGCGTCTTCGGCGACGACTACCCGACGCCCGACGGCACCGGGGTGCGCGACTACATCCACGTCGTGGACGTCGCCGAGGGACACCGCGCGGCCCTCGACCACATCGACGACGCGACCGGCATGCGGGTCTTCAACCTCGGCACCGGGCACGGGGCGTCCGTCCTGGAACTGGTGCGCACCTTCGAGGAGGCTTCGGGACGGCCGATCCCGCACCGCATCACCGAGCGCCGCCCCGGCGACGTCGCGGAACTCGTCGCCGATCCCGCGAAGGTCACCGCGGCCTGGGGGTGGAGCGCGCAGCGCGACCTGGCCGCGATGTGCCGCGACGCGTGGAACTTCCAACAGCGGAACCCGCACGGCTACGCCCCCCGCCGCGCCCCGTACACCTCGTCCCTCCCCGCACCCTCGCCCAGACAGGAGACCAGCACATGCAGCTGACCGTCATCGGTACGGGGTATCTCGGAGCCGTGCACGCCGCTTGCATGGCCGACATCGGACACGACGTGCTCGGCGTCGATGTCGACAGCGAGAAGATCACCGCCCTCGTCGAAGGGCGACCGCCCTTCTACGAACCCGGCTTCGACGATGTCCTGACCCGGGCGCTCGCCTCCGGGCGCCTGCGCTTCAGCACCGGACTGCGCGAGGCGGCGGCCCACGGCGAGGTCCACTTCATCTGCGTGGGTACCCCGCAGAAGGCCGGCTCCCTCGCGGCCGACCTGCGGTACGTGGACGCGGTCGTCGACGGGCTCGCGCCGCACCTGCCCGCTTCGTGCCTGGTGGTCGGCAAGTCCACCGTGCCGGTCGGCACCACTGCCCGGCTGGCCTCCCGCATCGCGGATCTCGTGCCGGAGGGGGTGCGGGCCGAGGTGGCGTGGAACCCCGAATTCCTGCGGGAGGGCTTCGCGGTCGAGGACACGCTGCGGCCGGACAGGCTCGTGGCGGGCACCACCAGCCGGGAGGCCGACGAGACGCTGCGCCGGGTGTACGCGCCGATGCTGGAGGCGGGCGTCCCCTACATCTGCACCGACCCGAGCACGGCCGAACTGGTGAAGGTCGCGGCCAACTCCTTCCTCGCCACGAAGATCTCCTTCATCAACGCGATGGCCGAGATCTGCGACGCCGCGGGCGCGGACGTGGCCACCCTCGCCGACGCCCTCGGCCACGACACCCGGATCGGCCGGCGGTTCCTGAACGCCGGTCTGGGCTTCGGCGGTGGCTGCCTGCCCAAGGACATCCGGGCGTTCACCGCCCGCGCGGAGGAGCTCGGCGTCGGTCCGGCCGTCGCGTTCCTCCACCAGGTCGACGAGATCAACGAACGCCAGCGGGCCCGTACCGTCGCGCTCGCCCGTCAGATGGTCGGCGGCGACCTGACCGGGCGTCGGGTGACCATCCTGGGTGCGACTTTCAAGCCGGACAGCGACGACGTGCGCGACTCGCCGGCTCTGGCCGTCGCGATGTCGCTGCACCGGCAGGGCGCCGACGTCCGGGTCCACGACCCGGAGGGTACCGCGAACGCCCGCCTCGCCCATCCGGAGCTGCGCTGCAGCCCGGACCTGCTGACGGCCTGCCAGGGGGCGGAGATCGTCCTCCATCTCACCGAGTGGGGCCAGTACCGCCAGGCGGACCCGGTCAAGCTGGCGCGCGTGGTCCGCCGGCCGGTCCTCATCGACGGACGGAACGCGCTCCCGCACGACACGTGGCGGGCCGCCGGATGGACCGTCAAGGCACTGGGGCGGCCGGCGTCGCCGGGCCTGCCGTCGGCCGGCCGGGTCGGGGAGCCGCTGCGGGCCGTGATCGCGCCCATGACGGCCGAACCGGGCCGGACGGCGGCCATGGCCGCCGCACTGCCGGCCGGCCGGGGATAGACCCCTCCGGCATCTGCCCCGCGCTCATGGCCCTCGGTCACGAGCGCGGGGCCGAGCCGTTTCACGCCCGTACTCCAGCAGCAGCGGTCGGCACGGTGAGGTGGTTCTCCGACAGCTGCCGGGAGAGCGGCGTCCGGGACGCGAAGACGCCACCGGCGTCGGCGGCGGTCCACACGCGGAGGGTGGTGGACCGCCCCGATCCGGCCGGCTCCTCGGTGTTCGCGGAGCTCGCGGTGCTCGGCTCAGTCGGCTGCGGGAGCCTGCACGGCCCCGACGTCCGGCGACCGCGGGACCCGGTTGCCGAAGTAGTCGACGGAGCCCACATCGACGCCCAGCGCCTGCGGGGCGATACCGGCGGGGACCTCGCCCTCGCAGTGCGGCACCAGGCTCCCGGGGCCGGCCCCGCTGGGGACCGGTCCGGCCAGACCGGACAGGCACGGGTCGTCGCTGGAGCCGGTCGGCTCGCCGTCGAGCAATTCCTGGCGGGAGCCGGTGCGCCAGTCGGCCAGCGTCGTGAAGCGCCGCGTTCCCCACTCCAACGACCAAGGGCCCGTGCTGTAGTAGTCGTTCCCCTGGAGGAGCAGCGTCCCGGGGCCGTACGACGACTCGGCCGCCACCAGCGGACCGCCGTCGGTGGCGAAGATGTTGTTGTGGACCCGCACGCCGCGCATGCCGTCCTGCAGCCGCAGCGCGGGAGGCCGGTTCCCGTCGTCCACCGGGGAAGCCAGGTCCCCCGTACGCATCACGACCGTGTTGTGGTAGATGTCCAGGTTCCTCATGCGGACGCCGTAGGCGACGATGCCGCCGTACTCGGGCAGCTTCCGCGCGTCGTCCCAGCTCATGTTGAAGCGGACGACATTGTTCTTGTGGGCGCCGGTGGGCTTGCCGGAATAGACGAGGAAGCCAGGCCCGTCGTTGCCGTACGCGAGGTTGTACTGCATGACCGATCGCGAAACGTTGTTGTCGAGCCCGAATCCGCCACCGTCGACGCGCGAGCCGGTGCGGTTGCGGTACGCCCTGTTGTTCTCCAGCACCACGCGGGTGGAGTCGTACACCCAGATGCCCTCGGGGCCCTCCTCGGCGTCGGCCGCCGACCTCGAGCCGTTGTCGTGGGCCACCGAGCGCATCACCTTGGCGTCGCGGACGCTGCCGAGCACGACACCACTGCCCGTGTTGCGCGTGTCGCTGTCCGGGTCACCGGTGTTGGAATACGCCTTGACCCGGTCGATCCGGATTCCGGCGTGCGCGTAGGCTGGGCGTTCGGCCTCGAACCCCGGCCCGTAGAAGACGAGTCCGGCCTCGAGGTTGTGGTGCACGGACACGTCTGTGATGCGCACGTCGCTGTAGCCCTCGGCAGCGCCCTTACCCGCGCCGACGCTGATCCCGTTCTGGAAGCCTGTGGCCTCGACGTTCGTGATCCTGACGTGGTCGAGTCGCCGGCCGCCCGGGAGCCTGGTGCGGAAGGCGATCCCGATGCCCTCTCGCAGCGCCTCGCGGTCGCCGACCAGCGAGACGTTCCTGATCTCCACTCCGGCGGTGTCGTGCACGGTGATGCCGGACCTGCCGCGCGGCGCGATCGTGGCTCGGCCGGTGCCGTACGAATCGATCACGACCGGCTCCGTCGAGCTGCCGGCCTCGCCCTTCTCCAGGGTGACACTGCCCCGGAACCGCTCGCCGCCCTTGAGCCGGAGCCGGTCGCCGGGCCGGAAGCGCACTGCGTCGGCGTGGTCGAGGGTCCGCCAGGGCTTCTCCGGCGACATGCCGTCGTTCTCGTCATCACCGTCGTGGCTCACGTAGAAGACATACGGACCGCCACTGGCCGGGCGGGCCTGCCGGTAGACACCGGGCACCTCACACCCTGTAAGCATCAGAAGGACTGCGGCCGAGACTCCAGCGGCAGTCCTCGTCGTCCGGCTCCGCTTCACCGCGTTCAAGCGCACCCCTTAGGGACGTTCCGTGTCGCACCAAGCGCACAAACCGACAGAATGTCAGAAAAGGTGCATTGAAACGCCGATGACAGCTCGGCATCCGAGTCATGTGCGCACTCATCCGTGGCGGTGACCCACTGGCCCGGGCCGACCGCTGTTACGGGCGACTTCGAGTCCTGCCCGTCCACCGCATAGCCCCGACGGGATCCTCATCGGTCTTCTAGGCTGCACCGCGTGACCTCTCTACTGCCCGCGCTGCGCGGAGCGTCCGGCCGGACGGACTCCCCCGAGGCCGTCCGGTTCGGCGAACACGTCCTGACCTACGCCCAGTTGGCCGAGACATCCGCCTCCCTCGCCACCCGGATCGCGGGAGCGGGGCGTGTCGCCGTCTGGGCCACGTCCACCCCCGAGACCGTCGTCGCCGTGGTGGCGGCCCTTCAGGCGGGGGTGCCCGCCGTACCGCTCAACCCGAAGACCGGCGAGCGGGAACTCGCGCACATCGTCGCCGACAGCGCGCCCTCGACGGTGCTGGCCGCTGCGGCCGACGCACTGCCGCCCGCGCTGGACGGCCTGGAACGGCTGGACGTCAGCACGCTCGCGTCGGGCCGTCCTGCCGGGGCCGTCCCGGCCGAGCCCTCCGAGGAGTCCCCGGCCCTGGTCGTCTACACCTCGGGCACGACGGGCCCGCCCAAGGGGGCGGTCCTGACCCGCCGGGCGATCGCCGCGTCACTGGACGCTCTGGAGGACGCCTGGGCGTGGACCGGTGAGGACGTGCTCGTCCACGCCCTGCCGCTGTTCCATGTGCACGGGCTGATCCTGGGCGTCCTCGGCCCGCTGCGCAGGGGCGGCTCGGTGCGCCACCTCGGCAGGTTCTCGACCGAAGGGGTGGCCCGGGAGCTTCTCTCCGGGGGCACGATGCTGTTCGGCGTGCCGACGATGTACCACCGGCTCGCCGGCGCGCTGACCGGCCCGGAGGGCCCCGGGAACCTCGCGAAGGCCCTGGCGGGCGCACGACTGCTGGTCTCCGGCTCGGCGGCCCTCCCGGTCCACGACCACGAACGGATCGCCGCGGCCACCGGACGCACGGTCGTCGAACGGTACGGGATGACGGAGACCCTCATGAACACGGGCGTACGGGCCGACGGCGCGCCGCGCGCCGGGACGGTCGGACCACCGCTGGCCGGCGTCGAGCTCAGGCTCGTCGAGGAGGACGGCACCGTGCTCGAGGACACCGCGTCCATCGGCGAGATCCAGGTGCGCGGGCCGAACCTCTTCACCGGATACCTGAACCGCCCTGACGCCACGGCGGCCGCCTTCACCGAGGACGGCTTCTTCCGCACGGGCGACATGGCCACGATCGACCCCGACGGCTACGTCAGGATCGTCGGCCGCAAGGCCACCGACCTCATCAAGAGCGGCGGCTACAAGATCGGCGCGGGCGAGATCGAGAACGCCCTCCTGGAACATCCCGGCGTGCGTGAGGCGGCCGTCACCGGCGAGCCGGACGCGGACCTCGGCGAGCGTATCGTCGCCTGGGTGGTACCGGAAACCCCCGGGCCGCCCCCTGGTGAGCAGGAACTCGCGGACCACGTGGCGGACCTGCTGGCACCGCACAAGCGCCCGCGCGTCGTCCGCTACCTCGACGCCCTCCCCCGCAACGAGCTGGGCAAGATCATGAAGAGGTCCCTGGGTGACTGACTCCGGGTGCGCCCGCCTGTCGGCGCGGGAGGCGATCGCCGCCGTCACGGGGAGGTTCGCGGAGCACCTGCCGGCCGGACGCCCCGCACCACCGGACGGCCCGCTCGGCTGGAACGGCTACGGGGAGTCCAGGGCGCGCGCCTCGGCACGGACAGGCGAGGAGGAGTCCGTCGTGTACGGGACCGCCCTCGTCGGGGACCGGGAGTGCGTTCTGGTGTCGTTCGAGTTCGGCTTCATGGGCGGCTCGCTGGGCGGACACACCGGAGACCGTCTGGAGGCCGCGTACGCGCTGGCGGCCGAGCGGCGGCTGCCGCTCGTCTCGCTCGTCGCCACCGGGGGCAGCAGGATGCAGGAGGGCATGATCGCGCTGACACAGCTGCAGCGCGTGGCCCGCGCTTCCACCTCGCTGAGGGCCGAGGGGCTTGCGCAGATCGCGGTACTGCGGGATCCGACGACCGGTGGGGGCTGGGCCACGGTGGGGGCGGGCGCCGATGTGGTGCTGGCGCTGCCCGGGGCGCAGATCGGCTTCGCGGGTTCCCGGGTGCGGCCCGCCGACGCGGACCCGTACGCGTACACCGCCGAGGGACAACTGGCAGCCGGCCAGATCGACGCGGTCGTCGCGCCGGAGGAGCTGCCCGGGACCCTGGGCCGCTGGCTGGCCGCGCTGGCGGTCACCGGTCCCGCGCAGGCAGCCCCGGTACCGGACGCACTGTCGGCCGCGGAGCTGCCCGCGACCGGCTGGGACGCGGTGGAACAGGCTCGGGCGGTGGCGCGGCCACGGGCGGAGGCCTATCTGGACGCCTACTTCGCTTACCGTCTGCCGATCGGCGGCGACCGGTGCGGCGGCAGGGACCCGGGGCTGCTCTGCGGGGTGGGCCTGCACGCCGGACGGCCGGTGGCGTACGCCGCGCAGTGCGGCACCGCGACCCGTCCGGCGGGCTACCGCACGGCCGCCCGGCTGATCCGGCTCGCGGACCGGCTCGGCCTTCCCGTGCTCACCCTGATCGACACCCCGGGCGCGGCCAACGACGCCGAGGCGGAACGGGCCGGCGCGGGCGCCGCCATCGCGGACGCCTTCGCGGCGGTCGCCGGAGCCCGGGTCCCCGTGACGACGCTCGTGATCGGCGAGGGCGGCTCCGGCGGCGCACTCGCCCTGGCGGCGCCGGACAACACCCATGTCACCACGGACAGTTACTTCTCGGTGATCGCACCGGAACTGGCGGCGGCCATCCTGAAGCGCGGTCCGGACGAGGTACGGTCCACCGCCGATCAGCTCCGGCTTCGCCCCCAGGACCTGGTGGAGCTCGGAGTGGCCCGGTCGGTGGTCGGCCCCGCACGGGCCACGGGCGGCTGACGGGACACGGCACAGGGCCCTTCCGCCGCGCGGAAGGGCCCTGTGGCGACAGCTGATGAGACCTCGTCAGCAGTTGACCGTACGGTCGTAGTTCCCGAAGATCCCGTGGTAGACGTACAGGGCGTTGGTGCCTTTGGACATCACGTAACAGGGGCTGTCCGCGGCCAGTGAGACGACGACCTTCACCGAGCGGGTGCCACCGCACTTGTTCGTGAGAAGGACGTCGAAGCCGTCGGTCGTCTGCGTGACCATGCGGCCGATGCAGGTCGGGGCCGTCGTCGCCGCGGCGGCCGGCGTCGCCGAGATGATCATGGTTCCGCCCAGAGCCGCAGCGGTCACTGCGGCCTGTGCCGCCCTCCGGGACATACGCATCAAGGACTCCTTGTCGAGAAGACGTGTTTCGCAACAGGCGGCACGCTATGGCGAGCGGCGCACATTCCGCGCATAGAGTGCGCACAACTCGCACTCGGCAGACGGACTTGCGGACCCTCGGACGCACGGCAGGGAGTCACGGTGCATTTCGCTCTTCTCGGCCCGCTGGAGGTCTCCCGCGACGGCGACCGCCTCGACCTGGGCTCCGCCAAACAGCGCCTGCTGCTGGCAGCCCTCCTCCGGCGCCCTTCCGAGACCGTACCGACCGCCGCACTCACCGTGGCCCTCTGGGGCGACGACCCGCCGGCCTCCGCCGCCGCGAACCTACGGACCTATGTGCGCGGTCTGCGGACCTCCCTGGGCGGCGGCGGCCCCTGGGACGGGGTGCCGCGCACACCGGGCGGCTACCTGCTCCGGATCGAGCCGGGGCAGCGGGACGTCGACCTCTTCGAAGAGGCGGCGGCCGGCGGCCGCCGGGCCCTGACCCTCGGCGATCCCGCCAGGGCCTGCGAGGAGCTGGACCGGGCACTGGGCCTGTGGCGCGGGACGTTCCTCGAAGGGCTGCCGCTGTCGGACGCGCTCGACCGCTGGGCGGGCCGGCTGGAGGAGCGGCGCTGGCACGCCGAGGAGGACTACGCGGAGGCGCTGATCGCGGAGGACCGCTGCCCGGAGGCGGTCCTCCGCATGCGGGGGCTGGTCGAGCGCCGTCCGCTGCGGCAGGGCGCCTGGCTCCATCTGATGCTGGGCCTCTTCCGGGGCGGTGACGTGGCGGGGGCGCTGGAGGCCCACAGCCGGGCGCGCGAGGTACTGGTCCGGGAGACCGGCCTCGAACCCGGCCCCGAACTGAGCCGTCTGCACCAGGACATACTCAGGCAGCGCGCGGTGCCCCCACCGGCCGCGCACGCCCCGGCCACCCCCAGCCCCAGGCAACTGCCGCTCGTCACGGCCGGCTTCGTCGGCCGCGATGCCGCGCTCGCCGCGCTCGACTCCTGTCTCGGCGGCGCGACCGCCGTTCCGGGAACCGCGGTGATCACCGTGGTCTCCGGAATGGCGGGCATCGGCAAGACCGCTCTCGTGCTGCACTGGGCCCATCGGGTGGCCGGCCGCTTCCCCGACGGTCAACTCCACGTGAACCTGCGCGGATACGACGAGGAGGGCCCGCTGCCGGCCACCGACGCCCTGCGGGGGTTCATCGAGGCGTTGGGGGTACCGCAGGCGCGGATACCCTCCGGCACGGAGGCCCGCGCGGGCCTCTTCCGCAGCCTGCTGGCCTCACGCCGCGTACTCGTCGTCCTGGACAACGCACGGGACTCCGCCCACGCGCGGCCGCTGCTGCCCGGAGCCGGAGGGAGCGTGGTGGTCGTCACCAGCCGGGAGCGGATGCACGGGCTGGTGACGACCGAGGGGGCGCAGCCGCTCACCCTGGACGTACTGACCGAGCGGGAGTCGACCGACCTGCTCGCCCGCCGCCTGGGTGAGCGGATCGCGGCCGAGCCGGCCGCGGCGGCGGAGATCGTGGCCGCCACCGGACGGCTCCCCCTCGCCCTCGCCGTCGTGGCCGCACGGATGGCGGACCACCCGTCCTTCCCCCTCCACACCTTCGCCTCCGAACTGCGCCCCGCCGGGGCGCTGCTGAACGCACTGGAGGACGGCGACGCACGGCGGATCCTGTCCTGGTCCGCGCTCGCCCTCACCGACGGGGCGGCCCGCCTCTTCCGCCTGCTCGGACTCCACCCGGGCCCCGACCTGACACTGGACGCGGCGGCGGCGCTGGCCGGAGACCCGGAGCCCTCGGTCCGGCCTCTGCTCCTGGAGCTGACACGGCTGCACCTGTTGACGGAGCACTCCCCCGGGCGTTACCTGTTCCACGATCTGCTGCGGGCCTACGCGGCCGAGCTCGTGCGGACGACGGAGCCGCCCGCGGAACGCGGGGAGGCCCTCGAACGACTGTACGACCACTTCCTGCACCGCGCTCACGCGGCAGCCGTACTCGTGCAGCCTCAGTGGCCGGCCGTCACGCCCGTGCCACGGCTGCCGGCCAACAGCGGAGGGCACGCCCGGGACGCCGACACCGCCCTCGGCTGGTTCGCCGCCGAGCACCAGGTCCTGCTGCGCACCGTGGCGCAGGCGGAGCGGCACGGCTTCGAGGCGTACAGCTGGCAGCTGGCCTGGGCACTCACCGCCTACCTGGCGCCCCACGGTCTGTGGCAGGACCAGCGCACGGTCCAGGAGACCGCGCTCGTCGCAGCCGAAAGAGCCGGCGATGCGGCAGGCCAGGCCATGGCCTGCCGTCTGCTCGCCCGTGCCGACTCCCGTCTCGGGAATCTCGGTGCCGCGGAGAGCCGACTGCGCCGTTCCCTCGAGCTGTACGCCCGCCTGGGCGACGCCACAGGCCAGGCGCAGACCCTGCACAACTACGTCGAACTCTGTTACATGGACGGACGGCTGGCGGAGGCGCTGCGGCACGGCGACGAGGCGCTGCGTCTGTACCGGCTGTCCGGCAACCGGGACGGCGAGGCCCGCACCCTGAACGCGATCGGGTGGCTGCACGCCGCGGGGGGAGACTACGAACGGGCCATCGACAACTGTTCCCAGGCCCTCGAACGGCAGCGGCACGCCGGTGACCGCAACGGCCAGGCCGCCACCCTGGACAGCCTCGGCTTCGCCTATCACCATCTGGCCCGTCACGACCGCGCGGTCGCCAGCTACGAGGAGGCCGTAGCCCTGTTCCGGGCCTCGGCGGACCGCTACCACGAGGCGGAGACCCTGGTACGGCTGGGAGAGACGCTCCGGGCGACGGGCGACACCCGGCGAGCCGAAGGCGTCTGGCGCCGTGCCGCCGCGATCTTCGACGCGCTGCGGGACCCGGAGGCGGACGCCGTAAGGGAGCGCCTCGCCCTCATCCGGGAGCCGTGACCCGCCGGCTCGGTCGCCGCTCCGCTCGCCGGACGGCCGGGACCTCTTCGGCGCGCCGCCCGGGCGAGGGTTGGCTAGCGTGAGAAGGAGGACCATCCGCCGAGTACAGAAAGGTCCGAGTCATGGCCGCAGAATCCGAGGGGACTCCGTGCTGGGCCGACGGTACGTTCGGCGACCTCGAAGGGGCGAAGCGTTTCTACGGTGAGCTCCTGGGCTGGACGTACGGCGACTCGATGCCGGAGTACGGCGGCTACACCCAGGCCCATGTGGACGGCAGGGCGGTCGCCGCCCTGTCGCCCCCCATGCCTGGCCAGGAGGCGCCCAACGCCTGGTGCCTGTACCTCGCGTCGCCGGACGCCACCGCCACCACCGCGAAGATCCGCGAGCACGGGGGTGAGGTGCTCGTCGAACCGATGCGGGTCGGCGACTTCGGGACGATGGTGCTGGCCACCGACCCCGGCGGGGCGACCTTCGGGGTCTGGCAGGCGGGCAGCCACAAGGGGTTCGAGGCGCAGGCGGTGCCCGGGGCCTTCTCCTGGGCCGAGATCTACACCCGGGAACCGGAGAAGGCGGACGGCTTCTTCTCGGGCGTCTTCGGGTACGGGGTGAAGCACCTGGACGACGACGCGATCGACTTCTCGCTCTACGACCTGGGCGCCGACCCCGTGCTCGGACGGATGAAGATGGGCGAGGAGTTCCCGCCGCAGGTGCCGGCCCATCTGAACGTCTACTTCGGCGTCGCCGACTGCGACGCGGCGGTGGAGAAGGCGAAGTCGCTGGGTGCTCAGCTCCGGTTCGGACCGATGACCATCCCGTTCGGCCGGTTCGCGTCGCTGACGGATCCGCAGGGCGCGGTGTTCTCGCTGTTCGACCCCTCCACGACCGGCGGCGAGATGCCGAGTGTCACCGAGGTCTCCTGACGGGGCCGCCGGCAGGGTGTGGAGGGCGTGACCGGAGCGGATGGTCGCGGGGCCGTCCGGCTCTCTCCCCCTTCCCCGCACGTCGAAGCCGGGCCCTCGGGGCCGAGTTCGGCCGGACCGCCGCCGGCATACGGAGCGCGGCCCGGGGAACCCGATGACCGGTACGCCTTCACGCGGTGGTGCTGTCACTCGGGCACGAGGCACCACCGCGTCCGGTCCTACGGGAGGAACTCCCAGAACGGGCCGTCCGGCGCGACGTCACGGGAGCACAACGTCACGTCCCTGCCTCTGAGATAGTCCAGCAGCCACTCACCGAACGTCATCTCGTACAGAGTCCACGCCGGGCTGTCGAACTCCTGGACCACGACACGCCAGGGTGACGAGGCGTCGTCGGGAACGCGGAGGAAGACGGCTTCCCCCGTCGTGGCCGTCGCCACCGGCATCAATTCGCCGGGACCGCTCCCCACCGGAGCGGGCAGGAATTCCGCCATGTCCTCCTCGCGCCAGAGTTCGAGATCCCTTCCGACCATCACACCCAGACTGTGCAGAAGATGGCCGGCGGGATGCTTCAGATACAGCTGCCCATTGACCGATATCGACCCGTAGGCGTCGACGATCTCACGGAAATCCGAGGGGAATCGCATTCCGAGTTCCCCCTCCAACTCGACCCACGGGGTCGGATCCGACCAGTTGAACCGGGGTTCACCCAACAGGGCCCGGACCTCCGAGAGCGATGCCACCACTATGCCCCTTCCAGCATGTCGGACCCTTACCGGTCCGGGAGTTGATCGCGGTGCACGAGCAGGCGGCCGTCATCTCTCACCCTCGGCGAGAAGGGCGGTACGGTCAGTCGTCCCCTCGCCGTCAGCGGTCGGCACGTCCGACGTGCCACCGCCACAGAAGTGTTCGGCCGGACCAGGTGCCGCGGTGAAGTGCCCTCCCCCGAGGCCTCCGTGGCCTCCGCGGACGCCACGTCACGGCGCGGTTCGCGGAACCTAGGGCACGGGCAGGCCGCGGGTGGGTACGGCACGGCGGGCACGACCGTGCACCAGCAGGTAGAAGCGCTGAACCGACTCCTCGGAACCGGCCTCGAACCGGCGCACCGGCTTCCCCAGCGGGTTCCACACGCGACCGTCGCCCATCCGGACGCCCACGGACTGGCCGAAGAAGAGCCTCTGCTCGGCGTCGAAATCCACCCATCGGCCGTCAGCCCTTCGGACCATGACCTCGCCGAGGTAGGCGCCCAGCCCCCGCAGCACCGGGTCGACCCGCCTCCGGTCGGGCTGGTCGCGCCGCAAGCCGTCGATGACCAGGTCGACGAGGCGCAGGCTGGCGATGGAGTAGTCGAGCGGCAGACGGTTCCGCTCCGGCAGTCCGGCGACGAAGCACGCGACGTAGGCACGCATCTGTCTCGACGAGGGGTGGGGTCCCCCGGAATCAAAGTCCATGTCTGCCCCAGCGACACACCCCCTGAAAGCATCACGCGTACACGAGGTGACGGTTCTCATACAGCGAGTTCCAGCCACTCGTACAACCCTGGGCCTCGAGGTCGTCGGCACGCACCGGCGCCGGTCGGCAGACGTCCTACTCGTCCGCTCCGGCGCCGCGGGCGTGCTCCGCGCCCCTGCCTCGTACGGAGGAGGCCGCCGGGGACTTCTTCGACTGTCCCGGCGCCGTCCTCCCGCCCGGATTCCCGGTCGACGACGTCGGCGTCCCGCTCGCACCGGCCGACGCGGCGCAGTAGGAAGGCACGGCGGCCTCTCCTCCCGCGGCATCGGCCAGTCGCCGGAACGCCTTGCCCAGGTGCTTGCCGTTCCCCTTGCCCCATGCCGCGCAGAGCGCCGCGTGGCTCCTGGGCACAGGAGCCCGGTCCGAGGGCGACGCCGTCGGTGCGGAGGACGGCCGGCCCGTCTCGCCCCGGCCACCGCCGGGAGTCCGCGGGGCGTCCACGACCGGCGGCGACTGGGGCCTCCGGACATCGTCGTCGGCCTCGCCGAACGGCCCGGACAGGGCACCCGTGCCGACCGCGAGCGCGACACCGCCGAGTGCGACGGTCGCCAGGGCGGCTCCGAGCGCCGCCCTCAGGGAGACGGAAGCGGGGGAACGGCGCGAGGGGCGCCAGTCGTCCCGCCTTCGGGGGCGCTGCGGGCCTGCGCCCTCCGCCGCGCGGAACTCCCGGAACGCCGCGAGCGCACGTTCGGCGCCCTCCGGTTCCACCCTGCCTCGCACGGCTTCCGCGAGCGCCTCGGCCTCCGGCGCGAAGAGCTCCGCCTCACTGTTCTCCGTCTTGCGCCTCATGTCTCGTTCCTCAGTGCGGCCGTCGCCGCGGGCACGGTGTCCGCCGCTCGGCTTCCGGAGGCCAACTGATCGGTCAGCCGCCTCAGTCCGCGGTAGGCGGCCGTCCGCACGGCACCCGGCCGCTTACCCAGTACCCGTGCGGCCGCCGGCCCGTCCAGCGCCACCACCACGCGCAACAGCACCGCCTCCGCCTGGTCCTGCGGCAACCGTACGATCTGCGCGAGGGCCCACTGCGTGGACACCGACTCCAGCGCCTCGTCCGCCGTGTCCGCCCGCCCGGGCAGATCGAGGACGTCCTGCTCGATCAGTGACGTACGAGGGCGGCGCTTCTGCTTGCGAAGGTGGTCCAGCGCCCGGTGCCGCGCGATGGTCGCCGTCCAGCCCCGAAAGCCCGCACCGTCCCCCCGGAAGCGCCTCAGATCCCTCGCGATCTCCAGCCAGGCGTCCGAGGCGACGTCCTCGGCATCGGCCCCGACCAGCCCGCGCACGTACCCGAGCAGGCCCGGATGTACGAGCCGGTAGACGGCCGCGAAGGCGTCGTCATCCCCCTGCTGGGCACGTGACACGGCCGATCCCAGCTCCACGTCGTCCGCCTGTGCCTGACGCCGGTCCCCACCCCTGCCCACACGTGCCTCTTCGATCGTTCGGCAATCTCCCCCCTTCTTAAGCGTTCTGACGCACAGAAACGTCACAGACGGCGCGTCCGCCTCGACGCCCTTGCCGGCTGTACTCCCCATCCGGCCGTCAGGTCTGCCGGTGCGTGCCGCCGCCCGGTGATGTTTCCCGGTCCGTCGGCGCTCATGTACTGGGGCCGGAAGCTCCGGTTTCCCTGGGAGGACACACGTGCTCATCAAACGCGCCGTACTGACCGTGGCCATCGCCGTCGCCGCCGGTCTGACGACAACAGCGACCGCCGCGGCGGAGCAGGGGACGGCGGCAACCTGGATCACCGCCACCGACTACTCCTCCGGCTCTCCGGCTCTGGTCTCGCTCGACCCCGCGAACGGCGACGTCGTCCGGACCTTCGCGCAGGACGCCGAGGACGGCGTCCTCTCCCCGAAGGGGGCGACCGCGGCCTACATCCAGCGCGGCAGCACCTGCCTCCCCCGGACCGAGGGCTGCGTCTACGCCCGGAACCTGGTGGTCGCCGAAAGCGACGGCAGCGGCCGGCGCGTTCTGGTCGAAGGCATCGCACCCGAAACCAACGAGGCCCCGTACGTCGGGCACCCCGACTGGTCGCCGGACGGCAAGCGGATCGTCTACGACAGCCCGCGCGGTCTGGAGTGGATCAAGAGCGACGGCACGGGGCAGGAGGTGCTCACCACCACCGGCGGCGCCGGCACCTTCTCGCCCGACGGCCGGACCATCGCCTTCGTGAGAACCACCGCGTACGAGACCCCCGACGGCTGGGAGTACGGCAAGGACGTCTGGGCCATGGACACCGCCACCCGGCAGGCGCGCCAGGTCAGCGCGTCTCGCGACGCCGTGTCCACGTCCGTCGACTGGTCCCCCGACGGGCAGCGCATCGTCTATGGCACCGGGACCGGCCTGAACACGGTCGACGTGGCGACCGGCGCGGTCACCGAGCTGCAGAGCAGCTGGGCGACCCCCCTCAGCAGCGTCCAAGGCCCGGTCTACTCTCCCGACGGCACCCGCATAGCCTTCTCCGCCATGAACGACGTCGACCAGACCCGCAGCACCCATGTCGTCGACGCGGCCGACGGAACGGAACTCCAGGTCCTCACGGGCCCGGCCGCGATCCCGACCGACTGGCTGAACAGGTAACGAGAACCGGGCCCCCGGACCTGTCACGACAGGAGGACCGCCGGGGGAAGGCACCACACCCGAGCGCACATCGGCCGAGTGCCCGGACCCGCGGGTCCGGGCACTCGGCGTCCGCCGGAGCCTCGGGGCCTTCGCAGGAGACCGCCCAAGACCCGTGGTTGGCGGATCGTCTGATCACACAGGTACCTTGGCGGTCGCCTTCCACTGCCGAGAACCGGTACCGGCACGGCATCGAGGACGCGCGGAAGAAGAGGGGACAGCCGTAGCCATGAACAAGAAGTACCTGGCTCTGCCGGCCGTGCTCGTTCTCGCGGCAGCGGTCGTCGCAGCGGTCGAACTCCGGCCCACGGAGCTCAGGAGACTGCGCGAGCAGAATCTGTGTCTCGGCATGCTGACGGAACAGACCGCGGGTCTCCTCCAGGACGGCAAGGGCGGAGACGTCGTGGTCGACGAGTTCATTCCGAACAGCTCGGGATCCGCAGCCGAGCCGGCGGACCCAATCTTCTCCACCATCTGCTCCGTGAATCGGAAGAACGCCGACGACGAGGACGGCTCGCGGCTCCAGTACACCCTGGACGTCAGGTCCACCAGCACGCTGAACGACCGCCCGAAGGGCGCCACCCCTGTCGGGAACGGCCGCACAGGTTGGGTGGGACCCCGGCAGAGCGAGGTCCAGCTGCCGGGCGGGTGCGAGAAGAAGATGCGGAGGCCCGACGCGCGGTACATCACGGTCTCACTGAAGGTCTCGCCCGTCGCCGTCACCGGACGGGACTGGGACTACCCGTCGCTGACGAGGGACTCGCGGACCGTGGTCCTCGATGCCGTGGAGAACCTGACCAAGCAGTACGACTGCGCCACCTGACCGGAGTCGACGAGCCCGCTGGGACGTCCGGTTCACCACCCGCAGGTGCCGCCGTGGGGCCTTCCGCGACGCCCCCGGCTCGGCAAGCTTGAGGCGCTGCGCCTCACCGTCGGCCGACTCGGTCCCGCGCTGCCCGAGTTGGAGGCAACCCAGCCCCGCTCTGCTGGGTGTGGCCGTCGCCGGGCAGCCCCTAGATGCCGGCGAGGACGGTGGGGTCTCCTTGGGTCCAGGCGTTGTCGACGGTGACGTGCTGGATGAGCCAGACGTCGCCGCTCCTGACCAGTTCGACGTCGTAGCGGTTGGTCATGAGGACGTGGCGGGAGTGGTCCTCTCGGGGCAGATGCTGGCACGCCACGATCGCTTCGAGCTTCGCCCTGTCGCCGTCGAGGCTCACGCGCGGGTTGCTCACGGAGTGCGTGGTGTCCAGGTGACCGAGCGAGGCCAACAGGGCTGCGGCGATGGTCTCGCGGCCTTCGACCGGCGGGTACTCCTGGCCGGCCTTCTTCGTGGCCGGACCGAAATCGGCTACGGCATCGTCTGTGAACGCGGACGAGAGGAGGTCCTTGTCACGCAGATCGAGGCCGGCTGCGTATCGGTAGATGGTCTCCACCACGGCGAACTTGTCCGCGATTGCCGCGGTGGAGGTGCTGCTGCCTGTTGTCGACATGACGCTTCCTTACTTGACGGGCCGGTACGCGATCCACGGTAGACCACTAAGCGACAGGTGTCGAATAGTGGTAACGTCGAGAGCGAACCCGGCCGAAGGAGCGACATGTCAGACATGAATCAGCGTGCTCGAATAACGGCCGTCGCCGGAGTCGGCAGAGGCTCGGACCTTCCCGTGCCGCCCTGCCGGCCGCGCGCCGCACGGAGGCGAAGCCCGGGTCTCCTCGTCGGCGCCTGCGAGGCTCCCTCGGCGTACCCGCCGAGGGCCGGTCGGCGACGGCGGCCCCGGGGCCAAGGAGGTGAAGCGCTGCGATCACCCGCGAAGTAGGGTGCTTCCATGGTGAGTGATCAGCCCCCGGCAAATGACGCGGACCCACGCTTCACGCGTTCGCGACGGGCGATCGCGGACGCGCTGGCCGACCTCATGCAGCGGACACAGTCGTGCCCCTCGGTCTCCGCCCTGGCGGAAGCCGCCGGCATCCACCGCGCCACCTTCTACAACCACTTCGACTCCGTCGAAGAGGCGGCCGTATACGTGATCGCGGACGATTTCCGCTCCCTCCACGTCCTGAACATCAGCGATCGGCAGATGGGCGCGGACCCGACCGCCGTGGCAGTGGCGACGCTGAACGCCATGCTCGACTCCCTCAGGCAGCGCAGAAGCCTTTTCCTGCTGGCTTCGACCTGGCGGTCGTCGAGCGGCCTGATGGGGATCGGCGACCTTCTCCTGGAGCAGCTCCGCGCTCTTCGGCGCGACCTCGGTGTCGACGAGCGGGAATCCGGCCCGCACAACTCGGTCGAGGACGTATTTACCGCCTCCGGCGTGCACGGAGTCTTCTCTGCCGCCGTCGGGGGTAACACCGACTGCGACCCGGAAGAGATCGCTGTCCGTCTGTACGCCCTCCTCCCCGACTGGGTCCGTCAGCCACCGCAGTCGCCGACGAACTGAGCCGACCGCTCGGCCGGCCGTGACACCGACCAGCCTCAAAGCATCACCGTGCGCTCGTGCCGCCGGTGTGCCCTCATCACCATGGCGCACGGGCATGCCCGCCGTACGACCGCACCGCCGCATTCCGCCCGTGCGGCGCCAACCACATCGGCTTCGACGAACCGGCCGCCTCATTGCCGCCGCTCGTCGGAAGGAGACAGCGACATGAGCATCGCCCTCGTACGAAACCCAGGCGACGGCCAGGACTTCCCCTACTACGACAACGTCATCGAGCAGGTGGCGACCAACGCCGAGACGAGCGGGGCGGTCAGCGTCATGCGTCTCACCGTCGGCCGCGAGGATGCGCCGCCCTTGCACACCCACAGCCGGGAGGACGAGAGCTGGGTGGTCCTGTCCGGCCGCGTCCGGTTCTGGGTCGGGTCGACCTCGCTGGACGAGTGCGAGGTGCACGACGCCGAAGCAGGGGCCTACATCTACGTGTCCCGGCTGGTCCCGCACACTTTTCAGACGATCACACCGACCGCGGAGGTCCTCGTCATCAACAACCCCGGAGCCGTCGAGGGGCTCTTCCACACGGTCGGACCCGCCGACGCGCGTGCAGACTCCGAGCACACCGACCTCGCGTCGGAGTACGGGATCGTGAACCACGACGGCCCGCCGCCCGCCTGAACCCCGGGCGGCGCCCGGTCATCGTCATGGAGAGACCGACGCCCCGAGAGGCGAGGGAATCGGCCACCGGCTCAGGTCGCCGCTCCCCACGTCGGCCGCACTGAGCGTCCGGTCGGACCGGACCCGCAGCCTGCTCTGTCGGCGCCCCGCAGCTTCCATCAGAAAAGGGACTTCCATGAGCCAGAACCTCAAAGACAAGGTCATCACCTACCTCCGCGCACTGGAGAAGTCCGACTGGGAGACCGCGCGTGCGCTGTGCTCCGAGTCGGCCACCGTCTGGCACAACGACGGCAAGGGCGATGAGACGCTCGAGGAGTACTTCGAGGGGTTGAGACGGCAGATCGGCTCCTACGAATCGATCCGCTACGTCATACTCCGCCAGCTCTCCCAGCCGGGTGAAGTCCTCCAGCAGCACGTCGTACACGTCACGGCGAACGACGGCAGGCGTGGGGAGGTGCACGCCGCGGTCCACTTCGACTTCGACGGCGTCGGCCTGATCACCCGCATCGAGGCGTACGCCAACTACATCCCCGTCGGTCAGCACAGCTGAGGCGCAGCCGCACGCTCACCACACCGACGCCCCGAGGCGCTCACGAGGAGCGACAACACGCGGACCATGGAGCCCGACATGGGTCTGCAAGACGCATGGGCGGCGCCCCTGCCCGAGAGTGGGCGTTGCCTCACAGAGTGATGCAGAAAGGGTGACCCGCAGGGTCCAGAAGGATTCGCCGCCGGTCAGGAAGCGGTTGCACCTCCGCTTCGACGGCTCCCAGGGCGATGAGCCGGGCCAGGGCCACGTCCAGGTCGTCCACCCCGAGTTCCAGATGAGCCTGCTTCGGTACCGAGGGACCCGGCCAGCTGGGAGGTCGGTAGTCGTCCACGCGGTAGAAGCCCAGCCCGGGTGAACCCTCACGGGCCAGCAGCACGAAGTCGTCAGTGGAAAGAGTGACGGGCAGGTTGAGGGCCTCACTGTAGAAGCGGGACAGCTCGGCGGGGTCGGAACAGTCGAAGGTGACGGCCAGGTAGCGGATCGCAGGACGGGTATCGGTGTGGGCGCTCATTCAGAGGACTCCTTGCTGGCGGGGCCGGCCCCGGAGGATGTTGACTGTCGTCCGGTGGCGTCGGGTGTATCCCGAGGCCGCCGGACGCTCACGTTCCTGTCCCGTTGTCCACATGTTCCGTTTCAGCTCGCGCATGTGTATCCGTGCGACACCGTGCTCACGGTGTGCGCACTTCGCCGGTGGGGAAGTCCGGGATCGGTGTGAAGACCTCGATCATGGTGGTGTCCTCGAGGGCGACCGCGGAATGGGGCACTCCACCCGGGATGCCAAGTGCCTCGCCCGGTCCCAGGACAAGCTGCTTTCCGTCGACGACGTATGCCATGCGACCGGTCAGGATGACGTCGATCTGCTCCATCGGGTGCACTTCTTGCTCGCTCGGATCCGCGGGACCGGGGATTACCGTGTCCGCGGCGATCGCCACGTGCAGCACCTGTGCCTTGTCGGCGGTCAGCGCTTTGATCATGATCCGGTTACCGAAGTCACCCAGAGGCGTCGGCTCGATCTCACTCCAGATCCGGTGCTGCGGCCGGCCGAGTTCATGTGCGGAAACGTGTTCTGTGGTCATGACGAAGACGCTACGGGGAGACCAGGACAGCTTCAGTCCTGGTTCTGGAGGAGACTCTCGCCTGTGATCAGCACCTCTGCCCGCCTGTTGCGTCTGGTCGGTCTGCTGTCCGCACGCCCCTCGTGGGCCGACGCCGAACATCTGTGTGTCAGCCCTTGGGCATGCTCTGCAGGGTCCGCCGCAGGCCGTCACCGATGCGGTCCATAGTGGCTTCGTAGGCTTCCGGCATGTCGACGTCGAGTCGGTCGGCCAGCACGAAGACCCACCACAGGCATTCGGCCAGTTTGTGCCGCAGTTCGGCGTCCACGTCACCGTCGATGTCCCAGGTGCGCTCGGCGGCGAGCACCAGACGCCCCACGTAGGCGGCGTCGTTGGTGAAGCCGAGCGCGAGTTCCGGCAGGGTCCAGGTCCGGCCCAGTACGCGCTGTTCGATCTGCTCGTACTGGGCTCGCACCTTCAGCGCCCTGTCGTCGGCCTCGACGAGCCCGGTCTTGTCATCGGGCATCGGCGTCTCGTTCATCTGGGTGTCCTTTCGGGAGTGGTTCGTACCGTCGCGATGCCAGAGGCAGATGCGCACGGCTTTGTTCCCCGTCTGCCAGGTGGTGATGCGGTCTGTCGGCAGACGGGTGATGCGTGTGACCGACAGGGCGGCGCACGTGGACAGTGATCGCCGGCCGCGGCCCGGAAGCTGCCCGGCTTCCCTCCGTGCCACGCGTCACGGTGTGTCCGTGGGGGTCAGTTCGAATTCGGTCCGGTCGGACTCGATTCCGTTGATCTGCAGGGAGATCGCGTGCGTCCCGGGGTAGTAGCGGCGTGTCGTGATCGGCCGGAACGAGTGCTCCCGCGTCACCTCGATCCGCTCGTCCGGTGCGAGGGTGCGGGTGGTGAGTTTGAAGGTCTTGCCGGTCCGGGTTCCGTTCGCCTTGCGGTGGTGCACGATGTAGTCGACCGCGAGCCGCGCCGGGGAATCACCCGTGTTGCGAATCGACGCGGTGAACCGGATCCTCCCGCCGAGAGGGACGCTGTCCCGGTCCAGTCGCGGCCCGCCGATGTCCAGGACCGCGGGGGCGTAGCCGAGCACTTCCAGCGCCCCGGGGTGGCCGCGCTTGATGAGCGTGCGCAGCCCGTGCCGCACCAGGCGTTCGGTGGTGGCGGTGGGGGTGCCCAGCCAGCGGCGTGCCGTGTCGACGACGAGGTCGGGGTGGTCGCGGCTGAGGTCGTTGAGGTGGTTGGCGACCGAGCGGCGTACGTATTCGCTCTCGTCCCGGTAGAGGGCGTCCAGAACGGGCACGGTCGCCCCCGGACGGGCCAGGATCTGCGGGACCCGTACCGCCCAGGGCAGGTAGGGACGGGTGCCTTCGGAGGCGAGCCGGCGCACGTCGACGTCGGCCGATCCGGCCCACGCGCCGACGATGGTGCCGAGGGCACGGTCGAGATCGTGTCGCAGCAGTGTCCTGATCGCGAACTCGGAGGAGAGGCGCCCGGTGAGGCTCGCGAGCAGCGCCATCGCGTCGTCGAAGGCGGCGGTCCCGTCCTCCTGGACGGCACGGGTGGCGACCGCGCCGGTGACCGGCCAGATCAGCCATCCCGTGAAGTCCGGAGCCTTGTCACGGGCGGTGCGTACGGTGTGGGCGAGTGTGGCGTAGTCGCCCGGTACGTCCGTCAGCAGTGCGTCACGCAGCAGGTCGGCGCGCTGCCGCAGAGGCAGTGGGCCGATCTGTCGAACCGCCGCGCGCAGTGCCGTGAGGTCGGCGTCCGGAGCCGCGGTCCGGATGGCCTGTGTGAGGCTCTGCACGGTGTGGCGGCTGATGAGTTCGTCGGCGAACGGCATGCTGGTCCCTCCGTCACGTGAGGTGGTGCAGCGCGGTGGTGAGCTGCCAGTCCACGCTGTCGTGGTCGATCGTGGCGTGGACGGGGGAGTCCGCCATCTCGCCGGTGATGCCGGCGGCACCGGCTCGTGCGTGCGGCAGGCTGTCGTAGGCGACGATGTCGATGACGCGCCCGTCATCGGTCTCGACGATGCGCCGCCACACGAAGCCGGGCTGCCGTGCGAGGTAGGCGTCGATGTCCGCGTTCGCCTTCACGAAGTCATCGGCGGTGTGGCCCGGGGCTGGGCGCAGTGTGGTGATTTCCAGCGTCTCGGTCATGGTGCGTTCCGTTCTGGTCACGTCGTGGTGCGGCCGGGGGTCAGCGGACGAAGGCCTTGGCGGACCGGCCGTTGATCGTGGTGTCTCCCTGCTGGAAACCGACCATCGACTCGATCATGTTGTGCGGGTAGTCGAGGCTCGGCGCCGTGAGGGTGTCGAGCTCTGTGATCTGTGTGTCGGTGAGCGTGACGTCGAGCGAGGCGAGATTGGCGGCCAGTTGTTCCCGTGTCCGGGCCCCGACGAGCGTGGACGTCACCTCGGAGCGCTGCCGGACCCAGGCGAGTGCCACCGCTGCCACAGTCGTTCCGAGGCCGTCGGCGATCTCCTGCAGGGCGTCGAGGAGGACGAAGGTCGGTTCGCTCAAGTAGGAGGCGGCGTACGCGGTGCGCCCGGAACCGGCCACCTCGGTGGCGGTGCGCGAGTACTTGCCGGACAGGACGCCGCTGGCCAGCGGACTCCACGGTGTGATGCCGAGCCCGAAGCGGCGGGCGGCTCCGAAGGTCTCGCCCTCGACACCGCGGGCGAGCAGGGAGTACTCGACCTGGAGTGCGGCGACGGGCTCCCATTCCCGCAGCCGGGCGGTGGTGGCGGCCTCGGCGACCCACCAGGCGGGCGCGTTGGACAGGCCGATGGCGTGGATCTTGCCCGCGCGGACCAGATCGGTGAGGGTGGAAAGGGTCTCCTCGACGGGAGTGTGCCGGTCCCACTGGTGCATCCAGTAGAGGTCGATGTAGTCGGTGTTCAACCGACGCAGAGACGCGTCCAGTTGCGCGCGGATCGCCTTGCGGCCGGCACCGCCGGAGTTGGGATCGTCCGCCGCCATGCTGCCGCCGAACTTCGTCGCCAGGACGACGCGGTCACGGCGGCCGGGACGCTGGGCGAAGTAGCGGCCCAGGGTCTCCTCCGAGGCGCCGCCGTTGTACATGTTGGCGGTGTCCACGAAGTTGCCACCGGCGTCGAGGTAGTGGTCCAGCAGCCCGAACGAGGTCTCGGGGCCGGATCCCCAGCTGCCGTCATCGAAGTTCATCGCGCCGAAGGCGAGAGGGCTCACGCGGAGCCCGGAGCGGCCGAGGGTGCGGTACGAGGTGAGTGACATGGTGTTCCTTCTGCGTGTTCGAAGTCTCGGAACTGCGATCCGGACGAAGAGGTCGCCCGGGGGGTGTGGACCCCACACTCGTCGACAGCGCTCCGAAGGGGGAGGCTGTGTCAGGGTGGGTGCGCCACACCCAGGCAGACCGTCGGTGATCGTGGATCCGACGGTCTGCGCGGATCAGGCGTCCGTCTCAGGGCGGTCGGGGTGCGCCCAGTGCGTGTGGAAGGCGCCCTGCCGGTCGATACGCCGGTAGGTGTGAGCGCCGAAATAGTCCCGCTGGCCCTGCAGCAGTGCGGCGGGCAGCCGGTCGGCCCGCAGTGTGTCGTAGTACGACAGCGCCGCGGCGAACGCGGGAGCGGGGACACCGCGTCGGGCGGCGGTGGCGACGACCTCGCGCCAGGGGACCTGGGCTGCGGTGATCTCCTCCGCGAAACCGGGCTCGGCCAGCAGGCTGACGAGGTCGGGGGCGGCCTTGTGGGCCGTGCGGATGCGATCGAGGAAGGCGGCGCGGATGATGCAGCCGCCTCGCCAGATGCCGGCCACCGCTCCGAAGTCGATGTCCCAGTCGTATGCGAGCGCGGCGTCCTGGATCATCGTGAAACCCTGGTCGTAGGCGATGACCTTGGAGGCGTACAGCGCCTGCTCGACCTGCGACGTGAAGCGTTCCGCCTCCGAGCGCGTCTTCGGTATGTGCATACCGCCGGGCAGTGGACGGTATGCGGTACGCAGGGCGGACTGGCCGGACGCCGCGCGTGCGAAGGTCGCCTGAGCGATGGTGGTGACGGGCGAGGCGAGGTCGAGGGCGGTCTGTACGGTCCAGCGGCCGGTGCCTTTCTGTCCGGCGGCATCGGCGACCACGTCGACGAACGGCCTCCCGGTGCCGGCATCCGTGTGGGAGAGCACCTCGGCGGTGATCTCGATGAGATAGGAGTTCAGCCGCCCCTCGTTCCAGGTGCGGAAGATCTCGGCGATCTCGGCCGGACTGTACTGGGCCACCTGGCGCAGCAGGTCGTAGGCTTCGGCGATGAGCTGCATGTCGGCGTACTCGATGCCGTTGTGGACCATCTTCACGAAGTGACCGGCGCCGTCGGATCCGATGTGCGTGCTGCAGGCCTCCCCGTCGACATAAGCGCTGATGGTCTCGAACATGGGGCCCAGGACCGCGTAGGCCTCCTTCGAACCGCCGACCATGATCGACGGGCCGTCCAGAGCGCCCTCCTCACCGCCGGAGACACCTGCTCCGACGAAGTGGACACCACGTTCACGCAGGTCTGTCTCGCGACGCCGGGTGTCGGCGAAGTGGGCGTTCCCACCGTCGATGATCATGTCCCCGGGCTCGAGCAACGGAGCGAATTCGTCGATGACGGCGTCCGTGGCGGCGCCCGCCTGCACCATGATCATGAGGCGGCGGGGGCGCTGCAGGGCATCGACGAGATCCCGGGCGGTCTCGGCCGGTACGAAAGTGCCCTCGTGACCGAACTCCTCCATGAGGGTCCGGGTACGCGCCGGGGTCCGGTTGTGGACGGCGACCGTGTAGCCGTGGCGTGCGAAGTTGCGGGCCAGATTGCGGCCCATCACCGCGAGTCCGGTGACTCCGATGTGCGCGCGTGCGTTCATGGTGATCTCTTTCTCTGCCGCCTGTACGGCGCAATGCGAGTAGGTGGTCATGGCTGCTGCCCGCCCATGGCCGCGAGGTAGGTGAAGGCCTCGGCGCTGCGACTTCCCGGGGCGGGGACGCCGATCAGCAGGTGCTGTCCCGGGGCGGCCGCCACGCCGTGGACGCGGTACGAGAGCTCGATGTGTCCGGCTGCTGGATGGACCACGCTTCTGTACGCGCGGTCCAGGCCGAACGTCTCGTCGCCGTCCCACCTCCTTGCGAAGTCGGCCGACTCGGCGGACAGGTCGGCGACCAGGTCCGCGATGTCGGTGTTCTGGGGCAGCCGGAGGGCATTGAGACGCAGTGTGTGCAGCGAGCCGGCGGCGGCCGGCGGCCATTCGGTGAAGTAGCTCCGCGCCCCGGGGTGTGTGAAGAGGATCCGGAGAAGGTTCTGATCGGGGCCGACGGCGTCCGCGTCGTCGGCAGCACCGGGGCCGCACAAGGGAGACAGCAGTGCCCGGGCGTGCGCGTTGGCCGCCATGATGTCGAGGCAGGGGCTCAGCACGTAGGCCGCTGCCCGGTGAGACGCCTCCATTGTGTGCAGTAGTTCTGGGTGCACCTGCCTACGGGCGGTGTCGGGACGAAGGTTCGGGTTGAGTCCGGCGAGACGGAACAGCCGGCTTCGCGACTCCGGGACCAACCGCAGGGCTCGGGAGAGGGATTCGGTGATCCGGGGCGAGGGGTTTCGCTCCCGGCCCTGCTCGAGACGGCTGTAGTAGTCGGCGCTGACGTGCGCCAGGACAGCCACCTCCTGCCGGCGCAGTCCTTCCACCCGACGGCGACGGCCACCGGTACCGAGGCCGACATCCGCGGGAGTCAGCCGGGACCTGCAGGCCCGGAGGAACTCTCCCAGGGAGTTGTCCCGTGACCCCTCGGCGTTCCCGGTGGTTCGCGCGGAGCCCGGGGGCACCATGGCCGGCACGTGCACGCGCATCCGCACTCCTGCCCTGCTCAGCGCACCCGGGACCGGCGCGCACGGGGCGAGCGGGCACCTCGGCGCACTTCAGGCGTCCTGCTGGGCCTTGAGGTGGTAGCGGGTGTCGCCGGTGAAGTCGATGGTGACCTCCCGCCGGGCGAAGGACCACGTGCCCTCACGCCGCTCGAAGCGGTCGCGGTACCGCCCGCCCGCCACCATCTGCAGGGGCAGGAGGCCGGGCACAGCCTGGAGGATGTTGTAGTACGACCGCGCTTCGGCGCTGCCGTCGTCCTCGTTCACCTCGATGAGGATGTTCGTCGTGATGTGCCGGGTACGCAGGGTCCCGTCGTCGTGCACGACGAGCATCGAGCCGATCAGGTCCTCGATGGTCTTCCCACCGCGCAGGCTCACTTCACCGGACACGAAGTCCGCGTGCTCGAAGAGCGCGCCGAACTCCGCGAAGTTCCCCTCGTCGACGAGGTGCGAGTAGCGGGCGATGAGGTTCTCGATCTGTCGGGCGCTCGAGATCGAGGAGGTGGCAGCAGACATGACAGTGGCCTTTCAACAGGAGGTTTCGCTCGACCCGTCGGGCGAACACCGTCAGTCTGGTGGCGCGACGACCGGCCAGGAAGGACCTGTCTACCTGGGTGCCACACACCTATGTTCCGCTCGGGCTCCCGCGGTGACAGCCTCACCCGCGCGGTGTCCCTAGAGGTCCTTGATCTGCGAATCGCCGACCGCGAGGGCCAGTTCGGGGCCGTAGGCGGAGGACGGCGACTGGAAGCCGGGCGTGAAGGACCCGGCCAGTACGCGGCGGGCGATCTCCACGGACGACAGCTGGGTGAACCGGTAGCCCGTCGGTGTCTCGATCAGGGAACGGACCACGCTGCCGTCCCGGCCTGTCACCTCCGCGACGACCTTGCTGCGGCCCACCTCCCGCTCCTGAGCGGTCGGTCCGTCAGGCAGCGCCGAGAGGTCCAGGTCGATGGGGAGCGGCTGACCCACCTGCACGTACACCTCGATCGAAGGGACACCGGTGGCGTAGTGACTGGTGATCAGGTCCCCCATGGACACGGATACGCACTCCTCCGGCCCCTCGTCACCGAAGTCGAAGGCGGCGACCCTGGGCTCCGGCAGCACGACGATGTCCCCGTCGCTGCGGACCAGCACGCCCAGGTCACCGATGCCCTCCGTGGCGCTGACGATGGACCCTCGGGAGAAGAGGTTCAGGCCCTCCGACTCCTCGGGGGTCGCGCTGAGGAGCTTGAGCGCCAGGCGCAGACCGACGGGCTCCGCGACGCGTGCCGCGGCGTGGGCGGCCACGCAGTCGCTGGGCACCACGTCCCAGCCGGCGCCGGACATGACCATCACGCCGGCGGCCACTGCCTCGGCGTGACGGGAGCGTGCGGTGGCGAAGACGTCGTACTCGGCAGTGGTGTCGAGGTAGTGCACCCCCTGGTCGATGCAGGCGTCCATCAGCGGGCGTGCGGTGCGGTGGAAGGGGCCGGCGACGTTCAGGAGCACGGTGATGCCGTCGAGCGCGTCGCGCAGGAGTGCGGGGTCGTCGACTGTGAAGGCGCGGCTCTCGACGCCGAGCTCCTCGCCGAGCGCCTTGACGCGCTCCTGGTTGCGACCGGCCACGACGACGTCGAGGCCGGACTCCTTGGCGTGCTCGGCGACGAGCTTGCCGGTGTAACCGGTGGCTCCGTAGACCAGCAGGCGGGGGGTGGCTGACATGATGCGCTCCCATGAACAGGTGTGGGGTGAGGACTGCGGGAGAGGCAGGTCCGGAGCGGTGAAGCGCTCGGCGCTGTGTGCCTCGCATCCAGGCTAGGAGCAGATCCGGACAGCTACGGTCCTGGTCTCTCGCCGTCGCTGTCCGGGACCCGCCCGGTCGTCACGAGCGCAGCGTCACTGCTACGCGTCGGCTCCCTGCCGGCCCACTTCGTTGCCGCGGTACAGCGCGTCGAGCCGGGCGAGGAGGGCCTGGCGCACGGAGTCGGGCGACAGCACTTCCAACGGTGTGCGCAGGCCCAGGAGGTAGCCGGCGAGCTGGTCGGGGTCGGACCCGCCGATGCTGATGACCGTCGCGTCCGGCCCGTCGGGTTCATGGGTGGCGACGATGGGCGCCACCAGGCGCCGGGCGTCGTCGTAGGACAGCGGGAGCCGGACACGGGCGAAGAAGGGGTACCCGGTGCGGGTGATGGTGTCGGAGACCAGCTGCGCGGCGTCCGGGGCGTCCGAGACCTCGATCACCTGTCCGGTGGACTCGGCCTCCACCACCCGGTCGGCCCGGAACGTCCTCCAGGCCGAGCGTTCGACGTCGCGGGCCACGAAGTACCAGTGGGCCCCGGTGTACACCAGGCGGTGCGGATCGACGCACCGGACCGTGGTCGTGCCGTGCATGTCCCGGTAGGTGAGTGTGGTGCGCTCGGAGGCCCGGCAGACGGAGGCCAGGAGCAACAGCACGTCGGCGGACGCCCGGGGGGTCTCGCAGCGCGGGGTGTGTTCGACGGTGGCGTCCAGGCCCGCCAGCCGCCTCGCCATCCGGACGGGGAGGATCTGCCGCAGCTTCAGCAGCGCCGACAGTGCCGCCGGGTCGGCACCGAGTGCCGCACCGTGTGCGGCTTCCCTGAGCGCCACGGCCACGGCGAACACCTCGTCGTCGTCCAGATTCAGCGGCGGCATGCGGTTGCCCGCGCCGAAGCGGTAGCCGCCGCCCGGCCCCGGTACGGACTCCACGCCGTAGCCGAGCTCACGCAGCCGGTCGATGTCCCGGCGCACCGTGCGCTCGGTGACGTCCAGTTGTCGTGCCAGTTCCGCGTTGGACCAGGTGGGCCTGCTCGACAGCAGGGACACCAGCCGAAGCAGCCGGGCAGAGGTGGCGATCACGAGAAGAACCTATCCGGGTGAAACGGCGGGCCTGGTACCCGGCGGGTCGAGGACGGCACGGAACCGCCGCGCCCCACGTCGCCGTGACGGGACGGCATCAGGCGGTCGCCACGGGACGGCATCAGCCCGTGGCCGCGCCGCGCTCGGCCGGCGCCAGGAGAGACGCGATCGCAGCGGCGCTCGCGCTGCCGGGCTCGGGAACGCCGACCAGGAGCTGCTGTCCGGGAGCGTCATGGACGTCGAACGTCTGGTAGGTCAGCTCGATGCGGCCGACGCCGGGCAGTACGAAGGTTTTGAACGCGCGTGCCATGTTCTCCACCTCGTTCTCCTGCCACAGACTCCGGAAGTCCGACGACTCCTGCGACAGTTCGGCCACGAGGCCGCTGATGCCGATGTCGTCGGGGAACCGACCCGCGTGCAGCCGCAGCGCGTGCACCGTGGCGCGCGCCACGACGGGCCAATCGACGAAGACCTCTCGCGCACGGGAGTGCTGGAACAGCACCCGGACCATGTTCACGGTGCCGTCGAAGGGTGCGAGGAGTGCGGTGGCGACGGCGTTCTTCGCGAGTACGTCGAAGGCGGGGCTCAGCACATAGGCGGCGGCTGCGGGGAAGGCATCCAGCAGGTGCAGCAGGGAGGGGTGGACCGTGTCGCGGCCCGCGACCGAAGTGAGAGCGGAGTGGAGGCCGGCCAGCCGGAAGAGATGGGTCCGCGCGTCCGGTGTCAGGCGCATCGCCCGTCCCACCGCGTCGACCACCTGCGGTGAGGGGTGGCGCTCGCGTCCCTGTTCGAGGCGCGCGTAGTAGTCGACGCTCACACCGGCGAGCACAGCCACCTCTTCACGTCGCAGACCTTTGACTCTGCGACGGCCGCCACCGGCGAGCAGGCCCACGTCCGTCGGCTCGGTGCGGGCGCGGTTGGCGCGCAGGAAGGCGCCGAGTTCGTTCTGTGGCTGCCGCATGTTCAGACCTGTCGAGTGGGGCGAACGGGGGATGGACAGAGCGGGCGGGCACGGCCCCTTCTACCGGGCTCTCCGCCCGTCTTCGAGGACGGCGGAGACCGTCCGCATCAAGTGCTCACGCACAGATTCCGGATCGTCCAGGTCTCCCCCGGTCATCGCCCCGTCCCGGAGGAGGATCAGCACCGCGGTGGTGTGTTCGCTGTCGGTGCATCCGCCGGCGGTCACGAGGTTCAGGACCGTCTGCCGGAACCAGGACCGGTGAGCCTGGACCGCTCGCCGGACGGGGTGCTCGGGGTCGGGGTACTCGGCGGCGGCGTTGATGAACGGACAGCCGCGGAAACCCGGCCCGCAGATCTCCGCCCCGATGCCCGCCATCATCATGATCAGCAAGGTCTCGGGATCGGTACTCGTCCGGAACGCCTCCGTCACCACCGACCTGATCTGCTGGTCACGCTGCTCGACGTGGGCGAGCACGAGGTCTTCCTTGCTGGGGAAGTGCCGGTAGAAGGTGACCCGGGTGACCTGGGCCTCGGCGATGATGCGGTCGACGCCGACGTGACGGATGCCGTCGGCGTAGAAAATGGCCGAGGCTGCCTCCAGGAGCCGGGCTCGGGCCGGAGACGCTGTCGCGGGAGCTTGGGGTGGGGTCACTCCACCACCATACCGGAACGACCGTTCCTTCTTCAGGGCAGCAGGGTGGCAGCCTCCTCGACCGCTTGGGCGCGGATGACCCACCAGCGGCCAGCTCCCCGCCCTACGTAGCTTTCAGCCCTCCGGTCATCGATTGACGATCACGAGGGCGAGCGCTACGGTCAGCGAAGTAGATAGAACGTTCCATCTACCTGAGGCCTTCCGGGTCTCCTCACGCCACCAGCAGAGAGGGCAAACCATGCCCCGACGTCACATCCGGTCGGCACGCCGCTCCCGTCACGCCGTGCTCGCGGTAGCCGGCGCTGCCGTCCTCGCCACCGCCGCGGTCCCAGCCGTCGCCAGCAGCCCTTCCGGCAAGGGAGAGACCATCGCGGCCGCCGCTGCCACCTCGCACTCGGCGCCGAAGCCGACCGTCCTGCTCGTGCACGGCGCCTGGGCCGACTCCTCCAGCTGGAGCCCGGTGATCGACCGGTTGCAGGCCCGGGGATATCCCGTACAGGCGATCGCCAACCCCCTGCGCGGGCTCGCCTCGGACGCCGCCTATGTGAAGAGCCGGATCGAGAGCATCGGGGGTCCGGTCGTCCTGGTCGGGCACTCCTACGGCGGCGCGGTCATCGGGGAGGCCGCCACGGAGGAGCCCGAGGTGAAGGCACTCGTCTACGTCGCGGCCTTCACGCCGGACAAGGGTGAGTCACTCGGCGCGCTGGTTGCCAGGAATCCCGGCTCGCACGCCACACCGGACGCGCTGAACCCCGTTCCCTTCGCCATGGGCAACGGCGTGAGCGGCGTGGACCTCTCCATCAAGCCCGACAAGTACCGTGACGTGTTCGCCGCGTCCCTGTCCGCACGCGAGGCGAACAGCCTCGCCGCCGTGCAACGGCCGATCAACGCCGCGGCCCTCGAGGAGACCGCGACGAACGCAGCCTGGCGTGCCGTTCCCTCCTGGTACCTGGTCACGCGCCAGGACCACGCTCTCCCCCCGGCCACCCAGCGCTTCATGGCCGGGCGCGCCCACGCGCACACCACCGAGGTCGACGCGCCCCACGCGGTCATGCTGACCCGCCCGGGCACCGTGGCCGACCTGATCCAGCGCGCGGCGACGGCCACCCGATGAACGGCGCGACGTTCGAACCGGTCCACTCAGCACAGACGGCACACGAGGAGACGCAATGGCAGGCTCGATAGAAACAGGGAGTACGGCGCCGGAGTTCGTCCTCTCCGGGGGCGTACTGCGAGACGGTGACTTCACCCGGCAGACCTACCGGCTCGACGCCGAGCGCTCGCGCCCCCTGGTCCTCGCCTTCTACCCGCAGGACAACTCGAGTGTCTGCACCAAGCAGTTGTGCTCCTACTCGAGCGGGCTGGAGCAGTTCACCGAACTGGGAGCCGAGGTCTGGGCCGTCAGCCCGCAGGACATCGACAGTCACGAGGAGTTCGCCCGCAGGAACGACCTCCGCATGCCCCTGCTCAGCGACCCGGACCGCACCGTGGCCAAGCTCTTCGGCGTCGCGGCCCCCGGCGTAGGCCTGAGGCGCTCGGTGTTCCTCATCGCTCCGGGAGGACGGATCGCGTGGAAGCACGCGGCGCTTGTCGGCCTCACCTGGCAGCCCCTGGAGAGACTCACCACGGAACTCGCCCTGCTCTGAGCCTCCGGGCCGGTGCCCAGGCGCTCGCTGCCTCGGCACCCGACAGCGTCGCCGCAGCAGGGCGGCGCTGCCCAGCGCCCCGCAGTTGCCGGCGGAATGATCCGTGCGTCGAATTCAGCGGCAGCCTCCGCTTCGCGCGAGTGCGAGTCTCCGCCGGACTCTCGCGGCCGGCCCCGTGGGACCGTCCTGCGCTCCCACGGGTACAGAACCACAAAAAGAACAGGTCACAGCCACGCACGGCTTGCATTGAAGGGCCGAAGGTCCACGTTCGCCACACCCCCGTGCGGCGAACGTCACGCAAGAGGCCTCCGGAAAAACCGGTTCCCCAGGTCAGAACGACTCTGCCTGGGGATACTCGGTGGAGCGGATGGGCACCGCGCATCCCGGTCAAACCTGGCTGCGCCGACTGTGACGCACGAGTCCCGCGTCACCGCTCCACGCACCGTCGCGAGCGACCGGTGCGCCGCCCTTCACACGTAGTGCCCAGCCCAGCGGAACGTCCGCGAAAAAGAAGTTATGACGGCACGCCTCAGCATCGGCGAGTTCGCTCTGATGACGCACCTGAGTAAGAAGGCGCTGCGGTACTACCACGAAGTAGGGCTCCTGGAGCCGATTCACACCGACCCGCACACCGGATACCGCCACTACGGCACGGATCAGGTCACCCAGGCGCAGATCATCCGCTGCTACCGCGGGATGGACATGCCGCTACCGGAGGTCGAGGCCGTACTGGCCGCCGAGAGAACCGAGGACCGCAACGCGATCATCGCCACGCACCTGAAGCGCATGGAGGACCAGCTGAGGGAAACCAGCAAGGCCGTCCAGACCCTGCGTGAACTGCTGACCGGAAGCAGCGGGCAACGGGACGTCGAGTTCCGCACGCTGCCCCGTACGCGGGCGTGGGCCCTGACCTCGATGATCAGCCTGGACGACTACTACACCTGGTACGCGGACGCTCTGCAGGAAATCCGCACTGCCCTGCCCCGTGTCGAGCGGGCCCCGCGCGGCCCGCTGGGCGGGCTCGTCACGCGAGAACTGTTCACCGACGAGACGGGCAGGGCAACTCTCTTCGTCCCCATGGACGTCCCGCCGCCGACCGACACCCGGCTGGTGCGGATAAGTCTGCCGGCCACCCGCTACGCCGTGGCCGTGCACACGGGTGACCGCGAAGGGGCGGACCGGGTCTGCGGGGACCTGGGCAGGTACATCATGGAGCGGCAGACCGGCGTTCCGGGACCCGTGCGTGAGCACTACCTGTCGATCGAAGGCTCAAGCCCCACGCACACCGAGATCTGCTGGCCCGTCACGACGGATTCTCAGTAGCCCACCTGGGCCGGAGCGCGCTGCGGAGCCAGAGCGCTCCTGGTACACCGGCGGCGTCCCCCAACCGAGCAGCGATCCGAAGCGCCCGCTGGTGTGCAACGGCCCGGCGGAACGCCGCGACCGGGCTGCTCAGCAGCCAATGACGGCCGCTCGCAGCGCACGTGGCCCACTCGCCTACCGTGTCCTCCGGCCCAGCAGGTTCAGGTTGCGGTGCTTCAGCGGAGACAGCAGGGCGATGTCCTCATCGCGATCTCCAGGGCCTCTGCACGGCGCGATATCCGGCCCCCTGCTCGATGGGGCGACCGCGCGGGAGACCACCACGGACGAGGACCGTGCGCGATCGCGCAGCCCTCGTCCGGTGCGTGTCCATTGCCTCTGGCGCGCCGGCGGTTCCGTCCTCGGGGTCGCCACTTCCGGGGCGGCCGGGAAAACGGGCCGATCTCGGTGCCCGCGGACGGAGGCGGGCCGGGCGCTCCGGAAGCGCGGTCCTCCCGGAAGGCTGCGCGGTCAGCGCCGGCCGCCGCCGATGCGGCGGTCGTCGGCCAGTCCGGTCAGCGGGCCGAACTCGCGGGCAAGCTGGGTCCACGTCAGAACCTCGCCACAGCGGGCCGGGAACTCCTTCGGGTCGAACTCGGGCATGGTCCAGGTACCAGCGCCCCGGTCCCGCAGCCAAAGGTCCCCGTCACCGTCGACCACAGTCGGCGGGACCGGTACGGGTTCGGCCTGATCGATGGGCTCCCAGGTGACCCGGCCCGGGTGGGAGGCGCGGCGCAGCTCGGTGGTGGCCAGCCGCGCGGCCAAGTCACGGGTGGACTCTTCGGCGTCCTTGACCGACGCGAGTCGGAATGCGTCGTCAAGTACGGGCAGGGCTGGATTCTTGCTGCGCTTTGAACTCATACGCTGACTACCTCCGGTGGGGGGCGTCACATCCGTTATGGCACCCCGTAGAGGAACACGGTATCCGAGGCGGGAGCCGGACCGGCTACGACCACTGTCCAGGTGGAGACGCCGGCACACCGGGCGGTGGGGCTAGGTGGTGAGCTGGTCCTGGACGTGGCGCAACCCGTGGTGGTGGCGCTCGGATATGGCGGTCCGGGTCTGAGAAGGTGAGGCCGCCGGGGCGAGCGGACCTCCGGCCGAGCGCGTGCGGGCTCGGTCTCGCCGGGTGGCTGGCGGAACTCGGCGCCCTGCGGCTGGCCGAAGGGATCTTCACCGCGCTGGACGAACAGCAGGGGTGATGAGGCGGGCTTCGCCGATCTCGCGAAGGAAGCCCTGGGTGGTGTGGAGCATGACGGCGGCCCGGCCCAAGGTGTAGGCGGGGTGGTCGTCATCGTCGAGACGGCCGAAGGAATCGTCTGCTGTCATTTGCACCTCTTCCTGTCGAACGCGTGGAGGGGCCCCGGTGCGATATCGCACCGGGGCCCCGAAGGAACTGCTACACCATCTGCCGGCCCTGGTAATGCGCCGGCCTTCTGTTTCCGCCGACCCGACCTGAACTGTGCCGGGGGTGCGGGGATCGCGGTTGCTTGACCGGAGACCACCTCACTGACGATGTCCTGCGGTACCCGGACTCAACACTCCGTCCGGGCGATCCTGATGGCGCTCAACTCCTCCGTTCTTCCCTCTGGGGATCAATTGCGAACTGCGGGTACTGCTCATTCGGTACTGCTGGTGATGCGAACTGCTCGTGGCTTGATCAAGCGCCACGTTCCGGCAGCCAGCCCCGTCGCCTGTCTTGCGTCTACTCTGGCTTAGAACCCCACTGCCGAACTTCCCGGTACGCGCGCCCGCAGCCTGACGCCTTTACCGAGGTGTTGCTCTCCTCAACTTCGCTGCTGGTCCTGCCGCTGCGCGCATTGCGCTACTTCGTGCGGCGGCCCCTGATCACTGCGGGCCACCCGGTCCGGTCGCCAGCCCCGTCGCCGTCCTGCAACCACCCTGGCTTCGAAGCTCCGCCACCGCACCGCCCTGCGAACTGCACCTACTTGTACTTCGGGTACTGCTGCCGGGCAGTTCATCCCTGCCCGGCCCTGCTGTCCTTCTGGCTACGACAGAAACCATAACCACACCACGACCCAATGTCTACCTCAGTCAGCACAGATTTTCAGGGTGCGCGTCAGAGAGGTATTCGACTGCGAAGCACGCAGAGACGGACGCGGCCACCCCGATGTCCGAGCCACTGGGATCGTCGCCGAGTCAGCAGCGACCGCCAGAAGGGGAGCGAGGTTCGCGAGACGGGCGCGAAGGTCTACCACGGCCTGGGGCAGGTAGGTCCGTGACGCCCAGGCCGGCCTCGAGTCCGGCATCACGCCGAGCAAGCATGTCGTCGTCCTGGACGACTGAGCCCCCGGGTCCCTGAGAGACACGGCAGCTGAGAAACGACGACCAACCACCCCCGACGCGCCGTGACCTGCAACGGCCGGCCACGGCGTCCGCAGCCCGACGACGGGGTCATCCGGCGAGGAGTCAACCACCGACAGGCGCACCGACGAGGGGCGCCTCCCCAGGCCGAAGACGTTTCCCTCGTGCTCGGACGGGTGGTGAAGGGACGGGTTCCGGTCAGCTCGTCATAGACCGACAGTGGCCGTCGACCGACCTCGACGCGGGTGGCCGCGGCCCGGTTCAGCAGGACCTGCAGAGGTTCGGCCTCCTCACCCAGAGGACGCTCTTGGCGGGGCTGGGACAGGACGTCGCCGGTTGTGGTGCGACGTCCTCTGCCGGTGGGCAGGCCGTCCAAGTGGGCCTCTTCGACGACGCGGACCCCGCGGCCGATCGCCCGAGGACGGGTCGCCAGCACCGTCTCGCCGCTGCTGGCCGCGACGGTGGAATGCAGCATGATCTGCGACTTTGTGGCCCGGATCTCCACCAGTTGACGTGGTCGGACCCGGCGTGCGGGCACCGAGTAGAGGTTGCCGCCGAAGGCGACCAGGCAGTCCTTGCCGACCGGCCGCAGGTGCCGTTCGGCCACGAGATACGGGGTCGGTGGCAGTGGCTTGAGGGCCACGTGGTCGCGGGCGGCCCGCTCTCCGATGATCTGCTGGTAGGTCCTGTGGGCTGGGCCCGTCGCTGCGGGACCCAGGTGATGAAGGCCGCGTCCATCTCCTCGACGGAGGTGAAGAATCGGCCGGACAGGACGTGGTCGCGGACGATGAGGACTTGCCGCTCGACGCGTCCCTTGCCGGTGGGCCGGGTAGGCGGCCAGGACGTCGATGTCGAAGTCGTAGTGGCCGAAGCCGACCGCCTCCGGGTGCAGCGGAACCTCGAAGCGGCGGTGCATGCCCGCCAGTTCCTCGACTCGATGCTGCGGGCCGAGATCCTGATGAAGGCCGCAGTGATCCACGAGCGACTGACCGCGCAGTACGGGTTCACCGGCGACTACCAGCGGACCAAGCTCTACGTCCAGGAAGCCCGGCCCCGGATCGCCGAGGAACTCGGCATCACGCCGGCGACGGCGATACCTGCCGCGAACACGACGAGCGCGACGACGAGGACGGGCGCGCATGCTGGGACGTGCCACGGCGGGCTGCGTGGCCGAGCACCGAGAGCAGACTTGCGCTTGCTGCTGCGGCGATGAAGTGCGGTGGGCGGGGGCCGTCGCGCCGCCGCCCACCTCGCGGAACTACCTCGTTTCGACCTTGGCCATCGGGTCTTCACCGTTCTCCAGGGCGTTCACCGCGTTCTTCCAGGACGGGTCGGCCGAGTAGAGCTGGCTGCGCAAGTAGGCCCACACGAGAGCCCGCAGAGTCGCCACGCGCTCGGGATTCTCGTCGCCCGTCTCTGCCGCGTCGTATCCGGATATGCCACCGAAGATGTGACCAGCGCCGTACATGGTCACCATGGTCTTGTTGCCGCCGGGGCTGGCCGAGTAAGCGTCAGCACGGTAGCTGAGCCGATTGGAGAAGTTGGGGTTGAGGTCCTGATCGCCCACGATGATCAGGCCGGTGCCTGTCATCTGCTCGAAGTCGGTGTAATACAGCACCGGGTAGTTCGTCTTGGCCCACTCGGCGAAGTACTCGTCGTTGCCGATGCCTGGAGCTCCGATGAGCACTCCCGCCGTGACACGAGAGTCGGAGAGGTCCTTCGGCCGGTCGTCGTCCGGGTCCAACATCTGGGCTCCGAGGAGGAGGGAGACGGTGTTGCCGCCCAGGGAATGTCCTACGGCACCGATACGGTCCCTGTCGATCCGCCGTTCGGCAAGACCAGGGACGGCGGCCTCGATGCCGTCGAGGCGGTCGAGGATGTTGTGCATGTCGGTGGCGCGGTCACGCCAGAACAGGGGCGCGTCCTTGAGATCGGTGTCACGCAGACCGAGGGCCGTCGAGTCCAGGTGGGTCGGCTGGATGACCGCGAACCCGTGGGCGGCGAAGAAGTTGGCCAGCGGCCCGTAGCCGTTGTAGGAGGACAGGAAGTTCGCCAGCCCGTGCCCGTGGGACAGGAGGATGAGCGGCAGGTCGGTGCCGGTCGCGGGGATCGACACCTTGACCTCCAGCGGCACGGGTCGGCCGGGAACGTCGAGGGTGACCGGGTGGTAGGTGAGGACGGGTTGCGACGCGTTGACCGGGATGTTGGCGGCGTCGCTGTACGGCTTGCTCATCGGAGCCCTTTCGAGATCGGTGTTGACATAACGCCTGTCGTAACTGGCGGTAGGCATGGAACTGGCGGTCGTGGCTGCGAGCCTGATGGGCCAGGAACGGCCGCCCGGCACCTGGGTTGGTGTGGACGGTGATCTCCGCAGCGGTGCACAGATCTCGTCAGGTGTTCGTCCCGCGGTCTGACGGCAGGGGGAGGACGACTGGCTCGACCATCGACTGTCATGCCTCCCTAGCTCGACGGATGCACTTGTCTTGCCGGGAACTGTAAGATCAACAGAACAAACTGAACTAGGGCGAAAGTGACATGACTGAGTCCGCGGTCGAATGGCGTCACAGAAGAGCACGGTTCGGAGTCGAGAGCCTGGTTGTGCGCGCTGCCGATGGTGACTTCCCCACCGTTGTGAACGGTGGATACACTGTCAAGATCACGCATGGCGGCTCTGCACCCCCTTTTCAGTACCTCGGCCGAACCCAGGATCCCCCTGTTCCTGGCGCGGTGACGGTGATCGAGCCCCATGAGGTCGTGAGCTGCCTCGATCAGGACAAAGCCGCCGCTGACGGCCAGGCCATTGTGCAACTGATGTTCATTGACGCCGATCTCATGCCGGTCGGCACAGGCCGGCCGCGCTTTCATGAGGTGACCTATCCAGACCGCAGCCTCTTCAACGGCATTGCTGCGCTGCACAAGGGTTTGGCGCACGGCGAGGACGAGTTGGATCTCGAATCGTCGCTGATCCGCTTGCTGACCGTCCTGCTCGCCAGGCATGCGGATGCTCCCGGCGCAGCGAGTCCGACACTTCGTCCTCGAGCGCTTCGTCACGTACGAGAGATGCTCCACAGCCAACTGAACTCCAACATCAAGCTCGACGACCTCGCGGCAGTCGCCGGTTGCAGCAAACGCCACCTGATCAGGAGTTTCCGGCAGGCTTACGGGGTTCCACCGCACCATTACCGGACCCTGTTGCGCTTGGCACGCGCCAAGTCCATGCTGGCAGCGGGACGATCCGTGGCAGAGACCGCCGCCGAGCTTGGTTACTGTGACCAGAGCCAGCTCAACCGGCACTTCCGGCGGGAGTTCGGCATGAGCGCAGGTGGCTATGCCAGGACCGTGCGGTAGACCTGCGATGTCTTGGCTCAACTGCCACCTTGCCGGCCTGGCCCCACGGGAAAGCGCTGACCGGTGGGCCGGGTCACGTCCGCTGGAGTGGTGTATCGACGGCCACTCGGTGATCTCGGCCTGAGGCTATGCGGCCTTCTCGCGGCGACCGGCTATCGCTTCGGAATCAGCTGCGACCGAGCCGGCCGAGCACAGGCAGAACCGCGGTCAACCTACGGTGATCAAGGGGAAAGCTTCAGGACTGAGAGCTCACGGCCCCTACTCGCAAGGGCCCTTCGGGGAGCCGCTCCACGTGCGCGGCGACGTCCTCAACGACGCCCTCGAAGCTGTTAGGGCCATCCTCGACGCGCCATTCGACTACCCCAACGAATGGGTTCTGGCAGCCGTCGCAGCAGCCGAACGCTCAGCTCTGGCCTCCGACGCCTCCCACCTGCAGGATGTCGCCGGCGTACAGAACTGGTTCACCCACCAAGACCGCTGAGCTGAATGGTCAGAGTTCGGCTGCGAGCAGGGTGAGACGCAAGAGCGCTGCGATGGCAAAGGCGGCAGGGATGGCGTACCACCATTTCCGGAGCCATTCGGCCTTGACGAAGGCCATCGTGAGTAGTCCCATCACGGTGGAGAGGATCAGCGCGATGGCGCCGGCGAGCTTGGAGTTGGTGACGGCTTGCTGGTCCCAGGGGCCATCGGGTTCGACCATGTAGGCGGTGAGTGCGACGTAGCCGGTCACCAGGGTCACCATGGTCAGAGCAGTGGCGCAGACGCCGGTTCCCAGCCGTCCAGCGGCCCGAGAGCGTTCCTTTTGCATCGTTGGGGATGCACCAGCGTCCTGGTTCACTTCAGTGCCTCCGTTGCGTCGTCCAGTTTCCGGTCGAAGCCTCGACCATATGCCTGGGCGGCGGGGTCCTCGTAGTAGGGACCGCCGTTGTAGCGGGCGGCGAGTTCCTGCATCTGCGCGCGGGTCATTTGTTCCGGAGGTATGTCGGCGAAGCCGCTCTCTGCCTTGAGCTGGGCGAGGTACTCCGACGCGATGAAGATGTTCTTGGCGGGATCCTTGATCGAATCTACGACCACGCTCCGTTGCATGTCGGTGAGGTTGCTTGGGTCGTACCCAAGGACCTCAGCCGCACGACGGACCTGGATGGCCATAGGCCCCATAGACGTCTGGTCCGGATCACCAGGAAGGATCTTCCGTGCTTCATGAGCGACGTCGTCGAGCGCCCCCGGGTCGCCCTCGACCTCCTGCCACGCGATGCCGGCGATCATCTCTGGCGGTAGCCCCGTGTCGTGCGCGGCTGCTCTGATCAGTTCGGTGTTGGCGGAGATGTATTCTCGGCGGCTTTCGTCGGAGTTGGACAACATCAAGTAGTTGTTGCCCTTCGCGTCCGGCAGGCCGTCGATGCGGGTCTCGATCCGCATCAGCATCTCGTTGACCACCACGGAGTCGCCCGTGGCGCCGAGTTCGGGGTTCGACTGTCGGTCGGCCGCACCGGTCAATGCTGGGACAACGCCCTCGCCGAGTCGTTCTTCTGACCATCAAACGCGAACTGCTCGGCACCTCCGCATGGCCCAGCCGGGCCGCCGCCCACACCGCGATCTTCGACTTCATCGAAGGCTGGTACAACTTGCACCGCCTGCACAGCAGCCTCGGCTACCTCAGCCCAACTGAGTACGAGACCGCACTCGCAACCTGACCACCACACCAATGGTGTCCGTCAAAGCGGAGCAAGCTCAGTCCAGGGCGTCCGCCCGTACGTGCTGCCGAAGGAGGGCGTACTCATCGGGTTCGAGGAAGACCTCGTCGTCCTCCGTGTCGTTTCCCTTGGGCAGCCGGGTGTGCGCGCAGGGATTCGAGTCGCGCAGCGGCGGATCGGAGGTCACGGCCGCCTGGAGAATGCTGAACAGCAGGCCGTGCGGGTTCGCGATCGTCTTCGCGGCATACGGTCGGCGTTCGGTTCCGGCAGGATGCAGCGGACCAGGCTTGCCACCTTGCAGGTCGAGGATCCACTGACTGATGTGGGCGCGGGTGAACCGCGGGCCCCGGTCGGAGACCGACAACTCCGCGAACCACGGAATCAGGTGGTTATCGATGAATGTGGTGTAGTTCGTACGCGTGTGGTCCGATATATCGGTGAGCAGACCTACGTAGGCGTGTGCATACACGGCGAACATCTCGGCATCAGGCACCGCCGGTTCGTCAGGCTTGACGAAGCCCTTGCCCTTGATCCACCCCGGAGGCCATTGCTGTCCGTGACCGTTCACCAAGTCTCGAAAGCGTTCCGCCGGGTCGGGATCATCGAAGGTCTCGTTGCACCACGCGCCAGCGCGGCCGCCTCCGGCCCGCCAATAGACGATGTGCGAGGCCCCTCCGGAGCTCAGATTCTTTGCCTTGAATAGGCCATGAAGACAAGCGTACGAGGGCCCCGTGCGGTACTCGTGCGGTACCGCGCCTGCCCGACGGCTCATCAATCGAGTGAACCTGCAGGTCACGACGTTTCTGCTGGAGTGGGGCGGGTGGGACTCGAACCCACGGCCGACGGATTATGAGTCCGCTGCTCTAACCGGCTGAGCTACCGCCCCGTCTCGGCGTGGCGCGTACATGTGTACGCGCCGTCTGCCGCAGCATAGCCGGTCATACGATCTCCTGCTGCGGATGCCCTGCTTCGCGTGACCATGAAGACCGCGCTGCGTGCTGCCCGGTTCCCGGCGGTACGGAATCACCCCGAAAGAGTCACCGGTGCCCCCGCGCGGGCACACGAAAAAGGACCCCGAAGGGTCCTCTTCCGTCTCGCTCCCCCGACTGGACTCGAACCAGTAACCCTCCGGTTAACAGCCGAATGCTCTGCCAATTGAGCTACAGGGGATCGCGCTCCCCCGACTGGACTCGAACCAGTAACCTGCCGGTTAACAGCCGGCTGCTCTGCCAATTGAGCTACAGGGGATTGCTGCGGTGCCTCGAATCGTACCTGCCTGGCGGCTGCCGAGCGGCGCGCGTTCGCTGCGACACATACATTAGCGCAAGCAGGGGGGTGCTCCGCCAATCGGTATCCCCCGGGGTGATCTCGGGTGTCCGCGGGTAGGCGGGCAGCACACGTCGCACGGAGCGAAGGAAGGGTGGCACCCATGCGGTACCGGCTCACGTTCATCGCCGGAGTGGCGCTCGGTTACGTGCTCGGCACGCGAGCCGGGCGCGAGCGTTACGAGCAGCTGAAGAAGGCCGCGCAGCAGTTGGCCGAGAATCCCGCCGTGCGGAACGCGGCGGAGTCCGCCGCCCACGGCGGCCGGGACTTCGCCGGCAAGGCCTACCACTCGGTGAGCGAGAAGGTCGGGGACAAGGTCCCCGTGTCCGTCTCCGACCGGGTGCGCTCGCTGCGGGACCGCAGCGGGCGGAACGGCAGCGACGACTGGGGGACGACGAACACCTGAGGCCCGTTCCCGTGCCGGGTGCCGCCCGGTACGGGAACGGCCCGGTACGGGAACGGCCCGGTACGGGAACGGCCCGGTACGGGAACGGCCCGCGGGTGCGGCAGAATCTTGTCCATGGGCATAGTGGCCGGCTTGGACAGTTCATCCGCCTTCACGCACATCGTCGTCTGCGACACGGACACCGGTGAGGTGCTGCGGCAGGGGTACGCCGCGCATCCGATCGAGGCCAAGGCCTCCGAGGTGGATCCGCAGGCGTGGCTGCTCTCACTCGGTGAGGCGGCCTCCGGAGGGCTGCTCGAAGGCGTGCAGGCCATCGGTGTGTCCGCGCAGCAGCACGGGCTGGTTCCGCTGGACCACCAGGGCAATCTCGTACGTCCGGCGCTGCTCGGCAACGACCGGCGGGCTCAGGCCGCCGCGGCGGATCTGATCGACGGGCTCGGCGGGCGGCAGCCCTGGGCCGAGGCGGTCGGGGCCGTGCCCCAGTCCTCCCAGCCCGTGGCGAAGCTGCGCTGGCTGGCGCGGAGCGAGCCCGAGAACGCGCAGCGGGTAGCGGCGGTCCTGCAGCCGCACGACTGGCTGGTGTGGCAGCTCCTCGGCCGGCCCGCCCGGCGGACGACGGACCGCGGTGCGGCGTCCGGGACGGGCTACTGGTCGACCGGGTCCGGTTCGTACCGGCCCGACCTGGTGGAGCTGGCGCTCGGCCACCATGCGGCGCTGCCCGAGGTCCTCGGCCCGGCCGACGCCGCCGGGACGACACCGGAGGGTCTGCTGATCTCCGCGGGTACCGGCGAGACGATGGCCGCCGCCTTCGGGCTGGGTGTCGCCGTCGGGGACGCCGTCGTGTCGCTGGGCGCCTCGGGATCGGTGATGGCCGTGCACCACGAGGCACTGGCCGACCCCACGGGGATGATCACCTCCTTCGCCGACGCGACGGGGATGCACCTGCCGGTGGTCCACACGTCGAACGCGGTCCGCGCCCTGCGCGGCACGGCGGAGATGCTCGGACTGGAGGGGCTGGACGAACTGTCCGGGCTGGCGCTGGAGTCGACGCCGGGGGCCTCGGGACTCGTCCTGCTGCCGTACCTGGAGGGCGAGCGCACCCCGCATCTGCCGCACACCGCCGGAACCCTGAGCGGACTGCGGCGTGAGTCGATGAAGCCCGAGCACCTGGCACGGGCAGCCTTCGAGGGCATGCTGTGCTCGCTGGCCGACGCGCTGGACGTGCTGCGGGACCGCGGTGTGGAGGTGCGGCGGGTGTTCCTGCTGGGCGCCGCGGCCGAACTGCCCGCCGTGCAGGCGCTGGCCCCCGCACTGTTCGGCACCCAGGTCGTCGTGCCGCAGCCCGCCGAGTACGCGGCACTGGGTGCGGCCCGGCAGGCGGCGTGGGCGCTCGGCGTCTCGCAGGGGACGCTCGATCCGCGCACTCCACCGGCCTGGAAGGAGGCGGACGCGCAGGTGCTGGAGCCGGGTGAGGAGCTCGCTGTGGGCGGCGCGGTCCGCCAGCAGTACGGGGCGACCCGCGACCAGATCCACCCCGGGGCGTTCGACCCGGCTGTCTGAAAACGGGGCCCCGCGGGCCTGAACCGTGCGGGGCCCCCAGCGATTTGACCCGGGCTTGGGCAAAAGCGTTGGCGGTCGTGGACCGGAGTGCCGGAGTATGTACCGGCCTCTGCTCTTCGCCGACTCCGAGAGACTCGTGTGCTCATAAAACTCCTGCGGACCTATCTGGGTCCGTACAGACGTCCCATCGTGCTGCTGGTGCTGCTCCAGCTCCTGCAGACCTGCGCAAGCCTCTACCTGCCCAGCCTCAACGCGGACATCATCGACAACGGTGTCGTGCGGGGTGACACGGGCTACATCCTGGAGTTCGGCGGCGTGATGATCGCCGTCAGCGTCCTGCAGATCGTCTGCAACATCGGGGCGGTCTACTACGGGGCCAGGACGGCGTCCGCGCTCGGACGCGACGTGCGCGCGTCGGTCTTCGGCCGGGTGCAGTCGTTCTCCGCGCGCGAGGTGGGCCGGTTCGGGGCCCCTTCGCTGATCACGCGGACGACCAACGACGTGCAGCAGGTCCAGATGCTCGTCCTGATGGCGTTCACCCTGATGGTCTCGGCGCCCATCATGTGTGTCGGCGGCGTCATCATGGCGCTCGGCCAGGACGTCCCGCTGTCGGCGGTGCTGCTGGCCGTGCTGCCCGTCCTCGGTGTCTCGGTGAGCCTGATCGTGAGGCGCATGCGGCCTCTGTTCCGCACGATGCAGGTACGGCTGGACGCGGTCAACCGGGTGCTGCGCGAGCAGATCACCGGTAACCGCGTCATCCGCGCCTTCATCCGTGACGGCTACGAGGAGGAGCGCTTCCGCGGCGCCAACACGGAGTTGACGGACGTCGCGCTGTCGACGGGGCGGCTGATGGCCCTCATGTTCCCGACGGTGATGACGGTGGTGAACCTGTCGTCGATCGCGGTGGTCTGGTTCGGGGCGCACCGCATCGACAGCGGCGGGATGCAGATCGGGGCGCTCACCGCGTTCCTCGCGTATCTGATGCAGATCGTGATGTCGGTGATGATGGCCACCTTCATGTTCATCATGGTCCCGCGCGCCGAGGTGTGCGCGGAGCGCATCCAGGAGGTCCTGGAGACCGAGTCGAGCGTGGTGCCGCCCACCGCTCCGGTGACGAAGGTGCTGAAGCACGGGCATCTGGAGATACGGGGCGCGGAGTTCCGCTTCCCGGGGGCCGAGGAGCCGGTGCTGCGCTCGGTCGATCTGGTGGCCCGGCCCGGGGAGACGACCGCGATCATCGGGTCGACGGGCAGCGGGAAGTCGACGCTGCTCGGGCTCGTTCCGCGGCTGTTCGACGCGACGGACGGCGACGTGCTGGTCGACGGCACGGACGTGCGGACACTGGATCCCGTCCTGCTGGCGAAGACCGTGAGCCTGGTCCCGCAGAAGCCGTACCTGTTCTCGGGCACGGTCGCGACGAATCTGCGCTACGGCAATCCGGACGCCACCGACGAGCAGCTGTGGCACGCGCTGGAGGTGGCACAGGCGAAGGACTTCGTGGAAGGGCTGGAGCACGGCCTCGACGCGCCGATCTCGCAGGGCGGCACCAATGTCTCCGGCGGTCAGCGGCAGCGGCTCGCGATCGCGCGGACGCTGGTGCAGGAGCCGGAGATCTATCTCTTCGACGACTCGTTCTCGGCCCTGGACTACGCGACGGACGCCGCGCTGCGCGGGGCACTGTCCCGGGAGACGGCGGGGGCGACCGTGGTGATCGTGGCCCAGCGGGTGTCCACGATCCGTGACGCCGACCGGATCCTGGTGCTGGACGAGGGCCGGGTCGTCGGGACGGGCAGCCATCACGAGCTCATGGAAGGCAACGAAACCTACCGGGAGATCGTGCTCTCCCAGCTGACGGAAGCGGAGGCCGCCTGATGGCAGGACCGGGCGGACGGATGATGATGGGGCCCACCGAGCGCTCCATGGACTTCAAGGGATCCGGGAAGCGGCTGCTGAGGAGGTTCAGCAAGGAGAAGGCCTCGCTGTACCTGATGCTGGGTGCCGTGGCGCTGAGCGTGGCGCTCTCCGTCGTGGGGCCCAAGATCCTCGGTGCGGCCACCGACCTGATCTTCGCGGGTGTCGTCGGACGGCAGATGCCGGACGGCACCACCAAGGAACAGGCCATCGAGAGCCTGCGCGAGAAGGGCGACGACGGGCTCGCCGACATGCTGACCGGGGTGGACTTCACGCCGGGCACCGGCATCGACTTCGGCGCCGTGGGCCAGGTCCTGCTCGCGGTGCTGGTGGTCTACGTCGGCGCGGGGCTGCTGATGCTGGTGTCGACCCGGGTCTCGATCCGGGTGATCAACCGGGTCGTCTTCCAGCTGCGCGAGGACCTGCAGACCAAGCTGGCACGGCTCCCGCTGTCGTACTTCGACCGGCAGCAGCGCGGTGAGGTGCTGAGCCGGGCGACGAACGACATCGACAACATCTCGCAGACGATGCAGCAGACGATGGGTCAGCTGATCAACTCCCTGCTCACCATCGTCGGCGTGCTGATCATGATGTTCTGGATCTCGCCCCTGCTGGCCCTGGTCGCGCTGGTGACGATCCCGCTGTCGGTGTTCGTGGCCGCGCGGGTCGGCAAGCGGTCGCAGCCGCACTTCGTGGCGCAGTGGAAGGTGACGGGCAGGCTCAACGCCCACATCGAGGAGATGTACACCGGCCACACCCTGGTGAAGGTCTTCGGCCGGCAGGAGGAATCCGCCCGCGACTTCGCCGAGCAGAACGAGGCGTTGTACGAGGCGGGCTTCAAAGCCCAGTTCAACAGCGGGATCATGCAGCCGCTGATGATGTTCGTGTCGAACCTGAACTACGTGCTGGTCGCGGTCGTCGGCGGGCTGCGCGTGGCATCGGGCGCGCTGTCCATCGGTGACGTGCAGGCGTTCATCCAGTACTCGCGGCAGTTCTCGATGCCGCTGACCCAGGTCGCCTCGATGGCGAACCTGGTGCAGTCGGGCATCGCTTCGGCCGAGCGGGTCTTCGGTCTGCTGGACGCCGAGGAGCAGGCGCCCGACCCCGATCCCGCCGAGCGGCCGGAGGAGCTGCGTGGCAGTGTCGCGCTGGAGAACGTGTCGTTCCGGTACGACCCGGAGAAGCCGCTCATCGAGGACCTCTCGCTGAGCGTGGAGCCCGGCCACACGGTCGCGATCGTCGGCCCGACCGGTGCCGGCAAGACGACCCTGGTCAATCTGCTGATGCGGTTCTACGAGGTGACGGGCGGCCGGATCACCCTCGACGGGGTCGACGCGGCGAAGATGACGCGCGACGAACTCCGTTCGGGCATAGGCATGGTGCTCCAGGACACCTGGCTGTTCGGCGGCACGATCGCGGAGAACATCGCCTACGGCGCCTCGCGCGAGGTGACCCGGGAGGAGATCGAGGACGCCGCGCGGGCGGCCCACGCCGACCGTTTCGTCCGCACGCTGCCCGACGGCTACGACACGGTGCTCGACGACGAGGGTGCCGGGGTCAGCGCCGGTGAGAAGCAGCTGATCACGATCGCGCGCGCGTTCCTGTCCGACCCGGTGATCCTGGTGCTCGACGAGGCCACCAGCTCGGTGGACACGCGTACCGAGGTGCTGATCCAGAAGGCGATGGCGCGGCTGGCCCACGGCCGTACGAGCTTCGTGATCGCGCACCGGCTCTCCACCATCCGGGACGCCGACGTGATCCTGGTGATGGAGAACGGCTCGATCGTCGAACAGGGCACGCACGACGAGCTGCTGGCGGCGGAGGGGGCGTACGCACGGCTGTACGCAGCCCAGTTCGCCCAGGCTCTGGCCGAGGTGGACTGACGGTCTCGTCCGGCTCCGAACACGGAAGGGCGGGGTGGGCCGCGGCCTCGGCGGACGGCTCGCCACGTCCGCGTGCTCCCAGGAGGCCGGGCCCTCGGTGAGTCCGGCCCCGCCCCGACCGGGGCACTTCTCCACGCGTCTGCCCTGCGCCCGGTGGTGACGGTGCGCGGCGGGCGGGGCGGCCGGTGACGTCCGGGCGGGTCCGCGCCTGAGCCCAGCGCGTGAGAGCGCGGCCCGCCCCGTCCGGAGACGGCGTTCCGGGGCGCCGCCGCCGAAGGCACGGGGTCGCAACCCCGCTCATCGCCCGCTTGGTTCCGTCCTGCGGCAGGCCTCGTCGGCCGCCACCGTTCCGGGGTGCACGGGCCACCCATCCGGCCGGCGCCCGCGGGGGTCCTACCACGGTCCGGCCAGGTACCGCCGCCGCCTCACGTGACGCAGATCACGGCTGAGAGAAAACCCGAGGGCCCGGTCCGGCGTCCAGCAGGTGTGAGAGCAGACAGGAAAGCGCTGCACCAGGTGGACGAGGAGCGCCTCGTCCACCTGGTGGCCAAGGGCGACCGCGCCGCGTTCGAGGAGCTGTACCGGCGCACGTCGCCGTGGATGGCGGTACGGCTGCGCCGCCGCTGCTCCGACGAGCAGATCGTCGCCGAGGTGATGCAGGAGACGTATCTGGCGGTGTGGCGCGCGGCGGGCGCGTTCGCCGGCAGCGCGGTCGGCGGCACGGCCGTCGGATGGCTGTGGACGATCGCGGCGCGCCGCCTCGTGGACGCCTTCCGACGCCGCGCCCACCACGCCGAGCCGCCTCCGGCCGCCGCCGCGCGGGTTATGGCGCCCGCCGCCGAGGAGGAGGCGCTCGCGGCGGGCGTCGACGGTGACGTCGGCGACGCGCTTCGGCGTCTGGCCCCGGAACTCAGAGAGGTACTGCAGGCCACGGTGCTCGACGGGCTGTCCGTCCGGGAGACCGCCGCCCTGCTCGGGCTGCCCGAGGGCACGGTCAAGACCCGTGCCCGCCGGGCGCGGATCGCGATGCGGAAGGCGCTGGCATGAGCGGGTTGAGCGGAGAGAGCAGAGAACACGCGTCCGTGCGGCTCATCGGCCGTTACGCGCGCGGCGACGCGGACATCGCCGCCGACGAGGTGTGGGCGCTGGAGGCGCACCTGGAGGCCTGCGCGACATGCCGCACCCGGCTCTCGGACGCCGTGGAGACCGGGGCGCCCGACGTCACCTCGCTGATCGGCACCGTCTGGCGCGGCCTGGAGCCGAGTCTGGACACCGCGCCCACGATGCCGGCGCGGCGGCGCCGGCCGGTGTGGCTGACGGCGTGGCTCACACCGGCGATGGCCCCGTGGCTGGCCATGACCGTCGGCGTCGTCCTGATCGCGCTGGCGCTGGACCTGGCCGCTCCCGGCTTCAGCGAGGTGTCGCTGGTGCTGCTGCTCGCCCCGGTCCTGCCGCTGGGCGGGGTCGCCGCGTCCTGGTCGCGGGGGCTCGATCCGGCGTACGAGCTGACGGCGGCGGCCCCGCGGGCGGGACTGCACCTGGTGCTGCGCCGCACCGCGTCCGTGCTGGCCGTGGTCGTCCCCGTTCTGCTGGCCGCGGGGTGGCCGGCCGGGGTGTCGGCAGCTCAGTGGCTGCTGCCCTGCCTGGCCCTGACCTCGGCGGCCCTGGCGCTCGGCGGCGTCTTCGGGGTGGCCCGCGCCGCTCTCGGCCTGATGGCCGTGTGGACGGCCGGTGTGATGGCGCCGTCTCTGATCAACCGCAGCAAGTCCGCCTTCCTGGACCCGGACAGCCTGCCCGTGTGGGGCCTGTTGCTCGTGCTCGGCATGGGCGTCGTGATGGCCCGCCGGGGCTCGTACACCACGGTCCCCCGGGTTTCCCCGTGACCACCCTGACCCCCACCACCACCACCCGAGAGGAACAGCGCATGACACGCGCGGTGAGCGCGGCGGAAGTCGCGCCGAGGACCTACGCCCATGAGATCAGGGCCGCAGGACTGAAAATCCGGGTCGGACGGACCCGGATGGCCGTCGACGGGCTCGACCTGTCCCTCGGCACGGGCGTGCACGGCCTCCTCGGCCCGAACGGGGCGGGCAAGACCACGCTCATCCGGGCACTGGCCACCGTGCTGCGGCCCGCCGAGGGCGCCTTGGAGCTGTTCGGCACGTCCGTGGCCTCCGCGGACGAGCACCGCTCGGTGCGCCGCCGGATCGGCTATCTGCCGCAGGAGTTCGGTTACTACAAGCGGTTCACGGTGCGCGAGTTCGTCGAGTACATGGCCTGGCTGAAGGAAGTCCCCAAGGCGGACGTCCCGGCGGCCGTCCAGCGAGCCGTGGAGCGGGTCGGTCTCGCGGACCGCGCCGACGACCGGATGAAGGCCCTGTCCGGCGGCATGGTGCGACGGGCCGGCATCGCCCAGGCCATCGTCAACGACCCGGAGGTCCTGCTGCTGGACGAGCCGACGGTCGGCCTGGACCCGGCGCAGCGGATGCGCTTCCGTGAACTGCTGCAGGAGCTGGCCACGGACACCTGCGTGGTCGTCTCCACGCATCTGGTGGAGGACGTCGCGGCGGCCTGCACCGATGTGGTGCTCTTCGCCGAGGGCCGGCTGGTCTTCCAGGGCACCCCTGCCGGGATGGCCGCCGCGGGAACCGCCGGCCATCCGGGGGACAGCCCGCTGGAGCGCGGCTACTCGGCGCTGCTCGCCGAGCCCGCGCCCGGCTCCGCGCAGAAGAGGGGTGCCTGGTGAACGTCCGCGTACTGCGTACCGAACTGAGGCGCTCCGTCGCCCCGTGGGCCGGCGTCGCCGTCCTGACGACCGGACTGCTCTTCCTCCTCCTGGTTCTCGGCCCCGGGGAGAGCACCGCGGACTGGACGGTTCAGTGGACGCCCATGGCCCTGACCGTCCGCGGCCTGCTGTACTACCTGTGGCCCGTCGCGGTGGGGCTCGGGGCCCTGCAGGGTCTGCGTGATCCGCGCTCGCGGGTGACCGAGTTGATGGCGACGGTGCCCCGGCCCGCCTGGCAGCGCGTGGCGGTCCCTTCGGCGGCCTCGGCCGTCACGCTGACATCGGCCTTCCTGGTCATCGTCGCCACGGGCGGAACCTGGGTACTGCTGGGTGACACCACGTACATGCCCCTCGGCTGGCTGCCGATCGTGCTGGTGGCGGCGTTGGCCCTGGTCGCGGGGACACTGTTCGGCATGGGTGTGGCGCGCGCGTTGCCGTCCGTCCTCACCCCGCCGCTGATGGCGGTGGCCGCTCTCGTGATGACCGTCCTGCTCCAGCAGTTCGCGGATGAGGCGCTGCCGACGGGTAACGCGCCCAACCTGCTGGCGCAGCTGGTGCCCGGTGTGGCGCTGCCCCGGGAGGAACTGCTCACCCTCGCCCCCTCCGTGCACCTGGGACAGACCGTGTGGTTCTCCGGCATGCTCGCCACCGGCTTCGCCCTGCTGGCCGCCGCCTCGGCACGCGCCCGGCTGCTCGCCCTCGCCCCCGTCCTGGGGAGCGCGGCGCTCGCCCTGCTGATCCTGCCCGTCGAGCCGCGTGACACGTACGTGATCGACAAGGCCGCTGCCGAACTGGTGTGCGACGGCCCGGTGTGCGTGACGGAGATGCACCGCGACCGGCTGGCGGCGCTCGCACCGCACGGCAAGGAGGCGCTGCGCGTGCTGCAGGAGGTACTGGGCGAGGATGCGCCGGACGTGGTGCGGGAGGAGACGGCGCTGCGTGGGCCCATGGGGAAGCGGGAGCTTTCGGACGAGGCGGTGCTCATCGACCTCGACGACCCGGTGATCGTACGGGCGGAGGGCGAGCAGCTGACCCGGGCCCTGGTCGGCCAGGGGCTGGCACCGCACTGTACCGAGCGCAGCAGCTGGATAAACGGCATCGGGCTGGACGAGATATCCCAGAGCGTCGGGGCGGGCTGGGCTCTCGGTGACTTCCGGCTGATCGACTGGGCCGGTCACTTCGACGGGCCGGAGCACCGGGAGGCCGGGGAGGCGGCGTGGGGCCGGCTGACGGCACTGCCACCGGCGGAGCAGCGCGCGTGGATCGGCGACACGCGCACCGCCGCCCTCGCGTGCGACGTGCGGGACGCGCGCGGAGTGCTGACGGGTGAGGCCTTCTGATGAGGTGGCTGGTGCTGTACGCACGGTCCCGGCAGGTGCCCGCCTCGGCAGCGGCTGTGCTGGCCGCCGCCCTGGCCATGTGGATCCTGGCCCGGGGCGAGGGCACCGACCCGCGGCTGCCGGTGCTCGCCCTCACAGCGGCCGTGACGGCGGCCTCGATCGGCCTGGGCGGGCAGGACTCCGCGCTCGATCGCACGGCGGCGGTGCGCTGGAGGCCCCGCCGCGCGGTGCACGTGCTCCTCATCGGCGCCGTCGTGGCCTCGGTGCTGCTGGCGGTGCGGGCGATGGGAGCGGACGTGGGCACCACCGCCTTCGTCGTCCGGGACAGCGCGGGCCTCGCGGGGCTCGCCGCCGTCGGGGCGGTGCTGTGCGGCGCGCAGCACGCGTGGACACTGCCGGTCGGCTGGCTGACCCTCGCTCTCTTCCCCGCGACCCTGCCGGAGGGGGTGCACGAGATCCTGGCCTGGCTGCTGCTGCCGCCTGGCACGGCGGCTGCCACATGGGTCGCCGTGACCCTGGCCGTGACCGGCATCGTGGCATACGCCGTCGTCGGCCCGAGGCGCTAGCGACCGCCCACGGACGGCATGTGGCCACGCGGCGGCGAGGCGCCCGCTCCGCTCAGTCCAGGTAGCCGCGGAGCTGGTCGGCGAAGGCGTGGTCGCGCAGTTTGTCGAGGGTCCTGGACTCGATCTGGCGGATGCGTTCGCGTGTCACGCCGAAGATCCTTCCGATCTCCTCGAGCGTGCGCGGCCGTCCGTCGTCCAGTCCGTAGCGCAGCTGGACGACCTTCCTCTCGCGCTCCCCGAGCGTGGAGAGGACGGCTTCCAGGTGTTCGCGCAACAGGAGGAAGGCCGCGGTCTCCACCGGTGAGGCGGCGTCGCCGTCCTCTATGAGGTCACCGAAGGCGACGTCGTCCTCCTCGCCCACGGGCGCGTGCAGGGACACGGGCTCCTGGGCGAGGCGCAGGACCTCCCCGACGCGTTCCGGCGTCAGGTCGAGCTGGGCCGCGACCTCTTCGGGGGTGGGCTCGTAGCCGCGTTCCTGGAGCATGCGCCGCTGGACGCGTACGACCCGGTTGATCAGCTCCACGACGTGCACCGGGACCCTTATGGTCCTGGCCTGGTCGGCCAGTGCGCGGGACATCGCCTGACGGATCCACCAGGTCGCGTACGTGGAGAACTTGTAGCCGCGTGCGTAGTCGAACTTCTCGACCGCCCTGATCAGCCCGAGGTTCCCCTCCTGGACCAGGTCGAGCATGGTCAGGCCGCGGCCCACGTACCGCTTGGCCACGGACACCACGAGGCGGAGGTTGGCCTCGATGAGCCGGCGCTTCGCCATCCGTCCCATGACCACGAGCCGGTCCAGATCGACGGCGAGCCGGGAGTCCGGGTCGGGGGTCCCGGCGAGCCGCTCCTCGGCGAAGAGCCCCGCCTCGACCCGGCGGGCGAGCTCCACCTCCTCGGCGGCGCTGAGCAGCGGTATCCGTCCGATCTCGCGTAAGTACTGGCGGAAGAGATCGGAGGTCGGGCCGCCTGTCTCCGGACGGCTCCGGGGCTCCGGGGGCCCCACGGGGTCCTCCAGCACCGGTTCGGGCGTGCCCGCCGTCTCCGGGTGACGTGTGACCCGGTTCTGTGCGGGAATCGCCGGGACATGCTCGGTCGTGGTCGGCACGGTCCGGGTCTGCACGGGGGCGACCTCCAGGTGATCGCTGCCGGACCGCGGGTATGGAGGTCCGCCCTGGACGGACCGGCCGCGCTCCGATGACTCAGGCACCGCCACCCAGTGTGGGGTACGACACATCGCCGCCACGAGGGGCGTGCGGTGACTTTTTGCGTCCGGAGCGTGACGGGGTGCTGTTCCGCCTCAGAGGGCGTCGGCGCCGTGGTTCCGCAGCGACTGGGCGTACTGCTGGAGGACCCAGACCTCGTTCTGGGCGGCGGCCAGGTGGTCCGGGGCGACGTTGCTGCCGAGGCGGGCGAGGCTGCCCTGCACGTCGTCGATCCTGCGGTCGACGGCCCGCAGGCGGACCTTGACCAGGTGCTCGCCGGCGTACGTCTCGTCGATGGACTTGCCGTGGAAGACCTCGACCGCGAGCTCGGTGACGAGCTTGCGCACGGTGTCGTCGGGGGTCGCGTCGAGTACCTGGACGAGGTACTCGCGGGTCTCCGCGACGCCCATCTCGGCGCCGCCCGCCTCCGCGATGCACTGGCGCACCGCCGCGTAGGGCGGGGCGGTGAACTCGTCGATGCCGTAGGCGTCGAAGGCGGGCGATACCAGTGCGGGCTTCTGCAGGGCGAGCTTGAGCAGCTCGCGCTCCGTGCGGTGGGCGGGGCTGCGGAGGTTGAGGGCGGGGCCGGGCGGGGCCTTGGGTGCCTGGATCTGGTGCTGCGGGGCGCCGCCCCGGGAGGGCTTGCCCGGCCCGGGTCCGCGCTCGCCCCGGCCGCGGGCCCACTGGGCGAGCTGGTTGACCCGGTGGACGACGAACTCCTGGTCGAGGATGCCGACGAAGCCCGCGAGCTGGACGGCCACCTCCCGCTGCACACTGCTCGTCTTGATCTTCGCCACGACGGCGGCCGCCTCGTCGAGTGCGGCGGCACGGCCTGCGGGGGTCTCCAGGTCGTACCGGCCGACGATCTGCCGGAGCGCGAACTCGAAGAGCGGGGTGCGGGGCTCGACCAGGTCGCGTACGGCGTCGTCGCCCTTGGCGAGCCGCAGGTCGCACGGGTCCATGTTGTCGGGGGCGATCGCGATGTACGTCTCGGCGGCGAACTTCTGGTCGTCCTCGAAGGCGCGCAGGGCGGCCTTCTGGCCCGCCGCGTCACCGTCGAAGGTGAAGATCACCCGGGCGCTGCCGTTGTCCATCAGGAGGCGCCGGAGGATCTTGATGTGGTCGTTGCCGAACGCGGTGCCGCAGGTGGCGATGGCGGTCGTGACCCCGGCGAGGTGGCAGGCCATGACATCGGTGTAGCCCTCGACGACGACGGCGCGGCTCGCCTTGGCGATGTCCTTCTTGGCCAGGTCGATGCCGTAGAGCACCTGGGACTTCTTGTAGATCGACGTCTCGGGGGTGTTGAGGTACTTCGGGCCGTTGTCGTCGTCGCGGAGCTTGCGGGCGCCGAAGCCGACGATGTCGCCCGAGGTGTCGCTGATCGGCCACATCAGCCGGCCGCGGAAGCGGTCGATGGGGCCGCGGCGGCCGTCCTGGGAGATGCCGGAGCTGATGAGCTCCTTGTCGCTGAAGCCCTTGCCGCGCAGGTAGCGGGTGAGGTGGTCCCAGCCCGCCGGGCTGTAGCCGACCCCGAAGTGGGCCGCCGCGTCCTGGTCGAAGCCGCGCTCCGCGAGGAACTTCCGGCCGATCTCGGCCTCGGGGCCGTTCAGCTGCTCACGGTAGAAGTCGGCGGCGATCTTGTGTGCCTCGACCAGCCGGATCCGCTCGCCTCGCTGGTGGGAGGGGTTGTAGCCACCCTCCTCGTAGCGCAGGGTGATGCCCGCCTTGGCGGCGAGGCGTTCGACCGTCTCGGAGAAGGTGAGGTGATCGATCTTCATCACGAAGGCGATCGTGTCGCCGCCCTCCTGGCAGCCGAAGCAGTGGAACAGGCCCTTGCCCGGGCTCACCTGGAAGGAGGGGGACTTCTCGTCGTGGAAGGGGCACAGACCCTTGAGGTTGCCGCCGCCCGCGTTGCGCAGCTGAAGGTACTCGGACACGACGGCGTCGATCGGGACCGCGTCCCGGACCGCCTTCACGTCGTCGTCATTGATCCTGCCTGCCACGGGTGAAGTCTACGGGTGGGGCCGGGCGTCCGGGACCGGCCGGCCGCGGGGGTGGTGCCCCGGGCGGCGGGCGGTCCCGGATGCCGGAAGGCGGTCAGACCAGGGAGTCCAGTGGCACCGACGGGTCGCCCAGGGCGTGCGGGTCGACCGGCCGGGCGGACCTGATCAGCTTCTGGATGTCCTCGGTGACGTCCCACACATTGACGTTCATCCCGGCGAGGACCCGGCGGTCCTTCAGCCAGAACGCGATGAACTCGCGCTTGCCGGCGTCACCCCGGATGACGACCTGGTCGTACGAACCGGGCGGCGCCCAGCCGGAGTACTCCAGACCGAGGTCGTACTGGTCGGAGAAGAAGTACGGCACCCGGTCGTACGTCACGTCCTGGCCGAGCATGGCCTTCGCCGCGGCGGGTCCGCTGTTCAGGGCGTTCGCCCAGTGCTCCACGCGCAGCCGGCCGCCGAAGAGCGGATGGTCGACGGACGCGATGTCCCCGGCGGCGTAGATGTCCGGGTCGGAGGTGCGCAGCGAGGCGTCGACGACGACACCGCCGCCCTGGGACCGTTCCGCCATGTCGAGTCCCGCGGCCTCGGCGAGCGAGGTGCGGGGGGGCCGCGCCGATCGCGGCGAGCACGTCGTGGGCGGGGTGCTCCTCGCCGTCGTCGGTGCGGGCGGCGAGGACCAGGCCGTCCTGCCCCGTGATCTCGGTGATGCGGGCGCCGAAGTGGAAGCGGACACCGTGCTCGGCGTGCAGGTCGGTGAAGATCTGGCCGACCTCCGGGCCGACGACGTGGTGCAGCGGGGTCGCCGACGGGGCGACGACGGTGACCTCGGCGCCGTACTCGCGGGCGGCGGCGGCGATCTCGAGGCCGATCCAGCCGGCGCCGGCGATCACCAGGTGGCCGTTGTCGCGGCCGAGGGCGGCCAGGACGTTGCGGAGCCGCTCGGAGTGGGCGAGACGGCGCAGATGGTGGACGCCGGCCAGTTCGGTGCCCGGGATGTCGAGGCGGCGGGGCTCGGCGCCGGTGGCGAGGAGCAGCTTGTCGTAGTGGACGACCGTGTTGTCGCCGAGCTGCACGGACCGGCCGGCCCGGTCGATGGAGGTGACCACCTGGCCGAGGTGCAGCTCGATGTCGGCGCCGGCGTACCAGGCGGTCTCGTGGACGAAGACCGAGTCCCGTTCGGCCTTGCCCAGCAGGTAGCCCTTGGACAGGGGAGGCCGCTCGTACGGATGGTCACGCTCGTCTCCGATGAGGATCACCCGGCCGCTGAAACCCTCGGCTCGGAGTGTCTCGGCCGCCTTCGCTCCGGCGAGTCCTCCGCCGATGATGACGAACGTCCGATGTGCGTCGACCACTTGATGCCTCCTCGGTACTTGGCTGCGCGGCGCCTCCACCTGCGAGCGTCCCGCACGCAGCGTGATGACGAAAGAGGGTGTGCCCCGATCAGGTCACAGCCTGTGGCATGTCGCCCGGTCACGGTCCAGTCTGCCGGGCTCCCGTGAGTGTTCCGTGGAGGGACCGGGCGGAGGCGTCCGTGAGTGCGGCGATCTGGTCGACGAGGACCCGCTTGCGGGCCCTGTCGTCGGGGGCCGCCGTGTACAGGGCGCGGAACTGCGGCTCCAGCCCTTCGGGGGCGCTTGCGGTGAGGGCGGCGGCGAGTTCGGCGATGACGATCCGCTGTCCCGCGCGGATGACCTCCTGCTCGGGGCGCTGCATGACGTAACGGTCAGCGACCGCCTTGAGCACGGCGCACTCGTTGCGTACCTCGCGCGGGACGATGAGCTCGGCGCCGTACCTGCCGAGGCGCCCGGGGCCGTACGCGGTGTGGGTCGCGGCCTCGGCGGCGAGGCAGAACCTGCCGATGAGCTGGCTCGTCGCGTCCTTCAGCCTGGCCTGGGCGACCGCGGTGCCGTCGTAGCCGAGCGGCCACCACTCCTGGGCGGTGAGCCGGTCGAGTGCGTCGGCGAGCTCCTGCGGGTCGGTGTCCGCCGGGACGTACCGGCCGACGGCGACGGCCCAGATCTCCGCGCGCTCCGGCTCGGCGAAGAGGCAGCCCGGGTCGATGTGCCCGGCGTGCAGTCCGTCCTCGAAGTCGTGGACGGAGTAGGCGACGTCGTCGGACCAGTCCATGACCTGGGCCTCGAAGCACTTGCGGTCCCGCGGGGCGCCCTCGCGGACCCAGGCGAAGACGGGCAGGTCGTCCTCGTACACACCGAATTTCGGTGAGCCGGGGTCGGTGGGGTGCGCGCCCCGGGGCCAGGGGTACTTGGTGGCGGCGTCCAGGGCGGCCCGGGTGAGGTTGAGCCCGACGCTCACGAGTTCCCCGCTGCGGGGGTCGCGGACGAAGCGCTTGGGTTCGAGGCGGGTCAGCAGGCGCAGCGACTGGGCGTTGCCCTCGAACCCGCCGCAGTCCGACGCGAAGTCGTTGAGCGCCTGTTCGCCGTTGTGGCCGAAGGGCGGGTGGCCCATGTCGTGGGAGAGGCAGGCCGCCTCGACGAGGTCGGGGTCGCAGCCGAGGGCCGCGCCGAGCTCCCGGCCGACCTGGGCGCACTCCAGGGAGTGGGTGAGCCGGGTGCGGGGGCTGGCGTCCCAGGCACCGCTCCGGATGCCGGGCGTGACGACCTGGGTCTTGCCCGCGAGCCTGCGCAGGGCGGCGGAGTGCAGCACCCGTGCGCGGTCGCGCTGGAACGCGGTGCGGCCGGGCCGTTTGTCCGACTCGGTGTCCCAGCGCTCGGTGTCGGCTGCGCCGTAGGGCGTGTCACTGGGGTCGTGCGTACCGTCCATGCCCCCGACATTAGACCGGCGGACTGACGGGACGGGTCAGGCGCTGGCCAGCAGGTGCGGGTGCGTCAGGCCTCCGCGGCCGGGCGCGTCGGCGGTCAGGGCCTGGTCGTAGCGGTGCAGCAGGAGGCGTGCCATCGCCGGGTGCGCGCCGAGCGGTGCGGCGGCGATGCCCGGTGCGGCGGCGGCCGAGACCGTCGCGAAGCGGCCGGGGGCCGTGAAGTACGAGGCGAGGGCCACCCGGTGGCGGCCGCGGGCGGCGAGTGCGCGCAGGGCGGCCGGCACGTCGGGCGTGGTCGCCGAGGCGTAGGCGGGGACGACGGGGACCCCGCCGAGGCGGTCGCTGAGCATGGCGGCTGTGCGGCGTGCGTCCACGTCCGAGTCGGGGTCGCGTGACCCGGCGGCGGCGAGTACGACGGCGGCGCTGCGGCTCGTGCCGTCCTCGTCCCGCCAGCCGGCCTCGGCCAGACGCTCGTACAGGGCCTCGACGAGCAGCGGGTGCGGTCCGAGCGGGGCCGCGACACGGGTGCGGAGGTGGCTCGCGGCCGCCGCTGCGAGCGGCAGGTCGTGCCGGACGTGGTGGCCGCGGCCGAGCAGCAGCGGTACGAGCACGGCGTCGCCCCGCCCGATGCCGTCCAGTGTGTCCGGCAGCAGGGGCTCGTTCAGCTCGATGTGGCCGAGCCGGACGTCGAGGCCGGGCCGCAGCTCCCGTACCCGGTCCAGGAGCTCCAGGACGGTGCACAGGGCCTGCGGGTCCCGGCTGCCGTGCGCGACGGCGACCAGGGTGGGGGCGGATCTCCGGATGCGGTGCATGGGCCTGCGGGTTCCGTTCAGGGAGACGAGGCTGAGCTGGGTTCCGAGCTGGGACGTGATGCGGGTCAGGAGTTGCGCCGTGCTGTCGAGGGGCAGGGGCTCACGGGGGTGTTCCGGTGCCGGCTCCGTCATGGACCGATGGTGCCGGTCGGACGTTGCCGGGCCGTTTCGCACCGGTGACGGGTGTTTGCCTCCGTCTCACGGGGAGGGGGCCGACGGTGTCAGTACCCATGCTCCTCCTTGTGGGCGGCCTTGTGGGCGGCGCGAACCATTCGCCCTCGTCGTTCGTCCCCTTCCACGAGGAATCCGGTACGAGGGCGGGGGCGCCGCATGCGGCTGAAGGCACCGTGGGGACCCGGCCGGGCGCGGCCGGGCGCTCTGGGACGACTCGCGGCCCGGCGGCCGCGGCTGCCGCGGACCCGGCGGGGGCGGCGCCGGCTGGTGCAGGCGCTGATGGTGGCGTGTGCGGTGGCGCTGGCGCCCGCGGCGTGGCTGCACACCACGGCCGACGCCCGGGTGCGTACGACGGCCGGGGCCCCGGCGCAGCAGGTCGCCGTGGTGTTCGGGGCGGGGCTGTGGGAGGGGCGGCCGTCGCCGTATCTCGCGCACCGGCTGGACGCCGCCGCCGAGCTGTACAGGACCGGGAAGGTCCGGGTCGTCCTGGTCACCGGGGACAACAGCCGCGAGGAGTACGACGAACCGGATGCCATGCGCGCGTATCTCGCGGAGCGCGGGGTGCCGGACGCGCGGATCGTCAGCGACTACGCGGGCTTCGACACCTGGGACTCCTGTGTACGGGCCAGGAAGGTGTTCGGGGTCGACCGGGCCGTGCTCGTGAGCCAGGGCTTCCACATCCGGCGGGCGATCGCGCTGTGCCGCTCGGCCGGGATCGACGCGTACGGGGTCGGGGTCGACGACGTGCACGACGTGACGTGGTACTACGGCGGGACGCGAGAGGTGTTCGCGGCCGGCAAGGCGCTCCTGGACGTGGTGTTCGAACCCGATCCGCACTTCCTGGGACCGCGGGAGCCCGGGGTCGCGGAGGCGCTCGCGGACGACCTCACGGCGGCGGGCGGGGCGGGCTGAGGTGCGCGTACCGGGAGCGTAACCGGACGCACCGGTACCCGTAATACCGGCCTCGCACGCTGGGCGTATGGCCCGCACCGAGACGTCCACCCACTGCCCGTACTGCGCGCTCCAGTGCGGGATGAAGCTGCGACCGGTCACCGACGGCGGGGTGGTCGAGGTCGTGGAGCGTACCGAGTTCCCCGTCAACCGGGGCGCCCTGTGCGGCAAGGGCCGCACCGCGCCCGCCGTGCTGGCCGCCGGTGTCCGGCTGACGGGGCCCCTCGTGCGGGACGCGGGCGGTGAGCTGGCCCCGGCGAGCTGGGACGAGGCGCTGGGCCGGATCGCGGACGGGCTGCGCGGCACACGGGCGGAGCACGGAGCGGACGCCGTGGGCGTGTTCGGCGGGGGCGGGCTCACCAACGAGAAGGCCTACGCCCTCGGGAAGTTCGCCCGGGTGGTGCTCGGCACCTCGCAGATCGACTACAACGGACGCTTCTGCATGTCGTCGGCGGCCGCCGCCCACCAGCGTGCGTTCGGCCTCGACCGGGGGCTGCCGTTCCCGCTGGAGGACGTCCCCCGGACCGGGTGCGTGATCCTGGTCGGTTCGAACCTCGCGGAGACGATGCCTCCCGCGCTGCGCTATCTGACCGAGCTGCGGGAGAACGGCGGCCGGCTGATCGTCATCGATCCGCGCCGGACCAGGACCGCCGAGCAGGCGGATCTGCATCTGGCACCGCGGCCCGGCACCGATCTGGCGCTCGCGCTCGGGATGCTGCACCTGGTCGTGGCGGACGGGCGGGTGGACGACGAGTTCGTGCGCACCCGGACGAGCGGCTGGGACGAGGCCCGGGCGGGCGCGATGGCGCACTGGCCCGAGCTGGTGGAGCGCCTCACCGGGGTGTCCGTGCCGCAGCTGCGCGAGGCCGTGGAGATGTTCTGCGGGGCGGAGAACGGGATGGTGCTCACCGCGCGGGGCCCCGAGCAGCAGGCCAAGGGCACGGACACGGTCGGGGCGTGGATCAACTTCTGTCTGGCCACCGGCCGGGCCGGCCGGCCGCTGTCGGGCTACGGCTGCCTGACCGGTCAGGGCAACGGCCAGGGCGGGCGGGAGCACGGCCAGAAGGCCGACCAGCTGCCCGGTTACCGCAAGCTCACGGACCCTGCGGCGCGCCGCCACGTGGCCGGGGTGTGGGGCGTCGACCCCGACTCACTGCCGGGGCCGGGGCGCAGCGCGTACGAACTGCTGGACGCGCTGGGGCGGGATGTGCGGTCGCTTCTGGTCATGGGCTCCAATCCGGTCGTGTCGGCGCCCCACGCGGGGCACGTCGAGGAGCGGCTGAAGTCGCTGGACTTCCTGGCGGTCGCGGACGTGGTGCTGTCGGAGACGGCGGCGCTGGCCGATGTGGTGCTGCCGGTGACGCAGTGGGCGGAGGAGAGCGGGACGACGACCAGTCTGGAGGGCCGGGTGCTGCTGCGGCAGCGGGCGGTCACGCCTCCGGACGGAGTACGCAGTGACCTGGAGGTTCTGCACGCGCTGGCCGGTCTGCTGGGGCACGGGAAGGGCTTCCCCGCCGAGCCGGAGGAGGTCTTCGACGAGCTGCGCCGGGCGTCGGCCGGCGGCCCCGCCGACTACGCGGGCATCACCTACGCCCGCATCGCGGCGGAGGACGGGGTGTTCTGGCCGTGTCCGGACGAGGGGCACGCCGGGACGCCGCGGCTGTTCCTGGAGCGGTTCGCGACGGACGACGGGCGGGCGAGGTTCGTCCCGGTCACGCACCGGGCCGCAGCGGAGGAGACGGATGCGGAGTACCCGGTGGTGCTGACGACCGGCCGGGTCGTGTCCCAGTACCAGTCGGGGGCGCAGACCCGACGGGTGGCCGAGCTGAACGCGGCGGCGCCGGGCCCGTTCGTGGAGCTGCATCCCCGGCTCGCGGAGCGGATCGGGGTGGCCGAGGGCGAGGGCGTCGCCGTCACGTCCCGGCGGGGGCGGGCGGTGGCTCCGGCGCGGATCACCGTGGGGATCCGTCAGGACACCGTGTTCATGCCGTTCCACTGGCCGGGCGAGGGCCGGGCCAACTCGCTGACGAACCCGGCCCTGGACCCGGTCTCCCGGATGCCGGAGTTCAAGGTGTGCGCCGTGCGTGTGGAGGCCGCCGGCTGAGCCAGTCGCCGCCCGGCACGGGTGTGCCGCCGGTGCGCAGGGACCGGGTGACGGCGGCCGCGGCGAGGTAGACCCAGGCGCGGACGGGCTCACCGGGCGCTTCCGGTGGTCCGGGGACGGCGCGGCGGGCCACCCGTTCGTACAGGTTGCGCGGGTGCTCCGGCCCCAGGTACTGCTCCAGGGCGTCCAGGAGCCCGAGCAGTTCCGCGTACGCCCCGGGCGCCGCGGTGACCAGCGCGCCGCGGACGGTGCCGTGGCCCTCGATCGCGTACGGGTAGCCGGGGCCCTCGTAGAGGAGGGCGCCCGGCAGGACCGCGGGGCCTTCCTCGCGGGTGCGGCCCCGGAGGAAGCGGTCGTGGTTGGGCTCGCCCGGGAGCAGCGTGCCGTATACGAAGAAGGGCAGCGGGGCGTCCGTCACCGGGCCGCCGTGCGTGCCGTCTCGGCGGACACCCAGGCGAGGTAGCGCTCGCTGCCGCGTACGACTGGCGTCGCGATGATCTCCGGCGTCGCGTAGTCGTGCGCCGCCAGGAGGTGGGCCTCCAGCTCGTCGTACCGCGCGGCCGTCGTCTTGAACAGCACCTGCCACTCCTCTGCCGTCTCGACGGCGCCCTGCCAGCGGTAGACGGAGGTGACGGGGGCCGGGATCTGGGCGCAGGCGGCGAGCCGTGCCTCCACCGCGTCCCGGGCCAGGGTGCGGGCCTTCTCCTCGCTGTCCGTGGTGGTCAGCACCGTCAGCCATGCGGGCTCGGTCATCCGGGCTCTCCTCGTTCTCGGCGTCCGTGGCCCTTCGATTGTGGGCCCACGACGCGTCAGGTGCCGTACGGGCGAAGGGCCCTGGCCTCCCGGAGGGCGCGGCCCCACCAGACCAGCTGGTCGAGCATCCTCTTGGCCGCCCCGTCCGCCTGGGCCGGGTCGGCGAGTGCGCCCCGGTCGTCGAAGAGGGCGCCCGCGTTGTGGAAGGAGACGGTGTCGCGCACGGACACGGCGTGCAGTTCGGCGAAGACCTGGCGCAGGTGCTCGACGGCCCGCAGGCCGCCGGAGACTCCGCCGTACGACACGAACGCGACGGGCCTGGCCTGCCATTCGGCGAAGTGCCGGTCGATGAGGTGCTTCAGCGGGGCCGGGTAGGAGTGGTTGTACTCGGGGGTCAGCACGACGAAGGCGTCGGCGTGTGCCAGCCGCTCGGTCGCCCGGGCGGCCCCGGCGGCGGGAGGCTCGGTGTCGGCGACGTCGATCAGTTCGGTCTCGATGTCCGGGTGGCCGGCCGCCCTCCCGAGGAACCACTCGGCGACGACGGGCCCGAAACGGCCCTCGCGGTTACTGCCGAGGATGACGGCCACCCTCAGCGGGGCGTCGGACGGGAGGGGAGCGGGTGCGTTGATGTCCATGCGCCGAAGGCTCACACCTCAACCTCGATTGAGGTCAAGCGCCGCCTACGCTTGAGGTCATGACGACTTCCGTGCCGGACCCCTACGTCGAGTTCGACGGGCGCCCCGCCACCGAGGAGACCCTGCGGATCCCGGCCTTCGCCGGATACGGCCACTTCACCGCCATGCAGGTCAGGGACCGCACGGTGCGCGGCCTCGCCCTCCATCTGGACCGCCTGGACTCCGCGAGCCGGGAACTGTTCGGAGCGCCCCTGCACGGCGAGCGCGTGCGGGGGCTGATCGGGCACGCGCTCGACAGCACGGGGGCCCGGGACGCGTCGGTGCGGGTGCACGGCTTCCTGCCACCGGGCAGCACGGCGACGGTGACGATGGTGACGGTGCGGGAGCCGGTCGGTGCGGGCGGTACGCCGCGGAGTCTGATGTCGGTGCCGTACGCGCGCTCCGTACCGCACATCAAGCGCCCCGGGGAGTTCGGCCAGACCTACTACGGGCAGCAGGCGGGGCGGGCCGGCTTCGACGAGGCGCTCCTGACCTCACCCGCTGGCATGGTGACCGAGGGATCGATCACGAACATCGGCTTCTGGGACGGGACTTCGGTGGTCTGGCCGGACGCCCCGGCACTGACCGGGATCACCATGGCACTGCTGGAGCACGGGCTCGCCCGGACGGGCCGCCCCTCCGTGCGACGCGGGGTGACGCTGGAGGGGGTGGGCGCCTACCGGGCGGCGTTCGTCACCAACTCGCAGGGGATCGCGCCGGTCCACCGGATCGACGACATCACCTTCGCCGTCGACGAGGACCTGATGGCACTGCTCGCCCGGGTGTACGACGACGCTCCCCGCGAGTCCGTCTGACCTCTCCGCCGTACGGGACGACGGGCGAGGGACGGCGTACGGGACGATGGGGTGCATGCAGATCCACATCGAGGCGTCGGACCTCCCGGGCCGCACCGGCGGCGCCGGGACGGACTTCGCCGGTTTCGACAACATCCACGTCGGCGTGCAGCGCAAGGACCGGCCCGACGAGCTGCTCGGCCTGCGTCCCGGTGACGCGCCGGGCGCCTCCTGGACCCTGGACTGCACCACCGTGTCCACCGCGGAGGGGATCGAGGTGTCGGGGCCGTACGTCCAGAACCGGCTCGGGGGACGCTTCGTCTACCTGTCCTGGGGCACGGTGGACGCGTCCGGCACCTTCACCATGTTCCGCCGGGCCAAGCTGATGATGGCCGACGTCGACCCGGAGGTCCTGGGGGCCGCCGCACGGACGGGACATCTCACCGCGCGTCTGCGCCTGAGCGTCGGCAGGGGGCGGCCGCGGTGTGCCCGGGTGCGCCCGCCGGACATCACCTGGTCCGCGACGACGGACGGAGGCGACACGCCCGGGACCTGATGAACGGGGCCGGGGGGCGGACCCGTCGTGCGAGGCCCTGCGGACGGTCGACATGACACCGCCCTCACCGGTCCCGGGGGGGGGTGGGCCGGTGAGGGCAGTTGCCGTGGGGGCGGCCGGGGGGGGCTGCCGTCCCGTGGGGGGTAGAGACCGTTTGCCCGACCGACCCGCCGCCATTCCTGTGAGCTGCGTCACACCAGTGGATCCGGGGGTCACCCGATCGGCACCGGCCGGACCCCGCGGCATCCCTCACCGCCGCGACCTGCGCGAGCCGGGCGGAAGGGCCCGCTCCCCCTGGTCCGTACGGGTGAGAACTGATGGCACGTCAGCGTGCGGACGGCGGGCCGGGCCCGTTACCTCGGAGGCAGGACACATCCGTCTGCCCGGAGGATTCCCATGCGCAGCCCCGCCCGCCTCGTGACCGGTACCGCCGCCGCGGCCCTCACCGCCGCAGCGCTCGGCCTCGCCATCCCGTCGGCCCACGCGGACGGCCTCGGCGGACCGGAGCGGACCGTGGCGACGGCCGCACCCGGCTCGTCGGACTGCGGCCCCGAGGACGTCGTGGCGACGGCCCCCTGCGACAGCGGCGGGACGGTGGACGACCCGGGAGGGGCCGAGGGCGGCCTGGATCCCCTGGCGGAACCGGGGTCCGGGGAACCGGAAGCGGCGGACGGTACGGACCTGGCGGGCGACCTGGGGGTCCCCGAGGATCCGCCGGCGGAGTCGGAGCCCTCCTGGCCACAGACCGAGGAGGGCGACACGGGGACCGGGGACGAGGCGGGAACGGTCCGGCAGCCCGGGGCCGGGACCGGAACACGCCCCACGCCCCCGCCGGAGACCGACCCCGGATCCGCGAAGCCGCCCGTGCCGCCGGGGCACAGGCCGACGGCCGCGCCCAGCCCCGGCCCCAGCCGGCCCTCCGGGCACGTGGGGACGGGTGTCGGCGGCAGCGCCGCCCCCGACACCGCGCAGCTGGCCACGGGCGCAGGCCTGGTCGGGGCGGCAGCCGTTGCCGGTGTCCTGCTGCTGCGCCGCAGCCGCCGCGCGTACGGCACGCGCCGCGCGTACGGCATGCGCCGCTGAGGGCGGCCGGAGGGAAGGGACGTGGACAGGACGGCGCTCAAGGCCAAGGCCTGGCTGGCGGGCATCGCCGCGCTGTGCGGGACATGGCTGGTCCACAACGGCGCGGCCGTCCGGACCGCCGCCCCCCAGCCGTCCACCGCCGAGGCCTTCACCGCGGGCGCCGCGCCACGTCCCGGCACCCGGGCCGCCCAACCGCTGCGTCCCTCCGCCCCGGTCAGGATCCGCATCGCGGGCATCGGTGTGGACGCGCCCATGACCGGCCTCGGGCTGGGCCCGGACGGCAGCCTCGACGCACCGCCCGCCGGGAACCGCAATCTCGCCGGCTGGTTCGAGGGCGGCACCCCGCCCGGCACCAAGGGCACCGCGGTGGTCGCCGGGCATGTCGACGACGCGGAGGGGCCGTCGGTGTTCTACTCCCTCGGGTCCCTGAAGAAGGGGGCCGAGGTCGAGATCGACCGCCGGGACGGCCGCACCGCCGTCTTCTCCGTCGACGCGGTCGAGGTGTACGAGAACGACGCCTTCCCGGACCAGCGGGTCTACGGCGCCACCCCGGACGCCTCACTGCGGCTGATCACCTGCGGCGGCGGCTTCTCGCGGGAGACCGGCTACCTGGGCAACGTGGTGGCGTACGCCCACCTCACCGGGGTTCGCTGACCGCCCGGAGCGGAGAGCGGGATGCGGCGGCCCGACCGCCCGGTTCCGAGCGGGGACGCGCCGGTCAGGCCGTCCACTGGTCGAAGCCGAGCTTGGCGACCAGCGAGAACACCACGACCAGCAGGACCCCGCGGACGAAGTCGCTGCCCTTCCTGAGGGCCATGCGCGCCCCGAGCATCGCGCCCGCCAGATTGAATACGGCCATCAGCGCGGCGAGCTGCCACAGGACGGTCCCCTGGTAGGCGAACATCGCCAGCGCGCCGGCGTTGGTGCAGACGTTCACGATCTTGGCGTTGGCGGACGCGGTGACCAGATCGAGGTGGAGCACGGCCGTCAGCGCCAGCACGAGGAAGGTACCCGTGCCGGGTCCGAACAGCCCGTCGTAGAAGCCGATACCGCCGCCGACCAGCACGATCGCGGTGACCGTACGGGCCCTGGTGACCTTCTCGCCCGCGCCGTCACCGGCGGCCGCCGTGCCGAAGGACGGCCGCAGCATCACGAAGGCGGCGACCGCGAGCAGCACCACCATGATCACCGGGCGCAGCACGTCGCTGCTGATGCCTGCCGCGAAGAACGCGCCGGTCATCGACCCCGCGAGCGCCATGAGCCCGATGCGTACGGCGGTCCCCACCTGCACCGGCGCCTTGCGCAGGTAGGTGACGGCCGCGCCCGACGTGCCGACGATGGCGACGGCCTTGTTGGTGCCGAGGACGTGCGCGGCCGGGACGTGCGGCAGCCCCAGCAGCAGGGCGGGCAGGAGGAGGAGGCCGCCACCGCCCACCACCGCGTCGATCCAGCCGGCCGCCGCGGCGGCCAGGCAGAGGACGAGCAGGGTGGTGAGGGTTATGTCAGGCATGCTCGCGACTTAAGCAGATGGTGCGTACACCGTCCAACCGGTGGTGTCCGCGCCCTCACAGAGGGCGTCGGGACGCGCTGAGCGCAAGGTTCCTCCAGGGAAACAGGAGGGATGCGGCCGGGTAACACCCGCCGCGCACTCTCGTCGGTATGAGGACACAGTCGGAGAACGCGGCGCGGGTGGTGGTGATCGGCGCCGGGATGGCGGGCGCTCGGCTCGCCGCCCGGGTGCCCGGTGTCACCGTCGTCGGCGAGGAGTCGCACGCACCGTACAACAGGGTGCTGCTCGCCGAGGTGCTCGCGGGCCGGTACGAGCCGGACGTCATCGCCCTGCCGCCCGCCGAGGTGCGGCGCGGGGTGCGTGTCGTGCGGATCGACCGGGCGGAGCGCCAGGTGCTCTGCGACGACGGCGGCGTCATCGGCTACGGGCGCCTGGTGCTGGCCACCGGCTCCAACCCGGTGCTGCCGCCGCTGCGGGGCCTCGGCCACACGCTGCCGGACGGTGTGCATCCGTTCCGCACCCTCGACGACTGCCTGGCCCTGCGCGCCGCGGTGCGCCCCGGTGTGCGCGCCGTCGTCATCGGCGGCGGGCTCCTCGGGGTGTCGGCGGCCCGAGCCCTGGCGGAGTGCGGCGCCCAGGTGGTGCTGGCCCAGCAGGGCGAGCACCTCATGGAACGCCAGCTGGACGCCGAGGCCGCCGGGATGCTGCGCGGTCATCTGGAGGCCCTCGGCGTCGAGGTGCACACCGAGTGCCGGGTCCGCGGACTGCGCTGCACCGACGGCGACACCCCGGCGGTGCGGGCCGTGGAACTCGCCGACGGCTACGAGCTGGAGGCCGAGATCACGGTGCTGGCGTGCGGTGTCCGCCCCAGGACGGGGCTGGCACAGGCCGCCGGGCTCGAGGTCCGCAAGGGAGTCGTCGTGGACGACGAGCTGCGCACCTCCGACCCGTACATCCACGCGGTCGGCGACTGCGCCGAGCACGACGGGACGGTCTACGGGCTGGCGGGCGCCGCGCTCGAACAGGCCGACGTACTGGCCGAGGTCCTGGCCGGACGCCCGGCCGGCTACGGGGGCACCAGGGCCCTGACACGGCTCACCCTGCGATCCCCCTCCGCCGGCGCCGCCGGAACCGGAGCCACCGTCGTCTCCGGAACGCCCGGGGGTCTCGACCTGGCCGCCTTCGGCGAGTCCCGTCCGCTGCCCGGCGACGACGTGATCCGGCTGGCCGACGCCACCCGGGGCGCGTACCGCACGGTCGTCGTCCGGGGCGACCGGCTGGCGGGCGGGGTGCTGTTCGGCGATCTCGCCGCGGTCGGCACCCTCGCACGGACCTGGCAGGACGACGACCCCCTCCCCGCCGACATGTCCCTGCTCCACCTGCTCACCAACGACGGAGGCTTCTGATGCCGGTGTCCACTCCCCCGACCGCCCCCACCGCAGGCGTGCCGACCATCGTGGTCGTCGGGCACGGCATGGTCGGACAGCGGTTCCTGGAGGCGCTCGCCGACCGCGGCCTGACCCCCGCGGCGGGTACCGCCAGGGTCGTCGTGCTCTGCGAGGAGCCCCGCCCCGCGTACGACCGGGTGCAGCTGACCTCGTACTTCTCCGGGAGGACCCCGGAGGACCTCTCGCTCGTCGAGGCCGGTTTCATGGAACGCCACGGCATCGAGCTGCGCGTCGGCGACCCGGCGGAGAGCGTCGACCGTGAGGCCCGCACCGTCACCGCGCGCTCCGGGGAGACGTTCTCCTACGACACGCTGGTGCTGGCCACCGGCTCGTACCCGTTCGTGCCGCCCGTCCCCGGCAAGGACGCCGAGGGGTGCTTCGTCTACCGCACCATCGAGGACCTCCTCGCGATCGAGGAGTACGCGAAGAACGCGAGGACCGGCGCGGTCGTCGGCGGCGGGCTGCTCGGCCTGGAGGCCGCGGGCGCGCTGAAGGGACTCGGACTCGACACGCACGTCGTGGAGTTCGCCCCCCGGCTGATGCCGGTGCAGGTGGACGAGGGCGGTGGCGCGGCACTGCTGCGCACCATCGAGAACATGGGTCTGACCGTCCACACGGGTGTCGGCACCCAGGAGGTCACCGCGGGTGAGGACGGCCGGGTCGACGGCATGTCCCTGTCGGACGGTTCTTCGCTGGAGACCGACCTCGTCGTCTTCTCCGCCGGTGTACGTCCCCGTGACCAGCTGGCCCGCGACTGCGGTCTGGCGGTCGGCCCGCGCGGCGGCATCGTCGTCGACGAGGAGTGCCGCACCTCCGACAGCGACGTCTTCGCGATCGGCGAGTGCGCGCTCGCGTCGGACGGCCGGGTCTACGGGCTGGTGGCGCCGGGCTACGAGATGGCGCTGGCGGTCGCCGACGTGATCGCGGGCGACGCGGCCTCCTTCACCGGCGCCGACCTCTCCACCAAGCTGAAGCTGCTGGGTGTGGACGTCGCCTCCTTCGGCGACGCCCACGGCGCCGCCGAGGGCTGCCTCGACGTCGTGTACGCGGACTCCCGCTCGGGTGTCTACAAGAAGCTGGTCATCGGCCAGGACGGCACACTGCTCGGCGGTGTCCTCATCGGTGACGCCGACCAGTACGGCACGCTGCGGCCGATGACCGGCACGGTGCTCCCCGTCGCCCCGGAGCAGCTGGTGCTGCCGGCCGGTGCGGGCGGCCCGGTCACCCTCGGCCCGTCCTCGCTGCCCGACGACGCCGTGATCTGCTCCTGCCACAACGTCACCAAGGGCGCGATCTGCGAGCACACCACGCTGCCCGAGGTGAAGAAGTGCACCAAGGCAGGCACCGGGTGCGGCAGTTGCGTCAAGGTCATCGGACAGCTGCTGCCGCAGCCCGAGGACCAGGGGCTGTGCGGCTGCTTCGAGTACACCCGCAGCGAGCTGTACGAGATCGTCCGCACCCTCGGTGTCACGACGTACGCCGGGCTCCTCGACTCGCACGGCCGCGAGTCGGCCCGGGGCGGCGACGGCTGCGAGGTCTGCAAGCCCACGGTCGGCTCGATCATCGCGTCGCTGGCCCCGACGGTCGGCGCGAGCGGCTACGTCCTGGACGGCGAGCAGGCCGCCCTGCAGGACACCAACGACCACTTCCTGGCCAACCTCCAGCGCAACGGCTCGTACTCCGTCGTACCGCGTATCCCCGGCGGTGAGATCACCCCGGAGAAGCTGATCGTGATCGGCGAGGTGGCCCGGGACTTCGGCCTCTACACGAAGATCACCGGAGGCCAGCGGATCGACCTGTTCGGCGCCCGCGTCGACCAGCTGCCGCTGATCTGGACGCGCCTGGTGGACGCGGGCTTCGAGTCCGGGCACGCCTACGGGAAGTCGCTGCGCACGGTCAAGTCCTGCGTGGGGCAGACCTGGTGCCGCTACGGGGTCCAGGACTCCGTGAAGATGGCCATCGATCTGGAGCTGCGCTACCGGGGCCTGCGTTCCCCGCACAAGCTGAAGTCGGCGGTGTCCGGCTGCGCCCGGGAGTGCGCGGAGGCCCGCGGCAAGGACTTCGGGATCATCGCCACGGCGCAGGGCTGGAACCTCTACGTGGGCGGCAACGGCGGCGCCACCCCGCGTCACGCGGACCTGCTCGCCCAGGACCTCTCCGACGCCGAACTGGTGCGTCTCATCGACCGGTTCCTCATGTTCTACATCCGCACGGCGGACCGTCTGGAGCGCACCTCGACCTGGCTGGACCGGATCGAGGGCGGCCTGGACCACGTCCGTGACGTCGTCGTCCACGACTCGCTGGGCCTCTGCGACGAGCTGGAGCGGCTGATGGCCGACCACGTCGGCGGCTACCGCGACGAGTGGGCCGCGACCATCGACGACCCGGAGCGCCTGCGGCGCTTCGTGACCTTCGTGAACGCCCCCGACGCACCGGACCCCTCGGTCAAGTTCGTCCCCGAGCGGGACCAGGTCAAGCCCGACCTGGACATCCTCGCGGGTCCCGTGCTCGCCATCCGTACTCTTGAAGGGACTTCCTCCTGATGACGACCCAGACACTGGAAACGGCGCAGGACACCGGGACGATCCGGCTCGCGGACGGGGACGCCTGGCTCACGGTCTGCGACCGTTCGCTGCTGACCCCGGGGCGCGGTGTCGCCGCGCTCCTCCCGGACGGCCGTCAGGTCGCCCTGTTCGTGGACCGGTCGGGACGCGTGTACGCGATCGACAACCGTGATCCCTTCACCGGTGCGTACGTCCTCTCCCGCGGTCTGGTCGGCTCCGCCGGGGGACGGCCGTTCGTCGCGTCGCCGCTGCTGAAGCAGCGCTTCGACCTGGAGACGGGCGCCTGCCTGGACGACGACGAGGTCACCGTGCCGGTCTTCGCGGTCCGCGCGGACTGATCCCGCCCTGTTCATGACACGTTGGAGCTGCGGCAACCGCGCGCCTCTACTGTCCTGACGTTCGACCCGCCGGGCCGACCGGGCCGGCGGGCCAGCACGTCACCCGTGGAGTGATCGTGGAACGTCGGACCTTCTTGCGCACAGCGGTGATCGGTTCATCGGCGGCGGCCTTCGGCGGCACCCTCTGGAGGGGTGCCGCCTCCGCCGCACCCGCCCAGCCGGCCACCGGGCCCTACGGCGCGCTGCAGGCCGCCGACAGCGACGGCATCCGGCTGCCGAGCGGCTTCACCAGCAGGATCATCGCCCGTTCGGGGCAGACCGTCCCCGGCACCTCGTACGCCTGGCACAGCGCACCGGACGGAGGGGCCACCTTCACCGACGGCGGCGGGTGGATCTACGTCTCCAACGCCGAGGTCTCCTCGGGCAGCGGCGGCGGGGCGAGCGCGGTTCGCTTCGACTCCTCGGGGACCGTCACCTCGGCGTACCGCATCCTGTCCGGCACGAACAACAACTGCGCCGGCGGCCGGACCCCGTGGAACACCTGGCTGTCCTGCGAGGAGGTCACCCGCGGATCCGTCTACGAGACGGACCCCTGGGGTGTGAACGCGGCCGTGCAGCGCCCGGCACTCGGACGCTTCAAGCACGAGGCGGCGGCGGCCGACCCCGACCACGGCTACGTCTACCTCACCGAGGACGAGACGGACGGGCGCTTCTACCGCTTCCGCCCCACCACCTGGGGCAACCTGTCGTCCGGCACGCTCCAGGTGCTGGTCGCGGGCACCGGTACCTCCGGCCCGGTGACCTGGGCGACGGTCCCCGACCCGGACGGTTCACCCACCCAGACCCGCTACCAGGTCTCCGGCGCGAAGGCGTTCAACGGCGGCGAGGGCTGCTTCTACGCGGCGGGCACCTGCTGGTTCACCACCAAGGGCGACAACCGGGTGTGGGCGTACGACGCGAACGCCTCGTCGCTGTCCCTGGCCTACGACGACTCGCTCGTCACCAGCGGCACCGCCCCGCTCACCGGGGTGGACAACGTCACCCGGTCCGCCTCGGGCGACCTGTACGTCGCCGAGGACGGCGGCAACATGGAGATCTGCTTGATCACCCCGGCCGACACGGTCGCCCCGTTCCTGCGGATCAGCGGCCAGTCCGGCTCGGAGATCACCGGCCCGGCCTTCTCCCCGGACGGCCGGCGGCTCTACTTCTCCTCGCAACGCGGGACCAGCGGCAGCTCGTCGGGGGGCATCACCTACGAGGTCACGGGGCCGTTCCGCTCCTGACACATCCGGTGACGGCGTTCGCGGACCCGGCTCCGCGGACGCCGCCCGGTGTGCGTCAGGACTGTCCCTCGACCGCGGCCGGGTCCATCCAGACGATCTCCCAGATGTGGCCGTCCGGGTCCTGGAAGGACCGGCCGTACATGAAGCCCTCGTCCATGGGGTCGTTGGCGGGCGACCCTCCGCCGGCCAGCGCGGCGTCCGCCAGCTCGTCAACCCTGGCGCGGCTGTCCGCGCTCAGCGCGACGAGGACCTCGGTCGTCCTGGAGGCGTCGGCGATCTCCTTCTTGGTGAAGTCCTTGAAGCGCGGCTCGCTGATGAGCATGGCGAAGATCGTGTCGCTGATGACGAGACAGGCCGTCGTCTCGTCGCTGAACCGCGGGTCGAAGCCGAACCCGAGCTTCGCGAAGAAGTCCTTCGTCGTGCCGAGGTCCTTGACCGGCAGGTTCACGAAGATCATCTGAGGCTGAGGCATGACGTCCCACTCTTCCGTCCGGCACCGTGCGGTGCTTTCGCGCGCTCCCTGCGAGCGCTCACGGTAGGTAGACGGCCGGGGGCGGCAGAACTCATCGCCGCCGGCCGGCCGCGTACGTCAGGGCACCGCTATCGGGGCGCCGCCCCGGATCAGGGCGGCGCCCAGCGGCGTGAGGGTGTGCAGGACCGAGCTGCCATGGCGCAGGGTGCGGACGAGGCCGGCCTCACGCAGCACACAGGCGTGCTGACTCGCCGAGGCCAGGGACACCCCGGTCCTGCGGGCCAGTTCGCTCGTCGTGCAGCCGTTGTCTATGGACCGCAGGACCGCCGAACGGGTGTGGCCGACGAGCCGGCCGAGCCAGGGGCCGGGTTCCGGGACCGCCGGGGCGCCGGGGTGGGTGACCGGGTAGACGAGGACGGGCGGGAGGACCGGGTCGCGGTAGACGACGGGGGTGCCCCGGCAGAAGAACGAGGGCTGCAGGAGCAGACCCCGCCCGTCGAGGCGCAGTTCCCGGTCGACGGGGTAGTCCGCCTCCAGCACGGGCGCACGCCAGCGGATCATCGGCGGCAGGGTGGCGAGGAGTCCGTCCGCGCCACCGTCCAGCAGGGCACGCCCCCGGACGGCCCGGTCGGCCTCGACGCTCGCCCGGATGTGCGGCCAGTACGGCTCGACCGCGGCACGGTGGTAGGCGCGCAGGGTGGAGATGAGACGCCCCAGCGGCTCCGTACGCCCCTCGGCGAGTGCCTCCGGCAGCGCGGGCGCGGACGAGGAGCCGGGGGGCGGTCTCCGGGCGAGGGGGGCGCTCCGCGTGAGCAGCCCGGTCTCCGCACGGATCCGGTCCACCGGGGTGTCGCGCAGCGCCTCCATTCCGGCGTCGAGTCCGAACGGCTCGGCACTCCCCTGAGAGGGCGTCAGGAAGTCGGGGAAATAGCCGCGGGGTGGAACGACGGTGGACAACAGGCGTGCTTCACCATTCAACCTGGTTCGGGATTCCTTCCGCCATTTCCCGAACACGGTGGAAGCCCTCCGGTCCCTCAACCGGTGGAAACTCAGAATGGTTTCCCACATCGCGTCCGGCCTCGTGGCCATCCGCACGCGCGAAAGGTCCACCCCGGACACATGGATACGCAGCACCGAACCCCCACCTGTTGCACCCGCAATTACCCCCGCCGAAGCGTATGCAAGGCGTCACAGCAGGTCACCACGGAGTTTCGGCCACAGTTGAAATGTCTCGCCCGCGTCCCCGCCAGCCGAAAGGCTGTACGACGTCGGGTACGTCACCGGATTCACCGAAGAGCGGGTGAGGGCCGTGGGGGCTTCGCCCGTTCGGCGGCGGTGAACGATGGTGCGGCTCCGTACCCGGCAAGGGTGCCCGGGTGCGGCCCGGGGGTGGGGATCCCCGGGCCGCACCCGGGCCCCGCGTCTCTGATTTGCGCACCGAACGGTGAAAAGCGAACCACATGGAATGGTTCGCCGTTCAATTGACGAAGCGGCGGCACCCCCGCACAGGGTGCCGCCGCTTCCGGGTAATCCGGCTCCGCCGGCGGACCCCGATGAGGGTCTCTGTGATCCGCCGGCGGAATCCGGAGTCGTGACGGTCGCTCGGAGCGTAAGTCAGCGGCTGTCGCTGCCCCGCGATTCGGCGGCGGCGCGGCCCGCTTCGAGCCGGGCGACCGGAATGCGGAACGGCGAGCAGGAGACGTAGTCCAGGCCCACCTCGTGGAAGAAGTGCACCGACTCGGGGTCACCGCCGTGCTCGCCGCAGATGCCGAGCTTGAGGTCCGGGCGGGTGGCCCGGCCCGCTTCCACCGCACTGCGTACGAGGGAGCCGACGCCGTCCTTGTCGATCGTCTCGAACGGCGACACCCCGAAGATGCCCTTCTCCAGGTACGCGGTGAAGAACGAGGCCTCCACGTCGTCGCGGGAGAAGCCCCACACCGTCTGGGTGAGGTCGTTCGTGCCGAAGGAGAAGAACTCGGCGGCCTCGGCGATCTGACCGGCGGTCAGCGCCGCCCTGGGCAGCTCGATCATCGTGCCGATGCTCAGCCGCAGTTCCGTGCCGGTGGCCGCCTCGACCTCGGCGATCACGTGGTCCGCCTCCTCACGGACGATCTCCAGCTCCTGGACCGTGCCGACGAGCGGGATCATGATCTCGGCGCGCGGGTCGCCCTTCGCGTTCTTGCGGTGGGCCGCCGCTTCCGCGATCGCGCGGACCTGCATCGCGAACAGTCCTGGGATGACCAGGCCGAGACGCACACCGCGGAGCCCCAGCATCGGGTTCTGCTCGTGGAGCTTGTGCACGGCCTGCAGCAGACGCAGGTCGTTCTCGTTGGCGTCCTTGCGGGACTCGGCGAGCGCGACCCGCACGGAGAGCTCGGTGATGTCGGGCAGGAACTCGTGCAGCGGCGGGTCGAGCAGCCGGACGGTGACGGGCAGCCCGTCCATCGACTCGAACAGCTCGATGAAGTCGGCCCTCTGGAGCGGCAGCAGCGCCTCGAGCGCGGCCTCACGCTCGTCGTCGGTGTCCGCGAGGATCAGCTTCTCGACCATCTCGCGGCGTTCACCGAGGAACATGTGCTCGGTGCGGCACAGGCCGATGCCCTGGGCGCCGAAGCGACGGGCCCGCGAGGCGTCCTCGGCGTTGTCCGCGTTCGCCCGTACCCGCAGACGGCGTACCCGGTCGGCGTACGCCATGATCCGGTGCACGGCGGAGACGAGCTCGTCGGCCTCGTCGGCGCCCGCGTGCACGCGGCCCTCGAAGTACTCGACGACCGGGGACGGCACGACCGGGACCTCGCCGAGGTACACCTTGCCGCTGGACCCGTCGACGGAGACGAGGTCACCCTCCTCCACGACGGTGTCCCCGACCGTGAGCCGGCGGCGCTTGGTGTCGACCTCGATCTCCTCGGCGCCGCAGACACAGGTCTTGCCCATGCCGCGGGCGACGACGGCGGCGTGCGAGGTCTTGCCGCCGCGCGAGGTCAGGATGCCCTCGGCCGCGATCATGCCGTCGAGGTCGTCGGGGTTGGTCTCCCGGCGGATGAGGATGACCTTCTCGCCCGACCGCGACCACTTGACGGCGGTGTACGAGTCGAAGACGGCCTTGCCCACGGCCGCACCCGGCGACGCGGCGATGCCGCGGCCCAGCAGCACGCTGGCGGCGCCGTGGTCGAAGCGCGGGAACATCAGCTGCGCGAGCTGGGCCCCGTTGACCCGCTGGAGCGCCTCGGCCTCGTCGATGAGGCCCTGGTCGACGAGCTGGGTGGCGATGCGGAAGGCGGCGCCGGCGGTGCGCTTGCCGACCCGGGTCTGGAGCATCCAGAGCTGGCCGCGCTCGATCGTGAACTCGATGTCGCAGAGATCCTTGTAGTGGGTCTCCAGGGTCTCCATGATCTTCATCAACTGGTCGTACGACGCCTTGTCGATCGACTCCAGCTCGGCGAGCGGCACCGTGTTGCGGATGCCCGCGACGACGTCCTCGCCCTGCGCGTTCTGGAGGTAGTCGCCGTAGACGCCCTGGTGGCCACTGGCCGGGTCGCGGGTGAAGGCGACGCCCGTGCCGGAGTCGGGGCCGAGGTTGCCGAAGACCATCGAGCAGACGTTGACAGCCGTGCCGAGGTCGCCGGGGATGCGCTCCTGGCGGCGGTAGAGCTTGGCCCGGTCGGTGTTCCACGAGTCGAAGACCGCGTTTATGGCCAGGTCCATCTGCTCGCGCGGGTCCTGCGGGAAGTCCCGCCCGGCGTCCCGGACGACGATCTTCTTGAAGTGCTCGACCAGCTTCTTCAGGTCGGCCGCGTCCAGATCCACGTCGACCGTGACGCCCTTGGCCTCCTTCGCCGCCTCCAGCGCCCCCTCGAAGAGGTCGCCGTCGACACCGAGCACGGTCTTCCCGAACATCTGGATGAGGCGACGGTAGGAGTCCCAGGCGAAGCGCTCGCCGCCGGCCTGGGCGGCGAGGCCCACGACCGAGGCGTCGGAGAGGCCGATGTTGAGGACCGTGTCCATCATGCCGGGCATCGAGAACTTCGCGCCGGAGCGGACGGATACCAGCAACGGGTCGTCGGCCTGGCCGAGGTTCTTGCCCATCCGCTTCTCGAGCGCCCGGAGGTGCGAGCTGACCTCGTCGCGCAGCTCCGCCGGCTCGTCACCGCTGTCGAGGTAGACCTTGCAGGCCTCGGTGGTGATCGTGAAACCCGGAGGGACGGGCAGCCCGAGGTTGGTCATCTCGGCGAGGTTGGCACCCTTGCCACCCAGAAGATCCTTCAGATCCTTGTTGCCCTCGGTGAAGTCGTAGACGAACTTCTGGGGATCTTTGTTTTCCGACACGGGTCTCGACTCCTCGAGGACGCGGTGGCTGCCCTGACGGCGAGGAACATACCCAGATCGAAGGTGTCCCGGTACGGCCACTTGCGCGTCGCGAGGTCTCAACCACCCGTCCGCCAGCAGATCGAAAGTAACGAGCCGACCGCTCCCGCCGAGGCGGTGCGTTCACTCCTTGAAGCAATCATTGCCGAGAGTCGACCGATCGACCCGATCCGGCGACTCAACGTAACGGATGGCTTGATCGATCAAAGTAAACCCGCCTGGCACCCAGTGCCGTCATTTGAGAAGTACAGCAACCCCGTGAGCGCTCATCTGAGCCAAACCCTCCTCAGAGGTGGCGAGAATCACGCTCCCCCGCGCGCTCAGATGTCACCATCCGGACGACCGCATGACAGCGGCTGGTCACCAGGGAGCCATCGGATACTGACGGAAAGTGACCAAGTGTCCCCGACGAGGGAGTGGCCCCCTGCACGCACCGATGGATCGCCCCCGAACACGTCCGATCCGACGGGAAAAGCCCGCTCATGTGAGCGGGCTTTTCCCGTCGGCACTCGGTGCCCCGCACAATGAGGCGCGTCAGCCGCCCGAGGTGTCCAGCTCCGCGTCGGCGCTCACACCCGCGCAGTCGTACGGGTCCTTGAGCCAGCCGTCCGGCAGCGCCACCCGGTTGTTGCCTGAGGTGCGCCCCCGGGGGCCGTCCGCGCCGACCGGCCAGGGCTGGTCCAGGTCGAGTTCCTGGAGCTGACCGCCCAGTTCCTCCAGCGAGGAGGTGACCGCGAGTTTCCGGCGCATGTCCGAGCCGACCGCGAAGCCCTTCAGGTACCAGGCGACGTGCTTGCGGAAGTCGATGACGCCCCGGCTCTCGTCGCCGATCCACTCCCCCAGCAGCGTCGCGTGGCGCAGCATGACGTCCGCGACCTGGCGCAGGACGGGCTCCTGCCTCGTCCCCGTGCCCTCGAACGCGCTGACCAGATCACCGAAGAGCCAGGGGCGCCCCAGGCACCCGCGGCCCACCACGACGCCGTCGCAGCCGGTCTCACGCATCATCCGCAGGGCGTCGTCGGCGCTCCAGATGTCGCCGTTGCCGAGGACGGGGATCTCGGGGACGTGCTCCTTGAGGCGCGCGATGGCGTCCCAGTCGGCCGTTCCGCCGTAGTGCTGGGCGGTGGTCCTGCCGTGCAGGGCGACGGCCGTGATCCCCTCCTCGACGGCGATGCGGCCCGCGTCGAGGTACGTGGTGTGGTCGTCGTCGATGCCCTTGCGCATCTTGATGGTCACCGGGAGGTCGCCCGCCTGTGCGACGGCCTCACGGAGGATCGCGCGGAGCAGGGGCCGCTTGTACGGGAGCGCGGAGCCGCCCCCCTTGCGGGTGACCTTGGGGACCGGGCAGCCGAAGTTCAGGTCGATGTGGTCGGCGAGGTCCTCGTCGACGATCATGCGGACCGCCTTGCCGACGGTCACGGGGTCCACCCCGTACAGCTGGATGGAACGCGGGGTCTCACTCGCGTCGAAGTGAATGAGCTGCATGGTCTTCTCGTTGCGCTCGACCAGCGCCCGTGTGGTGATCATCTCGCTGACGAACAGCCCCTTGCCGCCCGAGAACTCGCGGCACAGGGTGCGGAAGGGCGCGTTGGTGATGCCGGCCATGGGGGCGAGCACGACCGGCGGCTGGACGGTGTGCGGGCCGATCCGGAGCAGCGGGAGGGCGGGGGCGAGCGTGGTCATGGCCCCATTGTCCCGTACCCGCACGGTGGCACGGAGACCCGCCCGCCCAGGCCGCCCTGAGGTACTTGCCGGACCCGCCCGCCCAGGCCGCCCTGAGGTACCCGCCATGCCGCCGCTCAGGCGTCCGCGGTCCGGCGCTTCGGCAGCCGGGTGGTGACGGCCGGCGGGATGATCCAGGGCGTGGGCGTCACGGTGCTGGCGCTGACCGTGTGGCAGGGCTGGCCGGACCTCGGACTGCTGGGACTGCTGCCGGGCGTCGCGATCGCGGGGCTGGGGCAGGGCCTGCAGCTGCCGGTCCTGATCCGGATCGTGCTGTCCGACGTGCCGGCCGAGCGGGCCGGGGTGGGTGGCGGCGTGATGACGACGACCCAGCAGGCGGCCCTGGCCCTCGGGGTCGCCACGCTCGGGACGCTGTTCCTGTCGCTGGCGTCCGGGGCCGGGATGCGGGACGCGCTGATCGTGACGCTGCTGGTGCAGCTGGCGGCCGTCGTCCTGACGACTCTGCTGAGCCTGCGGCTCCCCCGTGCGGTGAGGTGAGCGGGAAGGGACGGGCTCGGGCCCGGATCACGAGGTGATCCGGGCCCGTCCGTGCGGGTCGTGCGAGGAGGTCAGCTCCCGGCCGGTGCGTCCTGCGCCGGAGCGGTCTCCGCGGCGGCGCGCTCACGCATCTTGCGCACCAGCTCCTGCTTCCTGTCCTCGGCGACCTTGCGGTCCTTGTCGCGCGCGGGGCCCGCGCCCTGTCGTTCCGCGGCGGACAGCTTCTTGCGCTGCCCGCCCACGCCGAGAAGGTTGTTGCGGCTCTTCGCCACGGCGTTCTCCCGTTCATGGTGAGGAAGTGAGGATGACGTGTCGTGTATCGATGCGACGGGCGGTCGGGCCCGTCGCGCGCTCACTCGTAGATCTGGAAGAACGAAGACATGACGGAAAGGTACCCCGGCCGCAGGGGCACCTCATCCGGTTTTTCTCGGCCACGCCCGCGGCAACGCCCCGAGCGCTCCCCGGCGCGGGCTCAGGCGGTCGGGTCGACCGTGGCCTGATGGGCCTCGGTCAGGTGCTCCTCGGCCTTCAGCCAGGGCAGGAACTGAGCGGCCTTGCGCCACCCGCAGGTGTCGCAGCTCAGCTGCCGCCGCGTCCCCGACTTCCTTACGTGGACGACGTGTTCACGGCCGTGCCGGTCCCATCTGCTGACCTTGCTCGTGGTCATGGACGGCATCCTGGGCCTCCCTGTGGACGGGTGCGCCCAGTGTGCACGAGGCCCCCGGTTCCGTGGGGCGGAACCGGGGGCCTGGTACGGACGGAGGGTGCGGTCAGCAGCCCAGCAGACGGGAGCCGAGGTAGCTCTGGATCTGGTCCAGGGAGACGCGCTCCTGCTTCATGGTGTCGCGCTCGCGCACGGTCACCGCGTTGTCGTCGAGGGTGTCGAAGTCGACGGTGACGCAGAACGGCGTACCGATCTCGTCCTGACGGCGGTAGCGGCGGCCGATGGCGCCCGCGTCGTCGAACTCGATGTTCCAGTTCTGCCGCAGGTCGGCGGCGAGGCCCTTGGCCTTCGGCGAGAGCTGCGGGTTGCGGGACAGCGGGAGGACGGCGACCTTGACCGGCGCGAGGCGCGGGTCGAGGCGCATGACGGCGCGCTTCTCCATGACGCCCTTGGCGTTGGGGGCCTCGTCCTCGCTGTAGGCGTCGAGGAGGAAGGCCAGCATCGAGCGGCCGACGCCGGCCGCGGGCTCGATGACGTACGGCGTGTAGCGCTCGCCCTTCTCCTGGTCGTAGTAGAAGAGGTCCGTGCCGGAGGCCTCGGAGTGCGCCTTGAGGTCGTAGTCGGTACGGTTCGCCACGCCCTCGAGCTCGCCCCACTCGCTGCCGCCGAAGCGGAAGCGGTACTCGATGTCAGCGGTGCGCTTGGAGTAGTGGGAGAGCTTCTCCTTCGGGTGCTCGAACCACCGCATGTTCTCCTCGCGCATGCCGAGACCGGTGTACCAGTTCCAGCGCTGCTCCATCCAGTACTCCTGCCACTGCTCGTCCTCGCCCGGCTTGACGAAGAACTCCATCTCCATCTGCTCGAACTCGCGCGTGCGGAAGATGAAGTTGCCCGGAGTGATCTCGTTCCGGAAGGACTTGCCCATCTGCGCGATGCCGAACGGCGGCTTCTTGCGCGAGGTCTGCTGCACCTGGCCGAAGTTGGTGAAGATGCCCTGGGCGGTCTCGGGGCGCAGGTAGGCGACCGAGCCGGTGTCCTGGGTCGGGCCGAGGTGGGTGGAGAGCAGACCCGAGAACGCCTTGGGCTCGGTGAAGGTGCCCTTGTTACCGCAGTTGGGGCAGTTGAGGTCGGCCAGGCCGTTGACGGGCGGCTTGCCGTGCTTCTCCTCGTACGCCTCCTCCAGGTGGTCCGCGCGGTAGCGCTTGTGGCAGGAGGTGCACTCGGTGAGGGGGTCCGAGAACGTGGCGACGTGACCGGAGGCGACCCAGACCTCGGGGGCGAGGATGACCGACGAGTCGATGCCGACCACGTCCTCGCGCGCGGTCACCATGTAGCGCCACCACTGGCGCTTGAGGTTCTCCTTCAGCTCGACGCCCAGCGGCCCGTAGTCCCACGCGGCCCGCTGGCCGCCGTAGATCTCGCTGCAGGGGTAGACGAAGCCACGGCGCTTGCTCAGGCTGACGATGGTGTCGATCTTGTCGGCGGCCACGGTGCTCTCTTCATTACGACGGCGGAACTGGACAGGGGCGGCGCGAAGCGCCTCGCTGGGGGCTGTACGCGAGACGGGCGGGCGAATGCACCAGATTACCGGCGGGCGCACCCCTTGGATCAAATCGGTGGGGCGCATCGCGGTCACCGGGTCCCGATCCGGGCATCTCATCAGCCTTGTTGACAATCGTTTCCAGTTTTGTTGAAAATGACTGTCATGAACGTACGCCGCCTCATACCCACAGCCGCCGTCGCCGGAGCAGTCGCGCTCGGCCTCACCGCGCTCTCCGCCTGCTCCTCCTCCGACGCGGCCGAGGGCGGGAGCGACGGCAAGCTGGACGTGGTGGCGTCCTTCTACCCGATGCAGTTCCTGGCCGAGGAGATAGGCGGTTCGCACGTCTCCGTCACGACCCTGACCAAGCCGGGCACCGAGCCGCACGATCTGGAGCTCTCCCCCCGGCAGATCGGCGGTCTGGGCGACGCCGACTACATCCTGTTCCTCAAGGGCGTCCAGCCCGCCGTCGACGACGCCGTCGAGCAGGCCGGCGTGAAGAACACCGTGGACGCGGCGAAGCTCACCACGCTCGAGAACCACGGCTCCGAGGTCGGCCACGACCACGGACACGAGGAGGAGGAGGGCGAGGAGCACGGGCACGAGGGCGAGGAGGAGGCCGGACTCGACCCGCACATCTGGCTGGACCCCGTGAAGTACGCCGAGGTCGCCGAGGGTGTGGGCAAGTCCCTGGAGAAGGCCGACCCGGACCACGCCGCGGACTACCGCAAGAACACCGACGCCCTGGTCACCGAGCTGAACGCCCTCAACACGGCGTACGAGACCGGGCTGAAGAACACCGCCACCAAGACGTTCATCACCACGCACTCCGCCTTCGGGTACCTCGCCGAGCGCTACGGCCTCACCCAGGAGGGCATCGCCGGCATCGACCCCGAGGCCGAGCCCAGCCCGGCCCGGATCGACGAGATCCACTCCGTCGCCGAGAAGAGCAAGGCGACCACCGTGTTCTTCGAGACGCTCGCCAGCGACAAGACCGCCAAGACCCTCGCGAAGGACCTCGGACTGAAGACCGGCGTCCTGGACCCGCTGGAGGGAATCACCGACAAGTCCGCCGGCGCTGACTACACCGAGGTCATGGAGTCCAACCTCGCCGCGCTGCAGAAGGCACTCGGCGCGAAGTGACCCAGGAAGCACCCCGACCCGCACCGGAGGCGATCGTGCCAGAGCCCAGTACGCCAGAACCCGTGATCAGCATGCGCGGAGCCACGGCGACGCTCGGCGCACGCGCCGTGCTGCGCGGAGTCGACCTCACCGTCCACCGCGGTGAGGTCGTGGCGCTGCTCGGCGCCAACGGATCCGGCAAGTCCACCGCCGTGCGCTCCGTCATCGGCCAGGTGCCGCTCACCGGCGGGACCGTCGAGCTGTTCGGCACACCGCTGCGCCGCTTCCGCGGGTGGTCCCGCGTCGGATACGTGCCGCAGCGCACCACGGCGGCGGGCGGCGTCCCAGCGACGATCCGCGAGGTCGTCTCCTCGGGGCGCCTGTCCCGCACGAAGCTCGGGCTGCCGGGCCGGACGGACCGGGCGGCCGTGGACCGGGCCATCGAACTCGTCGGCCTCTCCGACCGTGCGAAGGACTCCGTGAACGCCCTGTCCGGCGGCCAGCACCAGCGGGTCCTGATCGCCCGCGCGCTCGCCTCCGAGCCCGAGGTGCTGATCATGGACGAGCCGATGGCGGGCGTGGACCTGGCCAGCCAGGAGATCCTCGCCACCACGCTGCGCGAGCAGGTCGCCGGCGGGGCGACGGTGCTGCTCGTCCTGCACGAGCTGGGCGCCCTGGAGCCGCTGATCGACCGGGCGATCGTCCTGCGGGACGGCTGCGTCATGCACGACGGACCACCCCCCGAGGCAGTGGGCCAGCACGCCCTGCCCGGTCACGACCACGTACACCCCCACGCGGCCTCCGAGCCCGTCCGGACGGGACTGCTGACCTGATCATGCTGGAATTCCTGAATCCCCCCTTCATGCAGCGGGCCCTGATCGCGGCGGTCCTGGTCGGGATCACCGCGCCCGCCATCGGCATCTACCTGGTACAGCGCCGTCAGGCCCTGATGGGCGACGGCATCGGGCACGTCGCGATGACCGGTGTCGGCCTCGGCTTCCTGCTCTCCACCAACCCGGTGTGGATGGCGACGCTGGTCGCCGTGGCGGGCTCGGTCGTGATGGAGCTGATCCGCTGGTACGGCCGCACCCGCGGCGACATCGCCCTGGCCATGCTGTTCTACGGCGGCATGGCGGGCGGGGTGATGCTGATCAACCTCTCGGACACCGGCTCCAACGCCAACCTGACGTCGTTCCTCTTCGGCTCCCTCTCGACGGTCTCCGAGGAGGACGTCATCGCGATCGTCGCGCTGGCCGCCTTCGTGGTGCTGGTCACCGTGGGGCTGCGGAGGCAGCTGTTCGCCGTCAGCCAGGACGAGGAGTTCGCCCGGGTCACCGGACTGCCGGTGCGGGCGCTCAACCTGCTCGTCGCCGTGACCGCGGCGATCACCGTCACCGTCGCGATGCGGGTCGTCGGCCTGCTGCTGGTCAGCGCGCTGATGGTCGTGCCGGTCGCCGCCGCGCAGCAGATCGCGAAGTCCTTCAAGGTGACGTTCGTCCTGGCCGTCGTCATCGGCACGGCAGTCACCCTGGCCGGCACCGTGACGTCGTACTACCAGGACGTGCCGCCGGGCGCGACGATCGTGCTGCTGGCCATCGCCGCGTTCGTCATGCTCACGGCGCTCGCCACGCCGCTGGCCCGCAGGCGCGCCCGGGGCGGCGCGAGCGACGCCGACCGGTGCACCCTTGAGGTACCGGCCGCCCGCCCGGCGAAGGACGACGTGCGGGTGTGACCGGGACGCCGGGGCGGGCTGGCACAATGGCCCGACGTACGTACGGGCGACACGAGGAGGCAGCTGTGGCGACGGCGCCGATCAGTGGCACGAACGCGGCTCCGGTACGCGGCCGGTCCACCCGGCAGCGGGCGGCGGTCGCGGCGGCGCTCGACGAGGTCGACGAGTTCCGCAGCGCCCAGGACCTGCACGACGTGCTCAAGCACCGGGGCGACTCGGTCGGGCTGACCACGGTCTACCGCACGCTCCAGTCCCTCGCCGACGCCGGCGAGGTCGACGTCCTGCGCACCACGGACGGCGAGGCCGTCTACCGGCGCTGCTCGACGGGTGATCACCACCACCACCTGGTCTGCCGCGTCTGCGGGAAGGCCGTCGAGGTCGAGGGCCCCGCGGTGGAGCAGTGGGCCGAGACCATCGCCTCGCAGCACGGCTACGTCAACGTGGCCCACACGGTGGAGATCTTCGGGACCTGCGCGGACTGCGCGAACTCCGGGGACTGACCCCCGGGGGCTTCCCACGAACGGCGCGGAGGGGCCCCGCGACGGGGCCCCTCCGCGCGGTCTCAGCCCTCCGCGGGCTTCTCGTCCTTGGTGATCTCCTGCGCGCCGCCGAACCGCCGGTCGCGCCGGGCGAACTCCAGGCAGGCGTTCCACAGGTCACGGCGGTCGAAGTCCGGCCACAGGACGTCCTGGAAGACCATCTCGGCGTAGGCACTCTGCCAGATCAGGTAGTTGGACGTGCGCTGCTCCCCGCTGGGGCGCACGAAGAGGTCCACGTCCGGCATGTCCGGGTAGTAGATGTACTTCGCGAACGTCTTCTCGTTCACCTTCGACGGGTCGAGCCTCCCCGCGGCGACGTCCTCGGCGATGCGCTGCGCGGCGTCGGCGATCTCGGCGCGGCCGCCGTAGTTGACGCAGAAGTACAGCGTCATCTTGTCGTTGTCCTTGGTCTGCTCCTGGGCGACCTGGAGCTCCTGGACGACGGACTTCCACAGCTTCGGCATGCGGCCGACCCAGCGGATGCGGATGCCGAGCGCGTCCATCTCGTCCCGGCGGCGGCGGATGACGTCCCGGTTGAAGTTCATGAGGAACTTCACCTCGTCCGGCGAGCGCTTCCAGTTCTCCGTGGAGAACGCGTACAGCGAGAGGTTCTTGACGCCCATCTCGATGCAGCCCTTGAGGACGTCCATGACGACGCCCTCACCGACCTTGTGGCCCTCGGTGCGCGGGAGACCCCGCTCCTTGGCCCAGCGGCCGTTCCCGTCCATCACGACGGCCACGTGCTTGGGCACGAGCTCGCCGGGGATCTTCGGCGGGGTGGCGCCGGAGGGGTGCGGCTCGGGGGTCTTGTACTCACGCCGGTTACGGCCGCCGAGCATCCCGCGTACTGCCATGGGCTTCTCTCGTCTCCCTGTGTCACTTTTCCACGTACCGCAGCGAGCGCAGGCCGCGCTCCAGATGCCAGTGCAGATAGGCGGACACGAGTCCGCTCCCCTCCCTGACATGACGCGCCTCGGACGCGTCCGCCGTCTCCCAGTCACCGGTGAGCAACGCGCTCAGCAGTTCGACGGCCTCCGCCGAGGGTACGACGCTCCCGGGTACCCGGCAGTCGCCGCATATGACACCGCCCGCCGCCACGGAGAAGAACCGGTTCGGTCCGGGCATACCGCACTTGGCGCAGTCGACGAAGCTGGGGGCGTAGCCGTTGACCGCCAGGGAGCGCAGCAGGAACGCGTCCAGGATCAGGTTCGGCGCGTGTTCGGCGCGCGCGAGGGTGCGCAGCCCGCCGACGAGCAGCAGGTACTGCTGGACCGCGGGCTCGCCCTCGTGGTCGGTGAACCGCTCGGCGGTCTCCAGCATCGCGGTGCCCGCCGTGTAGCGGGCGTAGTCGGAGACGATGCCACCGCCGTAGGGCGCGATCGTCTCGCTCTGGGTGCACAGGGGGAGGCCCCGGCCGATCAGCTCGCTGCCGCGCGCGAAGAACTGCACGTCCACGTGGGAGAAGGGTTCGAGGCGCGCCCCGAACTTCGACTTGGTGCGGCGCACCCCGCGCGCCACGGCGCGCACCCGCCCGTGGCCGCGGGTCAGGATCGTGATGATCCGGTCGGCCTCGCCCAGCTTCTGCGTGCGCAGCACGACGCCGTCGTCCCGGAACAAGCTCATGCGTCCATTGTCGCCCACCGGCCGGGCGTCTGTCGGCGGTCCTCGGTGCCGGTGTCACCGTCAGGGCCCCGGGAGGCACCGGCGGGCCCCAGGGAGCCTCAGGAGGGCGTACGCGCCGCTTCCAGCAGCTTGGCCGTGTCGGCGGGGCAGAGCTGCAGCGCGCCGCCCACCGTGGTCAGCACCTCGCGCTCCGCCTGGCTGTACGGGCCGTCGGCGAGCGCGATCCGGGCGCCCCGCAGGAGGAGCGCCTCGCGGCCGGGCACGGCCAGGTGCGGTGCGAGCGGCTTCAGGACCTCGTGCAGTTCGATGGCGAGGGCGGCGCCGCAGGCCTCGGCCGCGGGGTCGGTCCCGTCGCCGTGGCCGGCGTCGGCGGCGAGCACCTCGACGATGGTGAAGAGCTGTTCCTGGGAGCAGTCGTCGAGTCCCGCGTCACGGACGACGGTGGCAGCCGTCTCCAGGACGGTGCGGGAGGTGGTTCCGCCGGCGGCGAGCACGGCGAGCGTGACCGTGTGGACGGCCTCCCGCAGCATGGCGGAGAAGCGGGTGGTGGTGGGGTGGTCGAGGGTGTCCGGCTCGAAGTGCGTCCCGCAGGCGGCGCATTCGACGACGGGTCCGGCGGTGCCCCGCGCCAGCAGCGGCAGCCCGAGGACGGTGAGGCGGTGGCGGCCCGTGAGGCGCCGGTAGTTGCGGTCGCCTCCGCAGGACGGGCAGAAGAACTCTCCGTCGCCGACCGTGTCCCAGACGGTGCGGATGCCGTAGATGCGCAGTCCTGGGGCGCGTTGTCCTTTGGCTGTCCGCACGTCGCACACCTCCGTGACTCCCCCGTACGCCTTCCGGGCACGGGAGGTGACCCCGCGGCAACATTGCCGCGTTGGACGTGATGTTAGCCACATGCGTGATGTGGCGTCAGCATCCAGGACGTCACAACAGCCGGATATGGCCGAACCCCGCCCACCCTCGAGGGGTGAACGGGGATCCGGGGCCGCGTGGTTCAGTGGTGTATCAGGTTTTTGTCCGGAATGACGCCTGGCCGGTGTCAGCGGGCCGCGCGATTGACCGCGGAGACGACCGCCTTCAGCGAGGCACGCGTGGTGTTGGCGTCGATACCGATGCCCCACAGCACCTTGCCGTCGATCGCGCACTCGATGTAGGAGGCGGCCTGGGCGCTCGCACCCTCGCTCATCGTGTGCTCGGTGTAGTCCAGCAGGCGGGCGTCGATGCCGATGGCCTGCAGCGCCTCGAAGAACGCCGAGATCGGTCCGTTGCCCGTGCCGGTCAGCACCGTGTCCGCGCCGTCGACGGTGGCCTCGACCGTGATGGTGTCCTGGCCGTCGCTGCCGGTGGTCGTCTGACCGGAACGGATCTGGACGCGTCCCCAGGCGTTCTCGGGGCTCGGCAGGTACTCGTCGCGGAAGGTCGACCAGATCTGGGTCGGCGTGACCTCGCCGCCCTCGGCGTCGGTCTTGGCCTGAATGATCCGGGAGAATTCGATCTGCATCCGGCGCGGCAGGTCCAGCTTGTGGTCGTTCTTCAGGACGTAGGCGATACCGCCCTTGCCGGACTGCGAGTTGACCCGGATGACGGCCTCGTAGGAGCGGCCGACGTCCTTCGGGTCGATCGGCAGGTACGGAACCGCCCACTCGATGTCGTCGACGGTCACGCCCCGGGCGGCCGCGTCGGCCTCCATGGCGTCGAAGCCCTTCTTGATGGCGTCCTGGTGGGAGCCGGAGAAGGCGGTGTAGACCAGGTCGCCCGCGTAGGGGTGGCGCGGGTGGACCTCCATCTGGTTGCAGTACTCGCTGGTGCGGCGGATCTCGTCGATCTGCGAGAAGTCGATCTGCGGGTCGACGCCCTGGGAGAACAGGTTCATGCCCAGGGTGACCAGGTCGACGTTGCCGGTGCGCTCACCCTGGCCGAACAGGCAGCCCTCGATGCGGTCGGCGCCCGCCATGATCGCCAGTTCGGCGGCGGCGACGGCGGTGCCGCGGTCGTTGTGGGGGTGGACCGACAGGCAGACGTACGGGCGGCGGGTCAGGTTGCGGGACATCCACTCGAACCGGTCCGCGTGGGTGGAGGGCGTCGAACGCTCCACCGTGGCGGGCAGGTTGAGGATGATCTCCCGGCCCTCCTCGGGCTGCCAGACGTCACAGACGGCCTCGCAGACCTCCAGGGCGAAGTCCAGCTCGGTGTCGGTGAAGATCTCCGGGCTGTACTGGTAGCCGAAGACCGTCTCGTCGCCCAGGATCTTGTCGGCGTACTCCATGACCAGCCGGGTGCCGTCCACGGCGATCTGCTTGACCTCCTCCTTCGAGCCGCGGAAGACCACGCGGCGGAAGGTGGGGGCGGTGGCGTTGTACAGGTGGACGGTGGCCCGGTGTGCCCCGCGCAGGGATTCGACGGTGCGCTCGATCAGTTCCTCACGGGCCTGCGTCAGGACGGAGATCGTCACGTCCTCGGGGATCGCGCCCTCTTCGATGATCGAGCGCACGAACGCGAAGTCGGTCTCGCCGGAGGACGGGAAGCCGACCTCGATCTCCTTGTAGCCCATGCGCACGAGCAGGTCGAACATCTCGCGCTTACGCGCCGGCGACATCGGGTCGATCAGGGCCTGGTTTCCGTCACGCAGGTCCGTGGACAGCCAGCGGGGCGCCACGGTGATGCGGTTGTCCGGCCACGTACGGTCCGCGATGTCCACGGCCTCGTAGCCGCGGTACTTGTGGACCGGCATCCCGGAGGGCTTCTGCAGCTGCTTCGCGTTGGTCACCGGGGTGGGGCCACCGACGGGGGTGGGGACGGCGTCGGTGTGCGCGGGGGGATTCACTGCGGTCATGGCGTACGGCTCCTCTGAGGTCCAGCAGGGGCGGCCGACTGTGTCGCTGCAACAGCGAACTCCGCGGGGAGGGAGCCAGCCTACGACTACAGGCCCTCGCCGCGGCAGCTAAGAAGGAGCAGCCCGAAACGCATGATGCGGCAACACTAACCGAGGGGCGCCTGATACGTCGGTCCGTATCAGTATGCGGGATCAGGCCCGCGTGAAGGCAGAACGGTGATACATCACTCCATTTCGTCAATCGCGATCGCAACCAGTGACAGAGTGATGGCTGAGTGTCACAGTCATTTGCATGCAGCCTCGACCGAACAACGGGCTCCAGCCCGTCTTCTGCACCATCGTGCCGCCCCACGTCCTCGACAAGCTGTCCCAGGCCGACGACCCGCTCCTGGCCGATCCCGCACGGCGCACCCTGGAGGCCGACGGGGCCCGCCGCCACCACCGGCGGGTGACCGCGCTCGCCTGGACACCCCAGGCCGCCCGCACCTCGGCCGCGGTCCCCAGCAAGCCCCACCGCACCCTGTACGACTGCCGGCACGGCACGGACCTGCCGGGCGTCAAGGTCCGTGACGAGGGCGACGAACCCACCCAGGACGCCAGCGTCAACCGCGCGTACGCGGGGCTCGGCGCCACCTTCGACCTGCTGCTCACGGAGTACGGCCGCAGCTCGATCGACGGCAAGGGCCTCCCGCTCATCGGCTCCGTGCACTACGACGAGAAGTACAACAACGCGTTCTTCGACGGCGAGCAGATGGTCTTCGGGGACGGCGACGGCGAGATCTTCCTCGACTTCACCGTCGCGATCGACGTCATCGCCCACGAGCTGGCGCACGGACTCACCCAGTACACGGCCAACCTGGCGTACGAGGGCCAGTCGGGCGCGCTCAACGAGTCGGTGTCGGACGTATTCGGCTCCCTGGTCAAGCAGTACTCGCTGGGCCAGAGCGCGGACCAGGGCGACTGGCTGATCGGCGCGGGGCTGCTCGCCCCCCGGGTGAGCGGCGTCGCGCTGCGCTCGATGAAGGCCCCGGGCACGGCGTACGACGACGACGTGCTCGGCAAGGACCCGCAGCCGGCCTCGATGGACGACTACGTCGAGACGGACGAGGACAACGGCGGGGTCCACATCAACTCCGGCATCCCCAACCGCGCCTTCTACCTGCTGGCCACCGCGCTCGGCGGCAACGCCTGGGAGCGGGCCGGCCGGATCTGGTTCGACGTGCTGACCGGCGGCGAACTGGCCCAGGACGCGTCCTTCACGGACTTCGCCAAGCTCACCGTCAAGGCGGCGCAGCAGAGGTTCGGGGAGGGCGACGAGGCCGAAGCCGTACTGAAGGCGTGGTCGGAGGTGGGCGTGCCCACCCGGTGACCGGGTGGATACGGACCCGGCGACCGGGTGGATACGGACCCGGCGACCGGGTAGATACGGGCAGGGCCGTCCGAACGGGTCAGGCAGGAGCCAGACGCATGCGCATTCAGGTGAGCCGGACCGGCGGGTTCGCCGGCATCGCACGCCAGGGCGAGATCGACACCTCGGGACGGCCCGACGCCTCGGAATGGGAGGCTCTGGCCGAGGCGGTGCTCGCCGCCGGGCGGGGCGGCCCGCCCGCGGGAGTGCCGGACGGATTCCGCTACCGGATCACGGTGGGCGACCGCACGGTCGACTGCGCGGACCCGCGGCTCACCCAGGAGCAGCGGACGCTGATCTCCCGGGTGCTGAAGGAGGGCGCGTAGCCCCCGGTCCTGAGGAAGCACGCCCTCGGGCCGTGCCCCCGCACGTGATGCGGAGGCACGGCCCGAGGGGGTTCGCCTCAGAATCCGAGCTTGCGCAGCTGCTTGGGGTCGCGCTGCCAGTCCTTGGCGACCTTCACGTGCAGGTCGAGGAAGACCGGGGTGCCGAGCAGTGCCTCGATGTGCTTGCGCGACTTCGTGCCGACGTCCTTGAGCCGCTTCCCCTTCGGGCCGATGATGATGCCCTTCTGGCTGGGCCGTTCGATGTAGACGTTCGCGTGGATGTCCAGCAGCGGCTTGTCCGCCGGACGGTCCTCGCGGGGCAGCATCTCCTCGACGACGACCGCGATGGAGTGGGGCAGTTCGTCCCGTACCCCTTCGAGCGCGGCCTCGCGGATGAGCTCCGCGACCATGACCATCTCGGGCTCGTCGGTGAGGTCTCCCTCCGGGTACAGCGGCGGACTCTCGGGCAGCAGGGGGGCGATCAGGTCGGCGAGGAGGTCGACCTGGCCTGCCCCTCGCCCGCCACCACTCCTGTCCGAGGGACCGCGTCCCGCCTCCTGCTCCGCCTTGACCGCGGAGACCGGGATGATCTCGGCCCACTCGAATCCGAGCTCGTCGGCCAGCGCGGAGACGGCGAGCAGTTGCTCGGCGAGCGCCTTGGACTCGACCAGGTCGGTCTTGGTGATGATCGCGATCTTCGGGGTCTTCTTGATCCCGGCGAGTTCCTTGACGATGAACTTGTCGCCGGGGCCGAGCTTCTGGTCGGCGGGCAGGCAGAAACCGATGACGTCGACCTCGGCCCAGGTGGTCCGGACGACGTCGTTCAGCCGCTCCCCGAGCAGGGTGCGCGGCTTGTGGAGGCCGGGCGTGTCCACCAGGATCAGCTGGGCGTCGTCGCGGTGCACGATGCCCCGCACCGTGTGCCGGGTGGTCTGGGGGCGGTTGGAGGTGATCGCCACCTTCTGACCGACCAGAGCGTTCGTGAGGGTGGACTTGCCCGCGTTGGGGCGGCCCACGAAGCAGGCGAAGCCGGCCCTGTGGGGGGCGGTGTTCTCAGCCTGCTGCGCAGCAGCTTCTGTGTTCGGTCGAGCGCTCATGGCGCCCATTCTCCCCGATCCGCGCGGCGGCGGTGCACAGCAGGGCGTCACCGCCCCGGATCAGCCCGCGGCCACCGTGGAGCGGAGCGTCCCGTCGGGCCCCGCGAGCAGCACGGGAGTGTCCGGACCGCCCAGGTCACGGACGGCGGCACGGTCGGCGTCGGAGGCGGCCGCGGCCTCGGAGACGACGGCCGCCGCCTCCAGGGACGTGGCGCCGCCCGCCACCGCCATAGCGACGGCGGTCTGCAGTGCGCTGAGCTTCAGCGACTCCAGGGCCACGGTGCCGGCGGCGTACGTGCGTCCGGTCTCGTCCCGTACCGCCGCGCCCTCCGGCACGGCGTTGCGGGCGCGGACGCTGCGGGCCAGCGTGACGATCTTGCGGTCCTCGGGGCCGAGGTCGGTGCTGTCTGTCATGGGCTGAGCATACGAAGTGGGAGGGCACCCGCCTCGCGACGGGGTCCGTTCACCCCGGCGCCGGGTACTCGAGCCGCGTCGGCCTTCCGGAGGGGCCGGCCACCGGAGTCCGGGAGCCGTGTGTGCGGCGCGATCACCAGGTCGGGGCGGGCGGGCACGCGCAGCGGGGTGCCCGCCCGCCTGCGCCGCGCCGCCTGACCGCCCGGCCCTGGCCTACGACCGGTCCAGGCGCAGACGTTCCGCCTTGGGGAGCCCGGCCACCACCAGGTCGTAGCTGTCCTCCACGAGCTCCCGGACCATCCGGTCCGGGAGCTCGGAGACCGTCACGGTGTTCCAGTGCCTCTTGTTGAGGTGCCAGCCGGGGACGATCGCGGGGTGCTCCTTGCGGAGCCGCAGCGCCTCGTCCGGATCGCACTTGAGGCTGACCGTCAGGGGCCGCCCGTCGAGCGCGCTGAGGGCGAACATCTTTCCCACGACCTTGAAGACGGAGGCCTCGGGTCCGAAGGGGAACTCCTCGGCGCTCGCGTTGAACTCCAGGCAGAACGAGCGCAGCTCCTGGGGCGTCATACCGATTCCGTCCCCTCCGGTTCCACCAGCACCGTGACGATCTTGTTCCTGCGGCCCGCGGGGGATTCCGCGGTGAGGCGGAGCTTGCGCCCGTCGGGGAGGTCGACGATCGAGGAGGCTCCGGAGATCGGGACCCGCCCGAGCGCCTTCGCCAGCAGGCCGCCGACCGTCTCCACGTCCTCGTCGTCGTACGCGTCGAGGCCGAAGAGCTCTCCGAGGTCGCCGATGTCGAGCCGGGCGGTCACCCGGAAGCAGCCGTTCTCCAGCTCCTGGACCGGCGGGAGTTCGCGGTCGTACTCGTCGGTGATCTCGCCGACGATCTCCTCGAGGATGTCCTCGATGGTGACGATGCCGGCCGTGCCGCCGTACTCGTCGATGACGACGGCGACGTGGCTGCGCTCCTGCTGCATCTCGCGCAGCAGGTCGCCGGCGTTCTTCGTGTCGGGGACGAACGCGGCGGGGCGCATCGCCGTGGAGACCAGGTCCGCCTCGGCCTCCCTGTTGATGTGCGTCTTGCGGACCAGGTCCTTGAGGTAGACGATCCCGACGATGTCGTCCTCGTTCTCCCCTGTGACCGGGATCCGGGAGAAGCCGGAGCGGAGGGCGAGGGTCAGCGCCTGACGGACCGTCTTGTACCGCTCGATGCAGACCAGGTCGGTGCGGGGCACCATGACCTCGCGCACGAGGGTGTCGCCGAGCTCGAAGACGGAGTGCACCATGCGGCGTTCGTCGTCCTCGATGAGCGACTCCTGCTCTGCGAGGTCGACCATCGCGCGCAGTTCCGCCTCACTGGCGAAGGGCCCCTTGCGGAAGCCCTTGCCGGGGGTCAGCGCGTTGCCCAGGAGGATCAGCAGCTGCGGGATCGGTCCCATGATCCTGGCCACCGGCAACAGGACGTACGCCGCGGCCGTGGCGGTGTTCAGCGGGTGCTGGCGGCCGATGGTGCGGGGCGAGACCCCGATGGCGACGTAGCTGACGAGGACCATGACGCCCATGGCGAGGGCCAGCGCCTGCCAGGTCTCGGTGAACTCCTGGAGGCAGGCGTAGGTCACCAGCACACCGGCCGACATCTCGCAGGCGACCCGCACGAGGAGCGCGACGTTGAGATAGCGGGTGGGGTCGGCGGCGACCTGCTCCAGCTTGGCGCTGCCCCGGCGTCCCGCCCGCACGGCCTCGGCCGCGCGGAAGCTGGACGTACGCGCGATGCCCGCCTCGGCACAGGCCGCGAGCCAGCCGACGACGATCAGCAGGACCGCGCCGGAGATGAGGGGAACGCTCACGAGACGGTGGGGGCGGGGGACGGACCGGTCAGCCCGCGCTCGCCGCGCCAGCCGTCGACGATCGCCGCCTGGAGACCGAACATCTCGGCCTTCTCGTCCGGCTCCTCGTGGTCGTACCCGAGGAGGTGCAGCACCCCGTGGACGGTGAGGAGCTGGAGCTCCTCGTCCATCGAGTGCTGCGTCTCGGCGTCCTCGCCCTGCTTCTTGGCGACCTCCGGGCAGAGCACGATGTCACCGAGGAGCCCCTGCGGGGGCTCCTCGTCGTCCTTGGCCGGGGGACGGAGCTCGTCCATCGGGAAGGACATGACATCCGTCGGGCCCGGGAGGTCCATCCACTGGATGTGGAGCTGCTCCATGGCGGCGGTGTCCACCACGATCACCGAGAGTTCGGACAGCGGGTGGATCCGCATCCGGGCGAGCGCGTAGCGGGCGATGTCGAGGATCGCCTGCTCGTCGACCTCGGTTCCGGACTCGTTGTTGACGTCGATCGACATGGTGCGCTGCGACTACTTCCCGTTGCGGCCGGTGCGGCCCTCTGCGTTGTCGTACTTCTCGTACGCGTCGACGATACGGCCGACGAGCTTGTGCCGGACGACATCCTGGGAGGTGAGCCGGGAGAAGTGCACGTCCTCGACGCCGTCCAGGATCTCCTGGACCTGCCGCAGACCGCTCTTGGTGCCGGTCGGCAGGTCGACCTGGGTGACGTCACCGGTGATGACGATCTTCGAGTCGAAGCCGAGACGGGTGAGGAACATCTTCATCTGCTCGGCGCTGGTGTTCTGCGCCTCGTCCAGGATGATGAAGGCGTCATTCAGGGTGCGGCCACGCATGTATGCCAGCGGCGCGACCTCGATCGTGCCCGCGGCCATGAGCCGGGGGATGGAGTCGGGGTCGAGCATGTCGTGCAGGGCGTCGTAGAGCGGGCGCAGATACGGGTCGATCTTGTCGAAGAGCGTGCCGGGCAGGAAGCCGAGCCGCTCCCCCGCCTCGACGGCGGGCCTGGTCAGGATGATCCGGCTGACCTGCTTGGACTGCAGGGCCTGGACCGCCTTGGCCATGGCGAGGTAGGTCTTTCCGGTGCCGGCGGGGCCGATGCCGAAGACGATGGTGTGCTTGTCGATCGCGTCGACGTACCGCTTCTGGTTGAGCGTCTTGGGGCGGATCGTGCGGCCACGGCTGGAGAGGATGTTCTGGGTGAGCACCTCGGCGGGGGTCTCCGCGCCCTCCCCGTTGCCGTTCCCGCTCGCCCTGAGCATGGCGATCGAGCGTTCCACAGCGTCCTCCGTCATCGGCAGCCCGGTGCGCAGCACCAGCACCATCTCGTCGAACAGGCGCTGGATCAGCGCGACGTCCGTCGCACTTCCAGTCGCGCTGATCTCGTTGCCCCGGACATGGATGTCGACGGCCGGGAACGCCGTTTCGATCACGCGCAGCAGCGAATCGCCCGACCCCAGGAGCATCACCATGGGGTGCGCGGCCGGAATGCTGATCCGGGCCGTCGCCTGCGGCTGTGTGGGTGACTGAGTCATGGGCCGGCCCTCGGGCCTGCGCATACCTCCCGTTGCAGGGCTGTCGCGGCTCGACCGCCTCTGGAGTACCAGCGTACGACTCCCCGCCGACATCGCCGAGAGGTTTTACCCGGTGATCATCAGCCCTTCACTGACGGAAGCCGATGGTCGGGACGGCGCGGCGCAGGGGCCAGGCCCTGCTGCCGGCGGGCAGCAGCTCCTCCAGGAAGGCGTAGCGCTCCAGTGCCGCGGGATCCTGGTCCGCGCAGGTGCGCACCTGCTGCCACCACGCGGCCACCTCCGCCCATCCGGGGGCGGACAGGGATCCGCCGAACTCCTGCACCGACAGGGCCGCGGTGAGGCCGGCGAAGGCGAGGCGGTCGGCGAGCGTCCAGCCGGCCAGCGTTCCGGTCACGAACCCGGCGACGAAGACGTCGCCCGCCCCGGTGGGGTCCAGCGCCGCGACCTCGATGGCGGGCACCTCGGCCGCCGTCCCGGTCCGCCCGTCCACGGCGTAGGCGCCCTCCGCCCCGAGGGTGACCACGGCGAGGGGAACCCGCTCGGCCAGGGCGTGGGCGGCGGCGCGCGGGCAGTCGGTGCGGGTGTAGCGCATGGCCTCCTCGGCGTTGGGCAGGAAGGCCAGGCAGTGTCCGAGGTCGGGCAGGGCGTCCAGGTCCCAGCGGCCGGTCTCGTCCCAGCCGACGTCGGCGAAGACCAGTGCGCCGTTCCGGGCGGCCGCGGCGACCCAGGGCTCGCTCCGGCCGGGGGTCAGCGAGGCGATCGCGGCCCGGGCCCGGGGCGGGCAGTGCGGAAACGTGCCGCCGGGCACCTCGGAGGCGGCCGGGGCGGGCGCCTCGTGCCCGTGCGAGACCATCGTGCGCTCGCCCTCGTACGCCATCGACACGGTGACGGGTGAGTGCCAGCCGGGCACCGTGCGCGACATGGACAGGTCGATGCCCTCCCCCTGTTCGAGGGCGTCCCAGCAGTACTCGCCGTAGTGGTCGTCACCGAACGCGGCGGCCAGCGAGGTGCGCAGGCCGAGCCGGGCGAGTGCGGTGGCCATGTTGGCGACGCCTCCGGGGCTGGATCCCATCCCCCGGGCCCAGGACTCCGTCCCGCGCACCGGCGCGCTGTCCAGGCCGGTGAAGATGATGTCCAGGAAGACCGTGCCGGTCAGATAGACGTCGCAGGCCGGGTCCTGCGGGGCGCGCAGCCCGAGCAGCGGGTCGATGCCTGGATTCGTTGTGCTCACCGTGCGCTCCCCGGCCGTGGCAGATCTGAACAGTGCTGTTCCGGCCAGTCTGCCGGATGCGCCTCCGCATCCGGAGGGCCCGCGCCGGGCCGCGCACACTCACTCCCACCTGCATAAACATGCGCGGATACCCGGCTTGATGCTGCATAAACATGTATGTGACCCAGATCACATCGAGCCGACTTTCCGTCGCCAGGGCGTGCTTGATACAAATTGCCCCGCGAGCACCGTTCGGGACGGTCTACGACGAGTGCCGCTTCTCCCGCTTTTCCCGCTCCGCCCTCCCCTGCCACACCCCTGCCTTGCCCTCCCCCGCCCCACCCCGCCTCACCCTCCCCTGCCTTCTTCCGCCTCCCCAGGCATGTCTTCAGGAACGCCCATGTCCTCGCGCCCTCGCGCCGCGTGGCCCCTGGTCGCCGTGTTCACCGCCGGTTACCTCGCCGCCTATCTGCTCCCCACCATCGTCGGCCGCCTCAGCACCTATCTGGGGCTGAGCTCCGCCCAGGCCGGTCTGGTCGGCAGCGCCCTCCTGCTCAGCTCGGCCTCGGCCGGCTTCGCGCTGGCGGGGCGCGTCGACAGATTCGGCTCGCGGAGGCCGGCGCGCGCGGGGCTGCTGCTGGCCGCGCTCGGGTACGGCTGCGCGGCACTGACGACCTCGATGCCGCTGGTGATCGTGGGCGTCGTCGTCGGCGGCTTCGGCTCGGGTACGGCGACCGCCGTCGCCGCGTCCGGCATCGCCGCGCAGAGCGATCCGCACCGGACCTCGTCACTCGGGCTGCTCAGCGTCTCGGCGACGGCGGGAGCCCTCTACCTGACGATCCCCCACCTGGGCGGCGGCCATCGGCTGCCGTTCGCGTCCATCGCGCTGGTGGCCCTGCTCGTCTGGCCCGCCACCTCCAGGCTGGGCGGCTCCGCCCCGGTCGGCGGGACGTCCCCGGTACAGGGGCGGCTGCCGCACCGGCGGTCCGGGCTGGTGCTGGCGGGCGGGATGCTCGTCTGGTCCATGGCGCAGAACGCCCTGTGGGGCGTGAGCAGCCGCATCGGTGCCGTCCAGGTCGGACTCTCCGAGGTGACCATCGGCGCCGTGTTCGCCGCCGCGCTGGGCGCGGGGCTGCTCGGTGTGATGGGTGCGGGCGTGCTGGGAGCCCGGCTCGGGCGGGCCGTTCCGATCGGCCTCGGGACGATGATCATCGCCGGGAGCATCGTGCTGAGCTCGTCGGCCGAGGACCTGAGGTCGTTCGCCACCGGTGAGATCGCGTGGAACACCTTCTACCCGGTGGTCCTGTCGTACCTGATCGGACTGGCGGCCTCGCTGGACGTGCGCGGCCGCTGGGCCGTCCTCGCGGGCTCGGCCGCCTCCGTCGGCACGGCGTGCGGCCCCCTGCTCGGCAGCGTGCTCTCCGAACAGGCGGGCTATGCGGTGATGGGGCTGATCCTGGGGGCCGCCACGCTCCTGGTCGCGGCCCCCGTCACCGCGGTGGCCCTGCACACCGGTGGCCGGCCGCTGGTGCCCGGTTCCGTCCGGCGCAGGGGCGGTGCCCCCGCGGCGCTGCTCGCCGCCACGACCAACAGCCTGTCCGGCGCGGTGCCCAAGCTGGGCGCGCCGGAACAGGCGGTCACGGAGATCAGCGTGCCGGCGCTGCGGCGCAGGCGGCTGGTGCGGAGCGCGTTCCGCACGGCCGGACCGGCCGGCGGTGCCGGTCAGTCGAACGCGTACGCCTCGACCTCGGAGAGGTAGCGCGCCCTGCGCTCCTCGTCGTGGTCGAGGAAGGCCGCCTCGAAGGAGTTGCGGGCGAGGGTGCGCAGCTGCTCGCGGTCCAGGCCGAGTGCCTCGTGCACGGCGTGGAAGGTGTCTCCGACGTATCCGCCGAAGTAGGCGGGGTCGTCCGAGTTCACCGTGCAGAGGAGTCCCGCGTCCATCATCGACCGCAGCGGGTGCTGCTCCAGGACGTCGACGGCGCGCAGCCGTACGTTGGACAGCGGGCAGAGCGTCAGCGGGATCCGTTCGGAGACCAGCCGGTCCACCAGGTCCGGGTCCTCCATGCAGCGCAGACCGTGGTCGATCCGCTCGACGCCGAGGACGTCGAGGGCCTCCCGGATGTACTCCGGCGGGCCCTCCTCGCCCGCGTGGGCGACCTTGCGCAGACCGAGGGCCGTGGCCGCGGCGTACACCTCGCGGAACTTCGCGGGCGGGTGGCCGACCTCCGCCGAGTCGAGGCCGACGGCGCTGATGCGGTGGAGGTACGGCTTCGCGGCCTCGAGGGTCTCCAGCGCCGACTCCGCGGACTTGTCGCGCAGGAAGCACATGATCAGCTGGGTGGAGATGCCGTGCGTCTCCTCGCTGCGGTCCAGCGCCCTGCCGAGCCCCTCGATGACGGTGCCGATCGGGACGCCCCGGTCGGTGTGGGCCTGCGGGTCGAAGAAGATCTCCGCGTGCCGGACGCCCTGGGCGGCGGCGCGGGCGAGGTAGGCGTCCGCCAGCTCGGCGAAGTCCTCCTCGGTGCGCAGCACAGCCATCAGCGCGTAGTACAGGTCGAGGAAGGTCTGCAGGTCCTCGAAGAGGTAGGCCTCGCGGAGCTCCTCGGTGTCCGCGTAGGGCAGGTCCACGCCGTTGCGCGCGGCGAGTGCGAAGGCCAGCTCGGGCTCGAGGGTTCCTTCGATGTGGAGGTGGAGTTCGGCTTTGGGGAGGTGCACGGGGTTCTCGTTACGTGTGGCGGGTGGGTACCGGGACCCTGATCAGGTCCTGGGCGATGGTCAGTTCGCCGTCGAAGCCGGCTGCCCTGGCCTGGCGCTCGAAGGCGTCGGGGTCGGAGTAGCGCTGGGAGAAGTGCGTCAGCACGAGGTGCCGTACACCGGACTCCTTCGCCACCCGGGCCGCCTGGCCGGCGGTGAGGTGACCGTGGTCGGCGGCGAGCCGGCCGTCCTCGTCGAGGAAGGTCGACTCGATGACCAGCATGTCGCATTTCTCCGCGAGTGCGAACGCGCCGTCGCAGAGCCGGGTGTCCATGACGAACGCGAAGCGCTGTCCGCGGCGCGTCTCGGACACCTCGTCCAGGGGGATGCCGCGCAGGACGCCGTCCCGCTGGATCCGTCCGACGTCGGGCCCCGCGATGCCGTGCTCGGCCAGTTTCGCCGGCAGCATGCGCAGCCGGTCCGGCTCGGTGAGGCGGTAGCCGTAGGACTCGACGGGGTGCGAGAGCCGGTGGCCGTCGAGGGTGTAGGCGTCGGTGGTGGCGAGGACGCCGTCGGCGGCGACGGGGGCCTCGGTCAGCTCGACCGACTCGCGGTAGGCGGTGGCGTACCGCAGCCGGTCGAAGAAGCGCTGCCCGCTCGCCGGGAAGTGGGCGGTGACGGGGTGCGGGACCTGATCGAGATTGATCCGCTGGATCACGCCCGCCAGGCCCAGCGCGTGGTCGCCGTGGAAGTGCGTGACGCAGATCCGGTTGATGTCGTGCGCGGCGACGCCCGCCCGCAGCATCTGTCGCTGGGTGCCCTCACCCGGGTCGAAGAGGATGCCCTCCCCGTCCCAGCGCAGCAGGTAGCCGTTGTGGTTGCGGTGGCGGGTCGGCACCTGGCTGGCGGTGCCGAGGACGACGAGCTCTCGTACGGACACGTTCTACCCGGGGGGCCACTGCATCCCGCGCCCGCCCAGGACGTGGGCGTGCGCGTGGAAGACGGTCTGCCCGGCGCCGGCTCCGGTGTTGAGCACGATGCGGTAGCCGGTCTCGGTGATCTTCTCGTCGGCGGCGACCAGACCCGCTTCACGCAGCACGTCGGCCGCGGCCTGCGGGTCGCCGGCGGCGAGTGCCGCGGCGTCCGGGTAGTGCGCCTTGGGGATGACCAGGACGTGGGTCGGGGCCTGGGGGTTTATGTCGCGGAAGGCGACCGTCGTCGCGCTCTCCCGGATGATGGTCGCCGGGATGTCCCCTGTGACGATCTTGCAGAACAGGCAGTCGGTCTGCGGCTCTCCCGCCATGGCCCGGCTCCTCGGTCGTGGGGTCCTCGTGATCAGTACACCGGCATGCTATCGGGCCGGGCGGGGCGGGCGGCTCTCAACTCCAGCGCCCGGTGCGTCCCATCAGCAGGGCCGCAGCCGCGGTCCCGGCCGTCGAGGTGCGCAGCACGCTGGGGCCGAGCCGGTACGCGGGCGCGCCCGCCTCGGCGAAGGCGGCCAGCTCCTGCGGCGACACCCCGCCCTCCGGGCCGACGACCAGCACGATCGTGCCCCCGGCGGGGAGTTCGGCGGTGGCGAGCGGTTCGCTGCCGCTGTCCCGGTCCTCGTGCAGGACGCCCGCGAAGTCCGCCCCGGCCAGCAGCGCCGCGACCTGCTTGGTCGTCATGGCGTCCGCCACCTCGGGGAAGCGCACCCGCCGGGACTGCTTCCCCGCCTCACGCGCGGTGCTGCGCCACTTGGCGAGGGACTTGAGACCGCGGTCGCCCTTCCACTGCGTGATGCAGCGCGCGGCCTGCCAGGGCACGATCACGTCGACGCCCGTCTCGGTCATGGTCTCCACGGCGAGCTCACCGCGGTCCCCCTTGGGCAGTGCCTGCACGACGGTGATGCGGGGTGCCGGTGCCGGCTCCTCGTGGACGGTCTCCAGACCGGTGACCAGCAGCCGGTCCTTGCCCTCGGCCGCCCGGACGACGCCTTCCGCCCAGCGGCCCCGGCCGTCGGTCAGGACGAGGTCCTCCCCCGGGTTCAGCCGTCTCACCGACACGGCGTGCCGCCCCTCAGGTCCGTCCAGGACGAACTCCGGCCCACCGGGGAGCTGTTCGACGACGAAGACAGGTGCCGTCACCGGGCACTCCTCACACTCACTGCCGCACGCGCGGCTTCCGTTTCCGCGACGAGCAGGTTCACGAGTTCCCCGGCGGGCAGCTCGCGTGCCAGCCGGTGTCCCTGGCCCGCCCAGAGGGCCATGCCCTGGGCGTCCCCGGCCTCCGCCGCCGCCCTGCGCAGTCCGCCGGTCAGCTGGTGCACCTGCGGGTAGGCGGCGGGTGCGTACGGGCCGTGCTCCCGCACGAACCGGTTGACCAGTCCGCGTGCGGGGCGGCCGGAGAACGCCCGGGTCAGGGTCGTCGTCACGAACAGCGGGTTGGTCAGGGCCTCTTTGTGCAGCGGGTGCGCCCCCGACTCCGGGCAGGGCAGGAACGCCGTGCCGAGCTGCGCGGCGTCGGCCCCGGCCGCCAGGACGGCGGTGATCTGGGAGCCGCGCATCAGCCCTCCGGCCGCGACGAGCGGCAGTTCGACGGACTCGCGGATCTCCGCGAGCAGGGCGAGCAGTCCGGTGCCGCTGAGGCCGCCCTGGGGGTCGTCACGGTGCGTGGACTGGTGGCCGCCGGCCTCGGTGCCCTGGACGCAGAGCGCGCCGGCACCCGACCATCGGGCGTTCCGCGCCTCCTGGGGCGAGGTGACCGTGACGACGGTGAGCGTGCCGGCGGCGGCGAACGCGTCGAGTACCTCGCGGGTGGGGCAGCCGAAGGTGAAGGAGACCACGGGCACGGGGTCGTGCAGCAGGATCGCGACCTTGGCGTCGTAGCCGTCGTCCCCGCCCGCGTCCGGGTCGCCGAGGGGGGTCTCGTACCAGGCCGCCTCGCCGGCGAGCTGGTGGCGGTAGACCTCGACGGCGCCGGGGTCGGCGACGAGGGGCTGCGGCATGAAGAGGTTGACGCCGAAGGGCCGGCCGGTCATCCTCCGGAGCTGTTTGATCTCGTTGTACATCCCGTCCGCCGTCTTGTAGCCGGCGGCGAGGAACCCCAGCCCTCCGGCCTCTGAGACCGCCGCGGCCAGCTCCGGCCGGGAGGCTCCCCCCGCCATCGGGGCCTGCACGATCGGGTACCGGCAGAGATCGGTGAGCGGCGAGGACATGACCGCATCGTGCCACGTCCGGCGGATCGTGCCGAATCAGCCCTTTCACTCGGACGGAAGCGCGGCCGCGGACACGGCGACGCCCGCCGGTACAGGACCGGCGGGCGTCGCGGTGAAGGGGTTCAGCGGCCGTTGAAGGCGTCCTTCAGGCGGGAGAACAGCCCCTGCTGTCCCGGCTGGAACTGGCCCGTGGGCCGCTCCTCGCCGCGCAGCTTGGCCAGCTCCCGCAGGAGGCGCTCCTGCTCGGGGTCCATCTTCGTCGGGGTCATGACCTCGACGTGCACGATCAGGTCGCCGCGTCCCCCACCGCGCAGGTGGGTGATGCCGCGCCCGTGCAGCGGGACCGACTGGCCGGACTGGGTGCCCGGCCGGATGTCGATCTCCTCCAGGCCGTCGAGCGTCTCCAGCGGCACCTGGGTGCCCAGCGCCGCGGCGGTCATCGGGATGGTGACCGTGCAGTGGAGGTCGTCGCCGCGGCGTTGGAACACGGCGTGCGAGACCTCGTGGATCTCGACGTACAGGTCGCCGGCGGGGCCGCCGCCGGGGCCGACCTCGCCCTCTCCCGCGAGCTGGATCCGGGTGCCGTTGTCGACACCTGCGGGGATCTTCACGGTGAGGGTGCGCCGCGAGCGGATGCGGCCGTCACCGGCGCACTCCGGGCACGGGGTCGGCACGACCGTGCCGAAGCCCTGGCACTGCGGGCAGGGGCGCGAGGTCATGACCTGGCCGAGGAAGGACCGGGTGACCTGGGAGACCTCACCGCGGCCGCGGCACATGTCACAGGTCTGCGCGGAGGTGCCGGGTGCGGCGCCCTCGCCACTGCAGGTGGTGCAGACGACGGCCGTGTCGACCTGGATGTCCTTGGTCGTGCCGAAGGCCGCCTCGTTGAGGTCGATCTCCAGCCTGATCATGGCGTCCTGGCCGCGCCGGGTCCGCGAACGGGGCCCGCGCTGGGTCGCGTTGCCGAAGAACGCGTCCATGATGTCGCTGAAGTTGCCGAAGCCGCCGGCGCCGAAGCCACCGGCCCCACCGCCGCCGCCCGACTGGGAGAGCGGGTCGCCGCCGAGGTCGTAGACCTGCTTCTTCTGCGGGTCCGACAACACCTCGTAGGCGGCGTTGATCTCCTTGAACCGCTCCTGGGTCTTCGGATCGGGGTTGACATCCGGGTGCAGCTCGCGCGCGAGCCTGCGGAATGCCTTCTTGATCTCGTCCTGGGAAGCGTCGCGGCGCACGCCGAGTACGGCGTAGTAGTCCGTGGCCACCTACGACTCCGCCAGGATCTGTCCGACGTAACGTGCCACTGCGCGTACCGCTCCCATCGTTCCGGGGTAGTCCATGCGGGTCGGTCCGACCACGCCGAGTTTGGCGACTGCCTCGTCGCCCGAACCGTAGCCGACCGCGACGACGGACGTGGCGTTGAGGCCCTCGTGGGCGTTCTCGTGCCCGATCCGTACGGTCATGCCCGAATCCGTAGCCTCACCCAGCAGCTTCAGCAGCACGACCTGCTCCTCCAGTGCCTCCAGCACCGGCCGGATCATCACAGGGAAGTCGTGCCCGAAGCGGGTGAGGTTGGAGGTGCCGCCGATGATCAGCCGCTCCTCCGTTTCCTCGACCAGAGTCTCCAGGAGAACGGAGAGCACCGTCGAAACGGTTCCCCGGTCCTCGGTCTCGAAGGACTCCGGCAGGTCCTGCACCAGCCGCGGGACGTCCGCGAAGCGTCGTCCGACGACCCGACTGTTGAGCCGGGCCCGCAGATCGGCCAGGGACGTGTCACCGAACGGTGCAGGGCAGTCGATCATACGCTGCTCGACCCTGCCCGTGTCCGTGATCAGGACGAGCATCAGCCGCGCGGGGGCCAGCGACAGCAGCTCCACGTGCCGGACCGTCGACCGGGTCAGCGAGGGGTACTGCACGACGGCGACCTGTCTGGTCAACTGCGCGAGCAGCCGGACCGTGCGGCCCACGACGTCGTCGAGGTCGACCGCGCCGTCGAGGAAATTCTGGATGGCCCGGCGCTCCGGCGACGACAGGGGCTTGACGCCCGCGAGCTTGTCGACGAAGAGACGGTAGCCCTTGTCCGTCGGAATACGCCCCGCACTCGTGTGCGGCTGGGCGATGAAGCCCTCGTCCTCCAGCACCGCCATGTCGTTGCGGACGGTCGCCGGGGAGACCCCGAGGCGGTGCCGCTCCGTGAGCGCCTTGGAGCCGACGGGCTCCTCGGTGCCGACATAGTCCTGGACGATGGCGCGCAGCACTTCGAGTCTGCGTTCGCTGAGCACCGCGCACACCTCCAGCTGTGGTTCTTCCTGGCGTCTGCCTGGCACTCTGTGCGTTCGAGTGCCAGCAATCCCCCCGGTCAGTGTACGGGGGCGGGGTGGGGCCGGGGCAAGGGCGACCGGTCACGCCGTCGTGGGACTGTGCAGGTCGTTGCCGATAGCGTCGCGGTATGGACGTCTCTTGGGAAGAGTTCGGCTGGGAGCGGTTGGGCGACGGCACGGGGCGACGGCGCCTGCCCGTCTGGGACGCGACCGCGGCACTGGTGGCCGGAGCGGACGGCGTGCTGCTCTACGACACGGGTTCGACACTCCGGGAAGGTGTGGAGCTGCGGACGCAGGCGGAGGCCCTGCTGGGCCGGAGAGTGACGCATATCGCACTGAGCCATCCGCACTTCGACCATGTGCTGGGCACCGCCGCCTTCTCCGGGGCGGAGGTCTACGGTGCGGTCGGGACGGCGGATCTCCTGGCGCGAGGGGCCGCGGAGCTGCGCGCGGACGCGCTGCGGCACGGGATGAGCGAGGCGGACGCCACGGCGGCCACGGACGCCCTGGTGGCCCCCCGTCATCAGGTGAGCGGCGAGTGGACGCTCGACCTCGGTGACGGGTTCCAGGTGCTGCTGGCCAATGTGGGCCCCGGGCACAGCGGTCACGACCTGGCGGTGCTGGTGCCGGGCTCCCCCGTCGTGGTGCTCTGCGGCGACCTGGTCGAGGAGTCGGGCGAACCTCAGGCGGGCCGGGACGCGGTCCCCACGCACTGGCCTGCCGCTCTGGACCGGCTGCTCGAGCTGGGCGGCGAGGACGCGCTGTACGTGCCGGGACACGGGGCGGTCGTGGACGCGGCGTTCGTACGGGCGCAGCGTGATCGACTGGCCGCGCGCTTCGGCGTGTCGTGAACGGGCGTCCGCTTATCGTCGTGCCATGCGCAGCTACCAGCCGGACCTGACTCCGCCGTGGAAGAAGTCCGCCCCCGCCCCCGAGGTGCCCGCCGAGCCCGACCTGGTCGTCGAGGAGGCCGTCAGCGGCTTCTGCGGCGCGGTGATCCGGTGCGAGAAGACGGCGCAGGGGCCGACGGTCACGCTGGAGGACCGCTTCGGCAAGCACCGGGCCTTCCCCATGGAGCCGCGCGGCTTCCTGCTGGAGGGGAAGGTGGTCACGCTCGTACGTCCGTCGGCCGGCGGCCCGGTCCGCCCGGCGCGGACCGCCTCCGGTTCGGTGGCGGTCCCCGGGGCGCGGGCACGGGTGGCGCGCGCGGGCCGGATCTACGTGGAGGGGCGGCACGACGCCGAGCTCGTGGAGCGGGTCTGGGGCGACGACCTGCGCATCGAGGGCGTGGTCGTGGAGTACCTGGAGGGCGTCGACGACCTCCCGGCGATCGTGCGGGAGTTCTCGCCCGGCCCGGACGCCCGGCTCGGCGTGCTGGTCGACCACCTGGTCCCCGGATCGAAGGAGTCCCGGATCGCCGCCCAGGTCACCGGCGCGGACGTGCTCGTGGTGGGGCATCCCTACATCGACGTGTGGGAGGCCGTGAAGCCGTCGTCCGTGGGCATCCCCGCGTGGCCCGTCGTACCGCGCGGCCAGGACTGGAAGACGGGCGTGTGCCGGGCCCTGGGCTGGCCGGAGAACACGGGGGCCGCGTGGCAGCACATCCTCTCCAGGGTCAGCTCCTACAAGGACCTGGAGCCTCAACTGCTCGGCCGCGTGGAGGAATTGATCGACTTCGTCACTCTTCCTGCCTGATGTCCCCGGGAGCATCGAGGAGGAATCGGTACCGATCCCCGTGAACACCTGCGCCACACATGGACCATCCGTTATTGAGTGATGACGGCAGGGCCGGGCTCAGGGGAAGGCACGGGGGCTGATGACGCGCGAAGTGTGGCGGGACAGTGCGGAGAACGAGGCGGCCTCCGCCGTCTTCCACCTCATGCAGCAGCTGATCGACCAGTACCGGGTCAACCGGCCGGTGATGCCGCTGGTCGTCGCACAGGCCGAGGACGCCTCCGCCGGCCCGGAGACCGACGCCAGGGTCGAGCAGATCGTCCGCCAGGTCCACCGGGCGAACCAGCTGCGCAGGGTCCCGGTGAAGCTCCTCGACGGCGGCGGCGACACCCCGTACGAGGCGGCGCTCGCCATGGTCCGCACCCTCACGGAGCGGCCCTGGGAGACCCGGGGCACCTCGCAGTACAAGCCGTTCGTCTTTCCCCGATCACGGCTGCTCGCCGCCATCGAGCAGGCCACCGCGGCGGTCGTCGCGGTGCCGGGCCGGGGCCACGCCCGTGAGCGTGACGAACGGATCCTGGAGCAGTTGGGCAGCCTGCGCTGGCGGCCGAGCAGGTCTGGGCGCAACACCTGGTGGGACTCGCTGCGCGCCTCGGTCCGTCCGGAGACCTTCCTGGGGGCCGTCTTCATCGCCGTGCTCAGCGTGCTGCTCGGCGAGATCGGCTGGGTGCTGACCGCCCTGGTCGCCGCCGCGGCCCTGGGCGGCCTGGCCGTCGTACGGCTGATGACGAGGGCGGCGCCGCCGCTGCTGTGGCTGCGCCGGGCCAGCAGGTGGCTCGCGACCACGTCGTCCCTCGCAGCCTCGAGCACCGCGTATCCGTCCGACGGCTGGTCGCGCTTCTCCCCCAGCGGATCGTGGCGGGTGATCCGGGCGCGGGCCGCCGCCGTCGCGGAGCGGGTGGCCGACGCGGGGGCGGGTGACGAACACGCGCGCCAGTTCCACCTGGAGCTGCGGGTCCAGGCGCTCCTGGAGGACCTGCTGGACAGCTACCGGGCACACGCCCCGGACTGGCGGCGTGGCAAGCGCACCGTCCCGCCGGTGGTCTTCCTGCCCACGGCCACCCAGGACAACGGCGGCGTCCTCCTGATCAACGCCATCAACAACGTGCGTTCACGGCGCAGCGAGGTGGACCCGCTGCTGCTCCTGGCCTCCCTGCCCGCCGACCGGATCATGCGGCACACCCCGCCGCTGCCGCCGGAGCCGCCCGCGAACGCCGGAGCCGGCACAGGGGCCCGCGCGCGGTACGAGACCTGGGTCGAGGACCTGAGCGTCGGCCAGGCACCGGCGGCGGCGGTGACGCCGGCTTGGGTGCTGCGGCTGCCCCTGCCCACCGAACAGCTGACCCATGAGCACGCCCACGTCCAGCTGGTCACCCACCGCGTCCGCCGGACCTGGGCGTGGTGGGTGATGTCGGGGAGGACCGTCACCCTCGTGCTGGTCTGCGCGCTGCTGGGGACCTTCCTGTGGAGCGCGCACTGGAAGGAGACGTACTGCTACGGCCCGCTCGTCGGCCGGAGCACGGACGCGGTCAGGCTGGCCGGCCCCGGGGGCGCCGAGGAGTGCGTCGGGGTGGCGACGGTCCCCGAGGTGCGCTTCGCCGAGGGCAACACGCTCCAGCTGAACGGGGTGGGCAGGGGCATCACCTTCGAGCGGATCGAGCAGGCGATACGCGACCAGAACGCCGGTATCCCGCCCGGCGCGCCGCACGTCACCGTCGTCTACGCGGGCCCGCTGACGGGGACCGACGCGAACAGGGAGGACACCCGCAAGGGCCTGGAGGAGCTGACCGGCGTCTATCTGCACCAGCGGTTCGTCAACGACACGGCGAATCGTTCCGTCAAGCTCCGGGTCCTGACGGCCAACGGCGGCCGGGACATGCTGCGGCAGACGACGGCGGTCCGGAAGATCATCGAGGTGGCCCGGCGGGACACCTCCGTCGTCGGCGTGGTGGGGCTCGGCCGCAACACCACGGAGAGCGCGGCGGTCACCGGGCTCCTCCAGCGCGCCGGGCTGCCCGTGGTGGACACCACGAACTCGGGCAGCGACCTGGCCCGTGAGTACCCGAACTACTTCGGTCTCGCCGCGACCGACGAGGAGCAGGCGGACGCCGTCGGGCTGATCGCCGGCCAGCTGGCGGACCGCCTCGACGACCCGCAGGCCGTCGTGCTGTCCAGGAAGGTGGGTAACGAGGACAAGGACCGGTACACGACCGAGCAGCGCCGGGTCGGTCTGGAGATGCTGGAGGAATCCGGCTTCGCCCTGGTCTCCGACACCCGGTACTCCCTGTCCGAGGACGGCGACTCCGCCAATCTCGACGCGCCCCTGCACGCGATCTGCGGTGCGGAACGCGTGCCCGACGCCCTGTACTTCGCCGGCCGGGTCGAGGACGTCAACACCCTGATGTCCGGTCTCGGACAGACGGCGGGCTGTTCGGACAAGGCCATCACGGTCTTCACGGGGGACGACCTGGCCAAGGCGCGCTTCGACGACGCGACGAAGCTCGCGGACAAGGTCACGCTCTACTACGGCGCCCTCGCGCCGACGAGCCAGGGCGGGGGCAGGGCGTTCTACGAGGACTCCCGCAAGACGCTGCAGGCGCTGCTCACCGAGGGGCGGCAACTGCCCGCCCTGCCGAAGGAGCGCCCGTACGAGGACCAGCTGTTCACCAGCGGGCAGACCGTCATCTCCTACCAGGCGACGGCGGCCCTGTACGCGGCGGCGACCCGCAGCGACAACCCGCAGAGCGCGGCGGAGACCTGGGCGACGCTGTACTCGGTGGCCCTGCACGACATGCCGACCGGGACGATCACCTTCCGGGGGACGATTCCCTACACCGACCAGAGGGTGCACGGCCTGAACGTCGTCGAGGTCACACGCCCCGGCCCGGACGCGCGGAGCCGCACCGTGTGCGGCCGGGCGGCGGGTGATCCGGCGCCACTCACCCGCGCGGACTGCCGGGTGCCGTAGAGGCCGCTCCAGGGGGCGGCAGCGCTGCTCCCGCGGAGGGCCTCAGTCGACCAGGTCCCGCACCACGGCGTCGGCCAGCAGCCGGCCGCGGAGGGTGAGGACCGCGCGTCCCTCGGCGTACGGTCCGGGCTCCAGCAGCCCGTCGGTCACGGCGCGGCCGGCCGCCGCGAGCCCGGCGGGCGCGAGCAGGGACAGCGGGCAGCCCTCGACGAGCCGCAGTTCCAGCAGGATCCGCTCGACCCGCCGGTCCTCGTCGCCGAGCACCTCACGGCCGGCACCCGGCGAACGGCCCTCGGCGAGCGCCTGCGCGTAGGCCCCGGGGTGTTTGACGTTCCACCAGCGCACCCCGCCGACGTGGCTGTGCGCGCCCGGTCCGGCGCCCCACCAGTCGGCCCCGCGCCAGTACAGCTCGTTGTGCAGGCAGCGGCCTTCGGGCGTGCGGGACCAGTTCGACACCTCGTACCAGGAGAACCCCGCCGCCGCCATCGCCTCGTCGGCGATCAGATAGCGGTCCGCGTGGACGTCGTCGTCCGTCATCGGGACCTCGCCCCGGCGGATGCGGCGGGCGAGCTGGGTCCCCTCCTCGACGATCAGCGCGTACGCCGACACGTGGTCGGGTCCGGCGCCGATCGCCGCGTCCAGGGAGGCCCGCCAGTCGTCGTCGGACTCACCGGGGGTGCCGTAGATCAGGTCGAGGTTGACGTGGTCGAAGCCGGCCGCGCGGGCCTCGGCGACACAGGCCTCGGGCCTGCCGGGCGTGTGGGTGCGGTCCAGGACCTTCAGGACGTGCTGCCGGGCGCTCTGCATGCCGAAGGAGACACGGTTGAAGCCGCCCTCCCGGAGTGCCGCGAGATAGGCCGGGTCGACGGACTCCGGGTTGGCCTCCGTGGTGATCTCCGCGTCCTCGGCCAGCCCGAACTCCTCACGGATCGCCGCGAGCATCCGGACGAGGTCGGCGGCGGGCAGCAGCGTCGGCGTACCGCCGCCGACGAAGACCGTGCGGACGGGGCGGGGGTCGTCGCCGAGCACCTTGCGGGCCTGGCGGACCTCCTCGACGAGATGGGCGGCGTAGTTGTCCCTGGACGCCAGGGCACCGCCGGAACCACGCAGCTCGGTCGCGGTGTAGGTGTTGAAGTCGCAGTAGCCGCAGCGGGTGGCGCAGTAGGGCACGTGCAGGTAGAAACCGAGCGGACGGCCGGCGGCGCCTTCCAGGGCATGTCGGGGCAGCGCCCCGTCGTCGGGCACGGGCTCACCATCGGGCAGTACGGAAGGCATACCGTCCATTGTCACTCGCCCGCGGAGCTGCCCCGCACAGCCGAGTGCCGGTCCTCGTCGACCTGGATCACGAGCAGGGCCAGGTCGTCGTCGGGCGGGCGCTCGGCGAAGGCGTGGACCGCCCTCCTGATCCGGTCGGCCATCCCGGCGGCGGGAAGACCCGCGCAGCCCGCCAGAACCCGCGCGAGGCCGTCACCGTCGTCGAACATCAGCCGCCCCGAGCGCCTCTCCGTCACCCCGTCGGTGACACAGAGGAGGCTGTCGCCGGGTGCCAGGTCGAAGCTCTGGCTGTCGTACGCCACGTCCTCGACGACTCCGAGCAGCACCTGCGGTTCGGCGGCTGGGCGTACGGAGCCGTCGGGGCGCAGCAGCAGCGGGAGGGGATGGCCGGCGCTCGCCACGGTGCAGCGCACACCTCCGTCCGGGAGGGGCACGAGGGAGCCGTAGAGCAGGGAGAGGAAGCGGGACTGGGTGCCGTCCTGGATCTGCTCGCCGCCCTGGAGCTGCTGGCCGCCGGCCGCCGCGACCATGAGGGCGGCGGCCTCGGCGGCCTCCATGGCGTCGTCCAGGAGGAGCCGGTTGAGCCGGTCGAGGACCTCTCCGACGCGGAAGCCCTCCCGGGAGAGCAGGCGCAGCCAGGGCCGGGCGAGGCCGGTGACGACGGCGGCCTCCGGACCGCTGCCCTGGACGTCCCCGAGCACGAAGCACCAGCGGCCGCCGGGGCAGGGGAAGAGGTCGTAGAAGTCGCCGCCCACCACGCCGTCGTCACCGGGCTCGTACACCAGTGCGCTGGTGACGCCGGGTATCTCGGCGACCTTGCTGGGCAGCAGACCGCGCTGCAGGATGCGGCTGATGGTGGCCTGACGGGTGTAGGCGCGGGCGGCCCCCACGGCGAGGCCCACCCGGCGTACGAAGTCCGCGAGGAGGGCGGCCACCTCGTCGGGGATGTGGTCGTCGCCCTCACGCCCCACGAGGAGGGCGCCGAGCGTGCGCCCGCCCGAGACGATGCGGTGGGCGAGCGCGGCGCCGGTCCCGTCCCCGCGCTCCGTCGCGTCCCCGCCGGGCCAGGGGATGGGGACGGGTCCGGTGCCGACGCTGCCGGGTAAGCGGAGCGGTTCCTTCTCCAGCGCGGGGCGCAGCAGCGCGGTCCGCGCCTCGTCGCTGTGCCAGACACCCGCGAGCCTGGGGGCGGCGGCCGGGCCGCCGCCCTCGCTCTCCAGCCATATGGCGCACCAGTCGGCGAGCCGTGGCACCAGGAGCCGGCCGGCGGTCGAGGCCACCAGGTCCTCGTCGAGCTGGCCCGCGAGGAGGCCGGAGGCCTCGGCGAGGAAGGAGAGCCCTCCGCGCCCTGCCCAGCCCGCGTCGTCGCGCGGCGTGTGCCCGGCGGCGGGGGCGAGGATCCCGTCGCGCGGCCCGCGCCGGCGCGTGGCGTCGTCGGCGGCCGGGGTGTCCGGCAGCCCGAAGCGGTCGTCACCGAGGAGACGTGCCCAGACCGTCTTGAGTCCGGTGCGGTAGGTGATCCCCCAGGATTCGGCGAGGGTCGCGACGAGCTGGAGCCCCCGGCCGTACTCGGCGGGGTCGGGCCGGTCGGCCCGCTCGTCGCGCACCGACCGGGCGGGATGGTGGTCGGTGATCTCCAGCACCAGCGCGGCCGGCTCGGGGCCGGCCGAGTCCTCCAGCCTGAGGAGCAGCTCGACGGTCGTACCGGCGTGCACGACCGCGTTGGTGACCAGTTCGCTGGCCACGGTCAGCGCGTCGTCGGTCAGGCGTTCACCGAACTCACCGGTGGAGGGCAGCCCCAGAGCCGTCCATTCGGTGAGCGCGGCCCGGACGAATCTGCGGGCCGCCGCCGAGGCCTGCGGGATTCCGGGCAGGCTCGTGCGGGCGGCCGGACGCGGATCGCCGCCCTGGCCTGCGACGACGATGCCGGGACGCTGAACGATGTCCCGCTGCAAGGGAATGGACCCCACGGTGCGGCTCCTGACGGTCTCGCGAAACGCCGCTGACGTATCCCGACAGGGTGACAGACCGGGCGCGCCCATAAGCGCCGAGTGACGGAAGTCGCCCCGGGCCGGACGGAAACGAGCCGGGGCGGGTGGGCGTTCCCTCACCCACCGGCCCCGGCCCCGACGTGCCCTTCGGCCGTCCCGCTCGCCGGGAGCCCGCCTCCGTCTCGTCTACGCCTCGCGGGAGCCCGCGTACATGTCGTCGATGAGGTCCTTGTACTCACGCTCGACGACCGGCCGCTTCAGCTTGAGGCTGGGGGTCAGCTCGCCGTGCTCGATGTCGAGGTCGCGCGGCAGGAGCCGGAACTTCTTGATGGTCTGCCAGCGCTGCAGGCCCTCGTTGAGCCGCTTCACGTAACCCTCGATCAGCTCGACGGCCTGAGGAGAGGCCACCACGTCGGCGTACGGCTTGCCGCCCAGTCCGTTCTCCTCCGCCCAGCTGAGGATGGTCGGCTCGTCGAGCGCGATGAGGGCGGTGCAGAAGTTACGGTCCGCGCCGTGCACCAGGATGTTGGAGACGAACGGGCACACCGCCTTGAACTGTCCCTCGACCTCCGCCGGGGCGATGTACTTGCCGCCGGACGTCTTGATCAGGTCCTTCTTGCGGTCGGTGATCCGCAGGTAGCCGTCCTGGGAGAGCTCGCCGATGTCGCCGGTGTGGAACCAGCCGTCGGACTCCAGCACCTCGGCGGTCTTCTCGGGCAGCCGGTGGTAGCCCTCCATCAGCCCGGGGCCGCGCAGCAGGATCTCGCCGTCGTCCGCGATCCGGACCTCGGTACCGGGGAGCGGCTTGCCGACGGTCCCGGTGCGGTAGGCCTCGCCAGGGTTGACGAAGGAGGCGGCGCTGGACTCCGTCAGGCCGTAGCCCTCCAGGATGTGGATGCCCGCTCCGGAGAAGAAGAGACCGATGTCGGGGGCGAGTGCGGCCGAACCGGAGACGCAGGCGCGGAGCCGTCCGCCGAAGGCCTCACGGATCTTCGCGAAGACGAGCGTGTCGGCGACCTTGTGCTTGGCACCGAGGGCGAACGGCACCGAGGCCCTGCCCGTGCGCCGGAAGTTGTCCTGGGAGACCGTGGCGTACTCGCGGGCGACGCCTGCCGCCCACTGGAAGATCTTGTACTTGGCGCCGCCACCGGCCCGCGCCTTGGCCGCGACCCCGTTGTAGACCTTCTCGAAGATGCGGGGGACGGCCGCCATGTAGGTCGGCTGGACCACCGGCAGGTTCTCGATGATCTTGTCCACGCGGCCGTCGACGGCCGTGACGTGCCCGACCTCGATCTGGCCGGAGGTGAGCACCTTGCCGAAGACGTGTGCGAGCGGAAGCCAGAGGTACTGGACGTCGCCCTCGGTGATCAGACCGGTCGCCACGGTCGCCTTGGCCATGTACGACCAGTTGTCGTGCGGCAGCCGCACGCCCTTGGGCCGGCCCGTGGTGCCCGAGGTGTAGATCAGGGTCGCCAGCTGGTCCGGGGTGATCGCGGCGACCCGGTCGGTGACCGCGTCGGGGTTCTTCGCGAGGTGTTCGGCGCCCCGGGCCTCGAGCTCGGCGAGGGTCAGGACCCAGCCCTCGGGGTCGCCCTCCGCCGGCTCGGCACCGGCCGGATCGATGACGACGACATGCGCCAGCTCGGGCAGCTCGGCCCTGTTCTCCCGGGCCTTCGCCAGCTGGGCGGCGTCCTCGGCGATCAGTACCCGGCTGTCTGAGTCGGCCAGGATGAAGGCGGACTCCTCGGTGTTCGTGGAGGGGTAGATCGTCGTCGTCGCCGCGCCCGCGCACATCACACCGAGGTCGGCGAGGATCCACTCGACACGGGTGGAGGAGGCGAGCGCGACGCGCTCCTCCGGCCGGACACCCAGGGAGATCAGACCGGCGGCGATGGCGTGGACCCGCTCGGCGGCCTGCGCCCAGGTGAGTGACTTCCAGTCGTCCGGGCCCTGCCCCGACGCGGCAGGCACCGGATAGCGGTACGCCTCCCCGTCCGGAGTGGCCGCCACGCGGTCGATGAAGAGAGTCGCCACGGAGGGCGGTCGGCTATCGATCAAGGTCTGTGTGTCGCTCACGACGTCCTCCGGGCCTGCGGCATTGCTACGACCGGCATGTGGGTGCTGCTGCTTGTACGTCCTGCTTCTCGTTCCCGCTCGGCCTGCTTGTTTAACTGGCGAGTAACTAACGGGTGGTGATCAGACTAGAGCGCGTGGGACCGTCGCGTAAGAGGCAACGGGCCGCCGCTTGATAACGAACCGGGCCCCTGCGCCGCGGATGTCCGCGGCACAGGGGCCCGTTGGGCTACTCCCAGGTACGCCCGACGGCGTACTCCCGGGTCGCCCCGGGCGGGTGCTACTTCTTGGCCTTGCCCTCGCCGGCCGACTCGTCGGTCGACAGGACGGAGATGAACGCGTCCTGCGGCACCTCCACGTTGCCGACCATCTTCATCCGCTTCTTGCCTTCCTTCTGCTTCTCCAGCAGCTTCCGCTTACGGGAGATGTCACCGCCGTAGCACTTGGCGAGGACGTCCTTGCGGATGGCGCGGACGGTCTCACGGGCGATGACCCGGGAGCCGATGGCGGCCTGGATCGGCACCTCGAAGTTCTGCCGCGGGATGAGCTTCTGCAGCTTGGCGACGAGCCGGACGCCGTACGCGTACGCCTTGTCCTTGTGCGTGACCGCGGAGAAGGCGTCGACCTTGTCGCCGTGCAGCAGGATGTCGACCTTGACGAGCTGGGCGGACTGCTCCCCCGTGGGCTCGTAGTCGAGCGAGGCGTAACCGCGGGTCTTGGACTTCAGCTGGTCGAAGAAGTCGAAGACGATCTCGGCGAGCGGAAGCGTGTAACGGATCTCCACCCGGTCCTCGGACAGGTAGTCCATGCCGAGCAGGGTGCCGCGCCGGTTCTGGCAGAGCTCCATGATCGCGCCGATGAACTCGCTGGGCGCCAGGACCGTGGCCCTCACGACCGGCTCGTGCACCTTGTCGATCTTGCCCTCGGGGAACTCGCTCGGGTTGGTGACGATGTGCTCCGAGCCGTCCTCCATCTCCACGCGGTAGACCACGTTGGGGGCGGTGGCGATGAGCTCCAGACCGAACTCGCGCTCCAGGCGCTCACGGACCACGTCGAGGTGCAGCAGACCGAGGAAGCCGACGCGGAAACCGAAGCCGAGCGCGGCCGAGGTCTCCGGCTCGTACACCAGGGCGGCGTCGTTGAGCTGGAGCTTGTCCAGGGCCTCGCGCAGGTCCGGGTAGTCGGATCCGTCCAGGGGATAGAGCCCCGAGAACACCATCGGCTTGGGGTCCTTGTAGCCGCCCAGCGCCTCGGTCGCCCCCTTGTTCAGGGAGGTGATGGTGTCACCGACCTTGGACTGCCGGACGTCCTTCACACCGGTGATGATGTAGCCGACCTCGCCCACACCGATGCCGTCGGCCGGAGTCATCTCCGGGGAGGAGACGCCGATCTCCAGGAGCTCGTGGGTGGCGCCCGTCGACATCATCTTGATGCGCTCGCGCTTGTTGAGCTGGCCGTCGACGACCCTGACGTAGGTGACGACACCGCGGTACGCGTCGTAGACGGAGTCGAAGATCATCGCGCGGGCGGGGGCGTCCGCCTGGCCGACGGGGGCCGGGACGTCCCGGACGACCCGGTCGAGCAGCGCGTCCACGCCGACACCGGTCTTCGCGGAGACCTTGAGCACGTCCTCCGGCTGGCAGCCGATGAGGTTGGCCAGCTCCTCGGAGAACTTCTCGGGCTGGGCGGCAGGCAGGTCGATCTTGTTGAGCACCGGGACGATGGTGAGGTCGTTCTCCATCGCCAGGTAGAGGTTGGCCAGCGTCTGCGCCTCGATGCCCTGGGCGGCGTCGACCAGGAGGACGGTGCCCTCGCACGCGGCCAGCGACCGGGAGACCTCGTAGGTGAAGTCCACGTGGCCCGGGGTGTCGATCATGTTGAGGATGTGGGTGGAGCCCTTGTCCGCACCCTCTGTGGGCGCCCACGGCAGGCGGACCGCCTGGGACTTGATGGTGATGCCGCGCTCGCGCTCGATGTCCATCCGGTCGAGGTACTGAGCGCGCATCTGCCGCTGGTCGACCACTCCCGTCAGCTGGAGCATCCGGTCGGCAAGGGTCGACTTGCCGTGGTCGATGTGCGCGATGATGCAGAAGTTGCGGATCAGCGCCGGGTCGGTACGGCTCGGCTCGGGCACGTTGATGGGAGTCGCGGGCACGCAGGGTCCTGATTCTTGAGACGCCGGACGCCGTGTCTCGGGTCGATGTCGGGTCGGACGGATCGATACGTAGCCTCCATGGTCCCACGCCTGCGGGGCCGGGACCGGTTTGGGCCGGTCCGAGGGTGGCTGCTAACGTGGGCAGCTGTGCCTCGTGGCCCTCAGAAGCGGCGTGGCGCACATAGAAGATCCAACGAACCTGAAAAGGCTCTTTCGTGGCGAACATCAAGTCCCAGATCAAGCGGAACAAGACGAACGAGAAGGCGCGCCTGCGCAACAAGGCCGTCAAGTCCTCGCTCAAGACCTCGATCCGCAAGGCCCGTGAGGCTGCCGCTGCCGGTGACGTCGAGAAGGCCACTGTGGCCGTCCGCGACGCCTCCCGCCAGCTCGACAAGGCTGTCTCGAAGGGTGTCATCCACAAGAACGCCGCCGCCAACAAGAAGTCGGCGCTGGCTCTCAAGGTTGCCGCCCTCCAGGGCTGAGCTACTGATGTGATCGCCGGAACGGACACAGCGGGCCCTCTCTCCCGCTCCTGACCGGCACCCCGCGCCGCACACCGAACCTGCGTTCGCCACGCGGGTGCGGCGCACCAAGAGTGAACCGAAGGCCCCGGCCGCGTCCTCCCCAGGACGACGGCCGGGGCCTTCGTGCTGGGCGCTCGACCGCGGGGTCCCTGCCTGCGACAGCAGTCGAATCGTGGCTGAGGAGGCGTGGGGGGGGGCGTGGGAGGCGTGGGGGCGTGGAGGCATCGGGGTGAAGGGCGGGTTTGAGGGGGCACGGGGCTGTGCGGGGGCTGTCGGGCCAGGCCACCGGAACGGGCGACGCGGGCGACGGCGACGGCGGCGACGACGGCGGGAACGCGCGGGCGCGGCTCAGCGGCCGCCGGAACGCGCCGCGCGGGCGACGGCGACCACGGCCTTCTCCAGGGCGTACTCGGGGTCGTCCCCACCCCCCTTGACACCGGCGTCGGCCGCCGCGACCGCCATCAGCGCCGTCGCCACTCCGTCCGGCGTCCATCCCCGCATCTGCTGGCGGACCCGGTCGATCTTCCAGGGCGGCATGCCGAGCTCGCGGGCCAGGTCCGCCGGGCGCCCGCCCCGGGCCGAAGAGAGCTTGCCGATCGCCCGGACACCCTGGGCGAGGGCACTGGTGATCAGGACGGGGGCGACGCCGGTGGACAGCGACCACCGCAGTGCCTCGAGCGCTTCCGCCGCCCGGCCCTCGACCGCGCGGTCGGCGACGGTGAAGGACGAGGCCTCGGCCCGGCCCGTGTAGTAGCGGCCGACGACCGCTTCGTCGATGGTGCCTTCGACATCCGCGACCAGCTGCGAGACGGCGCTCGCCAGCTCCCGCAGGTCGCTGCCGATGGAGTCCACCAGTGCCTGGCAGGCCTCGGGGGTCGCCGAGCGTCCGAGAGCCCTGAACTCCGACCGCACGAAGGACAGCCGCTCCGCAGGCTTGGTGGTCTTGGGGCACGCCACCTCACGCGCGCCCGCCTTCCGCACCGCGTCCAGCAGGCCCTTGCCCTTGGCCCCGCCTGCGTGCAGCAGCACGAGGGTGATCTCCTCGGCGGGGGCACCCAGGTAGGCCTTGACGTCCTTGACCGTGTCGGCGGACAGATCCTGCGCGTTGCGCACGATCACGACCTTGCGCTCGGAGAAGAGCGAGGGACTCGTGAGCTCCGCCAGTGTGCCCGGCTGCAGCTGGTCCGGGGTCAGGTCGCGGACGTCCGTGTCGGCGTCGGCGGCACGGGCCGCAGCCACCACGTGCTGCACCGCACGGTCCAGGAGCAGGTCCTCCTGGCCCACGGCGAGCGTGACGGGGGCGAGCGGATCGTCGGTGGAATTGCGTCTGGTGGCCATCGCGGTCCAGCATCCCACGCCCCTGTGACAACACCGCGGGGCGCCGCCCCGGCGTACCTCTCGACCTGGCCTGCCGGAGAATGACCGGGTGAGCGATGTGAGACATGTGCTGGTGCTGCCCGACCGTGACGCGGCCGAGGAAGTCGCCGGAGAACTGACCGACCGGTTCGGTGTGACCGAGGAGCCTCAGCTCGTGCGGGATGCGCTTGCCGGCGAGGACGACGCGGAGGACGCGCAGTGGCTGGTGGTGGTGGAGGACCCGACCGCCCGGCTGGACTCCGCGGCGCTCGACGCGTTCGCCGCGGAGCACGAGGGCTGGCTGGAGGCACCGTAGCGGCGAAGCCGTACGCCCGGCCGGCACGCCCTGTCGAACGCCCACCGAACCCCCTACGGAACGCCCTACGGGAGGCATCGGATACGCGGGCGTCGGCGCACGCACCGGATACGTGGGCATCGGCGCACGCACCGGACACGCGGGCATCGGCGCACGCACCGGACACGCGGGCATCGGCGCACGCACCGGATACGCGGGCGTCGGCAAGCACCGGACACGCGGGCGTCGGCACGCCGGTCCGGGAATGCCCGGGCCGGTGCGCTGTCCGGCCCGCGTGGCCGGGCCGGTATGCCTGGGCCCGCATGTCCAGACCGGTACGCCGGCGTACCGGTCGGCGGATCCTGTCAGCCCTTGGGGATGATCTGGATATCCATGTCGATCTTGATGCTCGGGCCCACCACGGCGATGCCGCGCGCCAGCATCGTCTGCCAGGTGAGTGTGAAGTCCTCGCGGTGCAGCTCGGTGGTCGCCCGGCAGGCGGCCCGGGTCTCGCCCTCCAGACCGCTGCCCAGACCGAGGTACTGGGTGTCCAGGGTGACGGTGCGGCTCACGCCGTGCAGCGTGAGCGCGCCGGTGACGCCCCAGCGGGCGCCGCCCCGGTGGACGAAGCGCTCGCTGTAGAACTCGAGGGTCGGATAGCGCTCGACGTCGAGGAAGTCGCCGGACCGCAGGTGGTCGTCGCGCATCCGGACGTTCGTGTCGATGGAGGAGGCGTCGATGACGACGTGCATGGCGGAGTCCTCCATGCGGTCGGCGATCCGCACGGCACCGGCGAACGTGTTGAACCTGCCGTGGATCCGGGCCATGCCGATATGACGTGCCGTGAAACCGATCTGGGTGTGGGAGGGCTCGATCTCCCAGTCACCCGGGTCAGGCAACTGCGGAGGCTGCGCCACCTGGAGGAAGACGTCTCCGAGGCTCGTGTGACCACCCTGGTCCAGGGTGACCGAGCTGTGGAAGGGAGTGAAGCCCTCGGCTGTGACACCCACCCGGTAGTCGCCGGCGGGAACGGTCGCGACCACGTTCCCGAAAGGGTCCGTCTCCCCGCTGACGACCTTGCGGCCCGCACTGTCGGAGACGACGAAGTCGGCCTGCCGCACGGGCTCGGAGACGGGGTCCAGCACCCGGCAGCTCAGCATCGCGGCGTCCTGTGGCACCGGGAACCCGGCGAGCACGTTGCTCTGTGCGGTGCCGGACTTCGCTCTGCTGCCTAGCCAACGGCCGAACATGTGCACGTACTCCCCAGGGTGGTTCTCACCTCGGACCCCTGACAGCCGGACGTCGTTGTCGGAGCAGCGGCCCGCCGACGAATACGCATTCGATCACCGTTGCGACGTTCGAGGCAAACGCAGCAGCTCAGAGTGGGTTGTGCCGAGCTGTGACCAGCTGTGCGTCACTGTCCGCAGGTGCCACCGAAGGTCCGTATTGCGTGCGGTGCCCGTGCCTGTCGTACAGCACACCTCACGTACTCAGGGGCGGACGTGTCACCGGCGCGTGGGTGAGCGCCATGCCGAAGTGGTCGCGGTAGGCGGCGAGTACCTCCGCGTCGTCCCGCAGCTCCGTCTCGTGGCGCTCGCCCCGCACGGTCGTGATCAGCGTGCGGCCGCGAAGGGTCACCCGGCCGTCATCCGTGCACCGGGAGCAGATCAACGACCGGGTGAAATGGGACTCCGGCGAAGTGCGGTGAAACCAGGCCCCGCCCCGGAACTCCGCCAGCCCGCGCGGCCGCAGATCGAGGCGGAACTGCCGTGAGCCGTCGCGAAGCAGGTCGAGGTCCCCCTGGGGCGCCTCCCGGAACCGGAACGTGCCGCTGGGATCGTCCTGTTCCGAGCGGACCTGCAGTTCGAGCGGGCGCAGTGCGTGGTCGCCGAACCCGACATCGGCGAGCCATGGACCCGTCCCGTCGTCGGTTTCCACGCGCAGGGCGACGTGGTCGTACGGGATGCCGAGGCGGCCGCCGTCGCCGAACACCCGCGCCTGGAGCAGGACGACACGGAAGCCCAGTTCGCGCAGCAGCGCGGCGAAGGCGCCGTTGAGCTCGTAACAGAAACCGCCCCGGCGCCCCGTCACGATCTTGTCGATGAGCTTGTCGTCCTCCAGGACGATCTCTTGGCCGAGGTGGATGGAGAGGTTCTCGAAGGGCACGGTCATCAGGTGGTGGAGCTGCAGTTCCCGCAGGGCCGCAGCGTCTGCCCTGGCCGGCCGGACCGCGCCGATCCGTGCCAGATAGGCGTCCGCCCAGACAGAGGCGGGCACGGGAGCAGACTGGCGCGCGTGCTCGTTCATGCCGGGAGTCTGCCGCGGTCCGCCGGGCGGCGCCATTGGCCTCTGGGCCTAGGACCGCCGACGGAGGCGGTGGCCACAGCCGGTGGCTAGCGTGTGCGGCATGACGGAACGAGAGTCGGCGCGCGGCCCGGATCAGCGCAAACAGGACGTACTCGATCATCTGGAGAAGGACGAAGACCTCTGGGTGTCGACTGCTTCGGCCGACGGTGTGCCGTGCATGGTGCCCTTGTCGTTCGTCCGGGACCGGGACACGCTGCTGCTGGCGACCCGGCGCACCAACCCGACAGCGGTCAACGTGACACCGTCCGGACAGGTCCGGGCCGCGCTCGGGCACACCCGCGACGTGGTGCTGATCGAGGGTACGGCCGAGATCGTCGAGGGCGCCGACCTTCCCACCGACTCGGGTGACGCCTTCGCCGAGAAGCTCGGCTGGGACCCTCGCGGGCGCCCCTCCTGGGTGTATCTGCGCATCACCCCGCACACCGTCAAGGCGTGGCGCGAGGTGAACGAACTGGCAGGGCGCGAGCTGATGCACGCGGGCACCTGGCTGGTCTGACAGCCTGGCCCGGCACGACCGCCGGGTCCCGCGTGACAGCAAGGTCCCGCAAGACAGCAAGGTCCCGCGTGACAGCAAGATCCCGCGTGACAGCAAGATCCCGGATGACCGTCGGTTCCGACGTGACCACTGGCTCGCTGACGACCGCCGGCTCCCGCGTGACAGCCGGGTCCGGCAAGACCGAGGGTCCGGCATGGCGGTGGAGTCCTGCCCGACCGGAGGACCTGACCGTAGGCCATCCCTCCTCCGGCCGCTGCGGCGCGAGCCCGGCAAGGCAGCGAGGGCACGGTGCCGGTCCTGCCTCGTGCTCATGACCGGCCCGCCGCACGCAGCTCCGGGCCGTGCCTCGTGCTCATGACCGGCCCGCCGCACGCAGCTCCGGGCCGGCGCCCGTCACCGCGATCGCACCGTGGATGTCGGTGCGCAGCACCTTCGCTCCTGTCGCTTCGAGCGTCTCGACCGTACGGGCCGCCGGGTGGCCGTACGGATTGTCCGTGCCGCAGCTGATCAACGCGAACCTCGGGCGTGCGCTGCGAAGGAGCGCGGTGTCCTGGTGCGCGGAGCCGTGATGCGCGACCTTGAGCACATCGACCCGCGGCAGAGCCGGGTGACTGCGCAGCACTCCTCTCTGAGCCGGTGGTTCGAGATCGCCGAGGAGCAGCAGGGTCAGTCCGCCGGACCGGACGAGGAGCGAGACGCTGGAATCATTGGGTTCCTCGGTGACGTAGGCGGCTGCCGCCCCCGGCGCAGCGGCCGCCGGCCAGAGGACCTGCCAGTCCAGGGGGCCCGTGCGTCGCCGCTCCCCCGGCACGGCCCGGGTCATCGGCACATGTGCCGCCGCCGCCGTCCTCCGTACGAAGGCTGCCTGCTCCGGCGGCTCCTCGAAACTGGTCGTCTGGATCGTGCCGACCTCGCGGCCCTTCAGCACACCGGGCAGGCCTCGCACGTGGTCGGCGTGGAAGTGGGTCAGCAGGAGGAGGGGCACACGGGTGACACCGAGATCGCGCAGGCACCGGTCGACGAGACGGGGTTCAGGGCCGGTGTCCACGACCACTCCCGTGCCGTCGCCGGCAGCGAGCACCATGGCGTCACCTTGGCCCACGTCACAGAGCGCGAAGGCCCAGCCGGGTGGCGGCCATCCCGTCATGAGTCGGGTGAGCGGCACCGGTCGCAGCACCGCGAGGACCAGAAGGAGCGCGGCGGCGGAACACACCCAGGGGTGGCGGGCCATGCGGCGGGCCGACAGGACCAAGAGGGTCGTGAGGACGGCGAGGAGCGCCGCTCCGCCCCAGCCGCCCGGCCAGGCGACCTCAGCCCCGGGTAGTTCGGCCCCCGTGCGCGCCACGGACGCGATCCAACCGACCGGCCAGCCGGCGACTTCGGCCAGCGCTTCCGCCACCGGTATGGAGACGGGGGCCACGCCGAGAGCGGCGAAACCCAGTACCGTCGCGGGCGCCACCGCGAATTCGGCCAGTAGGTTGCAGGGAATCGCCACCAGGCCGACCCTCGACGCGAGAACCACGACCACGGGCGCGCAGACCGCTTGAGCGGCTCCCGCAGCCGCCAGTACCTCAGCGAGCCGCGCCGGGACCCCGTGCCGCTGCAGAGCGCCGCTCCATCGCGGTGCGAGTGTCAGCAGCGCTCCGGTGGCGAGCACGGACAACAGGAACCCGTAACTGCGGGCCAGCCAAGGGTCGTACAGCACCAGCAGCAGAACGGCCGTGGCCAGTGCGGGAATCAGCGATCTGCGCCGGCCGGTCCCGATCGCGAGCAGTGTGATCATGCCGCAGGCGGCCGCGCGCAGCACGCTCGGCTCGGGACGGCAGACGATCACGAAGGCCAGCGCCACCCCGCCACCGGTCAGGGCCGTCATCCGCAGGGAGAAGCCCAGTCGGGGTGCCAGGCCTCGGCGTTCACTGCGCAGCGCCGTGCCCGGCGGGCCGATGAGGAGGAAGAGCAGAATCGACAGGTTGGCACCCGACACGGCGAGCAGGTGGGTGAGATCGGTGGCTTTGAAGGCGTCGTGCAGATCCGGCGGAACCCGTGAGGTGTCGCCGACCACCAGCCCCGGCAGGAGTGCCCTGGCGTCGGCGTCGAGCCCGTCGGTGGCCTCCCGCAGACCGGACCTCAGCCGCCCCGCAACGCGTTGGAGCGTGGAGGGCTCCCTGGTGACCTGCGGCAGGTCGTCCGCGTCGGTGCCGAGCACGGCTGCGATGCGCTCCCCCTCATGACGCGGGGGTGCCAGCCGTCCGTTGAGGCGGAGGCCTGTCGACGGCAGCAGCCGTTGCCACCGTCCTGCCGCAGGTCCCGGGGCGACCATGACCAGGACGGGGGTGCGAAGCCTGGTGACCGTGCCGTCGGGGGCGGTCAGCCGATCGATCTCGGCGTCCAGAAGCAGGGAGACGGGCGTGCTGTGATCGCCCCGCACACGCGGACGGGTCTGCTGGGGATCGGACGTGACGGTCACGTCCGCTTCCACTCGCGCGTACGACTCCGCGAGTGCGGGGACCGGACCGCGGCGGACATCCGCACCGTGGAGCCCGGCCACCGTCGCCCCCGCCGCAGCGCAGAGCAGGGCGGCGGCGACCGCCGTGACGCGCGTTCCCCTGCGACTGTGGTGTCCGGCGGGCCCCGGTGGCCCGCCGGAAGGGATCGCCGGTCCTGCCGTACGCTCCCCCGGGATCGCCGGGATCGCCGGGATCGCCGGCATCGCCGGTCTCACCGGTGCCTCCGGTGTTGCTGCTGCCGCCGGTGTTGCCGCTGCCGCCGGACGCGCCGGTGCCGCCGGACACACCCTGCCCGGTCGAACGGCAGGGGCCACACCCGGTGGGGGCGCCGCATCCACGCCCACCGGACTCGCTGCCACCCAACCAGGAGGCGCCGGCGTGCGCGCCCTGTGCCGAGGCGCCGTTCGTGCCAGGAGTCCGGATACGGCGAGGAGACCCAGGCCGGCGCACGCGCAGAGGATCGATCCGGCCACCACCCACTTGCCCGGCGCCCCCAGCGCAAATGCCGCTGCCGCCCAGGCCGCCAGGGCCGGGGGGATCAGCCGCAGATCGGCCGGCGTCTCCTGGCGCGGTTCGGCGGCGCCGAGCAGCGCCGGATCCGCACGGGCATCAGGACCGCTCACGGCCTGACCAGCGGTCGGAGATCCGCGAACCGACGGTCCCCGATGCCGTTCACCTCACGGAGTTCGTCGACGGAGCGATAACCCCCGTGCTCGGTGCGGTAGTCGACGATGTGCTGCGCGAGTACGGGTCCGACACCGGGCAGGGTTTCGAGCTGCTCGACGGTGGCCGTCCCGAGGCTCACCGTCGTGGCGGGGCCTGCCGGTCCCGCCACGGATCCACCGGTCCCTGTTCCGACGGCGGGTGGCAGCGCACCGGGCACGTCCACCGCCACCTGCTCGCCGTCCGTCAGGACACGTGCTCGGTTGAGCGAGGTGAGATCGGCCCCCGCACGGACGCCTCCCGCCGCGCGCAGGGCGTCCGCGACACGTGAACCGGACGGCAGATGCTGGATCCCCGGCCGTCGCACCTTCCCGCTCACATCCACGACGATCTGCCCGCGCGGCTCCGACTCCGTGCCGGTCCGCGGTCCCGTGTCCGGGCCGGGCGTGGGACCGGGGATCCGTGCGCTCGGAGCCCCCGTGCCGCCCGCTCGGACCGCAGCGGCCTCCGTGACCCGGTCGGGAGCGCGTACCGCCTCCGGGCGGGCCGACGAGAAGTGTGTCGCCGCGAGTACCGCGGCCCCGATCAGGACGACGGCCAACGCGGCCAGAGTGCGTGGCTCGAGGCCGCATCGCACCTGCACCCACAGAGGTAACCGGTCGCGCAGCGCGGGGCCCGCTTCTCGCCACCATCGGCGCCTCGTGCCTGATGCGTCGGGCACCCCGGGCCCCAGCGGCAGTGCCGGCCTGACCGGCGGGGCTGCCGTGGGGCTCGCCTCGGGTACCGGGCGCGGCGGCAGGACAGCTGCCCAGGACGGCACCGTGCGGATGCGTCCGGATTCGTCGGACGACGGCAGAGCCGCGGGCACCACGGAAGTTGTCGCAGCCGTTGCCGTCACACCCGGCACCGCCCTCGTCGCAGCCGCTGCCCCCGTACCCGGCACCGCCCTCGTCGCAGCCGCTGCCCCGGCACCCGGCAACGCCGCCGCAGCAGCCTCGGTGCCCGACGTCGTCACAGCCGCTGTCGCGGCAACCGGCCGGTCCGCCCCCAGGAGCGCATCCGCACGCAGCCGCGAAACCGCTGCGACCCCGGCGCCCGGGTCACGCATCGAGCGCCGTCGGCGCCCGTGCCGGGCCCGGGACGCGGTGCCCGGCGAGGTGCCGGCCGCTCCGGCGGGTCGGACGCCGGGCCTGAATCGGGCTCGCCCCGCCGGACCTGCTCCCCGGGGCACACGGTGCGCGGCCCGAGGCGCGGCCGCGTGCAGGATCGCGTGCCGGGGTGGGTCCATGGCCGCATGCGCGGGCAGATCCGGGAGCCGGTGCGAGACCGGGCCCACGGCGCCACCGCCGAGGCCTTGCAGGTCGGTGGTGCGACCGGGCGGGGAAAGTCGTCGGAAGGTCATGGCTCAGACGCTAGACACATCCGAGAAAATCCGTCGGGACGCACCAATTACGGTGGATAACTCACGAGTTGTGGATAACTGCGTCACCCGACGAGGTGAAGGTCAGCGGGGCGCGACGACCACTCCCAGCAGTCCGGGACCGGTGTGCGCCCCGATCACCGCACCGACTTCGCTCACATGCAGGTCGACGAGCCCAGGAATTCGTCCCCGCAGCCGTTCCGCCAGCCGCTCGGCGCCCTCCGGAGCGGCCAGGTGGTGGACGGCGATGTCCACGGCACCCGCGCCGGCCTTCGCGGCGACGATCTCCTCGAGTCGTGCGATCGCCTTGGACGCGGTCCGCACCTTCTCCAGCATCTCGATGCGGCCGTCCTCGAGGCGGAGCAGTGGCTTGACGGCCAGGGCCGATCCCAGCAACGCCTGCGCGGCGCCGATGCGCCCGCCTCTGCGCAGGTAGTCCAGCGTGTCCACGTAGAAGAAGGCCGACGTGCCGGCCGCCCGCTTGTCGGCCGCTGCGACCGCCTCGTCCAGACCGCCGCCCGCCTCGCCCGCTTCCGCGGCGGCAAGGGCGCAGAACCCCAGGGCCATGGCGACCATGCCGGTATCCACCACCCGCACCGGGATGGCCGCCTCCTTCGCCGCGAGCACGGCGGCGTCGTACGTGCCGGAGAGTTCTGAGGACAGGTGGAGGGAGACGATGCCTGTGGCCCCCGTCTCCGCCACGGCTCGGTACGTGGCGGCGAAGACGTCCGGGCTGGGCCGTGACGTGGTCACGGATCGGCGCTTCTGCAGGGCTAGCGCCAGCGACCGGGCCGAGATCTCGGTGCCTTCCTCCAGTGCCTGATCGCCCAGGACGACGGTGAGCGGCACCGCGGTGATGCCGTGCCGTTCCATCGTCTGGGGCGGCAGGTAGGCCGTTGAATCGGTGACGATCGCGACATGGCGGGACATGAGCCGGAGGTTACCTTCCGGAGCGCGAACACGGCAGCCCGGGACCGGCCTACTGATCATTTGCGGTCCGTCCGGCACCTGCCCGCGACCTGCCTCAGACGTTTCCAAGCTGTTCGGAACGCGTTCGCACACGTCTCGTCGCCGCCGCGCCGAGGGTTCGCGGACCGAGTCCCGTCGGCGTCAGTTCGTCGTCTCGGGCTTGGCGGACTTCTGCCACGGATAGCCCGTGCGCAGCCGGGGATCCGGAGGGGTGAGCGACGGTGGCGGCGTCCGTTCGTCCGCCGATGCGGTCCAGTCGTGCCCAGCCGCGTCATCCCGGGGCGTCGCCGGCTCCTCGGTCGTCCAGTGCCGCAGGGCCCCGGCCTCCAGGTCGATCTGCGCGCCGAGCGCGGCCAGATCGTCGTCGGCGAACCGCCTTGCCCGGTCACGGGCGGCCCAGCGCAGCGATTCCGCCGCGTGCGTGATGCGCTCCGTGCGCTCCTTGAGGCCCGGCAGCAGTGTGGCCACCGTCGCACGGTCCGGCTCGCGTTCCAGCCGTTTGAGGTCGTTGTCGAGCTCACGTCCGTGTGCGCTCAGACGCTGGAAGAGGCCCAGCGACTCCGAGAGGGAGGCATCCTCCGTCGCCCCGGCGTTCAGCGCGTCCTGCGTGGCCCGCATAGAGGTACGCAGTGCGAGCCTCAGCTGGGCGAGCTCCCCCGGCACACCCGGCTGGCCGTAGCTCTTGGCCCGCAACGTGGTGTCCTCCACCGAGCGGCGCGCCTGCGTGATGGTCCGGTCCACACCACGCTTGGCCGCGCGCACCGTCTTCACACCGGCGTACACACCGAGCGCCATGAACGCCACGAACAGCAGCGTCAGGATCAGGATCACGGCTTCCATGAACGCCCCTAGGTCGTCGAATCGGCTGCCCGCGTGCGGTCGCCCCTTCTACCGTAAACGGAACGGGCAGGCCGAGGGTTCCACCGGAACCCCCAACCTGCCCGTAGGGGAAAGCCCTGGCACGCTTGCCGGCCTGTCAGTCCGCCCGCGGCCCGTGACGCTCGGCCGGTCCCGGCAGGTGTGCGTGTCGGCACCGGCTGTCCGATGCCGTCACGCTTCGACGGCCGACCGTCGTGGCGCCGTCAGGCGGGGACGATGTTGACCAGCTTCGGCGCCCGCACGATCACCTTGCGGATCCCGGCCCCGCCCAGCGCGGCGACGACGTTCTCGTCGGCCAGGGCCAGTGTCTCCAGCTCCTCGTCCGTGATGGAAGGGGAGACCTCTAGGCGTGCTTTGACCTTGCCCTTGATCTGCACCACGCAGGTCACCGTCTCGTCCACGACGTAGGCCGGGTCGGCGACCGGGAAGTCCTGGTGCACGACGGACTCGCTGTGGCCCAGTCGGCGCCACAGCTCCTCCGCCACGTGCGGCGCCAGGGGCGCCGCCAGCAGCACCAGCCGCTCGGCGACCGAACGCGACAGCGGACCGCCCGCCTTCGTCAGGTGGTTGTTCAGCTCGGTGATCTTGGCGATGGCGGTGTTGAAGCGCATCCCCACCATGTCCTGGCCCACACCGTCGATGGCCTTGTGCAGCGCCCGCAGCGTGTCCTCACCGGGTTCCGTGTCCACGACGGTGACCTCACCGGTCTCCTCGTCGACGACATTGCGCCACAGCCGCTGCAGCAGCCGGAACTGGCCGACCACGGCCCGGGTGTCCCAAGGGCGCGAGACGTCCAGAGGGCCCATGGCCATCTCGTACAGCCGCAGGGTGTCCGCCCCGTACTCGCCGCAGATCTCGTCGGGTGTGACGGCGTTCTTCAGGGACTTGCCCATCTTGCCCAGGACGCGACTGACCTTCTCGCCCGCGTGGTAGTAGGCCCCGTCGCGCTCCTCGACCTCGGCCGCCGGGACTGCGATACCGCGGCTGTCGCGGTAGACGAAGGCCTGGATCATGCCCTGGTTGTACAGCTTGTGGAACGGCTCGGCCGACGAGATGTGCCCCAGGTCGTGCAGCACCTTGGACCAGAAACGCGCGTACAGCAGGTGCAGGACCGCGTGCTCCGCACCGCCGACGTACAGGTCGACGCCACCGGTGGGCTGTCCTTCGCGGGGCCCCATCCAGTACTGCTCGATCGCGGGGTCGACCAGTCGCTGGTCGTTGTGCGGGTCCAGGTAGCGCAGTTCGTACCAGCAGGAGCCCGCCCAGTTCGGCATGGTGTTGGTCTCGCGGCGGTAACTTCGCAGACCAGCGCCGTCACCCAGGTCCAGGGTGACGTTGACCCAGTCGGCGTTCCGGGACAGCGGGGTCTCGGGCTGGGTGTCGGCGTCCTCCGGGTCGAAGGTCCGCGGCGAGTAGTCCTCGACCTCGGGCAGCTCCAGCGGCAGCATCGACTCGGGCAGCGGGTGGGCGATGCCCTCCTCGTCGTAGACGATGGGGAAGGGCTCGCCCCAGTAGCGCTGGCGGCTGAACAGCCAGTCGCGCAGCCGGAAGTTGACGGTCCCCTCACCGACACCTTGCGCCTGCAGCCACTCCGTGATCTTCGCCTTGGCGTCGACGACACCCAGGCCGTCCAGCGAGATCCCGTCGTTGGTCGAGTTGACCAGCTTCGCCTCGTACGAGGCGAACGCGTCCTCCCACGTCGACGTGTCCAGACCGCGGTCGTCCGACGGCTCGACGACGCAGCGCATCGGCAGCTCGAAGGCGCGCGCGAAGGCGAAGTCGCGCGCGTCGTGCGCCGGTACGGCCATGATCGCGCCGGTGCCGTACCCCATCAGGACGTAGTCGGCGATGAAGACGGGGACCTTCTCGCCGCTGACCGGGTTGGTCGCGTAGGCACCGGTGAAGACGCCGGTCTTGTCCTTGGCCTCGGCCTGCCGCTCGACGTCGGACTTGGCGGCGGCCTGCTTGCGGTACGCGGTGACGGCCTCGGCCGGGTTCGCGTGGCCGCCGGTCCACACCGGGTGGGTGCCCTCGGGCCAGGCGGCGGGGATGATCCGCTCGACCAGCTCGTGTTCGGGCGCCAGCACCATGTAGGTCGCGCCGAACAGGGTGTCCTGACGGGTGGTGAAGACGGTGATGTCTCCCGCACCGTCGACGGGGAAGTCGACGCGCGCGCCCTCGGAACGACCGATCCAGTTGCGCTGCTGCAGCTTGATGGCCTCGGGCCAGTCCAGCCCGTCCAGGTCGTTCAGCAGCCGGTCGGCGTAGGCGGTGATGCGCATGTTCCACTGGCGCAGCTTGGCCTTGAAGACCGGGAAGTTGCCGCGCTCGGAGCGGCCGTCCGCCGTCACTTCCTCGTTGGCCAGCACGGTGCCCAGCCCGGGTGCCCAGTTGACGGGCGCGTCCGAGGCGTACGCCAGGCGGTACTGCCCCAGGATGTCGGCACGGTCGGCGGCGCTCAGCGCGCCCCACTCGCCGCCGCCCGGTACCGGGCGCTCACCGCTCTCGAACTGGGCGACCAGGTCGGCGATCGGGCGGGCCTTGTCGGCCTCGGTGTCGTACCAGGAGTTGAAGATCTGCAGGAAGATCCACTGGGTCCACTTGTAGTACTCCGCGTCGATGGTCGCGAAGGAGCGGCGCTTGTCGTGGCCCAGGCCCAGCCGGCGCAGCTGGACCTTCATGTTCTCCATGTTGGCCTCGGTGGAGGCGCGCGGGTGGGTGCCCGTCTGCACGGCGTACTGCTCCGCCGGCAGACCGAACGCGTCGAAGCCCAGGGTGTGCAGGACGTTGTGCCCGGTCATCCGCTGGTGGCGGGCGTAGACGTCGGTGGCGATGTAGCCCAGCGGGTGGCCGACGTGCAGACCGGCGCCCGAGGGGTACGGGAACATGTCCATGATGAAGCGCTTCGGCTTGGCGGCCAGCCCGGAACCGTCCGCCAGGTCACCGCTCGGGTTGGGCGCCTCGTACGTCCCCTCGGCGTCCCAGAAGTCCTGCCAGCGTGCCTCGATGTCGGCGGCCATCGCTGCCGTGTAGCGGTGCGGCGCGGCCACCTCGGCCGCGGAATTCGTCTCGCTCATGATCCTCAAAGCTCCATCGATCGTCATCTGCCGGCGCCCACGTCTACGGACACGCGTCTGCGGAAACGAAAAATCCCCTCGCACAGGAGGGGACGCCGCGCCAAGTCCGACCAGGCATTCTCACCGGTCGGGAGTGATCAGCGCGGCTCGCTGAGCAGAAGGCGTACGGCACGCATGGCGTCAGGGTACCGCACGGGCCCGGTGCGCGGCCCGGCACACATCCCGTCTCGAGGCCGTAGGAGTCGCGCCACGTGGGCGTCCGACAGGCACACGGTCGGCGCGAATCTTCCACACGACTCACACGCCCCGGCGGTTACTCCGCGTACTGCCTCCTGTCGGGGCAACCGCTCAGACCCGGTACCGGCCGGTAGAGGGCGACCTGGCATGCGGCAACGGGACCGCTTTGCCGAGCCGTTCGGACTCGCCCCCATGAAGCCTCATCGCAGGATCCGTTCCTCCCCCTCCCTGGGCTCAGTCCCGGGTATGAGCCGGGGGCCTGTTGGCCACCGACCGGGTGTTCCACTCGACCCGCCAGCGGCCCGTCTGCCAGGGCATCCATCGAGCAGCCGCCGTCACCTCGCTCGGCTTCCTCCTGCTGCACGGCACCGTGAAGGTCACGCTCGGGCACGTCGGTCCGCTCGGCGCCCTCGTACCGTTCGGCACGGGCGTGAGCGGCACCGCGGGTCTCATCTGCTTCGGCTCACTGGCCGGGCTGCTGATGACCGTCGCCGCGGCCACCGGGGCGATGCGCAGCGCGTTCGCCGCCCCCGGCAGGATCGCGGGCCGCCGGCACGCCCTGCACGCGCTGGCGTACTCCGCGTGGCGCGCCGCCCTGGTGCACGGCCTTCACGCCGGCCCACGACCTGGGTCGTGGTGACGTACATGCTCTGCCTGACCGCGGTGGCCGCCGTGCTCGCCCTGCGCCTGCTGCCCGGTCCGGCCGAACGCCTGCTCACGGAGCTCGTCACCGGTCTGACGGGCCCGGTCGCCCCCCGTCCGCGTCCGATCCGGTCATGCGCGCCTCCGTGCTCCCCGGTACGGAGTCCGTGGCTCCGCCGCCCGGCCGGGGTCTGCCGCCCGACGCGCCCGGCCGGGGCGACGAACCAGGCATACACGGCACCGCGGTCCGCTCTCGGACGCTCACGGCCCCGGGAACGCCCGGAGCCCTTGCGCACGGGACGACGGACCACGCGTCCCCGCCGTCCGGTCGAACGCCTCAGGTGCATCAGCAGTACTCGGCGCCTCCCTACAGGTCCCCGCCGCCGTACGAGCCCCCGCCGCGCGACTCCGAACGGCTCGCCCTTCCGATGCACCTGCGGGCCCGGGCACAGCGCGCAGTACGACGGCGCCCGCGGAACGGCCCGCGCTTGCCAGGTGCCCCGCGCAGGGCCCCTGGGCAGCGGACGCGCCTGACCCGTACACCGCCGAACACGTCGGAGGGTGAGGGACACAACAAGAAGCGGGTCATCCGATCCGGATGACCCGCTTCTTCACTGTGGAGCTAAGGAGAATTGAACTCCTGACCTCCTGCATGCCATGCAGGCGCTCTACCAACTGAGCTATAGCCCCGTACTGTTTGCCGCCCGGTTTCCCTGGCGACATCGAGAACATTACACGCTCCCACCGGCCCATCAAAAATCGTTTCCACTCCGTCCGGATATGACCGGTGCGCGCAGCTCTGACCAGCGGTTGCTCCGATCATGAACAAGCCGACCGGGGGCAGCTCGTCAAGCGGTCGCGAAGGAGTAGAACCGTTTGAGGGTGCAGTGCTCCTCGAGGAGTCGGCCGTAGATGGGCTCCCCTTCGAGCTCCCGGTACGTCTCGATGGGGTCGCCTTTTATGATCAGCGCCCGCGCGCACTCCTCGCACCAGTACTGGAACTCCGTGTTGACCGGATCCATGTCCCTGACGATGGGCGTACCGCTGCCGCACCAGTCACATTTCCGCCTGTGTGCACCCATCCGGTCAGCTCCGAGGGTGGCCGCAGGCCGTGCACGCGTAGGGGCCCTCGCGCGAGGCGCCGAGGAAAAGGGGCGAGAGGGAATCAAGGGTGACGGGACGGTGGGTCGCGATGTACGCGAGGGGCGGACCCGGGACCCGTACGCGGCTCGCAGGCATCGCGCTCCCTCCCGATCGGTCCGTCGCCCCCTCCGGCGCTCCGATTCTGCCATGGCGTCGCGAGGGGGTCAGCCCGACGACCGCCCCGCCGACCGCCTTTGTCGCGAAGGAGGCCCACGGAGTCGGCCCTCGCACCTGCGAAGACAGCGCCGGAACACCCCTACGGCCCTTGTCGTAGGCGGGCCAAGGGAGTTGAGGCGCGACCGGCGCACATGAACCGCCGCGTCGAGAATGGCCGCCAAAAAAAGATCCCGCCCCCTGTCGGGGACGGGATCTTGACTGTGGAGCTAAGGAGAATTGAACTCCTGACCTCCTGCATGCCATGCAGGCGCTCTACCAACTGAGCTATAGCCCCGCTGTCCGCTGTGTTTCCCTGCGTTTCCGCGCTGCGAACAAGAAGAACTTTAGCCTGCGACGAGCCGGAAAGTGAAATCCGGCCCCCGCCGCCCGGAGAGGACCTCCGGGCTCCCGCTAATCGTCGTCCCCGAGCACCGGTTCGGGGAGCGTCCCGGCATTGTGCTCGAGCAGGCGCCAGCCCCGCGCACCCTCGCCCAGCACCGACCAGCAGCAGTTGGAGAGCCCGCCGAGCCCCTCCCAGTGGTGGGACTCGAGCCCGAGCAGACGGCCGATGGTGGTCCGGATGGTGCCACCGTGACTCACGACGACGAGCGTACCGGCGTCGGGCAGTTTGCCGGCGTGCTCCAGCACCACAGGGGCGGCCCGGTCGGCGACCTCGGTCTCGAGCTCGCCACCACCCCTGCGGACGGGCTCACCACGCTTCCACGCGGCGTACTGCTCGCCGTACTGGCCGACGATCTCCTCGTGCGTGAGCCCCTGCCAGGCGCCCGCATACGTCTCACGCAATGCGGAGTCGTGGGCGACGTCGAGGCCGGTGACCGAGCTGAGCTCGGCGGCCGTGGCCGCGGCGCGCCGAAGGTCGGACGCCACGATGGCGTCCGGCTTCAGCGACGCGAGCAGCCGGGCGGCGCGGCGGGCCTGCCCGACGCCGGTCTCGGTCAGCTCGATGTCCGTGGACCCCTGGAAACGGCGCTCCAGATTCCACGCCGTCTGGCCGTGCCGCCAAAGGACGATCTTGCGGCCTCTGCCGCTCCTGCTGCCGTTCAGCTCTGGTCACCTTCCGTGCCGCCGTTGAGCTGGGCGTGCTCCTCGGCCTTGCCCCGGGTCTTGACCGCGTCCTCGGGGAGGGCGATCTCGGGGCAGTCCTTCCACAGGCGCTCGAGCGCGTAGAACACACGCTCCTCGCTGTGCTGGACATGGATCACGATGTCGACGTAGTCGAGAAGGATCCAGCGGGCGTCGCGGTCGCCCTCGCGGCGAACCGGCTTGGCGCCGAGCTCCTTCTGCAGCCGCTCCTCGATCTCGTCGACGATCGACTTGACCTGGCGGTCGTTGGGGGCCGAAGCCAGCAGGAAGGCGTCGGTGATCGACAGCACATCGCTGACGTCGTAGGCGATGATGTCGTGCGCGAGCCGGTCGGCGGCCGCCTGAGCGGCGGCGTTGATGAGCTCGATGGAGCGGTCCGTGGCGGTCACATGCAGGCTTTCGTCGGCGGTCAGATCGACCTCTAGGGTCTCACGGACCGCCGACAGCCCTTACGACGTCTGCCCGGGGATCTTGTAGTCCTGTCCGAGGGCGACGGACACGTCCGCGTTCGCGGCGGGCTCGCCCTTCTTCACCGAGCTCTCCGGCAGCCCCAGGGTCTTGGCGACCTCGACCGCCTTCGCCTTGTCCTCAGCGGCCCCATACACCACCTGGGACGACGTCGCGGTATCCGCCTTGCCACTGTCGACGAAGGCGTAGCCGCCGTTGACGAGCTGGACCCTCGCGGACTCGGTGCCCTTGGTGTTCCCCGTGGCGTTCTTGATGCCGACGCGTACCGCCGCACCCTGTTCCGGGGCCTTCACCTTGCCGCCCAGGACTTCCTTGACCACGCTCGCGGTGGCCTTCTCCGTGAGGGTCCCGTCGTCCTGGACCGGAAGAAGCTCCGTCTTGTAGTCACCCACCTTGGCGTGCCCGGCGAGCTTCGCCAGCGAGGCGCCCAGGTCCTGCTCGGGCAGGGACGGGTCGAGGATCTGGGCGAGCGTCTCGATGGTGACGGTCGCGGCCTTGGGGTCCTCGGACAGCTTGCGCAGCACACTGCGCATGACCTGGCCGAAGCGCATGAGCTGCTTGGCCTCGGGCTCGCCCTCGCCCTGGTAGGTCGCGTACGCGACGGCCATCGGGCCGCTCAGCGTCTGCCCCTCCCCCTTGTCGACGAGCGGCGAGGCGCCCTTCTTGGAGTCGGGCACAGTCGTGTCGGTGTCGACCTCGATGTTGCCGACGAGCTCGACGAGGTTCTCGAGGTACGGCGTGTCGAGACGCCAGGTGCCGCTGATGCTGGTCCCGAGCAGGGTGTCTATCGCCTCACGGGTACCCGTGGACCCGTCGTCGTCGACCGACTTGCCCAGCGTGGTGGTGGACCCGTCGTCCCCTGCCACGGCGAGCGAATTGGGGAGCAGGACCGTGGTGCCCTGCCCGGTGGTGACGTTGTCGACGAGCAGCGCCGTCGAGGTGCCGCCCTTCTTGGTGTTGTGCAGGTGGACGACGATGACGTCGCGCTTCTGCGGGCCCGTCGCCGTGGTGCTCTGCCCGTCGCCGCCCGAGACGCCCGGGATCTTCCCGGCGAACCAGAGGTAGCCCGCTCCACCGACGACCACCAGGGCCACGACGACTATCAGTGCGACCATCCGGTTGTGGCCGCGCCGTCGTGCCTCCTCGCGCCGCTCACTGCGGCTCTCGGTGAATTTCAGCCAGTCGATGACGTCTTCGGAGTCCTCGTCGGGCTCCTCGATGAAGGCGAACTGCTCGGTACCCGGCTCACCGTCGGCACGGCGCTGTCCGGGCACGACCGGCTCGGCCGGTGGCTCGGGTTCACGCCGCTGTTCCGGCACCGGCGGTGACGGCACGGCCGCGGCAGGGGCCTGGGTCGCGGTCCACTGCTGGGTGGAGTCGTCCACGGCGGGCTGCCGGCCGGTGTCGTAGCCGTACGCGCCGTAGTCGTCGCCGTAGCCGTATCCCTGCTGCGTGGGCTGCTGCGGCTGCTGCGTGGGCTGCTGGGTGTGCTGGGCGGCGTACGGGTCGTACTGCTGCTGCGCACCGGCATACGGGTCGTAGCCGTAGCCATAGCCCTGCTGCGACTGGCCGTCCTGTTGCTGGGGCTGTTGGGGCTGCTGCTGGGCGTACGGGTCGTACTGCTGCTGCCCCTGCTGCTGCCCCTGCCCCTGCTGCTGGTAGACCGGCTGCCCGTACTCGTCGTAGCCGATGATCTGCGGCTGCTGGTACGGGTCGTACGGGTTCTGTCGGTCGTTCACAGGTGCCCCTCTGCGTGGCTCATTCGCCGCGGTACAGCTGGCGCTTGTCGATGTAGCGGACGACGCCGTCCGGCACCAGGTACCAGACCGGCTCGCCCTGCGCGACCCTGGCGCGGCAGTCCGTGGACGAGATCGCCAGTGCGGGCACCTCCACGAGCGAGACCCCGCCCTTGGGGAGGCCGTCGTCGGTCAGGAGGTGACCCGGCCGGGTCACACCGATGAAGTGGGAGAGCGAGAACAGTTCCTCGGCGTCCCGCCAGGTCAGGATCTGTGACAGGGCGTCGGCGCCGGTGATGAAGAAGAGGTCCGCGTCGCCGTGGGCGGTGCGCAGGTCCCGCAGCGTGTCGATCGTGTACGTCGGTCCGCCTCGGTCGATGTCGCTGCGGCTGACCGAGAACTGCGGGTTGGACGCCGTCGCGATGACCGTCATCAGATAACGGTCCTCGGCCGGGGACACCTGCTTGTGACTCTTCTGCCAGGGCTGCCCGGTCGGGACGAAGACCACCTCGTCCAGGTGGAAGTGGGCGGCCACTTCACTGGCCGCCACCAGGTGTCCGTGATGGATCGGGTCAAAAGTCCCGCCCATCACGCCCAGGCGGCGCTTGCCGCGGCCGGTAGGCACTTCCTGCTCTCCCATGCGTGCAGACCCTACTGGTACAGCTGTTCGCCCCGGACTCAGCGGTCGCGGTTGAAGCGCGTGGTGATCCACAGCAGGAGCAGCAGGGCGACGAGCGCTCCGCCACCGGTGAGGTACGGGCTGAGGCTTTCGTGGTTACCACCCTGCTCGCCTTCGGAGGCGAGGGTGACCAGCTGGTGCGCGGTGCTCGAGAGGCTCATCTTCTGCAGGACCTATCCATCGGGAATCAGGAGGGAGACGTCGCGCACATCGTATGCGGGCGTCGCGGGCACGCTCACGCCGACTCAGTCGTTGTTGTCGTCGTTGCGGTATCCGCGCAGCAGGATCCAGGCGAGCAGGGCCGCTCCGACGAGTGCGACGAGCAGCACGACGCGAAGCGTGTTGCCCGGTCCCTGGTCCTCGGACACTGCGGCGAGCATGACGGCGGTGTGCGGCATTCCGGGCGCTCCTCAAAGTTATCCACAGCCCCCCGCACACCGTAGCGCCAGCACATACGCTGGCTTTTGTCAGGGGGACGAGCAACGTCTCGTACGAACAGGGGGCATCCATGACCGACACCAGTCACGAGAGCGTGCCGAGCAGGCACCGCAGGCGATTCCCGGACATCTCCTCGCGGGCCTACGAGCATCCGGCGGACCGCTCGGCCCTGGTGGCCCTGCGCAAGCTGAGCGGTTTCGACACCGTGTTCAAGGCGCTCAGCGGCCTGCTTCCCGAGCGCAGCCTGCGGCTGCTCTTCCTGTCGGACTCCGTCCGGGTGAGCGACGCCCAGTTCGCGCATCTCAACGACATGTTGCGGGACGCCTGTTACATCCTGGACCTCGAGAAGGTCCCTTCGATGTACGTGACGCAGAACCCGCAGCCGAACGCCATGTGCATCGGCCTCGACGAGCCGGTCATCGTCGTGACCACCGGGCTGGTGGAGCTGCTCGACGAGGAGGAGATGCGTGCCGTCGTAGGCCACGAGGTGGGCCACGCCCTGTCCGGTCACTCGGTGTACCGCACGATATTGCTGTTCCTCACCAACCTCGCGCTCAAGGTGGCATGGATCCCGCTCGGCAATGTCGCGATCATGGCCATCGTGACCGCGCTGCGCGAGTGGTTCCGCAAGTCCGAACTGTCCGCGGACCGGGCCGGTCTGCTGGTGGGGCAGGATCTGCGTGCATCGATGCGCGGGCTGATGAAGATCGCCGGCGGCAATCATCTCCATGAGATGAATGTGGACGCGTTCCTGGCCCAGGCCGACGAGTACGAGAAGAGCGGTGACCTCCGCGACTCCGTGCTCAAGATTCTCAATGTGCTCCCCCGGACGCATCCGTTCACCACGGTCCGGGCGGCCGAGCTGAAGAAGTGGTCGGAGAGCCGTGACTTCCAGCGCATCATGGACGGCCACTACCCCAAGCGCGACGAGGACAAGGACACCTCGGTGACGGATTCGTTCCGCGAGTCCGCCGCGCACTACGCGGACACGGTCCGCACCAGCAAGGACCCGCTGATGAAGCTCGTCGGCGACATCGCGGGCGGTGCGGGCGACCTCGGAGGCAAGCTCCGGGACAAGTTCACGGGCGCGGGCGGCGGAGCTGCTGGTGGCGGCGCGGGCAAGGGCGACAGGCGCGGCCCGGGCGCTACGGACGGTTCCGAGGGGACGTGGAGGCGTCCGGACCCTGAGGAGGGCCCTGAGTCGGGGACGTGACGGCCAGAGTGCCGCAGAGCGCCGCGGTCGGCACACCCGTGGCGTAGGGGTCGGTGCCCGCGGGGCCGCGGGTGTCCGCGCGTCGGCCCGCGAGCAGTGGGTGCAGGGCTCCCGTGGTCACGGCCGAGCACGACTGCGGGCCGGCCTGGACGTAGGCGCTGCGGACCTCCAGCCGGTGCAGCCGGATGTCCTCCCGGTCGAGCAGGAAACGCAGGACGCGACGCACGGTGAACAGAGAGGCTCCATCGGCCCGGTGGGGGCCGGACACGGCGGGCCGCAGCGCGTACGTGAAGGTGTGGTCGGACGCCACCTCCAGGGTGTCCGGCCCCACCTCCGCGTAGGCGAGGGTGCCGTGGACCCGGATGTCGGGGTCGGCCAGTTCCACTTCGGCCGGGTCGAAGCGCACCAGCCAGCCTGTCGCGCTGTGCTCGCCGTCGGCGGCCGGTGATTCCATGCTCCGGTCGAACTGCGCCGTCTGGTCCGGATCGAGGAGCCGTCCGACCGGCCGGACCACCCCGCCGGTGATCACGTCCGGGTCGAGGGAGGAGTTCACGAGGTAGTCCTTGACCGTGGTGAGGGCCATGGTCACCTGGCTGTCCGAGAAGTTCTCGGTCCGCCGGACCGACGGCAGGTTGATGCCTGAGGCGCCGGTGGCGTGGGCCGCTGCCGGACCGTCGGCAAGGAGCGACTCGGCTGTTCCTCCGGGCACGCGGTCCTCGGGAGCAAGTGGGACCACGGTCGTGCGCAGCGGCTCCGCGCGTCTGGTGACGGGTGTCGGGTAGGGGTTGCGGAAGTTGACGTACATCGCGGTGGCGAATGCGAGCGCGATCAGCACGACGAGAGCGACACCGGCCCGCGACCGGTGCCGGCGGGTGCCGCTGCCGGGGAGCGAGCGTACGGCGCGCGCTTGCCCGCCCATGCGTTCCTGCGCCGAGAACTCCTGGAGCCGGGCAGCGCGGACGAACGCGTCGTCGAAGACGAGGGAGCGGTACTCGTCCTCTCCGCCCGGGTTGTCGGGCGGACCTTCCGGCGGTTCCCCACGGCCTGTCATGGCTTCTCCCGATCTCCGCGCCACCGGCGGAGGCTGGCGCTGGGATCCGCCCTGGGCCGGTCGGCACCGGGCGGACCTGTCCGTCACGGGTTCGACAGCTGGACAAGTGGCTGGCCCTCTCCCCGGAGACGGGGACGGGGAGGAGACATCACAAGGTCGTACCTTCAGATTGGGTCGATCCTCATCAAGGTAAACGCCCCGCAGGTGAGAGCGCAGGTGGAGCGCGGCCGGGAGGGGAACCGGAGCGGAGGGAGGAAGGGGCTTGCCTGCACCCCAGGGACTGCCGGCACGACGGCCGGGGAGGGCAGGGTGGAAGGACGGCCTGGGAGGAGCCGTGCGGAAGCGGGGTCCTGGCTACGCGTTCACCTCAGGCCGGCCGGGCAGGAGCCCGACGGGCTCAAGGGCTCACCTCGCGCTCACGGGCTCCCGCGCTCACAAGCTGACGCGCTGACGGGCTGACGGGCTGACGGCCGTCACGCTCCCGCCCATCCCGGCCGCCCCGCGCACCCCGCCCGTCCCGCCCATCCCGGCCGCCCCGCGCACCCCGGCTGCTCACGGAGTGCGGGGAACGGCGGAAAGGGCGGGGCGTGAGTAGTCGGCCGAGGCGGAAGGAGCCGTGCCTGGCTCGCCGACGCCGCTGGTGGCCGGTGTAGGCACCTGGTCCTGCCGGTTGGCCGCCCCGCCCCGGTACACGGCGCTGAAGGCGAGAGCCACCATCCCGATCCCCATGAGAAGGGCGAGCAGCCAGGCGACCGGCCGGTGCCAGCGGGCCGAACCCCGGTAGGGGCGCAGGGAACCGCCATGACATCCGTACGGGCCGTCGTCGCCCTCGTAAGCGGCTTCCGGGTCATCGGGGTCGCAGGAGCCGCCGAAGCCGCTCTCGTGGCCGTACACGCCGCCGGAGCCGTAGCCGTCGTCGTGGAGATCGTCGTCCAGGGCGCCGCCGCCCGAACGTGCCCTTCGCGCCTCAGCCTCGGCGCGGGCTTGCGCGGCGGCCAGCAGACGCTCGACCGCGGTGGGTTCGTGGATCTCGGCGGACCGGACGAAGTCCTCGTCGAACACCACGGAGGCGAAGTCCTCGTCCGCGCCCCCGCGGTCGTCGTCGGGCTCCCAGCCATCAGGGAACGGCCTGCCCCCCACGTCGTCCGGCACAGCTTCAGCGTAGCCCCGGCGGGGCGATTTGGGCAGGGAGCCCGCAAAGTCGCCCGACCCGCGGATTCGTCCACCCCGCCGGAAAAGTCCCGTTAACGGATGTGGCCGTCGCCGGTGACGATGTACTTCGTGGATGTCAGCTCGGGCAGACCCATCGGCCCTCGGGCGTGCAGCTTCTGCGTGGAGATTCCGATCTCGGCACCGAACCCGAACTGACCTCCGTCCGTGAAGCGGGTGGACGCGTTCACAGCGACCGTCGTGGAATCCACCAACTGGGTGAACCGGCGGGCCGCAGCCTGGGATGTGGTGACGATCGCCTCGGTGTGGCCGGACGACCAGAGGCGGATGTGCGCCACGGCGGACTCCAGGGACTCCACGACCGCGGCGGCGATGTCGTACGAGAGGTACTCGGTCTCCCAGTCCTCGGGCGTCGCCGCCACGACGGTGGCCTTGGAACCCTCGGCGTACGCGAGTACCCGCTCGTCACCGTGCACGGTCACTCCGGCCTCGGCCAGTGCGTCCAGGGCCAGAGGAAGGAAGTCGGCGGCGACGTCCTTGTGGACCAGGAGGGTCTCGGCGGCATTGCACACGCTCGGGCGTTGCGCCTTGGAGTTGACCAGGATCTCGACGGCCATGGCGAGATCGGTCCGCGCGTCCACGTACACGTGGCAGTTGCCGGTACCCGTCTCGATCACGGGGACCGTCGACTCCTCCACCACGGTGCGGATCAGGGAGGCGCCGCCACGCGGGATGAGCACGTCGACGAGGCCGCGTGCCCGCATCAGCTCGCGCACCGAGTCGCGGTTCTCGCCCGGGACGAGCTGCACCGCGTCCGCCGGAAGCCCGGACCCGCCCACGGCGTCGCGGAGCACCCGCACGAGTGCGGTGTTTGAGGCGTACGCCGACGACGACCCACGCAGCAGCACCGCGTTGCCGGACTTGAGGCAGAGCGCGGCGGCGTCGACCGTCACGTTGGGCCGGGCCTCGTAGATGATGCCGACGACTCCGAGCGGCACCCGCACCTGACGCAGGTCGATGCCGTTGGGGAGGGTGGATCCACGGACCACTTCACCGACCGGGTCGGGCAGCGCGGCCACGTCGCGCGCGTCCGCGGCGATCGCGCGGATCCGCTCCGGCGTGAGGGTGAGCCGGTCGACGATCGACTCGCTGGTACCGGCTTCCCGGGCCTTCGCGACGTCCTCGGCATTCGCCTCGACGATCTCGCCGGTGCGCACCTCGAGGGCGTCCGCGATCGCCATCAGGGCGTCGTCCTTCGCCGCGCGCGGGAGTGGCGCGATGTCGTCGGCGGCGGCGCGTGCCCGGTAGGCGGCCTGGGCGACCGGGGACATGTTGTCGTACGGCGAAAGCGTGGTCATGCCCGCAGGGTAGTGCGCATGCTGCGGGCATCCGGCACGTATCCCGTGATGCGAGACAGCCGTACCGGTGCCCGCCCACCCGACTGCCCGCCCACCCCACCGCCCGTCCACCCGGCGAGTCCGGCCCGTCGGGACTGCGCCGTGAGGACGTTCGCGGCCCCGGGCCGGATCACGAACCGGTACCGGGCCGGATCACGAACCGGCCCCGTGCAGGATCAGGAACCGGTCCCCTGCCGGATCCCGGTCAGTACGGGTGCACTCCCACGGGGGCGGCCGGCGGCGGGCCGTAGCCCTCGGCGACACGCAGGTGGTAGGTCTCCCGGTCGATGACCTCCAGGCCGACGATCTCCCAGGGCGGGAGCTGCGCACTGGACCGGTGCTCCCCCCACAGCCGCAGAGCGACCGCCGCGGCGTCATGGAGGTCCCGGGCCTCTTCCCAGTAACGGATCTCAGCGTGGTCGTTGGCATACCGGCTGGTGAGCAGGAAGGGGTGGTCGTGCGCCAGCTGCTCCAGTCCGCGACGGACCTCCTTCAGGGGCGTCTCACCGCCGGAGACGCTGAGGGTGATGTGCCACAGCTTGGAGCGGGTCGGTTCCTCGTCCGTCACCACCGGTTCCTGTTCGATGGTCTGATCGGTGGGTGTACCGACGAAGTCGGATCCCGCCCCGACACTGGTCAGGGCACGGCTGCCCGTTCCGCGGGGCAACGCCCCCGGGCGCGCTCGTCTCACCGGTGGCCTCCTGTGAATGTGTAGCGGTCCCGACCCCTTTTGTGTCCCTGTGACAAAGTTGACCAGCCCGGGGCCGGGCGTGGGGCGGTTTTCGTGAAGGTCTCCGCCCGAAGGCTGGACTTTCAGCCGTTTCAGGGGGTCGTACGGGGCGTGAGGACGACGAGATCGTCCCTGTGTACGACTTCGCGCTCGTAGGCGGGACCGAGTTCACGCGCGAGGTCGCGGGTGGAGCGGCCGAGCAGCTGGGGGATCTCCTTGGCGTCGAAGTTGACCAGCCCGCGGGCGACGGCCCGGCCGGCGGGGTCCCTCAGTTCGACCGGATCCCCCGCGGAGAACTCGCCCTCGACCGCGGAGATCCCGGCCGGCAACAGGGAGGTGCGGCGCTCGACGACGGCGCGCACGGCTCCCTCGTCGAGCGTGAGGGCACCCTGCGGGGTCGAGGCGTGGGCCAGCCAGAGCAGCCGGTCGGCCGAACGGCGCCCGGTGGGGTGGAAGTACGTGCCGGTGTCGCGCCCCGCGAGGGCGTCGGCGACATGGCTCGCCGAGGTGAGGACGACGGGGATACCCGCGGCGGTGGCGATCCGGGCGGCCTCGACCTTGGTGACCATGCCCCCGGTGCCGACGCCCGCCTTCCCCGCACTCCCGATGGTGACGCCTTCCAGGTCCGCCGGTCCGCTCACCTCCGCGATGCGGGATGTGCCCGGCGTGGTCGGGTCCCCGTCGTAGAGACCGTCGACGTCGGACAGGAGTACGAGGAGGTCCGCGTGGACGAGATGTGCGACGAGCGCGGCGAGCCGGTCGTTGTCCCCGAAGCGGATCTCGTCCGTGGCGACGGTGTCGTTCTCGTTGACGACGGGGAACGCGCCCATCTCGAGGAGCTGGTCGAGCGTGCTGTACGCGTTGCGGTAGTGGGCGCGCCGGCTGGTGTCGTCCGAGGTCAGGAGCACCTGTCCGACCCGCACGCCGTAGCGGGCGAAGGACGCGGTGTAGCGGGCGACGAGGAGTCCCTGGCCGACGCTGGCGGCCGCCTGCTGCCGGGCCAGGTCCTTGGGCCGGCGGACGAGACCGAGGGGGGCGAGACCGGCCGCGATGGCGCCGCTGGAGACGAGGACCATCTCGCGCTCCCCGCCGCTCCTGACCTTGGCGAGCGCGTCGACGAGCGCGTCGACCCGGTCGGCGTCGAGACCGCCCGCCGCGGTGGTGAGCGAGGAGGAGCCGACCTTCACGACGATCCTGCGGGCACCGGTCACGCCCGGCCTGCGCTCGGCGCCGTCCCCGGCGGGGTCATGGAGCGCGCCTCCGGGTCCGCCTGCCACGCCTTCGGTTTCCCTTGCCCCTGACACGTACGCCCGTCCCCATCACGTCGAACTGCTCGGCCCTCCTCAATCTACGCGAGGGGCCTGGTGAGCACCGTGCCGTCTCAGCTGTTGTCACCTGACGGCTGCCCCCTGAGCAGACAAACCGAGCCAGGTCACCCTCCGACATGCCCCTGAATGGAGTCATTTACGTAATCTCCACCGGCCATTCATCGGGCTACCCTCTATTACGTGACAGATGAACCGACCCGCCAGAGGCGCATTCTTCTCAGATCGGGCAAAAGCCCCTTCGATGTGGCTTCGCTCGAACAGTCCCTCGACAGAGATGTCTTCGCGACCAACGCGGGCAACCTGATTTTCAGTGATGCCGCGCACAAGCTGCTGACGACTCCGCGGGCAGAGGTCTTCTCGAACGGCATCCGCACGGATCCGTCCGCGGCGGCGCGCATCAACGAGGAGTTCGACGTGTTCGTCGTGCCTCTGGCGAACGCGTTCCGTCCGACCTTCGAGCGGCCCCTGAAGCGTATGACGCAGCTGATCAAGAAGTTGCGCATCCCCGTCGTCGTGCTGGGTGTCGGCGCGCAGGCCGACCTCAAGTACGACGCGGCACGGCTGAAGCCGATGGAGCCGACGGTCAGGGAATTCGTCACGGAGGTGCTCAACCGCAGCGCGTCCATCGGGGTGCGGGGCGAGTTCACCGAGCAGTACCTCAAGAACATGGGATTCCGGGACGTCGAGGTCATCGGCTGCCCCTCGATGTTCATGAACGGCGAGACGTTCCAGCTCGAGAAGAAGTCCGAAGAACTCACCGCGGAATCCCTGATCTCGGTGAACGGTTCGCACAGCGCCGTACGTTCGCACGGCCTGGACGCGATCATCCGCCAGGCCCACGAGCGCTACCCGAATCTGCGGTTCGTCGGGCAGAACCTCCTCGAGGCCCAGCTGCTCCACTGGCGGGAGACCTCGAACCCGATCGGGGCGCAGACCTCGATGCCGACCCATCCGTCCCACCCGATGTACCGCGAGGGCAAGGTCAGGCTCTACGTCGACCCGCTCACGTGGATCGAGGAACTGCGCGCGTTCGACTTCTCGTTCGGCTCGCGCATCCACGGGAACATCGCCGCGCTCCTGGCCGGGGTGCCGAGCACCGTGCTCTGCAGTGACTCCCGGACCCTCGAGCTCTGCCGGTACTTCGGCATCCCCCACCGCAAGATCTCCGAGACGCCGAGCGACATCGACCCGGCGGAGCTGTACGAGGCCGCCGACTTCGGCGAGTTGGTGAACGGCCACAAGGAACGCTTCCTCCGCTTCACCGGCTTCATGGAGAAGAACGGTCTGGAGAACACCTTCCACCACGGCGACAGCGGCAGGGCGTTCGACGCACAGGTGTCCAAGCTCGCCCTTCCTCCCGCCGTCCGCCCGTGGACCGAGAGCGACCCCGACTCGCTGAGCAGCCGCTTCAGCTGGATGCAGAGCCGGATGGCGGAGCTGTCCGCGCAGAACGCCCAGTTGCGCAGCCAGCTCGAGAAGAAGACCGGTCCGGTCAGCATCAAGGTCCAGGCGAGCGACGGTGCGGCCGCGTGGCCGTCCGCCTACCGGCGCGCACGACGCGTGGTGGGGCGCCCGGTCCGTAGGCTGCTGCGCCCCGAGCAGTAGGGGCCGCGTTCGCCTACGCCAGCATGGGAGAACCCGGAGCAACAGGAGGCCCCGGGCGCAGCAGGCCGCCCGAAAGCAACCGGAAGCACCTCCACCGCCGCACCGTGCCCGCCTCGGACCTAGTGGGCGCGGCGCGGCATGCGCAGGCCGGCGGACCTGACCGTCCTGCGCACCTTGCCCGCCGCGCGGCGCAGGAAGGCGGACAGGGACTGGGGTCCTGGCACATCGATACGCTTGCGGCCGATCCACTCGGGCACGGTCAGCTCGTACGCCGACAGGGGCAGCGCCGCGCCCTCACCGAAGTGGGGGTAGACCAGGTACGGCCTGCCGCGAAGTCCCTTGCGGACGACACGGGGTTTCTTCTTGTCCTGCACGAACTGCAGGATGTCCAGGAGCAGGTCGAGCCTGCCCTTGGAGATACAGATCAGCCGGAGCCGCTCGTTGACCTTGAGCCGACGGGCCAGACCGGGTGACCAGTAGGCCTGCAGGATCGGCGCCGCCAGCTCCAGCTTCTTCTTCCGCACCTCGTCGGACTGCCGCAGCAGGGCCGGCCCGAACTGCGGGAGCAGGGTGATGACGAACGGGCGGACCATCAGGATGTCCCGCTTGGGCCCTGGCGGCACGTGCTCGGCGATCAGGGCGGTCAGGGCCCGGGCGGAGTCGAAGCGCAGCACGTAGCTGCCGCTCTTCGTCACGTGCTTGCCGTCGTCCCGGCCGACCAGGTAGTAGCAGGTGTAGTCGGCGACGACGGAGACGCCGTTGCCCCGCAGATACGCCTCCATGGTGAAGAGCGCGTCCTCACCCGTCTTGAGGCTCTCGTCGAAGGTCATCCCGAACCGGACCAGAAGGTCCCGGCGGAACAGCTTCTGGGCGCTCAGGGTGAATTTGATGTTGGAGGAGTAGAGGTCGGCCCGCTCCACCGTCTGCTTCCACATCGACTTCGCGGCACCGCGGTTGACGCCGACGACCTTGCCGAGCACCACATCGGTGCCCGCCCGGTCGCCCATGGAGACCATGCGCTCCAGCGCCTCCTCACCGAAGTAGTCGTCCGCGTCGAGGAAGAAGACGTACCTGCCGCGCGCGAGGCCGATACCGCGATTGCGCGGACCGCTGGGACCACCCGAGTTCTCCTGGCGGACGACACGCATCTCGATGGCGGTCCGCGCCGCGAACTCCTCCAGGTACTCCCCCGTACCGTCGGTCGACCCGTCGTCGATCGCCACGATCTCCATGCGCTCGGCCGGAAGCGTCTGCGCGTCGACAGATTCCAGACAGCGGATCAGATACGGCATCGCCTGGTAGGCGCCGATGATGACGGTCACGTCCGGTGTGCTGCTGCTCATCTCTCCCCGGTTCACGCATATACGTATCAATCAGGAGAAACGATAGAACGACGAGGCATCACGTGCTCTATGCACGGACACGCCGAACGGCCCGTACGTTCCCCTCCCGGAGGAAGAGACGGACGGGCCGTTGCATGGGTTGCGTCGCGAACCGGATGACTTTCGAACAACTGGATGACAGCCGGATTACACCCGGTTGTCAGCCCCGCACCACTGCCGGACCGGCATCCGGTTCCCGCCCCGCATCCGGCTGCCGGAGCCGGTCGGCGGCGCGACCTCGCGCCGCCGGCCGGCCGACGGTCAGCGGATCGCGGAGGGACCGGCGCCGATCCCCGCGTCGGCATCCGGGGACGGCCCGTCGGGATCGACCTCGGCGACGATCTCCTGCGCCCCGTCACCGACACCGCTGGACTCGGCCTCGGGGTCGGGCAGCGGGGCCGCGATCTGCTCGCCCACACGCTGCGCGACGCCCGCGTTGCGCGCCTCGGCCCGGGCCGCCAGAGCCTGGACCGCCGCGTTGAACTGCTCCATGGAGGTCGGCTCGTCCGGACCCAGCAGATAGGTCTTCAGCTCGTGGCGGGCTTCCGCGAGGGAGTCTGCCGACGGGTCGGCGACGGCGACCAGCAGTTCGTCGATCTCCTGAGCACCGTTGGAGAGGATGACCGCAGCCCGCACGGCGGTGTTCTGACGCTTGAACTCATCCCTGCCGAGCTCCGCCGAGTCCGTGACCGCGTACGGCTTGCCGCTGGCGATGAAGTCGGACACCACGCTGGAGATGTCCGAAACCATGGCGTCGGACTGGTTGAAGCAGTCGTAGAGCTTCGGCTGCGCGCCGGTGACCGTCTTGTGCTCCCACCAGCCGAAGGAACGCCAGTAGGCGTCGTTCCACTCGGCCCGCAGGGAGCTGATCTCCGTCTGGCGGGCCGGATCGGCCAGCGCGACCCGTGACTCCTCGGACTCGTCACCCCCGGCCCTGCCGGGCTTCGCCAGCTCGGCCAGCCGGGCCTCGATGCGCACCAGTTCCGCCTTGGCGGCGCTCTGGCCGGCGGCGGCGGCCGAGGCCTCCTTCACCCAGCGGGGGTCGGCGGCGCGCTCCTGCGCCGACTTGGCGACCAGGGCCTTGATCCGGGCGTTGACGGCCTTGGCCTTGGCGCTGCGGATACCGGTGAAAGGGTGCGGCTTGTAGATGACCCGGACCGGGTCGTCCGCCGTCAGCAGTCGGCGGACGATGTTCTCACCGGCCAGCAGCAGCGAGGTGTTGCCGGGATTGTCGTCCCAGCCCTCCCAGGTGGGGGCGTACAGCACCGTCGGGATCGGATTCCTGGTGGTGCCGGTCCAGCTCTCGATGGGCGCCAGCTGCGGCCGCCCGACCTCGACGATGTCCTCGTCGCGGATGCCGACGTCGGCCAGGGCGTAGCGGTCGCGGCCCGCACGGCCGGCCGTCCACACCTCGTCGTACACCTTGGAGTACGGGTTGACGCTGGCCAGCTTGTCGCTGTCGCCGTGGCCGATGAACACGTGCTTCATGGTCGGGACGCGCAGCATGTGGATGTTCTTGCCGACATTGGCCGGATACAGGCACACACGGACCGTGGAGAGGTCCATGTTCATCAGGTGGGTGCCGGCCGGCACGCAGACCACGGGTACGGAGGTGTCCGCGAGTTGCGACACGAGGTTCCGCTCACGCATGACGATCAGCGGACGGCCCTCCACGGCGGCCATCGTGTCGAGCCACATGTTGCCCTGGTACGCGGACTCGTTGGAGCCGGAGAAGTAGAGCACGACGGTCGGCTGGTACTCGCCCAGCCATGTGTCGAGGGCCTTCAGCACGGCGGAGGCGGAGGGCGCCCGCCTGCTCCGGCGCAGGTACGGGACGAGCAGGGCGTTGTAACCGACGGCCAGCAGCAGCGTCACCCCCGCCCCGATGTACCCGAGGTAGTCCTCACCCGTGCCGGCCGCGATCAGGACACCGGCCACCGCGGGCAGGTCCAGGTGGAGCATCTTCTCGCCGGCGCGGTGCAGCAGCGCGCGCGGCGGGGCGTCAGGGATGCGGACGGCGTGCAGGTCCACGTTGCGGGTGACGATCGGCAGGCTGCGGCGCAGCCGGATCAGCGTCGTCAGCGCGCCGTGCGGGGCCTGCAGACCGTAGAAGACGAGGAAGCACGCCACCGCCGCGTAGAAGAGCGGTTCCTCGGCGAGATCCAGCCGGGCCAGCAGCAGGATGACCATCAGCTGGCGAAGCAGGAAGCGGATGGGCAGCCCCGCCCGTACCTTGCTGAGCCGGTTGACCAGATAGCTGCCGCGCTGGTGCAGATACCAGTCCGCGACGTACGTGACAGCCGTGGCCGCCGCGAAGAACCAGATGTCGGGAAGGAGAGCGGCGACCATGACGCACGGGTATCCCAGCGTCATCAATATTGCTGCCAGCAGTTCCGACCGACTGCCCACACGGGCCAGGCGAATGGCTGTCGAAATCACGAAGAACCTGCTCCAGGGGGTGCCGGTTGATTCACGTATGGAGGGAATTGTGAAGATTCGGCTTCACGCACTCGGGCCTCCGCATTCACCCGAAAGGTGAATCCAGAGGCCCGTATAAGCACATTTGTCAAGAATTATTACACATCTTCCTGACGGTCCAGGACCGAGGCCAGCGCCTGCTCGAAGCCCGACGCCTCGGTGACGTCACGGGTCGGATCCTGCTGCCGTACGTCGATGACGTGGCCCGTCATCGCGGACAGGAGGACGTCCAGCGAGGTGCGCGCCACGGCCTCGGACGAGAGCAGCGATCCCTCCGGCTCCTGGCCGAACGCCTTGGTCCGCATGGGGGTGGCGGTGCGCTCCGGGTTCACGCAGTTGACCCTGATGCCCTCACCCGCCCACTCGTCGGCCAGCGCCTGGGTGAGGTTCACCATCGCGGCCTTGGTGGAGGAGTAGAGGCTGTACTCGGCACGCCCCCGGGTGTAGCTGCTGGAGGTGTACAGGAGCAGCTGCCCCTGGGTCTCGGCCAGGTACTTGTACGAGGCGCGGGCGATCTGCACGGGCGCCAGGTAGTTGACGTTCAGCGCTTCCTGGATCGTCGTGTTGTCCGTCTCGGCGAGCTTGCCGATGCGGAGCACACCCGCGGTGTTGATCACGTAGTCGATGCGACCGGTCTCGGCGTACGCCTTGGACAGCGCGTCGTCGATGTGCTCGGGGTTCTCGACGTGCGTACCGGTGGTGGAGCGGCCCAGGGCGTACACGCTGGCGCCGTACTGCTCGGCCAGCGTGGCGATGTCAGCGCCGATGCCGTACGAACCGCCGAAGACCACCAGGGTCTTGCCCGACAGCAGCTCACGGTAGGCGGCCTCGTCGGCCTGACGCGGTGCCGCCGTGGAGGCCAGCTGGAAGAGCTTGTCGGTGATGAAGACGTCGACCGGCTGGGTCACCTTCATGTTGTACTCGTCGCCCGCGACCACGTAGATCGGCACGTCGGGGAGGTAGCGCAGGACGACCGAGCAGTCGTCCGTCGCCTGGAAGTTCGGGTCACCGGCAGCGACCTCGTACGCCTTGCGGATCGTGGACAGCTTGAACGCCTGCGGGGTCTGGCCGCGGCGCAGCCGGGACCGGTCCGGGACGTCGGTGATGAACTCGCCGTCCTCGCCGTGGGTCCGGGTCACGATGATCGTGTCGGCGGACGGGATGGCGACGTCGACCGCCTGGTAGCGGTCGAGGGCGTCCACGCAGTCCTTGATGACGCGCTGTGACAGCAGTGGACGGACCGCGTCGTGGAAGAGGACGTTGCGGTCCTCGCCCTCCGCGAGCCCCTCACCGAGGGCCGCGATGGCACGCTCGGTGGTCTCGTTCCGGGTGTGGCCACCCTCGATGACCTTGACGACCTTGGTCAGCCCGGCCTTGGCGACGATCTTCTCGACGTCGGGCACGAAGCCCGGCGCCATCAGCACGATGACATCGTCGATGCCCTCGGCGTTCTGGAAGATGCTCAGCGTGTGCTCGATGACTGCCTTACCGGCGATCTTCAGCAGCTGCTTGGGGATCGACAGTCCCACACGCTGGCCGGTCCCACCGGCGAGCACGACCGCTGTGGTCCGGGGCTTGGCTTCATGAGGCACAGACACAGACGACCTACCTTGCGATGACAGGGGGGAACAGTGTGATGGTCGCACTCTCCGTGAGCGTCTCGCAAGGCGCACGTTTACCGGTGCTCGCCACTGGGAAACCCGCCGTTCACCGCCTGGCCAGGCAGATTGCCCCCTCCCGGGGAGACACCCGGAGTGACGGACTCCACAGACGTGTCACGCAATCCGCACATCCTCGGCTGCCGTACCGCCTGCCACCTGGCAGTTCTCTGTGAATCCGGGCACCCCCGCCGCGCGCGGGGGTGCCCGGGAACAGGTGCCTAGAAGGGGTCGAACTCGTCGTACTCGCGCTGCGAGTCGTCGCGCTCCGACTCCCGCTCGCGGCGTCGCTGCGCGGCGGGCCGGGGCGCCTCCATCCGGTGGTCCTCACCGCGACGGCCCAGCATCTCGGCGCCGGCTGCCATGGTCGGCTCCCAGTCGAAGACGACCGCGTTGTCCTCGGCACCGATGGCCACGCCGTCACCGGCCTGGGCGCCCGCCTTGCGGAGCGCGTCCTCGACACCGAGGCGGTTGAGACGGTCGGCGAGGTAACCGACGGCCTCGTCGTTGTTGAAGTCGGTCTGACGGATCCAGCGCTCCGGCTTCTCGCCGCGCACGCGGTAGATACCGTCCTCCTCGACCGTCACGGTGAAGCCGGCGTCGTCGACCGCCTTGGGGCGGATCACGATGCGCGTCGACTCCTCCTTCGGCTTGGTGGCCCGCGCCTCGGCGATGATGCCCGCCAGGGCGTAGCTGAGGTCGTTGAGGCCCTTGTGCGCGATGGCCGAGACCTCGAAGACGCGGTAGCCGCGCGCCTCCAGGTCGGGGCGGATCATGTCGGCGAGGTCCTGGCCGTCGGGGATGTCGACCTTGTTGAGGGCGACGATGCGCGGGCGGTCCTCGAGGCCGCCGTACAGCCGCAGCTCCTCCTCGATCATGTCGAGGTCGGAGAGCGGGTCGCGGTCGGACTCCAGCGTCGCGGTGTCCAGGACGTGCACCAGGACGGAGCAGCGCTCGACGTGCCGCAGGAACTCCAGGCCGAGGCCCTTGCCCTGGCTGGCACCGGGGATGAGCCCCGGGACGTCGGCGATGGTGTAGACGGTGGAGCCCGCGGTGACGACGCCCAGGTTCGGGACGAGGGTCGTGAACGGGTAGTCCGCGATCTTCGGCTTGGCCGCGGAGAGCACCGAGATCAGCGAGGACTTACCGGCGCTCGGGTAGCCGACGAGCGCGACGTCGGCGACGGTCTTGAGCTCGAGGACGATGTCCCGGCTCTCCCCCGGCTCGCCGAGCAGCGCGAAACCGGGTGCCTTGCGGCGGGCGGAGGCCAGCGCGGCGTTGCCGAGGCCGCCGCGGCCGCCCTGGCCCGCGACGAAGGTGGTTCCCTGACCGACGAGGTCGGCCAGTACGTTGCCGGCCTTGTCGAGGACGACGGTGCCGTCCGGGACGGGCAGCACGAGGTCCTGGCCGTCCTTGCCCGAACGGTTGTCACCCGCGCCGGGCTGGCCGTTCGTGGCCTTGCGGTGGGGGTGGTGGTGGTAGTCCAGCAGCGTGGTGACGGACTGCTCGACGACGAGGATCACGTCGCCGCCGCGCCCGCCGTTACCCCCGTCGGGGCCGCCCAGCGGCTTGAACTTCTCACGGTGCACGGAGGCCACGCCGTGGCCTCCGTTACCCGCGGCGGCATGCAGCTCGACGCGGTCCACGAAGGTGGTCATGGTGGGGCCTCCAGGTACTGCGGAAAATACGGAATTGTCTTTGACGTAACGCGCCGAGGGCGGACCCGCTTCCCCGGTTCACCGGGAAAGCTGAGATCCGCCCTCGGAAGGTGCTGTGACGTTCAGCCGTTGCCTGGATCAGGCAGCGACGGGAACGATGTTCACGACCTTGCGGCCACGGTGCGTACCGAACTCCACCGCACCGGCGGTCAGCGCGAACAGCGTGTCGTCGCCGCCACGGCCGACGCCCGTGCCCGGGTGGAAGTGGGTGCCGCGCTGGCGGACCAGGATCTCACCGGCGTTGACGGCCTGACCGCCGAAGCGCTTCACGCCGAGCCGCTGAGCATTGGAATCGCGCCCGTTCCGAGTGGACGATGCGCCCTTCTTGTGTGCCATGTCTCCTCAGTCCCTTACTTCGCAGCCGCGGGGATACCGGTGACCTTGATCGCCGTGTACTGCTGGCGGTGACCCTGGCGACGGCGGTAACCCGTCTTGTTCTTGTAGCGAAGGATGTCGATCTTCGCGCCCTTGTGGTGGTCCACGACCTCGGCCTGGACCTTGATGCCGTCCAGCACCCACGGGTCGCTGGTCACGGCGTCGCCGTCGACAACGAGCAGGGTCGAGAGCTCGACCGTGTCGCCAACCTTGGCGGTGGAAATCTTGTCAACCTCAACGATGTCGCCGACAGCAACCTTGTGCTGGCGACCACCGCTGCGCACGATGGCGTACACGCGGATCTCTCTCTCACTCGGAACGGATCCCCTGATGCCAGCCGCCCGCGCGGGCCGGGGCCCACGACAGTCCGGAAGGATGAACGGCCTCCCCCGGGGACGAATCACCGGGAGGGATGTGCTCAGGGGTTAGGCGCACATAAACACGCCGAGGGTCAAGATTACGGGGCGGGGTGCGGGGGGTCAAACCGGGTCCTGCCGATCAACCCAGGGAACGTTCCGTCCACTGCGCCGCACACCCCCCGCGTCGGCGGCGAGGCACGTCACCGCTCATCCTTCGGCTCTGCACCCGGGCACGTTCCCGCTCCCGGGCTCAGACGTGCGACGGCAGCCATCCCCGCTGAACCGCACGAGCCCCGGCTTCGAAGCGGCTGCGCGCCGACAACCGCTCCATCAGCTCGTTCGCCATCCTCCGCGCGGTCCTCGGGGAAACACCCAGACGCTTGGCGATGGCCTCGTCGGTATGCCCTTCTGCCAGCAGACGGATGATCGTCGCCTGCTGAGCGGTGAGACCGTCCGCACCGCAGGCCGGCGCATCGGCAAGGGGCTGGGCCGCGCCCCAGACGGACTCGAAGAGCGCGTGGAGAGCGGTCAGCATGCCTTCGCCGGTCAGGACTGCCGCCCCTACAGCGGTGTCGTCACTTCTGACCGGAATCAGGGCGGTGGACCGATCCACGATGAGCATGCGAATGGGAAGCAAGGCCGACGTGCGGACTTCACCCCCCATCCCGGCGAGCCAGTTCGCATGCTCGATCGTCGGACGGCTGTTCCGGACACTGTCGAGGTAGACGGTGCGCATGTGCACTCCCCGGCCCAGCAGCTCCTCGTTCAGAGGGCGCGAGGCGGCGATCGCGGCCTCGGTCAGCACGGAGTCGGGCGACAAGGACAGGACTTCGTCCTTCGTACCGTGCGTCAGGGACACCAGGCGATCACGTATCCGATCGAGCCCGACGAGTTGTTCGACTCCAGGCTGGCGTGTTTCCGGCGTCAGCTCGGCATACTCCGCGACTAGCTGGACCGCGGCCGCCCGCGACGCATCCAGCCGTTCCTGCTGAGCGGTCAGCTGCGCCTGTCTGCGAGCCATCAGGATCTCCATCCCGATGTCGGGCGAAACGGCCCACAGGCGCCCGGGGTCTTCGGCCGAAGGCCGCACGAGCGCCAATGCGCTGAGCTCGTCCAACGCGCACCTAACCGCGTCGGTGGACGCGCCGAGATCACGGGCCAGGGCGGCGACGTTCGCACTAGGCATGGACAGCATGGCCCGATAGACGGCTTCGGCTGCCACATCCAGCCCGAGCTCGGTCAACACGTGTGTTCCCCCCGGCGTCAGTTGACACAGTCCTGCAACCGAATCATCTCAGGATCTTCACGATTACTTCAATGGATCACTGCACAGCCGGCCGTTTCCAGTCGGCCTCCGGGCCTGATGCGGTCACTGCCGGAAACGTCCAGGCGCCGTGGTCAGGTCCTCCCACCACATCCGGCCATGGTGATGGGCATGTTCCTCGTCCATGCACATTTCGCCGCCCTCGGCCCGTTCGAACTTCCCAGCGGCACAGGTGAATTGATTCGCACCTCACTCTCCCCAACAGACCAGGTGGAGCACGTGTCGGTCCATTCGGTGCCGCCGGACAGCTTCGTGCTGGGCTTCTTTCTGTTGACGGGGTCACTGAACAAAGCGGAGAGGAGGACGGAGACGATCTGCCGTCGCCTGCTCGACGAAGAGCGCCTGCCTCCGGCAGTGCTGCGGAAGGTAGGTGCACCTCTGATCACCCTTTTGTTCCCCCCGTGAGCAAGAGGGCCCCGCCGCTGCCGGCCGGTGGCCGGCCAGCAGCCTGTGGCCCGAACCATCCATGGCCGTTTTGGGCCAGCCCAAAACTCTTCCTCCCCCTCTGAGCTGCGGCTTAGCTATGCATCACCGCTCGGAGCCGCACCACTGCGGTACGGCTCCGACTACCTGTCTGTCACTCGGGTCACCGTCCGACACATGAAGGGCCAGCCACAGCCATGCGCGTCATCCGTCATATCAAGGCCGTCCGAATCACCCTTCTCGCCCTGGCAATCGCAGTCCCTGTGATCGGCCTCACCGTGTCGGCGCCCGACGCCACCACCTCCGCCGCATCAGGCGCCGAGGCACCCGTGGTCATCGGCACGAACGACATGAGCTGGCAGTGACAACCAGAGCTTCGGGGAAACAAGCGTGAAAACTATGACCGAAAGCGCCGGCCGAATCATGGGCGTTCTGCTCGCAGGTGCCGTTTCGCTCAGTCTTCTGACCGCGAGTACCGGCACCGCCCAAGCCGCTGAGCAGGTGTGCACCGGCACCTCGTCGATCTACGGCATCCTCGACGACGGCCGCCTCACCTACTCCGCCATCACACCCGGCACCGGCAACCGCATCAGAACACGCGTCGGCCCCGACCTGGGCTTCGAACCCAAGGCCATGGCCACACTCAACTTCAACACCATCCTCGTCACCTCCACCGCCGGCGCCCTCTACCGCGTCGACGTCCAGACCAACGACGAGACACTCGCCGTCTCCGCCATCGACAAGATCATCGACAAGGGCTGGACCCACGACAAGCTCAGCTACGACGGCTACGGACACCTCTACGGCACCACCGCCGACGGCACACTGCTCCAGTACCTCGTCTCCCAGGCCAAGCCCAAGGGCGTCGAACACATCGGCCAACGCGCCGAGATCGGCACCGGCTTCGTCCTCAAGACCCTCACCACCGTCGGCCAGGACCGCCTCATCGCCACCACCGAAGCCGGAAAACTCTTCTCCTACAAGGTGAGTGCCGGGACTTGGAAGCGCGGGGACCTGAAGGAGTCGGGATGGTCTGGATTCGATCAGGTCGTCTCCTCCGGCAGCGGCTTCTACTACGGCCGCATCGCCACGACCGGCGCCATGTACTGGTACAAGGACGCCAACATCTCCGACGGCAACGGAGACGACATCGCCTACCACAACGACGACCCGGTCGACACCTCCGGCTGGACCCAGTCCCTTCTCTCCGCCGCACCCGGCCAGGTCACCTGCACGACGCCTGAGGACACGGTCGACCGCGATGACATCGGAGAGGTGAAGGCCGCCGGCCGCGACCTGATGAACAAGCACGACCGCGACTGGGCCACCACTGCGCAGTGGACCTGCCTCGACAGCCTCTGGACCCGTGAAAGCGGTTGGCGCTGGAACGCCCAGAACCCCACGTCTGCCGCCTACGGCATCCCCCAGGCCAACCCTGGATCGAAGATGGCCTCCGCCGGAGGTGACTGGCGGACCAACCCCCTCACCCAGATCCACTGGGGGCTCGACTACATCGACGACCGGTACGGCACGCCCTGCTCGGCCTGGAGCCACTCGCAGAGCACCGGCTGGTACTGAGGGCACTCGTGCCCCCGCGCCCGGCCGACTGGGCGCGCCGCGTCTTCGCAACACCCATCGAACCCGTCAGCCCGGTGTCAGGGCTGCCCGCAAACATGCCCAAGGCCAAGGAGCAGCACCGTGTTCACTTCCTCCAAGACGCTTCGCACCGCCGTCACCGCACTAGCCACAGGTGCCGTTTCGCTCAGTCTTCTGACCGCGAGTACCGGCACCGCCCAAGCCGCTGAGCAGGTGTGCACCGGCACCTCGTCGATCTACGGCATCCTCGACGACGGCCGCCTCACCTACTCCGCCATCACACCCGGCACCGGCAACCGCATCAGAACACGCGTCGGCCCCGACCTGGGCTTCGAACCCAAGGCCATGGCCACACTCAACTTCAACACCATCCTCGTCACCTCCACCGCCGGCGCCCTCTACCGCGTCGACGTCCAGACCAACGACGAGACACTCGCCGTCTCCGCCATCGACAAGATCATCGACAAGGGCTGGACCCACGACAAGCTCAGCTACGACGGCTACGGACACCTCTACGGCACCACCGCCGACGGCACACTGCTCCAGTACCTCGTCTCCCAGGCCAAGCCCAAGGGCGTCGAACACATCGGCCAACGCGCCGAGATCGGCACCGGCTTCGTCCTCAAGACCCTCACCACCGTCGGCCAGGACCGCCTCATCGCCACCACCGAAGCCGGAAAACTCTTCTCCTACAAGATCATCGGTGGGGCCTGGAAGCGTGACGACCTGAAGGAGTCGGGATGGTCTGGATTCGATCAGGTCGTCTCCTCCGGCAGCGGCTTCTACTACGGCCGCATCGCCACGACCGGCGCCATGTACTGGTACAAGGACGCCAACATCTCCGACGGCAACGGAGACGACATCGCCTACCACAACGACGACCCGGTCGACACCTCCGGCTGGACCCAGTCCCTTCTCTCCGCCGCACCCGGCCAGGTCACCTGCAAGTCGGTAAGCACGCTTGGGCAGGACATCGCCAAGGACGCCAAGACAGAAGTCGGCAACAACTTCAACGACTACGACTTCGACTTCAGCCGTGCCTGGTGCGCGGAGTTCGTCAAGTACATCTGGGCCGGCAACGACGTGACGGGTTCGTCGGAGCTGGACGCCAGGGCCATCAGCCTGCGCGAGTACGGCTTGAAGCACGGCACCTACCGGTCCGGCTCCCCCAAGGTCGGGGACGCGGTGCTCTACGACACCGACAAGAATCTGACCGACGGTGAAGCCGACCACGTGAACATCGTGGTGGCCGTCTCCTCGGACGGCAAGCAGATCGAGACGGTCGGCGGCAACGAGAGCCATCAGGTTCAGAAGACCGGCTGGTTCAACTGGGACACCGCTTCCAGCCCGATCGGCGCGGGCCCGGCGCTCGCCTTCATCTCGCCGAAGGGCTGACCTGCCGTGCACCGTCGGCGGCCTCTCCCCCTCGGAACGGGAGAGCGGCCGCCGTCTGCGTCACGGTGCCGCGTGCCCCGTGCATGGCGCGGGATCGTATGCTCGCCGGGCAAGTCCGCTCTCCGGAAGGCGCAACACGTGAACTACAGAGTCCAGCCCACTGCCCAGGTCGACGACAGTGCCGAGATCGGCGACGGCAGCAGCGTCTGGGAGCTCGCCCAGATCCGTGAGGGCGCCAGGCTCGGCGAGGGATGCGTGGTGGGCCGCGGCGCCTACGTGGGCACCGGCGTCCAGATCGGGAACAACGTCAAGCTGCAGAACTACGCCCTGGTGTACGAGCCGGCAGAGCTCGGAGACGGCGTCTTCGTCGGTCCCGCCGTGGTCCTCACCAATGACCACAACCCGCGCTCCGTGGACCCCGAGGGCAAGCAGAAGCGCGGCGGCGACTGGGAAGCCGTGGGCGTGAAGGTCGCCGAGGGTGCCTCGCTCGGCGCACGGTCCGTGTGCGTCGCGCCCGTACGGGTCGGGCGCTGGGCCATGGTGGCGGCGGGGGCCGTGGTCACGAAGGACGTGCCGGACTTCGGCCTGGTCGTGGGCGTTCCCGCCCGCCGGATCGGCTGGGTGGGCCGCAGCGGCGTCAAGCTCGTCGAGCGGGCGGACGAGCCGGGCGTCTGGGAGTGTCCGCAGACGGGTGCTCTGCACGACGAGGCTGAAGGCGCCCTCACCGAGCGAGCCGCCGGAACACGCTGAGCAGAAGGAGACACGCGAAACCGTTCGGCACCTTTGTCACGATGCCTGGGCACTTCGGGCAGAGGTGCGGGAGTACGGTACGCAACTCTCCGCGTCGGAGGGGTACAACTCTTCCGTTACCCCGGCCAAGCCCGTACGGTCCAAGTTCCTGACTCGACCGTGGAGCTTCGCTGTGCACACACTTCGCCTCTCAGACGAACACCTCATCGGCCTCGCACGCTGGGCCACCGACCGGATGGCACGAGTCAAGAGACCGGTTCTGGCCGAGAGGGTTCTGGGCGTGGCGGGTCACCGTATCCAAGATCCCTCGGCCAGGGCCGATGTGCTGACAGCGGCGGCGGAGGCAAGGCTGGGCCTCGGTTACCTTCCCCGCCACCTGACGCAGGCTTACGCAGCGGAACTGCTGTGTGCCGACGAGCACCACAAGGCCGGGCGTCGCAAGGCCTCCGCCGCGTCAGCTGCCAAGGCGCTGGTCCTCGCCTTCCACCGGGTCGCCCACATCGACGGACTCACCTCGCCGCTCGCCACCGAACCCGCCCAGTTCACGGGTCCCCTGAGGCGCAGTCGCGTCCTGCGGGCGCTGCGGGCGCCGCGCGGGCGGGTGACTGCATCCGCTGCTCCACCAGCGGACCGGCCGATGCGTCTGCTCTTAGTCCACAGCGCGAACGACAACTTCCTGCCGGTGATCCTCGACCACTACCGGAACCATCCGGGGGTCGAGGTACGTGTCCTGAACACCGCAGCCGACCCGGCGACGGCCCCGCTCGCCAAAGGCCTCGGCCGGATGATCGCCAGCGGCATCGGCATCCGGAGCGCTTACGCCGAACAGGTGGAGGAGGCTCTTCGTCCACACCTCGACTGGGCCGATGTGGTGTTCGTCGACTGGTGCACCGTTGCCGCCGCGTTTCTCACGCTCGTCGACCCCGGCACAACCCGGGTCGTGGTGCGCCTGCACAGCTTCGAGGTCTTCAGCTACTGGCCGCACCTGGTGGACTTCTCCCGCGTGGACGACTTGGTGTTCGTCAGCGAGCATCTGCGGGACCTTGCCGTCGCCACGCTGCCCAGGCTCCGCGAACCGGACGCCCCTGCCACCCACGTCCTCGACAACGCGGTCGACCTCACCCCGTTGCCCCTCCCGAAGAAATCCGAGGCGCGGTTCACTCTCGGCCTCGTCGGCCTCAGCCAGGTCGCCAAGGATCCCCGCTGGGCCCTCGAGGTGCTGCGCATCCTGCGCCGGCAGGACAAGCGCTACCGCCTGCGCCTGATCGGGGGCTCCATGGAGCCCGGCGTCAGCCCGGCTCTCGACCGTTACCGGACGGCGTTCGCCGCGGAACTGGCACCGCTCGTCGCTTCCGGCGCAGTGCACATGAGCGGCCATACGGACGACATTGCCGCCGAGCTGACGAACGTCGGAGTGATACTCAGCACGTCCGTTCGCGAGAGCTGGCATCTGGGCCTTGTGGAGGGCGCTGCAAGTGGCGCGGTCCCGGTGGTACGGGACTGGCCTTTCTTCGCTGAGAGACCGCACGGTGCCCATTCGCTGTTCCCCGAGGACTGGGTGGTATCCACACCCACCGAGGCCGCTGCGCGGATCCTCGCGGCCAACGAGTCCGAGGAAAGCTGGCTGCAGTCTGGGCACGAAGCATCCGAGAAAGCGATCTCCACCTGGGGCTGGGGCACGGTCGGCCCGCGCTTCGACGCGTTGCTCTGCGCACGGTTCGGTGAGATTCCAGCTCAGCGCAGGGTACGGACGAACGCTGAGTGAGAGGGTCCGTGGACCATACCCCGCTCACGGCCCACTCCTGCGGTCCCTAGGATGACCGGGCACGGCACCCTTTTGAGGTGCCCGGTAAGCCTGACGAGGCCGACATGTCCCGAAGCGAAGTCCTGGTGCCCAGCAATCAGCTCGTCACCGCTCAAGCCCCGCAGGAGGCCTTTCGGGCCCCCGCGCCACGGCTGCACGCTCTGGACGCGCTGCGGGTTCTCGCCGCGCTTGCCGTGCTCGCCTTCCACTTCACCGGGGTGGACGCGGCAACCAAGGCCAACTGGGGCGTAAATCCGAAGGAGTTGTTTCCGTGGCTCTTCCCGGTGACCTCCTACGGTTCCTACGGCGTCCAGCTCTTCTTCCTGATCAGCGGCTTCGTGATCTGCCTGTCCGCCTGGGGTCGCACGCCTGGGCAGTTCGTCCGGGCGCGATTCCTGCGGTTGTTCCCCGCCTACTGGTTCTCGGCAGCCGTCGCCTTCGTGGTGTGGCGTGCACTCCCGGACGGTTCGCGCACCGGCCCCAGTATCAGTGAGTCGCTCACGAACCTGACCATGCTCCAGGTGCCACTGTCCGCACAGCACCTGGTGGGCGCCTACTGGACGCTGTGGGCGGAGCTCACCTTTTACCTGATCTTCCTCCTGGTGATCTGGAAGGGCCTCGACTACCGGCGGGTCAGCGTTTTCTGCTGGCTGTGGCTGCTGGCGAGCGTGCTGGTCCAGCAGAAGGACAACCAGGTACCCGTACTCGGGATCTTCGCCCAGCCCCTCAACACCGCGCTGTTCGTCGGCGGCATCGCGATGTACCTGATGTACCGCTTCGGCCCGGACCTCAAGCTCTGGGGCCTGTTGGCCGCGAGCTGGCTCGTCATGCAGAGCGACCTGGTCCAGCATGCCGACGGTCTGCGCCATGACCGCGGAATGGACCGGCACCCCTACATGGCCCTCGCACTGGTGACCGTCTTCTACCTGCTCGTTCTGGCCGTCGCGCTGCACAAGCTCGACCGGATCCGCTGGAACGGATTCGTCGCCCTCGGCGCGCTCGTCTATCCCCTCTATCTGCTGCATGAAGAACTCGGATGGGCGCTGATCCGGAACCTGTACGGACCTCTCGGCGCCTGGCCCACGCTCCTGGTGGCCACCGCTGTCATTCTGATCGCGGCCTGGCTGCTGCACAGGCTGGTGGAGCGCCCGTCCCAGCGCTGGCTCCGCGCGCGGCTGGAGCAGGAGGCCAGCCGGGCAGCGGACCGGGACCGCACGGAGCGCCCTGCCGCTTGACCTCACGGCCGGACAGACGGCTGAGGCCCCACCCGGTGCCGCTTGGGTTCTAACGGTCCTCGCAACACCCGCGATCTGTGGGAGTTGCGAGGACCGGGGTCGTTGGACGCGATGATGTTGCGAGGCTGAGGGAGCGTTTTATTGCCCGGCTGGATGTTGTGGGGAACGTGACCCTGGTTGCCCGGGACCTGGGGATGAACCGGAACACCGCCTTCGGCTGGGCCCGGAAGGCCGGGCGGAGTTCGGTGCGTCTGCCGCGCCGGCATCCCGGGCGGGACGAGTACGAGCGGCTTCGGGCCGCCGGTGTCGCCCGCCGGGCAGCGGCCCGGCAGGCCGGCGTGAACGAGCGCACAGCCAAGGACTGGGACTGGGGCGTCAAGAAGAGCCGCACCACGCGCACCTATGCCGACGGGCGCCGTGTCGACTACGCCACCGGGACCGTCACGATGGGCGGCGTGACCACGCCACCGGTGGGCCTGACGGCCCTGGAGAAGCAGCTCCACCCGAGGTTCCTGACGCTCGCCGAGCGCGAGAAGATCCGCGATCTCCGCGCGGCGGGGCAGTCGCTGAGGGCGATCGGACGGGCCCTGGGGCGGTCGGCGAGCACGGTCAAGCGGGAGATCGACGCGAACTCCGGCGCATAGGGCTGCCAGCCCTACGCCACCCACCGGGCAGCCGCCCCGCGCAGGCCCGGCCCAAGGAGCGCAAGCTGCTGCGCACAGGCCTGCTGCGCCGCTTCGTCCAGGACCAACTGCGCAGGCGGTGGTCACCGGAGCAGATCTGCCACGCTCTGACTACTGAGTATCCCGACGACGAGAGCATGCGGGTGAGCGTGGAAACGATCTACCAGGCACTGTATTTCCAGGTTCGCGGCGGCCTGAAGCGGGAAGTGCAGGCAGCCGTCCGCTCCGGCCGCACCCGCCGCAAACCACGCCGGGACCCCCAGCGGCGCACTCCCCGGTTCACCGATCCGATGATCATGATCAGCGACCGCCCCTCCGACGTCGAGGAACGGGCCGTGCCCGGCCACTGGGAAGGCGACCTGATCATCGGTGCGGGTGGCCGTTCCGCGATCGCCACCCTGGTCGAACGCAGCACCCGCTACACCCTGCTGGTCCACCTGCCCGGCGGAGCCCACGACGCCGAAACCGGTCCGCGACGGCCTGGTCGCCACGATCCAGACCCTGCCCGCCCACCTGCACGACTCCCTCACCTGGGACCAGGGCAGCGAGATGGCACGCCACAAGCAGTTCAGCATGGCCACCGGCATGCCCGTCTACTTCTGCGACCCCGCCTCGCCCTGGCAGCGCGGCTCCAACGAGAACACCAACGGACTGCTGCGGCAGTACTTCCCCAAGGGCACCGACCTGAGCGTCCACAGCCCCCCGAAGACCTCGAGCACGTCGCCCAGGAACTCAACTGCCGCCCACGCAAGACGCTCGGCTGGGATACCCCAGCCGAGCGTCTACGTGATCTACTCACCACCTAGAACCAGGCGGTGTTGCAACGACCACTGGAACCCAAGCCGGGTGGGGCCTCAGCCGTCGGTACGAGTTCGGTCAGCCGCCGATGACGACGCGGCGTACGCCTTCCCACTTGGCCGGGTCCGTCGTGCGACGGCCGTCGACCAGGACGCGCACGTCCGGCAGGTCGGCGGCGGCCAGCTCACGGTACTCGGCGTGGTCGGCCTGGAGGATCGCGGCGGTGACCGTCTGACCCTCGTGCGGCACGAGACCGTGCGCGGTCAGCTCGTCGGGGGTGTACATCGGGTCCGAGACGAACGGAACCGCGCCGCGCGCCTTCAGCGCGTCGACGACACCGAAGACACCGGAGAAGGCGGTCTCCTTGACTCCACCGCGGTAGGCGGCGCCCAGCACGAGGACCCCGGCGCCGTCCAGGTCTCCGTAGGCGGCGGCCAGCAGGTCGACGGAGTACTCGGGCATCGCGGCGTTGGCCTCACGAGCCGAACGGACGACGGTAGCCTCCGGGTCGTTCCAGAGGTACATCCGCGGGTAGATCGGGATGCAGTGGCCGCCGACGGCGATACCCGGCTGGTGGATGTGGCTGTAGGGCTGGCTGTTGCAGGCCTCAATGACCTTCTTGACGTCGATGTCGTTCTTGTCGGCGAACCGGGCGAACTGGTTGGCCAGACCGATGTTGACGTCGCGGTACGTCGTCTCGGCGAGCTTGGCGAGCTCGGACGCCTCCGCCGTGCCGAGGTCCCAGACGCCGTTCGGGCGCGGCAGGTCCTCGCGGTCGTCGAAGTCGAGCACGGCCTCGTAGAACTCCACGCCGCGCTGCGAGGACGCCTCGTCGATGCCGCCGACGAGCTTGGGGTAGCGGCGCAGGTCGGCGAAGACGCGGCCGGTCAGCACGCGCTCCGGCGAGAAGACGAGGTGGAAGTCCACACCCGGGGTCAGGCCGGAGCCCTCCGCGAGCATCGGAGCCCAGCGGGTACGGGTGGTGCCGACGGGCAGCGTGGTCTCGTAGCTGACGAGGGTGCCCGGCTTGAGGCCTGCGGCGATGGCCTTGGTGGCCGAGTCCATCCAGCCGAAGTCAGGGGTGCCCTCGGCGTCCACGAAGAGCGGGACGACGACCACGACGGCGTCGGACGCGGCGACCGCCGCCGTGGTGTCCGTCGTCGCGGAGAGCAGGCCCGCTCCCACGGTCTCCTTGAGCTTGACGTCGAGGTCGTGCTCGCCGGGGAACGGCTCGGTGGCCGCGTTGACCAGCTCGACGACCTTCTCGTTGACGTCCGCGCCAATGACCTTGTGGCCCTTGGCCGCGAACTGCACGGCGAGCGGGAGGCCGATCTTGCCGAGCGCGACTACACAGATGTTCATCGGGTTACTTTCCTCTTCAGCCTGGACAGCATGTGGCGCAGCCGCTTGCCCGCACCGGGTTTGATCTCCCACAGGGGGGCGGTCGTGACCACGAGCCGGCCCTTGGAATTCTGGTTCGCCGACACCCTGTACGGAACGGCCTGCCGCCAGCGACGGGCCAGGGGAAGCGGCTGACCGCCGGTCTTCACCGGGATCTCGTAAGTCGAACCTGCCACGTCCACGTACACGCGGACACCGAGCTTCGCCTTGGCGGCATGGACCGGGATCCGGGCGCGCACTGTCGTCGCCCGGCCGTCATCGGCAGTCGACCGACTGAACTCTCCCTCGGGATGGGGGAGTTCCTGGCCGGCCGGCAGACGGCGCGCGCCGGGCTTGTCCGCGCTCTTGGGCATGGCCCCCTTCGCCAGGCGCACGGTCAGGGAACTGATGTCACCGATGACACCGGTCCGGGCCGTGAGCACGAGAGCCAGGTCGTCACCTTTCTGGTCCCATTCGGCGGTGACGAGCTCGGTGCCCTGTGCCAGCCGCCCGGGCACAGCCTCCCCGACCAGCTCGTAGACACGGTCGGGCAGGCCGAGGGCCTCGTCACGGAAACCGGGGTACAGCGCGAAGGCCCGGCCGTCCTCGAGACGGAAGGGCGGGGCGCCGTGCTCGGCCTCGTCCTCGATGGCCCGGACGAGCTCCTCCACAGCTCCGGCCTGCGCGAGGCAGATCCGCACCCGTCGCTTGACGTCCAGGGAATCCCGGAGTCCGTCGGTCAGGTACTCGTCCGCAAGGGCAGCGATCCCGTCGCAGACCTCCTGTCGGATTTCCGGGTCGAGGGCCGGGAAATCGCCCTGGATGAGTTTGGCGAGTTCCCAGGTGAAGTGCCGCTCGAACAGCGCGTCACGGTCGGGACCGGCTTCCACGAGTGTGGCGGCGTGCTTCATGATCGCGGCAGTACATCGCAGCCGGGACAGATGGTTGGCCCTGTAGGTGATGTTGCTGGCGTCACCGCGCTTCACCGCGTAGTAGAAGGTGTAGTCCGAGAGGACCGAGATCTTCCGGGCTCGGACGCATGCCTCGATGGTGAACGGCTGATCGCTGCCGACCGGCAGGTCTTCCGGAAAGCGCAGCCCGTGCTTCTCGACCAGCTCGCGGCGGAAGAGCTTGGTGTTCGCCAGTGTGTAAGGCAGGCTCGAGCGAAAGAGGCTGACGTCAGGGTCGTTCTTCTTGTACAGCTTCTGGTGCACGTACCGGCCGTTGGTTCCGACCATCTTGCCGATGACCACGTCGGAGTCGTGCTCGTCCGCGTAGCCCACCATGCGCTCAAGGGCTTCCACACCGAGATAGTCGTCGGACCCTATGAAGTACACGAACCGGCCGGTGGCCACCTCGAGCGCCCTGTTACTGGGCGCGGCGGGGCCACCGGAGTTCGCCTGGTGGACGACCTTGACCGTGCCGGGGTAGCGCTCGGCGAAACGGTCGAGCTCAGCACCGCTCTCGTCCGTCGAGCCGTCATCGACCGCGACGATCTCCAGCCGCTCCAAACCGATGCTCTGCCCGACAAGCGAGTTCAGGCATTCCGTGAGGTACGGCATCGTGTTGTAGACAGCGACAACCACACTGACGTCAGGAGCCGTCATAGTCTGTTTTCCACCTTCTCGCGGCCCGGGAGCAGGTCGGAGTAGAGCCCGTCGAGGACCTCGGCCTGCGCCTCCCAGGTCCACGTGTCCAGCAGCCCGGGCTTGTCGTACGCGGCACGGTAGCGCTCCGGGTCGGCCAGGACCTGCTTGATCGCGCGGGCCAGATCAGCGACGTCCTCAGCGGTGCAGACCTCACCCTGTCCCGTCGAACGGGTCACTTCGGACATGGTCTTCACGTCGCTCACGACCAAGGGCAGCCTGGCGTGGGAGTACTCGAAGAACTTCGTGATCAGCGCGATCTCATGGTTGGGCCAGTGGTGGATCGGGATACAACCGGCGTTCGCCGTGGACAGGAACGAGACAACCTGCCAGTGCGGTACGTAGGGCACCGCGTGCAGGCGGTCCCCCACCCCCAGCTCCGCGGCCCGGGTCAGCAAGCCCTTTATGTAGGAGGCAGCGGGATTCGGGACCACGAAGGCCATGTGTACGCCGTCAAGCTGCGGCAGCGCTTCCACCATGTCGCCGAGGCCCCGCTGCGGACCCGGCGAGCCGCTGTAGACCACCAGCGGAACCTCGGGGCCGATGCCGCACAGTTCACGTAGGTCCGGAGCCGGGCCGGTGTCCGGCCTCTCGACCGGCCGGTCGGGCGCGTTCAGCACGACCGTGGGCCTGGTGGCCAGGAAATGGCGCTCGCGCAGCAGGTCGCCGAGACCTTCGGACACGGTCACCACCGCGTCGGCGTAGGGGGCGTACTCGCTCTCGTGCGCCGTATTGCCGGGAATCCAGTGCGCGTTGTCCTCCCAGGGGCGGACCCCGGGAAGGAACTCGTGGGCGTCCCAGACGAGCTTGACCTGACGTCCCGCGGCCCTGGCCCGGACCGCGGCACGAGCCCCCACACCAAGCATCCGGAAGTCGTTGGCGTGGATCAGATCGGGCTTGAGCGCATCGATCTCCTTGCCGTAGGTCAGCTCGTAGTCCCACAACGCGGGTTCGAGCCTGCGCCAGGCTCTCCTGCCCTTGGCAGTCTTCCAGGCAGCGGTGAAGGCCCGGTCCATCGGCCCTTGAAGCCTTCGACCGGCCTCGTGCGCCTCAGTTGACTGACGGGAGCGGAGGGCGATCCAGCGCTGCAGCAGCTTCGACGCCGGTCCGGCCACCGTGAGACGCGCCTGCTCCACCTTGCGGAAGGCCGGCGACCCGACCGCCTGCGGCACCACCTTGAGCGCGGCGCGGCGCGACGCGACGTCGGCGCGCCAAGCCTTGGCCCACTGCCGTCTGTACGCACCGAGCGGGCCGGGCGGGTAGGCCAGAGGTCGGCGCAGCAGCGAGCGGTGCCGTTCGGCGTGCCGCTTCGCCAGTGGTGTCTTCAGCGGCAGCAGTCGCACATCGGCATCGCCGATTTTCCAGCTGCGGCCGCTGCCCGAGCGCACCAGGCCGAGCAACGTCACGTCCCAGCCCGCCGCAGCCATGGACTCGGCGGCCTTCTGGACCCGCGAATCCCCTTCGACCTTGTTGTCGACGAGCATGACGACCCGGCCCCTGCGGGGCAGCTCGATGCCGGCTTCCTGCGTCTCCATGAACAACCTTTCCCCCGGACGCGTCACTTGAGGAATCCGCTCAGTACCTGCGCGGTCCAGCGTCCGTCGTGGTACGTATGCGCGAATTCCACCGAGGCACGGCCGATGGCCGCGGCGCCCTCGCGATCTTCGATCAGGGAATCCAGCGCTTCCCGCAGCGTGGCGGGAGTGGCGCTGACGATGGGCAGCTCGCCGTTCGTCGTCGCCTTCACCGCATCGCTGATGTAGCCGATCACCGGCTTGCCCGCGGCCATCGCCTCGACTGCGAAAGTGCCGTAACTTCCGGTGGTGAACTGGTCCAGGACCAGGTCGCTCGCCTTGACCAGCGCCTGCATCTCGGCCCAGGGGATGTCCTCGGCAAGCCTGAAGTCGATGACTCCTCTGTCGTGCAGCTCGGTGAGGACGGGCATGATCCGGTCCGTACCCTTGGTCCAGCGCTTGGACGGGGCGTGCAGCACGATGGGCCGCTTGCGCTCCATGACCACGGTGTCGGCCGCCCATGAGGCGACGTCCACCACCAGGGGCGCCCACTTGGCAGCCGGCAGGTCGTCCAGCAGGTCGGGAGTCGTGACGAAGAGCGGCAGACCGGCCTCGTCGGCAATGCGCCGGTTGGCCTCCGCCTTACTTCTGAGTTTCTCGGCGATGCCCTCGGGAGCGTCACGGAACAAGGAGTACTCGTGCCGTTCCAGGTGCCTGTCGGGGTGGCGGATATCACTTCCGTGCGAAAGGAGCGCCACCTTCACCCGCGCCTTGCGGAGCGCGGCCAGGTCACCTGCGATGGTGTCACCGTTGAGCCGGCCGAAGACCGGCATGAAAGCATCGACGACGAGGTGGCTGTAGCGGCCGACGATTCTCTTCACCTGCTGCAGCTGGACATCCAACTCTCCGAGCCGAGCGGCGTCCACATACACATCGGCCGGATAGTCGAAGGTGTCGGCACGCTGATTCATGACGACTTCGACGGAAACATCTGAGTAGGCACGCGAGATCGCCTGCGCGAAAGCCGCGCCCTGACCCGCGTAGTTGGCGGGCCCGATCCCCAACTTGACCCGCGTGGAGCCGAGAGGGGTCCAGACGGGCATACCTGACTTACCGCTGCTCGAACCGACCCGCGGGGCCCCCGGAGTCTCCTGAACCGTCCAGGGCACCTCGGCCACCGGCACCGGCGGTGTCTTTTTCGAAAGGGTGCGGTACAGCTCCAGGAGCCCGGCGCTCTGCTGCTCCCAGGAGAGCTCCTTGCGCACGTCTTCGGTGATGGCCTGTGCCAGCTCATCGCGGCGCTTCAGTGCACGGGCCGCGGCGGCCGCGAAGGTAGCGGGGGCGTCCCAGGAGAAGACCTCGCCGAGCCCCTTCTCCTCCACGTACGCCTTGATCACCCGCACGTCGCTGGTGACCAGCGGTAGACCCGCCTGAAGGTACTCGGAGACCTTCGTCGGCAGGGAGACCTCACAGTTGGGCACCCGCCTGAACGGCGTCAGGCCGATGTCCGCCGAGGACAGGTAGTCGGCCACCTCGTGCTGTGCGACGTACGGAACCAGATGGATGCGGTCACGCACACCGAGCGTCTCCGCGGTGGACAGCAACTGCTCCAGGAGGGGCGTGACCCGGCTGCAGACCAGGGCCAGATGCACACCGGGCAGCTCGGGGAGACCGTCGATGACGGCGTCCACGCCGCGTTCGGGCCCCAGCCATCCCGAATACACCATGAGCGGTACTTCCGGCCCCAGCCCGCAGACCTCTCGGACGGACGACCGTACCGATCCGGAGCCGATCACCTCGCGGACCGGCGAGTTGCCTACCACCAGAGGAAGCTTCGAGAGCTTGTGATCATCCTTGAGAAGCTCGGCGAGCTGCGGGGACACGGTGACCACCGCGTCAGCCCGGCCGATGTACTCGGCTTCGGCTGCCGGAAGAGCGTAAGCCTGTCGCGGATTGGGCCACTCCACGCCGCGAACGTACTCGTGGGCGTCGTACAGCCAGGCACACCGGTGCCCACTCGCCCGGAGTCGCGCGGCACTGCGAGCTGCAGTCACGATCATGGTGGAGTCGTTGGCGTGGATGACATCCGGCTTGAGCTCTTCGATCACCGGGCCGAACGCCAGGTCCAGGTCCACCAGCTGGGGCCAGTCGAACCTCCAGTCACGTACCGGCTGCGGGTCCTTCGGTACCCTGCGCTGCTCCCACTTGAAGGCGCGCACCCGCAGCTTGTACATAGCACGGCGCGCGCGCAGCACGGCCTTCAGAGAAGCCCGTCGGGGTGCGCCCGACCAGGTGGTCTCGGCCGACGTCTGGCGCACCCACGCCCGGTAGGAGGCACGGTAGTGGTTCAGTGCAGCCTGATCCTGCATCCGGAACTGGGTCAACGCCCCACGCAGCGGGTGAGTCCGGCGCGCCTTCACCGAGCGCACGTACTCCGCCGTCACCGGGACGCGGACCACCTGGATCGGCCCCATCCTCGACCGCTGGACGTGCTTGGTCTCGCTTCTGCCGACCAGCGTGACGTCCCAGCCGTCGCGGGCTGCGGCCACCGCCGTCTTCTGGACCCGCGAGTCGCCCGTGATGCCGTTGGCAACAATCACGGCGAGCCGCGGTCGGCGGGCAGGGGATTTCATACTGCACTTCCTCCGGTGGAAGACGAACGAGCCGTCACCTGATTGCGCACTCCCCTGGAGCGCGCAATCAGGTCTGGCAGTGGAACGTTTATGCCCGACGCCAGGGACTCAGCCTGCCGCACGATCCTTGTCCAGTTGCACTGTGGTCCGGCTGACGGAGGACTCGAGAACCGCTGCCGCGACCTCAACCGTACGCAGCCCTTGCCGCAACGTGCAGATGTCGGCCGACTCGCCCCGCACGGCGTCCCTGAAGAGCTCGTGCTCGACGAGCAGCGGCTCACGCTTCGGGATGGCGTAGCGGATCATGTCGCCCTCGGAGACACCGCGGAACGCGCGCAGCGCCTCCCATTCGGTGGTCACCGCCGCGTTCGAGTGGAACGTGAGGTCGGCGGTGAGGGTGTCGGCGATGTAGCAGCCGCGCTCACCGGTGACCGAGGTGAAGCGCTCCTTGAGCGGGCTCAGCCAGTTGACCAGGTGGTTGACCATGGTGCCGTCGGAGAGTTGGCCCACGGCGGAGACCATGTCCTCGTGCGGGCGACCGGACTTGGAGACGGTGTGCGCCGCGATCGAGGTGTACGTCTGGCCGGTGACCCAGCCCGTCAGGTCGATGTCGTGCGTGGCCAGGTCCTTGACCACACCGACGTCCGCGATGCGGTGCGGGAAGGGACCCTGGCGGCGGGTGACGACCTGGAAGACGTCGCCCAGCTCGCCGGCCTCCAGACGGCTGCGCAGCGAGCGCAGTGCCGGGTTGCAGCGCTCGATGTGGCCGACGCCGGCCACCAGGCCGCGCGACTCGAAGGCCTCGACGAGGCGGCGGGCGCCCTCGACGGTGTCGGCGAGCGGCTTCTCGATCAGGGCGCAGACGCCCGCGTCGGCGAGCTGCAGGCCGACCTCTTCGTGCAGGGCGGTCGGGCAGGCCACGACCGCGTAGTCGATGCGGAGCGCGATGAGCTCCTCGACGGTCGACAGCACGGGGGCGCCCTGGGCCCAGCCGTTCTTGTCGCCCATCGGGTCGACGACGCCGACGAGTTCGACGCCTTCGAGGCCGGCGAGGACACGGGCGTGGTTACGCCCCATGGAACCGAGGCCGATCAGACCGGCCCTCAGTACGGCGGCGGTCACAGGCTCTCCCCCAGTGCGTTCACTGCGTTCACGATGCGCTCGAGGTCGCCCTCGCCGAGCGACGGGTGGACGGGGAGCGAGACGACCTCGGCGGCCGCCCGCTCGGTCTCGGGCAGGTCCCAGTTCCGCCCGGCCTTCTGGTCCGGCTCCCAGTACGGCTTCAGCCGGTGGATGGGGGTCGGGTAGTAGACGGCGTTGCCGATGCCCGCCTCGGTGAGCTTGGCCATGGCGGCCTCACGGTCGCCCTGCACCCGGATCGTGTACTGGTGGTAGACGTGGCGGGCGCCCTCGGCGACCGGCGGCTTCGTCACGTTCGGGGCGGTGATGTGCGCGTCGAGGTACGCGGCGTTGGCGCGGCGCTGCTCGGTCCAGCCGCCCACCTTGGTGAGCTGCACGCGGCCGACTGCGGCGGCCACGTCGGTCATGCGCATGTTGGCGCCGACGATCTCGTTGGCGTACCGCTGCTCCATGCCCTGGTTGCGCAGGAGGCGCAGAGTGCGGGCGAGTTCGGCGTCGGCCGTGGTGACCATGCCGCCCTCGAGGGCGTGCATGTTCTTCGTCGGGTAGAAGCTGAACGTCCCGCCCTCGCCGAACGCACCGACGGGGGTGCCGTTCAGCGCCGCGGCGTGCGCCTGGCAGGCGTCCTCCACGACGGCGAGTTTGTGCTTCCGCGCGATGGGCATGATCTTGTCCATCGCTGCCGGGTGACCGTAGAGGTGCACCGGCATGACGGCAGCCGTGCGCGGCGTGACGGCCGCTTCGACGGCCGCCGGGTCCAAGCCGTAGCTGCCGGGCTCGATGTCGGCGAACACCACGTCGGCGCCGACCAGTCGGACGGCGTTGGCGGAGGCCGCGAAGGAGAAGGAGGGGACGATCACCTCGTCGCCCGGGCCGATGCCCAGCGCGAGAAGGAGCATGTGCAGCGCGGAGGTACCGGAGTTGACGGCGACGCAGTGGCGGCCGTCGACCAGCTCGGAGAAGCCCTCCTCGAACGCAGCGACCTCCGGTCCCTGCACCACGCGGCCGCTGCGCAGCACGCGTACCGCGGCCTCGATCTCCTCTTCACCGATGACCGGGCGGGCAGCAGGAATCGGCTGCTCGTTGATGCTCGTCATGGACGTCCTCCTTGAACACCGCAAGAGCTCTTCACAGGGCAGAGACCTGGGGTGCGGGACGTCTCACGAGGCCGCGCATAACCCCGTCGGCACGATGCCGACACCCCACCGAGGAAACTGGGCCCGGTCGGTCTGGAACCGGGTCGGTCACCGACCGTAGTTCCTTTAGGGGAACTTCACAGGCAGCGACCGCCGTCACATTATCAGGGATTTCTCAGGCGATTTCGGGCCCGTTAACCGGCTACTGCATCAGTTCTGAAACAAAGCACGTGTCCCGCCCCGAAGGCTTCGGGGCGGGACACGGACAGATGAACAACCGGTTACGAATTACTCAGCCGGCGGCCGGACCCGAGTCGTCCGACGAAGCCGAAGCCGTCACGGAAGGCGACGACTGCTCGGCGGCGACGGTCTTCTTCGCCGCTGCCTTCTTCGTCGTCTTCTTCGCGGCGGTCTTCTTCGCGACCGTCTTGGTGGCGGTCTTCTTCGCGACCGCCTTCTTGGCCGTGGCCTTCTTCGCGGTCTTCCGCGCCGCGGTCTTCTTGACCGGGGCTTCCGATTCCGCTGCTTCGGCGCCGGATGCGTCGGGCGTGTCGGAACCGGCGTCCGCGACGACCACGGCCGCTGCCTCCTCGGCTCCGGCGGGCGACCCGGCCGGAGCGGTGACCTTGCGGGTCACCCGGCGGCGGGCACGCGGCGGGGCGGCGGGAGCGGACTCCTCGTCGGCCGCCGGGACCTCGGGCGCCTTCGTGTCCTCCGAGGGGGCGGGAGCCGGGGCCGCAGGGGCCTCGACGACCGGGTCCTCGGCCGCGACGGGCTCCGCCGCGGGCTCGGCCGGCTGTACCGGAGGCGTCACGTCGGCCTGCTTGGGCGAACCCGCCGGGGCGGTCGCCTTGCGGGTCGCCCTGCGACGCGTACGGGCCGGGGGCGCGGCCTCGGCCTCGGGGGCGGCAGGAGCCTCCACCGGCGCCTCGGCGACCGGTTCGGGCTGCGGTTCCTCCTCGGCTGCCGGGGCCGCGGGTGCGGTCTCGGCGGCAGGGGCGGGCGCGCCGGCCGGAGCCGTCGCCTTACGGGTCGCGCGCCGGCGGCCACGGCCGCGGGACGCGGCCGCCTCCGCCTCGGCAGGGCTGCTGTACAGCTCCTCGTCGGCCACGAACTCCGGCTCGGGCAGGGCCACCGGGGCGGCGACCTCGGCGGCCACCTCGGCCTCGGTCTCGACCTCGGCCGCCTGCTCGGCGTGCGTGTGCTCCTGGCCGTGCTCGTGCTCGTGTCCGGCGCCGCGGCCGCGCTTCTTGGACCGCTTCCCGCCACCACCGCCGCCCGCGGACGTGGGCTGCTCCATGTGGACGATCACGCCACGCCCGTTGCAGTGGACACAGGTCTCGGAGAAGGACTCCAGCAGACCCTGGCCCACCCGCTTGCGGGTCATCTGGACCAGGCCGAGTGACGTGACCTCGGCAACCTGGTGCTTCGTCCGGTCGCGTCCCAGGCACTCCAGCAGCCGCCGGAGGACCAGGTCCCGGTTGGACTCCAGCACCATGTCAATGAAGTCGACGACGACGATGCCGCCGAGGTCGCGCAGCCGCAGCTGGCGCACGATCTCCTCGGCCGCCTCCAGGTTGTTCTTGGTGACGGTCTCCTCGAGGTTTCCGCCCTGGCCGGTGAACTTGCCGGTGTTGACGTCGACGACGACCATCGCCTCGGTCTTGTCGATCACCAGCGAGCCACCGCTCGGCAGGTAGACCTTGCGGTCCAGCGCCTTCATCAGCTGCTCGTCGATGCGGTACGTCGCGAAGACGTCGACCTCGGACGTCCAGCGCGAGAGCCGGTCCGTCAGATCCGGCGCCACGTGCGAGACATAGCCGTGGATGGTCTCCCAGGCGTCGTCACCACTGACGATCACCTTCGAGAAGTCCTCGTTGAAGATGTCCCGGACGACCCGGACGGTCATGTCCGGCTCGCCGTAGAGCAGCGTCGGCGCGTTGGAGCTGCTGGTGCTCTTCGCCTTCTTCTGGATCTCTTCCCACTGCTGCTGCAGCCGCTCGACGTCACGGCGCAGCTCGTCCTCGCTCGCGCCCTCGGCGGCGGTGCGCACGATGACGCCCGCGTCCTCGGGAACGATCTTCTTGAGGATGGTCTTCAGCCGGGCGCGCTCGGTGTCGGGCAGCTTGCGGCTGATGCCGGTCATCGAGCCCTCGGGCACGTAGACCAGGTACCGGCCGGGCAGCGAGACCTGACTGGTCAGGCGGGCGCCCTTGTGACCGATCGGGTCCTTCGTCACCTGGACGAGGACCGACTGGCCGGACTTCAGCGCGGTCTCGATGCGGCGCGGCCCGTGGGCCATGCCGAGCGCCTCGAAGTTGACCTCGCCCGCGTACAGGACGGCGTTGCGGCCCTTGCCGATGTCGACGAACGCGGCCTCCATGGACGGCAGTACGTTCTGCACCTTGCCCAGGTAGACGTTGCCGACGTAGCTGGTGGCCTGCTCCTTGTTGACGTAGTGCTCGACGAGCACGTTGTCCTCGAGGACGCCGATCTGCGTGCGCTCGCCGCTCTGGCGGACGACCATGACCCGCTCGACGGCCTCGCGGCGGGCCAGGAACTCGGCCTCGGTGATGATCGGGACACGACGGCGGCCCTGCTCACGCCCCTCACGGCGGCGCTGCTTCTTGGCCTCCATGCGGGTCGAGCCCTTGATGGACTGGACCTCGTCGAAGCCGGTGCCGGGCTCGCGCTCGGCCTCCTTCTTGCGGGGCTCGCGGACCTTGACGACGGTGCGCTCCGGGTCGTCCGTGCCCGCGGCCGAGTCCTCGCCGGAGGCGTCCCCGCTGCGGCGGCGACGGCGACGGCGGCGACGGCTGCTGCTGGAACCCGAGGCGGACTCGTGTTCGTCGTCCTCCTCGTCGTCATGCGACTGCTGCGGCTCGTCCTCGGCGTGGTCCTCGGCGCTGTCGTCGTGCTGCTCAGCGTCGTCCGTGTCGTTGGCCTCACCGCGACGCCGGCGGCGGCCACCACGACGGCGACGGCGCGAGGGCCGGTCCCCGTACTCGTCCGTCTCGTCGCCCTCGTGCTCGGCGTCCGTCCCGGACTCCTGCTCGTCCTCGGCGGTGACGGCGGGCTGCTCCGCCGGAAGGGTGACCGGGGTGGCGGCCGGCTCGGTCTCGACGGCCTCGCCACGACGGCGACGGCGACGGCGCGAGCCGCCCTGGGGGCCGGACTCGGACTCGGCGGGGGCAGCCTCGGCGGTCGGCGCGGCCTCGGCCTCGCGCGGCGCGCGGTCGGCGGTCTTCCGCTCCTCGACCTCCTCGACCTCGTCGTACGCGGGGGCGGGGCCCGCGGCGGCGGCTGCGGCGGCCGCGGTCTCCGGGGTCTGGAACATCGGCTCGGCGAAGACCGGGGCCTGGAACACGGCCACGGCGGGGCGCGTCGCGCGACGGCCCTTGCGGGCCGGCTCCTCGGCCTTGCCGGTGAACTCGGGGCGGCCCGCGGCGGCGGTGGCCCGACGGCGCTGACGGCCGCGCGGCGCGGCCTCCTCGACCTGCTCGGTCTCGGTGGCCAGTTCCTCGGCGACGGCGGCGGGAAGGCTCTCGGCCTGCTCGGCGGCCGCCTCGGCGACCTCCTCCGCGGGCTGCGGGGAACCGGCCGGCGCGCTGGCCTTGCGAGAAGCGCGGCGACGCGTGCGGGCCGGCGGCGCGGCCTCGGCGGGTTCCTCGATCCGTGCGGCCTCTTCACGGGCGGGCTCGGCGGCGGGCTCGGCCACGATCTCGGCCGGGGCCTCCGCGGTCCGCGCGCCCTGCGGCGCACCGGCCGGAGCAGACGCACGGCGGCGGGCACGGCCTCGCGGGGCGGCCACGGGCTCGGCAGCGGCTTCGGCCGCGGGCTCGGGGGCGTTCACGGGCTCGGCCACGGCGGTGTCCTGTGTGACGGCCTCGGCGGGCTTGGCGGCACCCGCGGGGGAGGTGGCCTTACGCGTGGCGCGGCGACGGCCTCGGGGGGTCTCGACGACAGGGGCCTCGATCGTCTCTTCGGTCTCCTCCTCGGCCGGAGCGGTCTCGACGACCGGCTCCACGACCTCGGCGGCCTGCGGCGCACCCGCCGGAGCGGTCGCCTTGCGGACCGCACGACGACGGGCACGCGCCGGCGGCGCGGCCTCCACCGACTCGACGGTCTCTTCGGTCTCCTCCTCGGCCGGAGCGGTCTCGACGACCGGCTCCACGACCTCGGCGGCCTGCGGCGCACCCGCCGGAGCGGTCGCCTTGCGGACCGCACGACGACGCGGACGCGCCGGCGGCGCGGCCTCGGCGGCGGGCTCGGCCGTCTCGGCGGCAGCGGCCGGTATGGCCGGCGTGACGTCCTCGGGGGCGGCCGTACCCGGCGCGCCCGACGGCGGGCCGGCGGGGCGGGAGGCCGCGCGGCGCCTGCGGCGCGGCGGCAGCTTGTCCCCGGGGGCGCTGTTGTTTTCCGTGTTCGCGGGGTTTCCGGTGGTACCGGTTTCGTTCGGCTCGTGCATGCGGGCGGTTCTCCCGTCGCGCTCCCGGGCGCCACACCTGGTTCCGGTCCGACGCGATTCGCGTGATGTGCGCGATACCGCCGTCCGGGGCGCGGGCGCCGCACGGGAGCTGATGTCTGGCTCGCCGGTTCCGTACGCGTTACGCACGGCCTGGCGAAAGTCTTATGGGGCGGTGCGCGGCCCGACCCAGGTGGCTCCCGGGTCAAAGGGCTGCGCTACAACGACCGCCTTACGCGGTACCTGCACCTTCCGGCGCCGTCGCGGCGGCGGCCGGATCGGCCGTGTCAACGGCCGGGGCTGCCTCGCGGTCGGGCGCGAGCGGGTCGGTCACCGTGCCGGACTCCTCGTCGAAGAGCCCCTGCGCCAGCCTGGTCACCGCTGCGGGGACCGGCGGCGTTAGGTCGGCCACAGCTCGGAGACCGGACAGGACGTCGTCGGGTCGCACGGCAGGTGTCACGTGCCGTACTACCAGCCGCAGTATCGCACAGGGCCTGTCCCCGGACCTATCAGGCTGTGGATCAAGGGCCTGCAGATCGACGACGGCGGCGCGGGCGTCGAAGGTCCTCATGCCGTTCTTGGCACGGCGCTGGACCTCGACGGTCTCGGCGCCCATGAAGGCGACGACGGCCTTCTCCGCGTCCTCGGCCGCCACGCCGTCCAGCCGCATCTCCCACACGGAGGCGGTCAGCCGGTCGGCGAGGCCGGAGGTCCGGGCCTCCACGGCGTCGATGACGTCGAGGCCGTCGGGCATCGACGCGTCGAGCAGTTCGCGGAGGGTGCCGGGATCCCGCGCCTCGGTGAGGGCGATCTCCAGGAACTCGGCCTCGCTGCCCGTGCCCGTGGGAGCGGCGTTGGCGTACGACACCTTCGGGTGCGGGGTGAAGCCGGCCGAGTAGGCCATGGGCACCTCGGAGCGGCGCAGTGCCCGCTCGAAGGCACGCTGGAAGTCTCTGTGACTGGTGAACCGGAGGCGGCCCCGCTTGGTGTAGCGCAGTCGGATGCGCTGCACCGCCGGTGCGGGCGGCGGGCCTTCGGGCTGTCGCTTGCCCAGTGGTTCTTCTCCTCGGTGCGGGGCGGCCGCGTCGGCGTGCCGCCCACGAAGTACGGGGGTGCCCCTGGGGTGCCGCTCCGGCTCACCCCCGCTCGACGGTTTTGCCGACTAGCGGGGAGATCTCGGGCGCGGGCGCCGCGCTGGGGACAGTCGTTGTCCTACCCAGGGTACGCGCAGCGGACCCCTCGAGTTCCCGCGCGTCCGTGACCTGCGGTGCTCCGACCAGTGCGCGCCAGGCGTCCCGGCGCGCGGAGCGGAGCGTCTCCCGGGCCGAGGCCAGGGCGCCGCGGGCGGCGCGTGCCGCCTCCGCCGCGGCGCGCCGGGTCGGGGCCCAGACCGCGTCGCGCAGGAAGTGGCCCACCGGTGTGCACAGGGTGCGGTAGGCCCAGGCCACCGGCGCACCGACCAGGTGCCAGGCCAGCCATGCCAGTGCCCGCCCGACGGCGCGCGACACGAAGCCGGCCACCCGCCAGGCGACGCCGAAGGCCGCCAGGATCTCCCGCCCCACCGGGGCGAGGACCCGTCGTCGGAACCGTGCGAGGGGCCGTACGAGCAGCGTCATGACCAGCCACACCGCGCCGGCCCACGCCCCTCGCCCGACAGCCGCGAGGCCCCGCCCGATCGTCTCCGCCGCCCACGCGGCCCCGAGGCCCACCGGGGTCAGCACGTACCGGTACACCAAGGAGAGGGGCAGGAGGAACAGGTGGGTGACGAGCCGGTCCGCCGCGATGCCCAGAGGCCGCAGGAGGTACCGCCACACGCCGATGGCCGGCCACACCAGGAAGAAGGTGACGAGTCCGGACACCGCCGGCACGAGCAGCCTGGCGTACGTCCATCGCAAGCCGTGCCCGAGCGGGGTCAGCAGGTTCCCGTACAGCCACACCAGCGGGAGCGTGACCCCGTAGCGGCCGACCGGGACGACGACGTACCGCCACAGGCCCACCCAGGGCCACACGAGGAGAGCCACGGTCAGCCACGTGAGGGCCCTGCCGACCGGGGCGAACACCTGGTCGTACAGCCACGTGAGCGCCCGTCCCAGGGGGCGGAGCAGCACCCGCTCCAGGGCGCGGCCGCCCGCGGTGAGGAGGTCCCACAGCATGCGTACGGGCAGGACCAGGACCAGCACCACGATCCGCACCGGGATCCTGACCAGGACCGTCAGACAGCCCTCCCCGCCTTCGTACGGCGGCGGTGTGCGGTGCTGCTTCTCGAGGTCCATGCCGGGAATGACGCGAACGCCCGGCCCGGGGTTTCCCGGGCCGGGCGTTCGTCACCGGGCTGTCACCCGAAGGGGCCTACTTCACGACGGTCAGCGGCAGGAGCTTCTTGCCCGTGGGGCCGATCTGGATGTCCAGGTCGAGCTGCGGGCACACGCCGCAGTCGAAGCAGGGCGTCCAGCGGCAGTCCTCGACCTCGGTCTCGTCGAGCGAGTCCTGCCAGTCCTCCCAGAGCCAGTCCTTGTCGAGACCGGAGTCCAGGTGGTCCCAGGGCAGGACCTCCTCGTACGTCCGCTCCCGGGTGGTGTACCAGTCGACGTCCACGCCGAAGGCGGGCAGCGTCTTCTCGGCGCTCCTCATCCACAGGTCGTAGCTGAAGTGCTCGCGCCAGCCGTCGAAGCGGCCGCCGGACTCGTAGACCTCGCGGATGACGGAGCCGACGCGGCGGTCGCCGCGGGAGAGCAGTCCCTCCACGATGCCGGGCTTGCCGTCGTGGTAGCGGAAGCCGATGGAACGGCCGTACTTCTTGTCGTCGCGGATCTTGTCCCGGAGCTTCTTCAGCCGGGCGTCGGTGTCCTCGGCACTGAGCTGCGGCGCCCACTGGAACGGGGTGTGGGGCTTGGGCACGAAACCGCCGATGGAGACGGTGCAGCGGATGTCGTTCTGCCCGGAGACCTCACGGCCCTTGGCGATCACGTTGACCGCCATGTCGCCGATCTGGAGGACGTCCTCGTCGGTTTCGGTGGGCAGACCGCACATGAAGTACAGCTTCACCTGGCGCCAACCGTTGCCGTACGCGGTGGAGACCGTGCGGATCAGGTCCTCCTCCGAGACCATCTTGTTGATGACCTTGCGCATGCGCTCGGAGCCGCCCTCGGGGGCGAAGGTGAGGCCCGACCTGCGGCCGTTGCGGGTCAGCTCGTTGGCCAGGTCCACGTTGAACGCGTCGACGCGGGTGGAGGGCAGCGAGAGCCCGATCTTGTCGTCCGTGTAACGGTCGGCGAGGCCCTTGGCGATGTCGCCGATCTCGGTGTGGTCCGCGGAGGAGAGCGACAGGAGCCCGACCTCCTCGAAGCCGGTGGCCTTGAGGCCCTTCTCCACCATCTCGCCGATGCCGGTGATGCTTCGCTCCCGCACGGGGCGCGTGATCATGCCGGCCTGGCAGAAGCGGCAGCCGCGGGTGCAGCCGCGGAAGATCTCCACGGACATCCGCTCGTGGACCGTCTCGGCGAGGGGGACGAGCGGCTGCTTCGGGTACGGCCATTCGTCGAGGTCCATCACGGTGTGCTTGGACACACGCCACGGCACGCCGGACCTGTTGGGCACCACACGGCTGATGCGGCCGTCGGGCAGGTACTCGACGTCGTAGAAGCCGGGGACGTAGACGCCGCCCGTCCTCGCGAGGCGGAACAGCACCTCCTCCCGGCCGCCGGGGCGGCCCTCGGCCTTCCAGGCGCGGATGATCTCGGTGATCTCCAGGACGGCCTGCTCGCCGTCGCCGATGACCGCGCAGTCGATGAAGTCCGCGATCGGCTCGGGGTTGAACGCGGCGTGGCCGCCCGCCAGCACGATCGGGTGGTCGACGGTGCGGTCCTTGGACTCCAGCGGGATGCCCGCGAGGTCGAGGGCCGTGAACATGTTGGTGTAGCCCAGCTCGGTGGAGAAGCTGAGGCCGAACACGTCGAAGGCGCCGACGGGGCGGTGGCTGTCCACGGTGAACTGCGGCACCTTGTGCTCGCGCATCAGCTCCTCGAGGTCCGGCCACACGCTGTACGTGCGCTCGGCGAGGACGCCCTCGCGTTCGTTGAGCACCTCGTACAGGATCATGACGCCCTGGTTGGGGAGTCCGACCTCGTAGGCGTCCGGGTACATGAGTGCCCAGCGGACGTCGCACTCGTCCCACGGTTTGACGGTGGAGTTCAGCTCACCGCCGACGTACTGAATGGGCTTCTGCACATGCGGGAGCAGAGCTTCGAGCTGTGGGAAGACCGACTCGGCAGACATCTGAGGACCTTCGTAGCTGGCAGGGGTGACCACCAAGCGTAACCCGGTGCTCAGCGTTCCAGCGCCGCCCGCAGTCCTGGGCGCGACGCCCGGGCCCAGACCTCGGGCAGCTCGCGCTCCCGCGCCTCGGCCGCCGCTTCCTCCCGGCCGTACAGGAGTCCCCAGGTGAACGCGGACTCCCCGGCGCCGTGCGCCTGGACCCCGAGGGTGCGCAGGGCGTCCCGGGCCACGACGCTGTCCTGGTGGTCGCCGAGGACCGACTGCACGGCCTTCATACGCTTGGCGAACCTCTTGGCGGGCTTCCCCAGGGCGGGCCTGGCGGCCTCGGCGGCGTAGCGGACGCGTTTGGCGGCCTTGCGCGCCTCGTGCATGGCGACGTCGCGCTCCTCACCCGGGGGCCGGTCCAGTGCGTGCCCGACGCGCGTGGCGAGGCGTTCGTAGTCCTTGAGGACGGCACGGGGCAGCGTGTCACGCGGTGTCCGCGCGGCAGCGGGACGCAGGGGCGGATCGGCGAGGAGGGCGTCCAGTGCGTCCAGCAGGGTCAGGTAGCGCTCCGCGTCGAGCACGGAGGCGACCCGCCTGCGCGAACCGGTGCGCCGGGCCACGGAGGTGAGTCGCAGCCGGGCGTCGACGGGGCCCAGGACCAGGGTGTCCGGCAGGGCGGCGACGCGGGAGCTCAGCCGCGCGTCGAGGACTTCCTGGTCGCGGTCGACGCCGAGTTCGGCGGCGAGCCACTTCAACTCGTCGCGGAGCGGGTCGGTGACGGACCGGTCGAGCACCGTGCGGTACGTCCTGAAGGCACTGCGGAGCCGGCGGGTGGCGACCCGCATGCGGTGGACGCTGTCGGGCAGCTCGCGGCGCACAGCGGGGTCGAGTTCGACGAGGGCCGTGACCTGACGGCGTACATAGGCGAGGACATGATCACCGGCGGTGCGCGGGGCGGGGTTCCTCTTACGCCGCGGCTTGTCCGGAGCGGTCTCGGCCAGGGCCCTGGACAGCTTGGACGGCGCGGCCGAGGGCCGGACCCCGGCCTTGCGCAGCCGCCGCTCGACGGCGTCGAGGAGGGTTGGGTCGACGTCGTCGGCGAGTTCGACCTCCAGCTCGGTCCACGCCGAGGTGGCACCGTGCCCTTCCTCGGTCAGGCGCTCCGCGAGGACCTCGTCGACGCTCAGCTCGGCGAGCAGGGCGCCGTCCGCGTCGAGGAGGTGGTGGACGTCCCGGGCGGAGAGGATCCGTACGACGGGGTTCACCGGGGTGTGGCGCACGCGGGAGCGGAGCAGGTCACCGAGGGCGGGCGGCAGCGTGTCGGTGAGCGGAGCCCTGATCTCGTCGCGGACGTCGGCGGAGACGGGGATCTTGAGGTGCCAGCCCGCGTCGTCGCCGCCGGTCCTGCGCCGGAGCGTGAGGGAGTCCGCGGCCAGCCGGAGATCCTCGGTGTCGTAGTAGACGGCGTCGAGTTCGCTGGGGCCCCGGTGGACGACGGCGGAGACCCCGGCCGCCCGGGTCAGGTCCGGCAGCCGGGTCTCGGCAGTCGCCTCGTACTTCCGCTCGACCTCGCGCTTGGAGTCCGCCATATGGAGAATCTATCCGCGATGCCCTGGAACATGCAGGGCTGAGCGAACCTCTCAGGCCGACATCGGGCGTTGCACCTTGATCGACTGGAGCAGTCCGATGGCCACCCAGACGGCGAACATCGACGAGCCTCCGTAGGACACGAAGGGCAGGGGCAGTCCGGCCACCGGCATGATCCCGAGGGTCATCCCGATGTTCTCGAAGGACTGGAAGGCGAACCAGGCGATGATGCCGGCGGCGACGACCGTGCCGTAGAGCTCGGTCGTCCCGCGGGCGATACGGCAGGCGCGCCACAGGACGACGCCGAGCAGGACGATGATCAGTCCGGCTCCGAGGAAGCCGAGTTCCTCGCCCGCGACGGTGAAGACGAAGTCGGTCTGCTGTTCGGGGACGAACTGGCCCGTCGTCTGGGAGCCGTTGAAGAGTCCCGTGCCCGTGAGGCCGCCGGAACCGATGGCGATGCGGGCCTGGTTGGTGTTGTAGCCGACGCCCGCCGGGTCGAGTGCCGGGTTGGCGAACGCCGCGAAGCGGGCGATCTGGTAGTCGTCGAGCACGCCGAGCTGCCAGACGGCCACCGCGCCCGCCGCACCCGCGCCGAGGAGCCCGAAGACCCAGCGGTTGGACGCGCCGGAGGCGAGGAGGACGCCGAGCACGATGACGGCCATGACCATGACCGAGCCGAGGTCGGGCATCAGCATCACCACGGCCATCGGGACGAGTGCCAGGCCGAGTGCCTTGCCGACGGTCCGGTGGTCGGGGTGCAGCTGGTCGCCCGCGTCGACACGGGCGGCGAGCAGCATCGCCATGCCGAGGATGATCGTGATCTTGGTGAACTCGGAGGGCTGGAGGGAGAAACCGCCGGGAAGCAGGATCCAGGCGTGCGCGCCGTTGACGGTGGCGCCCAGCGGGGTGAGGACCGCCAGGACGAGCAGCACCGACAGCCCGTAGAGCACCGGCACCGCTCCCCGCAGAGTGCGGTGCCCGAGCCAGATGGTGCCGATCATCAGCGCGAGGCCGATGCCGGCGTTGAGCACGTGCCGGAAGAGGAAGAAGTACGGGTCGCCGTGGGTGAGGGAGTCCCGGCCGCGGGTCGCCGACCAGACCAGCAGCGCACCCACGAAGGACAGTGCGACGGACGATCCGAGCAGGGGCCAGTCCAGCCGCCGCACGACGGAGTCGCGGGCGGTGAGCCTGGCCCAGACGGAGCGGTCCTCGGGGCCGTAGCGGGAGACGGAGAAGCCTGCCATCAGTCACGCCTCCCGACGGTCGCCCGCAGCGCGCCCGCGAGGGCCTGTGTGCCGTCGTCGACGGGCGCGGGGGTGTACGGCTTGATCTTGGGCGACTCGATCTGGCCGTCGGGCTTGATCTTGGGCAGCGTCTTCTGGGGCTTGGGCAGCAGCGCCTTCTTGAGGTCCTGCTTGCCGCTCGCGTCGAGACCGTAGAGCGCGTTGTAGATGTTGCGCACCGCGGGGCCGGACGCTCCGGAGCCCGTACCACCCTGGGAGATCGTCATGACGATCGAGTAGTCCTTGGTGTACGTGGCGAACCACGAGGTCGTCTGCTTGCCGTAGACCTCGGCCGTGCCCGTCTTGGCGTGCATCGGGATCTTGTCCTGGGGCCATCCGCCGAATCGCCAGGCGGCGCTGCCCCGGGTCGCGACACCCGCGAGGGCTTCGTCTATCTGGTCGCGGGTCTCTCCCTTGAAGGGGAGCTTGCCGTGGGCCTGGGGCGCGATCTCCTGGACGGTCCTGCCGTCACCGCTGACGATCGCCTTGCCGACGGTCGGGTCGTACAGGGTGCCGCCGTTGGAGATCGCCGCGTAGATGGTCGCCATCTGGATCGGGGTGACGAGCGTGTCGCCCTGGCCGATCGAGTAGTTGACGGAGTCACCGGCGCGCATCTTGTTGCCCTCGAGGCACCCTTCGTACGCGATCTTCTCGACGTACGTGCCGTCCTTCTTGCCCTGCTTGCACCAGGACGCCTTGTTGGCGTCGTAGAAGTCCTGCTTCCACTGGCGGTCGGGGACGCGGCCGGGGACCTCGTTGGGGAGGTCGATGCCGGTCTCCTTGCCGAGCCCGAACTGGTGGGCCGTCTTGTAGAACCAGTCGGCGGGCTTCTTCTTCGGCTTGTTGCCGCCGTCCTTCGCCCATTCCTTGTGCGCCAGGCCGTAGTAGACGGTGTCGCAGGAGACCTCCAGGGCGCGCCCGATGCTGATGGCGCCGTAGCCCTGGGACTCGAAGTTCTTGAAGACCTGGCCGCCGATCGAGTACGAACTCGGGCACGGGTAGTTGCCGTCGAACTCGTACCCCGCGTTGACCGCGGCGGTCGAGGAGATGACCTTGAAGATCGACCCGGGGGCGGCGGTGCCCTGGATGGCCCGGTTCAGCAGCGGGAAGTTGGACTTCTTGCCGGTGAGCTTGGCGTAGTCCTTGGCGGAGATGCCGCCGATCCATGCGTTGGGGTCGTACGTCGGCAGGGACGCCATGGACACGATGCGTCCGGTCTTGGCCTCCATGACGACGACGGCACCGGAGTCGGCCTTGTACAGCTCGTTGGTGTTGCGGTCCATCTCCTTGCGGGCCGTCTCCATGGCGTTGTTCAGCTCGTACTCGGCGACGGCCTGGACCCGTGCGTCGATGGAGGTGACGACGCTGGAGCCGGCTTCGGCCTCGTCGTTCTGGGCCTGGCCGATGACGCGGCCGAGGTTGTCGACCTCGTAGCGGGTGACGCCGGCCTTGCCGCGCAGTTCCTTGTCGTACGTGCGCTCCAGTCCGGAGCGGCCCACCTGGTCGGAGCGGAGGTAGGGCGAGTCGCTGTCCTGTGCCTTGGTGACCTCTTCGTCGGTGACGGGCGAGAGGTAGCCGAGGACCTGCGCGGTGTTGGCCTTGCCGGGGGCCGCGTAGCGGCGCACGGCGGTGGGTTCGGCGGTGATGCCGGGGAAGTCCTCGGCACGCTCTCGGATCGTGAGGGCCTGCTGGGTGGTGGCCTCGTCGGTGACCGGGATCGGCTGGTACGGCGAGCCGTTCCAGCAGGGCTGCGGAGTCTTCGCGTCGCAGAGCCGGACCTTGTCCTGGACGTCCTTGGGCTTCATGTCCAGGACACCGGCCAGGCGGGTGAGGACGCCGACGCCGTCGTCCTTCATCTTCATCAGTTCGGTGCGGCTGGCGGAGACGACGAGGCGCGTCTCGTTGTCGGCGAGGGGCACGCCGCGCGCGTCGAGGATGGCACCACGGACGGCGGGCTGGACGACCTGCTGGACGTGGTTGTTCTTGGCCTCGTCGGTGTACTCCTGCCCGTTGCGGATCTGGAGGTACCAGAGCCGGCCGCCGAGCGTCAGGAGCAGGGAGAACACGAGGACCTGGATGACGATGAGACGGATCTGGACCCGCGGGGTCCGGCCCGTCTCCGGAATGTTGCTCACGGGGCGCCCCCGGTGGTGGTGGGTCGGCCGGGGGTACGGGGGTGGGCTCCCCCGGTGGTCGTCCGGTGCCGGTACGGGCTCACAGTCGCTTGACCCCCTTGATCCGTCCTGCGCGTGCTGCGCGGCCGCGGGCTGCCCTCAGGCGCATCCCGTTCCGCTGGTTCCCGATCCGCAGCCCGGTGCCCGAGGCGAGCCAGCCGGCGGCGACGTCGCCGCTGCCGGAACTGTCGGCGACCGGGTCGTTCTCGGTGCGTCTGGCGAGCGCCATGATCAGCGGAACGGTGAACGGCGCGAGGAGCAGGTCGTACACGACGGCGGTGAACAGCAGGCTGCCCAGGCCCACGTGGCGGGCGGCCGTGTCACCGACGAGGGATCCGACACCGGCGTACAGCAGGGTGGACCCGAGTGCCGCGACGAAGACGAAGGCCAGCGGGGTGAGGGCCGACTTGAGCCGGCCGTTCTCGGGGCGAGCCATGCCGGCGACGTACCCGATGACGCAGAGGACCAGGGCGTAGCGCCCGGCGGCATGGTCTGCGGGCGGTGCCAGGTCGGCGAGGAGGCCGGCGCCGAAGCCGATCAGGGCGCCGCTGACCGGCCCGTACACGAAGGCGAGTCCGAGGACGACGAGCAGCAGCAGGTCGGGGGTGGCACCGGGGAGCTGGAGACGGGCGAGGACGGACACCTGGATGACGAGGGCGACCACGACGAGGGCGACGGAGAGCAGCATCCTGTTGATACGCATGGGGATCAGCTCTATTCCTGCTCGTTCGCCGCGTCACCGGCGGCCGGGTCGGCGGCGCCGGAGGCGTTCGGGGAAGCACCCGGGGAGGCGGAGGCACCGGGCGTCTCGTTGACGTTCCCGACGACCTTCCCGCTGCCGTCGACGAGGTCGCCGTTCGGCTGGACGGTGACGGTGACCGTCGGGGTGGGCTTGGGCTTCGCCGGCTTCTTGGGCTGGGCCGGGAGGACCATGTCACGGGGGTTCTCGCGGGGCGCCTGGACGACGATGCCCACGATGTCGAGCTTGGTGAAGCCGACGAACGGGCGGACGTAGACCGTCCGGGTCAGGTCGCCGCCCGAGGGGTCGACGCGGACGACCTCGCCCACGGGCACCCCCGGCACGAAGGGCTTGTCGTTGCTGGACCCGAAGGTGACCAGCCGGTCGCCCTTCTTCACGTCGGCCTTGCCGTTGAGGAACTGGACCGAGAGGGGCCGGGCCCCCTGCCCCGTGGCGAAGCCGAGCTCGTCCGTCTTCTCCAGCCGGGTGCCCACGGTGAAGTCGGGGTCGTTGGCCAGCAGGACGGTCGCGGTGTTCGGCCCGACGGTCGTGATCCGGCCGACGAGCCCTTCGCCGTTCAGTACGGTCATGTCGCGCTGGAGACCGTCGTCGGCCCCGGCGTCGATGGTGACGGTCCATGAGAAGCCCTGGGCCGCTCCTATGGCGATGACCTGGGCGGCCTTGATGCCGTACTGGCCTGTCCCGGCGCTCTTCAGCATGGTGTCGAGCTGACGGACCTTGCTGGTGTTGCGGTCGTCGCTGCCGAGCTTCGTCTTCAGCGCGGCGTTCTCGTGCTCCAGGGCCGCGATCCGGTCGTGCCGGTCACCGGAGTCCCGGACGGCGCCGATGGCGTTGCCCACCGGGTCCACCGCCGCCGCGACGCCGTTCTCGACCGGTCCGAGGACCGTGGCCGCGGCCTGCCGGGCTCCGTCCACCGGTGACTCCTCGCCACCGCGGATATCCACCGTGATCAGGGCGAATGCGATGGCGATCAGCAGCACCAGGAGCAGCCGGCTCTCTCGTGTGTCCCTCACGTGCGGCGGCCGTGCCTTCCTCGTCGGAATGTTCGTGCCTGAATACCGATGTTCCGCCGTACGGGACGGCAGTGCCCGTACGGCGGAACATCGTGTCCTACCGTCGGGGCTGGGCGTCCAGCACCTGCTGGAGCGCCTCGAACTCCTCGACGCACTTACCGGATCCGAGGGCCACCGAGTCCAGCGGGTCCTCGGCGATGTGGATCGGCATGCCCGTCTCGTGGCGCAGCCGCTCGTCGAGTCCGCGCAGGAGCGCGCCGCCGCCGGTGAGGACGATGCCGCGGTCCATCACGTCGCCCGAGAGCTCCGGCGGGCACTTGTCGAGCGTCGTCTTCACGGCGTCGACGATCGCGTTGACCGGTTCCTCGATGGCCTTGCGGACCTCGGTCGCGGAGATGACGACGGTCTTGGGCAGGCCCGAGACCAGGTCGCGGCCACGGATCTCGGTGTGCTCGTCCTTCTCCATCTCGAACGCCGAGCCGATCGTGATCTTGATCTGTTCGGCGGTGCGCTCACCGAGGAGGAGGGAGTACTCCTTCTTGATGTGCTGGATGATCGCGTTGTCCAGTTCGTCACCGGCGACCCGGATGGACTGGGCGGTGACGATTCCGCCCAGCGAGATCACGGCGACCTCGGTGGTGCCGCCACCGATGTCGACGACCATGTTGCCGGTGGCCTCGTGGACGGGCAGACCGGAGCCGATGGCCGCGGCCATGGGCTCCTCGATGATGTGCACCTGGCGCGCGCCTGCCTGCGTCGACGCCTCGATGACGGCGCGTCGCTCGACTCCTGTGATGCCGGAGGGCACGCAGACGACGACCCTCGGGCGGGCCAGGTAGCGGCGCTTGTGGATCTTGAGGATGAAGTAGCGGAGCATGCGCTCCGTGATCTCGAAGTCGGCGATCACGCCGTCCTTCAGGGGCCGCACGGCAACGATGTTGCCCGGTGTGCGGCCGATCATCTTCTTGGCCTCGGAGCCGACCGCCAGGATTCCGCCGGTGTTGGTGTTGATGGCCACGACGGACGGCTCGTTCAGTACGATGCCGCGCCCCCTGACGTACACCAGCGTGTTGGCAGTCCCGAGGTCGATAGCCATGTCACGGCCGATGAACGACATTGAGTTCCCCTTGTTCCCCATGAGGATGCGTCGGGCCTTCCCAAGAAGCGAAGAATGGCTTGTTTTTGGTAGGCGAGGTTGGCGCTGCGGGCGTGGAAGCTTCCATCGTAGTGCCGTATGCACGGACACAGCGCGAGGGTCCTTCGCCGTGGCGGACGGAACGGCTGCCCGTTCCACCCATGGTGACGTTACGTCGGAGGGATGGGTTCCCGCGATACGTGACCCTATGCCGAAGGGCGACCGAATTACTTCGGTCGCCCCAGGTCATGAGCGCTGTTTGGCGGAGCCGAAGTCAGGAAAGTCCGGGAAAGAAAAGCTTGAGTTCTCGCTCTGCGGACTCCTCGGAGTCCGAGGCGTGGATGAGGTTCTCCCGGGTGATCGTGCCGAAGTCACCGCGGATCGAGCCGGGCGCGGCGGCGATCGGGTCCGTGGGGCCGGCCAGGGCACGGACGCCCTCGATCACCCGCTCGCCTTCGGCCACAAGAGCGACGACGGGCCCGGAGGCCATGAACTCGACGAGCGGCTCGTAGAACGGGCGGCCCTTGTGCTCGCCGTAGTGCTGCTCCAGGGTCTCCTGGTCGAGCGTGCGCAGCTCCAGCGCGGTGATCGTCCAGCCAGCCTTGCGTTCGATGCGGCCGACGATCTCGCCGATCAGCCCACGCCTGACGGCGTCGGGCTTGAGAAGGACGAGGGTGCGCTGAGTCATGTGCGGCTCCTTGGAGACTTTCGGGTGCGGGTGAGGGCGAGATTACAGGGGTGCGCCGACCGGTCTGCGACCGGGCTTACGCTGCGTCATCCTTGGGCCGGAGCCTCCGCACGCTCCTGCGCCTCGGCCTGGGCCGCCCACCGCGCCTTGGCCTCGTCGATCCTGCGGCCGTAGTGCACCGAGGCCCACCACAGGGCCGCGAAGATCACTCCGAGGATGAACATCATCGGGACGAAGAAGCCGCTCAGCACCAGCAGGATCTGGAGCCCCCAGCCGAGCTGGATGCCGCCGGGACGGGTGATCACACCGCAGAGCAGGACGGAGAGCAGCATGCCGATGCCGCAGACCGTCCAGACCGTGGCCATGGACAGGTCGTCGGACTTCATCGCCACGAGCCCGGCGAAGCCGATGACGAAGAACTCGCCGATCAGCGTCGAAGCACAGAGCGTACGCACAGGGTCAGCGCCTTCCAAGAAGCAGCCGGGCCTCGCCGACCGTGATCACGGATCCGGTCACCAGGACCCCGGCGCCCGCGTATTCGGCCTCTTCCTCGGCGAGGGTGATCGCCGCCTCCAGGGCGTCGTCCAGGCGTGGCTCGACCTGGACGCGTTCGTTGCCGAAGACCTCGACGGCGACGGCGGCGAGCGCGTCCGCGTCCATGGCGCGCGGGCTGGAGTTCTGGGTGACGACGATCTCGGCGAAGATCGGCTCGAAGGCTTCGAGGAGCCCCCGGACGTCCTTGTCACCGCTCGTGCCGACGACGCCGATCAGCCGGGAGAAGCTGAACGCCTCGGAGATCCCCTCGGAGGCGGCGAGTGCGCCTGCCGGGTTGTGCGCCGCGTCCAGGACGACGGTCGGGCTGGACCGGACGACCTCGAGGCGGCCCGGCGAGAGGACGGACAGGAAGGCCTTGCGCACCGCCTCCACGTCGAGGCTGCGGGCCTGCTCCGCGCCGATGCCGAAGAACGCCTCGACGGCGGCCAGGGCGACCACGGCGTTGTGCGCCTGGTGCGCCCCGTAGAGCGGCAGGAAGATGTTGTCGTACTCGCCGCCCAGGCCCCGCAGGGTCAGCAACTGGCCGCCGACCGCGATCTCGCGGGAGACGATGCCGAACTCCATGCCCTCGCGGGCGACCGTGGCGTCCACCTCGACGGCCTTCTTCAGCATGACCTGCGCGGCGTCGACCGGCTGCTGGGCCAGGATCACCGTCGCGTCCTGCTTGACGATGCCGGACTTCTCACCGGCGATCTCGGCGGGGGTGGAGCCGAGGCGGTCGGTGTGGTCCAGCGAGATGGGGGTGACGACGGCGACCGTGGCGTCGATGACGTTCGTCGCGTCCCAGGTGCCTCCCATACCGACCTCGACGACCGCGACGTCGACCGGCGCGTCGGCGAAGGCCGCGTACGCCATGCCCGTCAGCACCTCGAAGAACGAGAGCCGGTAGGGCTGCTGGGCGTCGACCATCTCGATGTACGGCTTGACGTCGTTGTACGTCTCGATGAAACGCTCGGCGTCGATCGGGGCGCCGTCCAGACTGATCCGCTCGGTGATCGACTGGACGTGCGGCGAGGTGTAGCGGCCGGTGCGCAGGTCGAGGGCGTTCAGCAGGGCCTCGATCATGCGGGCCGTGCTGGTCTTGCCGTTCGTCCCCGTGATGTGGATCGACGGGTAGGCACGCTGGGGCTCCCCCAGCACGTCCATCAGGGCAGCGATACGGGTCACCGACGGCTCGAGCTTGGTCTCGCCCCAGCGGCCGGCGAGCTCCTGCTCCACCTCGCGCAGCGCGCGGTCGGTCTCGGGGTCGGCGGGGCGGTCGGGGACCGCCTCACCCTGGGGCGGTCCCGACTGGGTGCGCAGCGTGCGGCTCCCGGCCTCGATCACCGCCAGGTCGGGATCGCGCTGGGTCTCCTCGTCGACGATCTCCGCGAAGGTGTCGTCGGAATCGGACGCGTCGTGCCGGTCTGAAGGGCGGGGCTCACTCACAGGGCCAGTCTACGGATGGCCGCGGACATCGCGCGCAGCGCCCGCCGCCGCACTCCCCCGGGCACGGCGGAGCCCCCGCGCTCCCGGTCGGTCGGGGGCACGGGGGCTCCGCTCTCAGGTCATCAGCCCTTCGGCAGGTTCGCCAGCTGGGTGCTGATCCGCTCGATGTCGGCGTCGGCCTTGGCGAGCCGTCCACGGATCTTGTCGACCACGTTGTCCGGGGCCTTCGCCAGGAAGGCCTCGTTGCCGAGCTTGCCGTTGGCCTGGACGATCTCCTTCTTGGCGGCCTCCAGGTCCTTGGTGAGGCGCTTGCGCTCGGCGGCGACGTCGATGGTGCCGGAGAGGTCGAGAGCGACCGTGGCACCGGCGACGGGGAGCGAGGCGGTGGCGTGGAAGCCGTCGCCGGCCGGCTGGAGGCGCAGCAGCTGCCGGATGGCGGCCTCGTGGGGCGCCAGGGCGGTGCCGTCCAGGGTGAGCGCGGCGGGGACCTTCTGGCCGGGCTGCAGGCCCTGGTCGGAGCGGAACCTGCGGACCTCGGTGACGACCTGCTGGACGAGCTCGATCTCTCGTTCGGCCCCCTGGTCGCGGAAACCCGAGTCGTTCGGCCAGTCGGCGACGACGAGGGACTCGCCGCCGGTGAGGGTCGTCCAGAGCGTCTCGGTGACGAAGGGGACGACCGGGTGCAGCAGGCGCAGGGTGACGTCGAGGACCTCGCCGAGGACACGCGCGGAGACCTTGGCCTGCTCGCCCTCGGCGAAGAACGTCGTCTTGGACAGCTCGACGTACCAGTCGAACACCTCGTCCCACGCGAAGTGGAAAAGGGCGTCGGACAGCTTGGCGAACTGGTAGTCGTCGTAGAGCGCGTCGACCTGGGCGACGACCGTGTTGAGCCGGGACAGGATCCAGCGGTCGGTGGCGGTCATCTGCTCGGGGGCCGGCAGTGCGCCCTCGATCGTCGCGCCGTTCATCAGCGCGAAGCGAGTGGCGTTCCAGATCTTGTTGGCGAAGTTGCGGGAGCCCTGGACCCAGTCCTCGCCGATCGGGACGTCGACGCCCGGGTTGGCACCGCGGGCCAGGGTGAAACGGACGGCGTCGGAGCCGTACTTGTCCATCCAGTCGAGCGGGTTGACGACGTTGCCCTTGGACTTCGACATCTTCTTGCCGGTCTCGTCGCGGACCATGCCGTGGAAGGCGATGGTGCGGAACGGGACGTCGCCCATGGCGTACAGGCCGAACATCATCATCCTGGCGACCCAGAAGAACATCAGGTCGTAGCCGGTGACCAGGACGGAGTTCGGATAGAACTTCTCCAGCGACTCGGTCTGCTCGGGCCAGCCCATGGTGGAGAACGGCCACAGTCCGGAGGAGAACCAGGTGTCGAGGACGTCGGTGTCCTGGTGCCAGCCCTCACCGGTGGGCGCCTCGTCGTTCGGGCCGACGCAGACCATCTCGCCGTTCGGGCCGTGCCAGACGGGGATGCGGTGGCCCCACCACAGCTGGCGCGAGATGCACCAGTCGTTGAGGTTGTCGACCCAGTCGAAGTAGCGCGGGGTCAGGTCGGCGGGGTGGATGTTGACGCGACCGTCGCGGACGGCGTCGCCCGCCGTCTTGGCGAGCGTCTCGACCTTGACCCACCACTGCATCGACAGGCGCGGCTCCAGCGTCGTCTTGCAGCGGGAGCAGTGGCCGACGGAGTGGACGTACGGGCGCTTCTCGGCGACGATCCGGCCGTCGGCGCGCAGGGCGGCGACGATCGCGGACCGGGCCTCGAAGCGGTCCAGGCCCTGGAAGGGGCCGGGGGTGATGATGATGCCGCGCTCGTCGAGGACCTGGATGGTCTCCAGGTCGTGGCGCCGGCCGATGGCGAAGTCGTTCGGGTCGTGCGCGGGGGTGACCTTGACGGCGCCGGTGCCGAACTCGGGGTCGACATGGGTGTCCGCGACGACCGGGATGGTGCGGTTCGTGAGCGGCAGCCTGATCTGCTTGCCGATGAGGCGGGCGTAGCGCTCGTCGTCGGGGTGGACGGCGACGGCGGTGTCGCCGAGCATGGTCTCCGCGCGGGTGGTGGCGACGACGATGGTGTCGTCACCGTCGCCGTACTTCATGGAGACGAGCTCGCCGTCGTCGTCCTGGTAGTCCACCTCGATGTCGGAGATGGCCGTCAGACAGCGCGGGCACCAGTTGATGATGCGCTCGGCGCGGTAGATCAGGCCGTCGTCGTACATCCGCTTGAAGATGGTCTGGACGGCCGTGGACAGACCCTCGTCCATGGTGAAGCGCTCGCGGTCCCAGGCGACGCCGTCGCCGAGGCGGCGCATCTGGCCGGAGATCTGACCGCCGGACTCTTCCTTCCACTGCCAGACGCGCTCGACGAACGCCTCGCGGCCCAGGTCGTGGCGGGACTTGCCGTCCTTGGCGAGTTCGCGCTCGACGACGTTCTGGGTGGCGATGCCGGCGTGGTCCATGCCGGGCTGCCACAGCGTCTCGAAACCCTGCATGCGCTTGCGGCGGGTGAGGGCGTCGATCAGCGTGTGTTCGAAGGCGTGGCCCAGGTGGAGGCTGCCGGTGACGTTCGGCGGGGGGATGACGACGGTGTACGCGGGCTTGTCGCTCTTCGCGTCGGCCGTGAAGTAACCACGTTCTACCCAGCGCTCGTACAGCGGCCCCTCTACATCGGCCGGCGCGTATTGGGTCGGCAGTTCGGGGGTGCTGGCTGGCTGCTGCGCTGCGTTCTCGGTCACGCAGACAGTTTAGGGGCGTCACAGTCGTGCGCCGAAACCGGTTTGTTCAGTAACGGTGTGCGCCCGGATGCCCTGTGCGGGCGCCGCTTCCGTCAGGATGTTCGGAACGCATAAGCATTCTGGAGGGGACAGCGCAATGAGCTACAACCAGCCGGGCCCGTACGGCGGGCAGCCGCCGCAGGGCCAGCCCGGACCGTACGGCCAGCAGCCGGGCCCGTACGGGCAGCAGCCCGGGCCGTACGGCGGTCAGCCGCCGCAGGGGCCCCCGCAGCCCGGCTACGGCTACCCGCAGCAGGCCCCCCAGGGCGTCCCGCCGCAGCAGCAGCCCCCGCAGGGCTACGGCTACCCGCAGGGCCAGCAGCCGGGCCCGTACGGCCAGCAGCCGCCCACTCCCCCGTACGGCGGCCAGCAGGCCTACCCGGGCATGCCGGGCCAGCCGGGCGCCCCGAAGAAGAAGACGGGCCTGATCATCGGCGCGGCCGTGGTCGCGCTGGCCGTGGTCGCGGGCGGGGTGTACTTCCTCACCTCGGGTGGGTCCAGCAACAGCGACGTGGCCGACTCCACCAAGGGGTACAAGCTGACGCCCGCCGCCTCGGTGGATACGTATAAGCAGGACCCCTCCAAGGCCACTCCCTCGAAACCGGTGACGGGCAAGGACAAGGCCGAGGCCGAGGCGATGGGGATCAAGAACCCCAACCAGGTGAACGCCCAGTATGTGAGCGGCGACGAGAAGAATCCGCTCACCATGAAGTCGCTCGTCTTCACCGGTTACTGGGGTGAGGTCAGCGACCCCGCGAAGGTGATCGACAGCGCCTTCAAGAACGCCGAGCTGGAGATGGGGAAGAGCGAGGACAGCGAGAACGTCTCGCTCGTCGGCGAACCCGAAGCCGTGAAGCCCGAAGGGTTCGACGGAGCGCTGATGAAGTGCCAGAGCCTCAAGGCGATCAACGAAGACGCCGACGGGACGGCGAAGAACGGCCCGAAGGAAATCGTCACGCCGGTGTGCGTGTGGACCGACTACAGCACGGTCGGCATCGTCGTGGGGGTCGATGTGGGAGCGATGATGACGGAGAAGGCCATGCCTCAGTCTGATGTCGCCGCCCTCGCGGCCAAGCTCTACAACACCTCCCGCACCAAGATCTGATCCCGCTCACGTCGAAGGGGCGCCCGGCCGTCGGCCGGGCGCCCCTTCGCGTGCGCGTCGTCGTTGGCGCCGCTACGCGGACTTCGCGTGGCGGCCGCCGTCGTTCTTGCCGATCGTGCGCGGCTCACGCGGGAACGGCTGCGCGGCGAATCAGAGCTTCACGGACAGGTTTCCGACCGTCGCCAGTATCGTCAGCTCGCCTCCGATTGCGTGCAGGTAGGCCGACATCGTCGATGTGTCCAGACGCACGCCACCACGCTCGATCTGACTGATCCGCCCCTGCGTCACGCCCATAGCCTTCGCCACCTGGACCTGGGTCAGCCCCTGCGCCTTCCGGAGGGAGGCCAGCTCGTGGCCCCGCTCCGCGTCGACCATCTCGCTCTTGATCGCATCGATGCGGGCGCGCTTCTCCGGTGTGATGTCAGCCGCGAGGTCGGCCATGCTGCCGAGGTTCATCCGTCCTCCTCCTCTAGAGCTTCAAGGTAAGCCATGTACTTGGCGTCGGCTTCTCTGATCGCCTTGGGGTACCAGGCTGCCCACTGCCGTCCGCTCGCCTTGTTCCCGGCGACGAGGAACACAGCTCGTCGTACCGGATCGAAAACGAAGAGCATCCGGATACTGACCGTGCTGCCGTTGCGTGGACGGAGCTCACGCATGTTGCGGTACCGGCTGTCCTCGATCGCACCGACCGTCGGTCGCCGTAACGCCGGACCAGCCTCCTGGAGGCGCTCCAAGGCCGCTATGACGTGATCGTGACTATCCGGATCCTCCTTGGCCAGCGCATAAATCCAGTCCAGGACATCTGCGAAGAATCTGAGTTCGTACGGACCGCCCACAGCAAGAAATATTAGCACTGACTAATACTGACGGGGCAAGAAAAGGGGCGCCCGGCCATCGGCCGGGCGCCCCTTCGCGTGTGTCGTTCGCCGCCGCTACGCGGACTTCTCGTGGCGGCCGCCGTCGTTCTTGCCGATCGTGCGCGGCTCGCGCGGGACCAGCGTCGGGTTGACGTTGTTGCGGACGACGTCCGGAGTGATGACGACACGGGCCACGTCCTTGCGGGACGGCACCTCGTACATCACGGACTGGAGGACCTCTTCCATGATGGCGCGCAGACCTCGCGCACCCGTCTGGCGGAGGATCGCCTGGTCGGCGATGGCTTCCAGGGCCTCACGCTCGAAGTCCAGCTCCACGCCGTCGAGTTCGAACAGACGCTGGTACTGCTTCACCAGCGCGTTGCGCGGCTCGATCAGGATCTGGAGCAGCGCCTCGCGGTCCAGGTTGTGGACCGAGGTCAGCACGGGCAGACGGCCGATGAACTCGGGGATCATCCCGAACTTCACCAGGTCCTCCGGCATGACCTCCTGGAACTGGTCGCTCGCCTGGATCTCCAGCTTGGAGCGGATCGTCGCGCCGAAGCCGATGCCCTTGGCGCCGGCCCGCGACTCGATGATCTTCTCCAGGCCCGAGAAGGCGCCGCCCACGATGAACAGGACGTTCGTCGTGTCGATCTGGATGAACTCCTGGTGCGGGTGCTTCCGTCCGCCCTGAGGCGGTACGGAGGCGGTGGTCCCCTCCAGGATCTTCAGCAGGGCCTGCTGGACGCCCTCGCCGGAGACGTCTCGGGTGATCGACGGGTTCTCGCTCTTGCGGGCGACCTTGTCGATCTCGTCGATGTAGATGATCCCCGTCTCGGCCTTCTTGACGTCGTAGTCGGCCGCCTGGATCAGCTTCAGCAGGATGTTCTCGACGTCCTCGCCGACATAGCCGGCCTCCGTCAGCGCCGTCGCGTCCGCGATGGCGAACGGGACGTTGAGCATGCGGGCCAGCGTCTGCGCGAGGAGCGTCTTGCCGGAGCCCGTGGGGCCCAGCAGCAGGATGTTCGACTTGGCGAGCTCGATGGCGTCGTCGCGATTCGAACCGCCGCCGTTCTCACCGGCCTGGACCCGCTTGTAGTGGTTGTACACAGCGACCGAGAGGGCCTTCTTCGCGGGCTCCTGCCCGACGACGTACCCCTCGAGGAACTCGTAGATCTCGCGCGGCTTGGGGAGCTCCTCCCACCGCACCTCGGAGGTCTCCGCGAGCTCCTCCTCGATGATCTCGTTGCAGAGATCGATGCACTCGTCGCAGATGTACACACCGGGTCCCGCGATGAGCTTCTTCACCTGCTTCTGGCTCTTTCCGCAGAACGAGCACTTGAGCAGGTCGCCGCCATCACCGATGCGTGCCACGAGGTGATTCCCCTTCGCCTGGGAGCAGCCTGGTTCAGCGGCTCCTGGTGCCTCTATCCGACGGTACCTTGCCTGGCCCCCTGTTCGGGCCCCCCTTGGCACGGTTCACACGGCCGTGGCCGTGCAAACGGAATGTGCCAAGGGGAAAGACCGACGTCAGACCGACGCGCCCGCGGTGGTCTTCCGGGTGGAGACGATCTGGTCCACCAGACCGTACGCGAGTGCGTCGTCGGCGGTAAGGATCTTGTCGCGCTCGATGTCCTCGCTGATCTTCTCCAGCGGGGTGGTGGAGTGCTTGGCCAGCATCTCCTCGAGCTGGGTCCGCATCCGCAGGATCTCGTTGGCCGCGATCTCCAGGTCGGAGAGCTGCTCGCGGCCGGTCTGCGAGGACGGCTGGTGGATGAGCACACGGGCGTGCGGGAGCGCCATGCGCTTGCCCGGGGTGCCCGCGGCCAGCAGGACGGCGGCGGCGGAGGCGGCCTGGCCCATGCAGACCGTCTGGATGTCCGGCTTCACGAACTGCATCGTGTCGTAGATCGCGGTGAGCGCGGTGAACGAGCCGCCGGGGCTGTTGATGTAGATCGAGATGTCACGGTCCGGGTCCATCGACTCCAGGCACAGCAGCTGTGCCATGACGTCGTTGGCCGAGGCGTCGTCGATCTGGACGCCGAGGAAGATCACGCGCTCCTCGAAGAGCTTCGCGTACGGGTCGTACTCACGCACACCCTGCGAGGTGCGCTCCACGAAGCGCGGGACGACGTAGCGGTTGTCCACCTGCGGGCCGGTGTAGAGGCCGCTCGCGGAGGCGCCGGAGAAGTTGTTCATGTGGGTCTTCACCATCCTGGTGGCGTATCTGTGGGCTGTGGGTCTCGGCGTACGAGAGGGTGCGGGGTGGTGCACGCCCGGATCAGGCGCCGGTGCCGCCGCCGCCCGGGATGCCCGACGCGACCGAGATGATCTCGTCGATGAGGCCGTAGTCCTTGGCCTCCTCGGCGGTGTACCAGCGGTCGCGGTCGCCGTCGCGGATGATCGTCTCCACGGTCTGGCCGGAGTGGTGGGCGGTGATCTCCGCCATCCGTGTCTTCGTGCGGAGCAGGTACTGCGCCTGGATCTTGATGTCCGACGCGGTACCGCCGATGCCGGCCGAACCCTGGTGCATCAGGATGTCGGTGTTGGGGAGCGCGAAGCGCTTGCCCGCCGTGCCACCGGTGAGCAGGAACTGGCCCATCGAGGCCGCCATTCCCATACCGATGGTGACCACGTCGTTCGGGATGTACTGCATGGTGTCGTAGACCGCCATGCCGGCCGTCACCGAGCCGCCGGGGCTGTTGATGTAGAGGTAGATGTCCTTGTCGGGTTCCGCGGCAAGGAGCAGAAGCTGTGCGGTGATCTTGTTGGCGATGTCATCGTCGACCTGCTGACCGAGGAAGATGATGCGCTCGCCGAGCAGTCGGCTGTAGACCTGGTCACCGAGGCCTCCACCGAGGGACGGCTCTCCGGCGGCGTAGGGCATCAGATTCGTCACGTATCCACCTGCTCGTCTCTGACGGCTCCGGCCGTCTCAGCGTCTTCGTACCGGGTGGGCCGGGACTACCCGACCCTTCCTCTTCATGGACCCTAACGCGCAGGTGGGACAACGCCATCCCGGTTCCCCAACTGTTCGCTGGGAGCGCAAGGTGAGCAGTCCGCACAAGGGTTCCCGGGTACTCCCCGGGCGCGCGGGCCGATACGACGGCGGGCCCCGGACGTCGTACGTCCGGGGCCCGCCGCGTGGATCAGGTCAGCGAGCGGAACGGGGCTCAGGCCTCGTTCTTCTCGTCCTTCTCCTCAGCCTTCTCGGTGCCCTCGGCGGCCTCGACCGTCTCGGCGGCCTCGTCCGCTGCCTCTTCCTCGTCCTCGAGCTCGACGATCTCACCGTTGGTGTCCGTGACCTTGGCGGCCTCGACGACGACGGCGAGCGCCTTGCCGCGGGCGACCTCGCCGACGAGCATCGGCACCTGGCCGCCCTCGACGACGGCCTGGGCGAACTGGTCGGGGCTCATGCCGGAGGAGGCCGCACGCCGCATGAGGTGCTCGGTGAGCTCCTCCTGGTTGACGTTCAGCTTCTCCTTGTTGACGAGCTCGTCAAGGATGAACTGGGTCTTGATGCCCTTGATCGCCTGCTCGGAGGTCTCGTTCTCGAACTCCTCCAGGGTCTTGCCCTGGATCTCGAGGTACTTCTCCAGGTCGAGGCCCATCTGGCCGAGCTGGTGGTGCTCGAGGTTGTGCTTGCGGGTCTGGACCTCGTCCGCGAGGAGCTTCTCGGGGATCGGGACCTCGGCCAGCTTCAGCAGCTCCTCGAGGACCCGCTCCTGGGCCTGGGTGGCCTGGTCGTACTGCTTGGTGTTCTCGAGGCGCTTGCGGCTGTCCTCGCGGAGCTCGGCGAGCGTGTCGAACTCGCTCGCCATCTGCGCGAAGTCGTCGTCCAGCTCGGGCAGTTCGCGGGCGGAGACGGCGGTGACCTTGACGGTGACCTCCGCTTCCTTGCCCTCGGCGGAGCCGCCCTTCAGCTCGGAGGTGAAGGTGGTCTCGCCACCGGCCTCCAGGCCGGTCACGGCCTCGTCGATGCCGTCGAGGAGCTCGCCGGAACCGATGGTGTACGAGACACCCGCGGCCACGCCGTCCTCGAGGACCTCTCCGTCGACCTTGGCCTCCAGGTCGATGGTCACGACGTCGCCCTCGGCGGCGGCGCGCTCGACCGGGTTGGTGGACGCGAAGCGCTCGCGGAGCTGCTCCACGGCCTTGTCGACGTCTTCTTCGGTGACTTCGAGTGCGTCCACGGTGACCTCGATGCCGGAGTAGTCCGGGATCTCGATCTCGGGACGGACGTCCACCTCGGCGGTGAAGGCCAGCAGCTCGCCGTCCTTGAGCTCGGTGATGTCGACCTCGGGCTGGCCCAGAACGTTGAGCTCACCCTCGTTGACAGCTTCGGTGTAGAACTTCGGAAGGGCGTCGTTGACGGCCTCCTCCAGCACAGCACCACGGCCGAACCGCTGGTCGATGACGCGGTTCGGGATCTTGCCCTTACGGAAGCCCTTCACCGTGACCTGCTGGTTGATCTTCTTGTACGCCGCGTCGAGGCTGTCCTTGAGCTCCTCGAAGGGCACCTCGATGCTGAGCCGAACCCGAGTCGGGTTCAGGGTCTCCACGGCGCTCTTCACGGTTCGGTCTCCTTGGTGGCTGACTTCTTGGGGTTCTGCTGGGCCGCCGAGAGGCGGCTTCGCGGATCGAGCCCGGTACATCAGACACACGGGCACGCAATTTGCATAGTAACGGCAAGGTGGAGGACTCCCACAATGCGATCTTGCCGGTGGTCGGGGTGGCCGGATTCGAACCGACGACCTTCCGCTCCCAAAGCGGACGCGCTACCAAGCTGCGCCACACCCCGTCGGTGCGACACGTAGGGTACATGCAGACGAGCGCTGCGTCGGCCGCTTTGCGCGGGCCGTCACCGGGGTCGTGACGGGGGGCACGCCGATACGGGTGTGCGGACACCTTCCCCGACCCGCTACGATGCTGTCCGTACCGAGATCCGCCGGGCCTGCCCGGACGGGTGAAGCGGTGCTTGCGGGCGTAGCTCAATGGTAGAGCCCTAGTCTTCCAAACTAGCTACGCGGGTTCGATTCCCGTCGCCCGCTCCAACGGCCCGGGGCCGGGCGGAGAATTTTCCTCCGCCCGGCCCCGGGTTTTCTGCGTGTGGCACAGGTCATGGACAGGTGTTCTCCGGCAGGCGCCGCGCCGGCCGCTACGCGGGAGGCAGCGCGTCCCGCATCGCCCTGGCGGAGTCGGCCGGGTCGTAGCCCGCGGGGACACCCTCGACCAGGATGATGTCGCCCTCGATGTGCCGGGAGCGCAACGGCGCGATCTCCTGGTACGCGGGAGAGTCCCACCAGGCCCGCGCCTCCTCGATTCCGGGGAAGACGAGCACCACGACACCGCCCGGCCAGCTCCCCTCCTTCACCTCGTGCGGCGTGAAGTGCACCAGGAAGCTGCCGCCGTACGGCTCGAACGTCGCGGGGATCCGCTCGATGTACTCGGCGATCTCCGGGTGCGGGGCGGCGTCCTGGAGGTGGGCTATCACATAGGCGGGCATGGCGTCCTTCCGGCCGGTGGGGCTCCGTCGACATGGAGCATGCCCCTTCCGCCTGCCGGGGTCGATTACCCGGCGGGTAAGGAGACCTGCCCACCCGTGGGGCACTCCGGTATCCGCGGCGGGTGCTCCGGGCGCGCATGGGGCACGCGCCCTCCGGTCCCGTTCCGCGACGCCGAACGCACGGACGAGCCAGGCGGGTTCGGGCCCCGCCTGGCTCGTCCGTGCGCATGAGCCGACGGCCGGTCACCTGCCGGGCCGGGCGCTTCCGCGGGGCTCCTCAGAAGCTGATCTGGTTGATCGTGTCGGCTATCGAGTTCATGAATCTGTTGATGGACGGCGCCATACCCGTCGACGCCAGGAAGAAGCCGAACAGCACGGCGACGACCGCCGGTCCGCCCTTGATCGATCCGCCGCGGATGAACACCACCAGGACGATCCCCAGCAGAAGTACCACAGACAGTGAAATGGCCACGACTGATCACACCCTTGGTCGGTCCGCCTTGCCGGCCCGGTGGCATGCGGGCGGCACACCTCCGTCGCGCCCATCGTGCCACCAACTCCCCTGCGCATGCTGCTGGGTGAAGGAGGGAAACGGCCGGATCCCGCCATCCTCGCGCCCGCGCGCGCCCGAGTGCGAACCGCAGCGCGCCGGGCCGCCGCAGGGCCCGCGCGGGCGCTGGCGAAAAAGCTGTGCGCCCGCTGTGTGCAGGGCAGTTCGAATAACGCCCGATGTGATCGTTTCCATATCCCCACACTTCATTCACAGCGGTTTGCCAGGAGTTCGTGCGACGAAATTCACTCTCGCCAAACACTCGCCGATATGCCCTGTTTAAGGTGGATGAATCAGCACGTACCGGGCATCTGTTGATGGTTTCACTTTTGAATGACAGGGAACACGCGTTGTTTCTCGAGGGTTTTACGCATGCCGATCGACGGGTCTAAGGTGCAGCAGATGTCCAAAGCTCCGAGCGAAATTCAGAGGGCCCCGTCCACCCCGGAGAGCCGGGAGTCGGAGCCGAGACACGAGCAGGTGCTGACGGCCGAACGCGCCCCCGCCGCCACCTCCAGGACCGCTCAGGACCGCACCGGTGCACCCGCTCCGGCCAAGCGCCGTGACGCGTACTTCGACAATGTGAAGTACCTCGCGATCGTGCTCGTCGCCGTGGCCCACGCCTGGGAACCGGTGATGGACGGCAGCCGGATCACCCGGGCGCTGTACATGGTCGTGTACACGTTCCACATGCCGGCGTTCATCCTCGTCTCCGGCTACTTCTCCCGGTCGTTCGACATGAGTTCGGCCAAGGTGAAGCGCCTCGTCACCGGGGTCGTGGTGCCCTATGTGCTGTTCGAGACGGCGTACTCGCTCTTCAAGCGCTATGCCGGCGGGGCGCCGGACACCTCGATCACCCTGCTCGACCCGCTGTTCCTCACCTGGTTCCTGATCGCCCTGTTCATCTGGCGGGTCACCACTCCGCTGTGGCAGTCCCTGCGCCACCCCCTGCCCGTCGCGCTCGGCATCGCCATGCTCGCCTCGGTGACACCGGAGATCGGCGACGATCTGGACCTGCAGCGCGTCTGCCAGCTCCTGCCGTTCTTCGTGCTCGGCCTGCTGATGAAGCCCGAGCACTTCCAGCTGATCCGCCGGCGCGAGGTACGGATGCTGGCCGTCCCTCTGGCCCTCGGGGCCCTGGTCTTCGCCTACTGGGCCGCTCCGCGCATGGGGCTGGGCTGGTTCTACCGCAGCAACAGCGCCCAGGAGATGGACTTCCAGTGGTGGGCGGGGCCCGTGATGACGCTGGCCATGTTCGGATGCGCGCTGCTGCTCACGGTCGCGTTCCTCGCCTGGGTGCCGCGCCGCCACATGTGGTTCACGGCGCTGGGCACCGGGACCATCTGTGGCTACCTGCTGCACGGCTTCCTGGTGAAGGGGGCGGGCTACTACGACCTGTTCGACCGCTACGAGTGGCTCTCCGGCCCCGTGGGGCTCGTCGTCGTCTCCCTCGTCGCAGCCGCCGCCGTGACCCTGCTCTGCACCCCGCCGGTCCGGCGCGCCATGCGCTTCGCGACCGAGCCGGAGATGAAGTGGGCGTTCCGCCGGAGCCCCGCCGATCGCTGACCCTGTCCGGATCGGCCCCCCGACACCGGGGCCGGTCCCTTCAGGGCATCACTCCGTGGCCGGGTTGGCTTGATCCCGCCGGTCGGTCGGCCCGGCACCCTCGCCGAGCCCCAGCAAGCCGCGTACCTGCGCATATTTCTCGGTCAGACGGGTACGGGTGGCCGGCTCGAGGATCGCGAGCCGGGCGGGGTCCGCGTTGTGCGCCAGATCCGACTCCTTGATCAGCAGCGCTCCGGGCGTGGCGAGAATCCGCCCGGTGTATGTGAAGAGGTCCTCGCCGTCCCGCTTGGTGACGGCGAGGACCATTTCTTTCACCTGTCCGGGCAGCGGGGCCTCGTCCAGCCAGCGCCGGGACAGCGCGTGGTCCTCGATCGCGTCGTGCAGCCAGGCGGCGGCGATCTGCTCCTCGCTGCCGCCCCTGCTCCGTACGCCCTCCGCCACCGCTGCCAGGTGCTCCGCGTACGGGCGCCCCGCCTTGTCGGTCTGCTCACGATGGGCCTCGCGGGCGATCGACTCCACCTGGGACAGGGTCAGATACGGCATCGGCATGGGCCGACTGTACGCCGGTCACCACCTGACTCCGCTGGTTCCGGGAGTGCAGTCCTGATCGTTCGGTAAACTAATTACTGACGATTCCTTGACGCGCTCTTGACCGAAAGAAGGAGACAGGCTCATCGGACACGCAGACACGCTCATCGCCATGGGGGGCGCGTTCCTCGCCGCCGCCGTCCTCGCCCGCGTCGGCGGCCGTATCGGACTGCCGACCATCCCCCTGTTCATCCTGGCCGGGATCCTGCTCGGCCCGCACACCCCCGGGGTCGTCCTCCTCGACGATCCGCACGACCTGGAGATGCTCTCCGCGCTCGGTCTGGTGCTGCTGCTCTTCTACCTCGGCCTCGAGTTCCATCTGGACGACCTGAAGAAGGGCGGGCGCAAGATGGCGCTCGCCGGAGGCACCTACCTCGCACTGAACGTCGGCGCCGGTCTCGGCTTCGGCTTCGCGCTGGGCTGGGGCACGTCCGAGGCGCTGGTGCTCGCCGGTGTGCTCGGCATCTCGTCGTCGGCCATCGTCACGAAGGTCCTCGTCGACCTCGGCCGGATCGGGAATCCGGAGACACGGCCGATCCTCGGCATCATCGTCGTCGAGGACGTCTTCCTCGCCCTCTATCTGGCCGCGCTGCAACCGATCCTGTCCGGCGCGGACAGCCTCGGGGCTGCGGTGATCGACGGTGGCAAGGCCTTCGGATTCCTGCTGCTGCTCGCCCTGATGGCCCGCTTCGGCACGAAGCTCGTCGGCAAGCTGATGAACACCAAGGACGACGAACTCCTCGTCATCTCCTTCCTCGGTGTCGCCGTCTTCGTGGCCGGCGTCTCGGAGTGGTTCGGGGTCGCAGACGCGATCGGCGCGTTCATGGTCGGCCTCATGCTGGGCAGCACCTCGTCGGGCACCCGCATCCTGAAGCTGGTCCATCCGCTGCGGGACGCGTTCGGGGCGATCTTCTTCTTCGGCTTCGGGCTCTCCATCAACCCCGGCGACCTGCCGAGCGTGCTGTGGCCGGTGCTGGCCGCCGTCGCGGTGACCGTGCTGATGAACGTCTTCGCCGGGATGGCCACGGCCAGGATCTACGCCTTCGGGCCGAAGGCCACGGCGAACGTCTCCACCACCCTGCTGGCGCGCGGTGAGTTCGCGCTGATCCTCGCCACGATGGCGGCGGGCGCGGGCCTGGACGAGCGGCTCTCGCCGTTCATCGCCGGGTACGTGCTCCTGCTCGCGGTCCTGTCGCCGCTGGCGGCCGGCCGCTCGCACTGGCTGGCCCGGATCCTCCCCGGAGGGCGCACGCGGGCCCAGGAGACCGAGAAAGAGGCGGTTCCGGTCTGAGGGGCGGCCGGCCCGGGTGCGGAGGCCCTGGCCGCGCACCCGGGGTGACGTCCTCCGGACTCCCTCCACCTTCGGGTGAATGCGGAACGCGAAGATTGACGCCTGTGCGGTTTCGACCGCTTCCGTACGGTTCAGCCGCGCCGGGACAGCAGGAGGAGCGCGCGGTCGTCGTTGACGTCCTTGGCGCAGGCCTCGATCAGATGCCAGGCCGCGCCCTCGAAGCCCGTCGCGACGTAGCGGTCGGCCTCTCCGGTCAGCCGGTCGATGCCTTCCGCGATGTCCCGGTCGGACGCCTCCACCAGTCCGTCGGTGAAGAGCATCAGGACGTCCCCGGGGGCCAGCGAACCCTTCACGGCGTCGAACTGCGCTCCGTCGTACACCCCGAGCAGGGGGCCTTCCGCCGCCATCTCCTCCCACAGGCCGCTGCCCGCGTGCAGCTGCAGCGCGGGGGGATGGCCGGCGGAGAGGATTTCGTAGTCGCCCGACTCCAGGTCCAGGACGAGGTGGATCGAGGTGGCGAAACCCTCGTCCCAGTCCTGGCGCAGCAGATAGCCGTTGGCCGCGGGGAGGAAGCCGTGCGGCGGGAGGGAGCCGAGGAGGCCGCCGAAGGCGCCGGACAGCAGCAGGGCACGGGAACCGGCGTCCATGCCCTTGCCGGAGACGTCGGTGAGGACGACCTCCAGGGTGCGCTCGCCGTTGGTGCGGGCGGCGACGACGAAGTCGCCGGAGAAGGACTGCCCGCCGGCGGGGCGGAGCGCCATCTCGCGGTGCCAGCCCTCGGGCAGCCGGGGCAGGGCGCTCTGGACCCGGATCCGCTCGCGCAGGTCGAAGAGCATCGTGCCGCCGCGACGCCACGGCACCCCGACCCTGGCCCGGAACTGGGCCAGGACGAGCCCGAAGAAACCGCAGGCCGCGACGACCAGGACGGTGCCCGGTGTGACCCGGGCGGGACCGTCCGCGTAGGGGCCGAGGGCGATGGACTCGACGATCAGGGCGGCGGCGGCGGTCGCGTAGAGACTGAGCAGGCTGGCCGGCCGCAGCAGGAGACCGCCCGCCACGATCGGCAGGGCCAGGGCGGTCGGGGAGCACCAGACGGGGTTGAGCAGCGTGGTGCAGGTGATCACCGGAATGATGATCAGCAGACCGGCCAGGGCTATCCAGTCGGACCCGTCACCGCGGAAGTAGTCGACCCCGGACCGGCGCAGCGCGATGCGCGCCCGGTGCGCCGATCTGCGCCACCGGGCGGTGTAGGTCTCTGCTCTTCTGCGACGGGCCATTGTCGGGACCTTATCCACCCGACGGCCTCCGGTGCAGGGGGACCCGGTGTCAATGTGTTCGAAACAGGTTCGCCAGGGCTTCGCGGGCCCTGGTAAGTAGAGGTCATGACTACGGAACTGCGGGTGCTGTCGGCTGCGGAATGGGATGCCTGGTTCGGCTGTCTCGAGTTGGCGTTCGGCGGCGTTCCCTTCGCGCCCGAGAGCCGCGAGATGTATGCCGCCCTGGCCGAGCCGCGGCGTGCGATCGCCCACTGGGACGGCGCGGACTGCGTGGGGACGGCGGGAGCGTACAGCTTCCGGCTGACCGTGCCCGGCGGTACCGCCGTGCCGGCTGCGGGAGTCACGGGGGTGAGCGTCTCCACGACGCACCGCAGGCAGGGGCTGCTGACGTCGATGATGCGGCGCCAGTTGGACGACGTCCGCTCCTGGGGCGAGCCGCTGGCGGTGCTGCTGGCGTCGGAGCCCGAGATCTACGGCCGGTTCGGCTACGGCGCGGCCACGGCCGAGATGAAGATGAGGATCGACACCTCCCGGGTCCGCCTCGCGCTGCCCCCGGGCACGGACGGGGTGCGGGTGCGCCGCTCGTCCCCGGCACAGGCGCTCGACGCCTGCGAGGCGGTGTACGGGCGGCTCGCGGCGGCCCGGCCCGGCACCCCCCTGCGCCGGCCCGGCTGGGAGCGGATGCCGGTGAACGACCCGGAGAGCGGCCGGCGGGGCGGGTCCCCGCTGCAGTGCGTCCTCGCGGAGCGGGACGGCGAGGTCACGGGGTACGTCACGTTCCACCTGAGGCCCGCGTGGGAGGACGCCGGCCCCCGGGGCACGGTGGCGGTGCGCGACCTGGCGGCGCTGGATCCCGCTTCGTACGCGGCGCTGTGGCGCTTCCTGTTCGGCATCGACCTGACGTCGGTGGTCGAGTGCGGCAACCGGCCCGTGGACGACCCGGTGCTCCGGCTGGTCTCGGACGTCCGGCGCTGCGAGATGCGGGTGCGCGACGGGCTGTACGTGCGGCTGGTCGAGGTGGGCGCGGCGCTGGAGGCCCGCGCCTACCGGGCCCCGGTCGACGTGGTGCTGGAGGTGGAGGACGCCTTCTGCCCGTGGAACGCGGGGCGTTGGCGGCTGACCGCCGACGCGAAGGGCGCGGCCACCTGCCGGAGGACGGAGGACGAACCCGAACTGGCCCTGTCGGTGCGGGACCTGGGTGCCGCCTACCTGGGCGGGGTGTCGCTGACGACCCTGGCGGCGGCCGGGATGGTGCGGGAGCTGCGGGCGGGCGCGCTGGCCGAGACGTCCCTGGCGTTCTCGACGGACGTGGAGCCGTGGTGCCCGCACGGTTTCTGATCCCGGCGTGACCCGGCGGCCTGCCTACCGGCCCGCCACGGAGGGCTGGCAGGACGGGCACCAGAAGAGGTTGCGGGCCGCCAGGTCCGCCGTGCGGACCTCGGTGCCGCAGATGTGACAGGCCTGCCGGGCGCGGCGGTAGACGTACACCTCGCCGCCGTGGTCGTCGACCCGCGGGGGCCGGCCCATGGCCTCCGGCAGGTGCTCGGGGCGGACGGTGTCGATGCGGTTGTTCCGCACGCCCTCGCGCATCAGGACGCCGAGGTCGGCCCAGATCGCGTCCCACTCGGCCCGGGTGACGTCCCTGCCCGCGCGGTACGGGTCGATGCCGTGCCGGAAGAGGACCTCGGCGCGGTAGACGTTCCCGACGCCCGCGACGACCTTCTGGTCCATCAGCAGGGCGGCGACGGTGACGCGGCTGCGGGAGATCCGCCGCCAGGCCCGGTCGCCGTCCTCGTCCGCGCGCAGCGGGTCGGGGCCGAGCCGGTCGTGTATCGCCCGTTTCTCGGGACCGGTGATCAGGGCGCAGGTGGTGGGGCCGCGCAGATCCGCGTGGTGGGCGTCGTTGAGCAGCCGCAGCCTGACGGTGTCGGTGGGCGGGAGCGCGGGGACCGTGCCGAACCCGAGTTTGCCGAAGAGGCCCAGGTGGATGTGGACCCATGCCGATCCCTCGAAGCCCAGGAAGAGGTGCTTGCCGTGGGCGTCGACGCCGGTGAAGGTCCGTCCGTCCAGCAGTGCCGCGCTGTCGGAGAACTTTCCCTGGGGGCTGCTCACCCGCACGGGGCGGCCCGTGAACCGCTCGTGGTGGTCGGCGGCGAGGCGGTGGATCGTATGCCCCTCGGGCACGGCGTTTCTCCTGGTGACGCGCTCGTGCCGCCGGGCGTGGGCCCGGCGGCACGGGGGAATCGGGTGCGGGCGGTTCAGCCCTGCTGCGGGTGGTGGGCCGGGATCGGGGGGAGCTCGCCGGTGGTCTCGTACGCCGAGAGCATCTCGATGCGGCGGGTGTGGCGCTCCTCACCCGAATACGGCGTGGCCAGGAAGATCTCGACGAACTTCGTGGACTCCTCCACCGTGTGCATCCGGCCGCCGATGGCCACCACGTTGGCGTCGTTGTGCTCGCGCCCGAGCGCGGCGGTCTGCTCGCTCCAGGCGAGCGCGGCGCGGACGCCCTTGACCTTGTTCGCGGCGATCTGTTCGCCGTTGCCGGAGCCGCCGATGACGATGCCGAGGCTGTCCTTGTCCGCGGCCGTCCGCTCGGCGGCACGGAGGCAGAACGGCGGGTAGTCGTCCTGGGCGTCGTAGATGTGGGGACCGCAGTCGACGGCCTCGTGGCCGTGGGCCGTGAGCCACTCGACGAGGTGGTTCTTCAGTTCGAAGCCGGCATGGTCGGAGCCGAGGTACACGCGCATGGTGCGAAGTGTGGCACGGACCGGGCGGGGTAATGGTCAGCGGGGTCGGCACCCACCGGGGTTTCCCGGGGGGCCCGTTCAGGTCCGGACTTGTGTGCCGTGCCACTCGGGCAACGATCGGGTCAAGGAAACGGATGAGGGGGTTCCGCTTCTGGTGCCGATCGGGCTTGAATGCGTGGCCTTGCCTTCGCACCACCCCCGCCGAGGCAAGTAATACCGACACACATGATCAGAAAACGTAAGGATTCGATCCATGACGTCGCAGACGACTGTGGCCGGACCGGGCCAACAGCCCGGCGAGCCGGGTAAGCCCGACTCCTCGGACGGTCTCCAGGCCGGTCTCAAGAACCGTCACCTCTCGATGATCGCCATCGGCGGCGTGATCGGAGCGGGCCTCTTCGTCGGCTCGGGCGCCGGTATCGCCGCGGCGGGACCGGCCATCCTCCTGTCGTACGCGCTGGTCGGCCTCATGGTCGTCTTCGTCATGCGAATGCTCGGTGAGATGGCGGTCGCCCGGCCGAGCTCGGGTTCCTTCTCCGCCTACGCCGACCAGGCCCTGGGCCGCTGGGCCGGTTTCTCCATCGGCTGGCTGTACTGGTTCTTCTGGGTCGTGGTGCTCGCCGTCGAGGCCACGGCGGGTGCCAAGATCCTGGAGAGCTGGGTGCCCGGCGTCCCGCAGTGGGCCTGGGCCCTGATCGTCATGGTGGTCCTGACGGCGACCAACCTGGTCTCCGTCGGCTCGTACGGTGAGTTCGAGTTCTGGTTCGCCGGGATCAAGGTCGTGGCGATCGGCGCGTTCGTCGTCGTCGGTCTGCTCGCCGTCTTCGGCGTCCTGCCGGGGTCGGACCACGCGGGGTCGGGCCTCGCCCACCTCACGGATACCGGCGGGTTCTTCCCGGAGGGGCCGGGGGCCATCCTGACGGGTGTGCTGATGGTCGTCTTCTCCTTCATGGGCAGCGAGATCGTGACGCTGGCGGCCGGTGAGTCCGAGGACCCGCGCCGTGCCGTCTCCAAGGCGACCAACAGCGTGATCTGGCGTATCGCGATCTTCTACCTGGGTTCGATCTTCGTCGTCCTCACCCTGCTCCCGTGGAACGACCCCTCGATCGTCGAGGACGGTTCGTACGTCGCCGCGCTCGACGTCATCGGCATCCCGCACGCCGGGCAGGTCATGGACGTCATCGTGCTGACGGCCGTGCTGTCCTGTCTCAACTCCGGCCTCTACACCGCCTCGCGCATGGCCTTCTCGCTCGGCCAGCGGGGCGACGCGCCGAAGGCGTTCTCCACGGTGAACAAGCGGGGTGTGCCGCAGGCGGCGATCCTCTCGTCCGTCGTGTTCGGCTTCGTGGCCGTGTTCTTCAACTACCAGTGGCCCGACACGGTGTTCGCGTTCCTGCTGAACTCCTCCGGTGCGGTCGCCCTGTTCGTGTGGCTGGTCATCTGCTTCACCCAGCTGCGGATGCGCGGCATCATCCTGCGCGAGTCGCCCGAGAAGCTCGTCGTGCGGATGTGGCTCTTCCCGTACCTGACCTGGGCGACGATCGCGATGATCTCCTTCGTCCTCGTCTACATGCTGACCGACGACGCCGGGCGCGAGCAGGTGCTCCTCTCGCTGCTGGTCGCCGCCCTGGTCGTGGTGATCTCGCTGGTACGGGACGCCCGCAGCCGGAAGGCGACGACACCGGCCGAGTGATCGGTACGCATACCTGACGGCGGATGTCAGGTGTACCCGGAAGGCTCTCCCTCGCCACGCGGTCCCGCGGGCGAACGGAGAGCCTTCGTCATGACGGGCTGTCGGGCCCGGTCGAGGGCTGGGTGCTGATCGGCAGCCGCACCGGGAGGCGGGCCTCCTGCTGCGGCTGCCGGCGATGACGGCCGGGGCCGACGTGGCCGCCGCACGGGAGCTGTTCGCGAAGGCCGCCGGGGAGGCGGCGCCCCGCGGCCTGGGCCGTGCGCTGGACTTCTCCTTCGGCGGCGGGGGCTCCACGGCCCCGGGACACGCGAGAGGCTCGCCGGTCTGGTGTCGCGCCACGACCCGGCGAGCCTCTTCTGTGGTGCCTACGGCGTCGGCGAGGACGCCGGGTGACCGGCGGCGGTGTCAGCCTCGGCGGCCGGCCAGCTTCCAGGAGGCGGGCAGCGCGCCCATGGCCAGCGCGGCCTTGAGGGCGTCGCCGACCAGGAACGGCACGAGGCCGGCCGCGACGGCGGCGCTCATCGACATGCCCGTGGAGAGCGCCAGGTACGGCACGCCGACCGCGTAGATGACGAGGGAGCCGACCGCCATGGTGCCGGCGGTGCGCAGGACGGACCGGTCACCGCCCCGGCGGGCGAGACCTCCGACGACCGTGGCGGCGAGCAGCATGCCGAGGACGTAGCCGAAGGACGCGCCGCCCGGGCCGGAGGTGCCCTCGGAGAACCACGGCATGCCCGCCATGCCGACGAGCGTGTACAGGGCGAGGGACAGGAATCCACGGCGGGCGCCGAGCGCCGTGCCGATGAGCAGCGCGGCGAAGGTCTGGCCGGTGACGGGGACCGGGGAGCCGGGGACGGGCACGGCGATCTGGGCCGCGATGCCGGTGAGCGCCGCGCCGCCGACGACCAGCGCCGTGTCCACGGCGTAGCGGTGCCGGGCTGCGGGCAGCAGGTCGGCGAGGACCGCTCCGGAACGGACGGGGGCGGCAGCAGTACTCATCGGGACTCCGCGGGTGAGGTCGGCAGGCGAGGCAGGGACGGACTGAAGGTGACGTTAGCCGACGCGACATGGCTCCATCACCATCAGCCGCCCACAAAGCGGCGGTTGAGGGCTTAGTCGGGTTCGCACAAAGAGCGTCGCGCAATGTTCCCTCGGCGTGATGCTGGTCACGGAGGCAGAGGTGTACGCGGCCCTCCGTCCGGGAAGGGGCGCCGGCCCGTGAGACTGTAGGTTCCCCATAAATGATCCGAGAGTGATCCGCAGCTCATGCACGACGTGCCCCCCACGCACTCCCCCGTTCCGTCCGAGCCCTTGGCCCCCGGTCTGAAGCAGCGCCATCTGACGATGCTCGGCCTGGGCGGGGTGATCGGTGCCGGTCTCTTCGTCGGCTCGGGCGCCGGGATCGCGGTCGCCGGGCCGGCCGTCGTCGTCTCGTATCTGATCGCGGGCGCGCTGGCGATGCTGGTGATGCGGATGCTCGGCGAGATGTCGGCGGCGATGCCCGCCTCCGGGTCGTTCTCCGTCCACGCGGAGCGGGCGCTGGGCCGCTGGGCCGGTTTCAGCGTGGGCTGGCTCTACTGGTTCCTGCTGGTGGTGGTCCTCGCCGTGGAGGCGACGGCCGCCGCACAGATCGCCCACGGCTGGGTGCCCGCGGTGGATCAGTGGCTGTGGGTGCTGCTCTTCATGGTGGTGTTCACGGTGGCCAACCTGACGGCCGTGAAGAACTTCGGCGAGTTCGAGTTCTGGTTCGCCGCGCTCAAGGTGGGCGCGATCGTGGTCTTCCTGGCGCTCGGCCTGCTGGCCGTCCTCGGTGTCCTGCCCGACACCGAGCCGGTGGGGCTGACCAACCTCACCGGCCAGGGCGGTTTCCTGCCCCACGGCTGGGACGGCGTGGTCTCCGGCGTGCTCACCGTGGTGTTCGCCTTCGGCGGGCTGGAGGTCGTGACGATCGCGGCGGCCGAGACCGACGACCCGGCCCGTGCCGTGGGCCGCGCGGTGCGCAGCGCGGTGGTGCGGATCCTCTTCTTCTACGTCGGCTCGATGCTGGTGATCGTGACCGTGCTGCCGTGGACCGCGCAGCGGGCGGGACTGAGCCCCTACGTGAAGGTCCTGGACTCGATCGGGGTGCCGTCGGCCGGGCAGATCATGAACATCGTGGTGTTCGTGGCGCTGCTCTCGGCGCTCAACGCCAATCTGTACGGGTCGTCCCGGATGGTCTTCTCGCTGGCCGAGCGCGGCGAGGCGCCGCGGGGGCTTCTGAAGGTGTCCGGCGGGCAGGGCGGCGGGAGCGGGGTGCCGCGGCGGGCGGTCCTGGCCTCGGTGGCCTTCGGGTTCGTCTCCGTACTGCTCAATCTGCGGTGGCCCGACACCGTGTTCCTCTACATGCTCAACTCGGTCGGGGCGGTCCTGCTGTTCGTCTGGGGTCTGATCGCCGCCTCCCAGCTGCGGCTGCGGCGCCGGCTGGAGCGGGAGGCGCCGGGCGCCCTGTCACTGCGGATGTGGTGTTTCCCCTATCTGACCTGGGTGACCCTGGCCGGTCTGCTGGCCGTCCTGGTGCTGATGCTCACCGACGACGCGGCCCGCCCGCAGGTGCTGTGGTCGGCGGGCGCCACCGGTCTCGTGGTGCTCGTCGCCGTCGTGCGGGAGCCGCGCGGGAAGTCGTAGGCACGTGCGCACCTTGTGTGAGCCTGGTGACCGTATGGCGGACGCCCGTTCCCCCTGGGCCGGGCCGGTGACCAGACTGTGGCCGACCCCTGTCCCGACCAGTGAACAGAGCCTGTCCATGTCCCGGACCTCCGCGCCGCCCCCCACGGACGCCACAGCCCCCGCCGCCGACTCCGCGCTCACCCACGGACTCAAGCAGCGCCACCTGTCGATGATCGCCCTGGGCGGTGTGATCGGAGCCGGGCTCTTCGTCGGCTCGGGTGCGGGTATCGCCGCGGCCGGTCCCTCGATCGTCGTCGCGTACGGCATCTCCGGACTGCTGGTCATGTTCGTGATGCGGATGCTCGGCGAGATGTCGGCGGCCAATCCCGCCTCCGGCTCCTTCTCGGTCCACGCGGAACGGGCGATCGGCCCCTGGGCGGGCTTCACCGCCGGGTGGTCGTTCTGGGTGCTGCTGTGCGTCGCGGTCGGTCTCGAGGGCATCGGCGCCGCGCAGATCGTCACCGGCTGGCTGCCCGGCACACCGGAGTGGGCCTGGGTCGCCCTGTTCATGGTGATCTTCCTCGGCACGAATCTCGCCGCCGTCAAGAACTTCGGCGAGTTCGAGTTCTGGTTCGCCGCGCTCAAGGTCATCGCGATCACGCTGTTCCTGGTGCTGGGCCTCCTCGCGATCCTGGGCGTACTGCCTGGCACGGACTCCCCCGGCACGTCGAACCTCACCGGGGGCGGCGGCTTCCTGCCGAACGGTTCCGAGGGGCTGATCATCGGCCTGCTGGCCTCCGTCTTCGCGTACGGCGGCCTGGAGACCGTCACCATCGCGGCGGCCGAGTCCGAGAACCCGGTGCAGGGCGTCGCGAAGGCGGTGCGTACGGCGATGTGGCGCATCGCGGTCTTCTACATCGGCTCGATGGCGGTCATCGTGACCCTCGTGCCGTGGGACGACCCCCAGGTCGCCGAGGTCGGACCGTTCTACGCGATGCTCGACCACCTCGGCATCGGCGGCGCCGCGGAGATCATGAACGTGGTCATCCTGGTCGCCCTGCTGTCCGCGATGAACGCCAACATCTACGGCTCCTCGCGCATGGCCTGCTCCCTGGTGGCCCGCGGCCAGGGTCCGAAGGTGCTCGGCAGGATCTCCTCCGGCGTCCCGCGCAACGCCGTGCTCGCCTCCTCCGTCTTCGGCTTCCTCTGCGTGCTGCTCAGCTACTGGCGCCCCGAGGACGTCTTCCCGTGGCTTCTCAACATGATCGGCGCGGTGATCCTGGTCGTCTGGATCTTCATCGCCGTCTCGCAGCTGATCCTGCGCAGGCGGACGGAGCGTGAGGCCCCGGAGCGCCTGGTCGTCCGGATGTGGCTCTTCCCGGTCCTGACGATCGTGGCTCTGGTGGCCATGGCCGGCATCTTCGCCCTGATGCTGCGGCAGCCCGACACCCGGGACCAGCTGCTGGCGACCGGGGTGCTGACCGCGGTGCTGACCGCGATCGGTGCGGTGCGGCAGAAGCGGGCGGGACGTGCCGCGCCGGCCGGGAGCTGAGCGCGGGGGACGGGTCGTCCGGCGGGCGGCCGGGGCCGGAACGCGGTCAGCCCGCCTGGGCGCGCGGGAGCACCTCGCCCGCGGGCGAACGTGATGCCGCCGGTGGGGGGTGGGGGTGAGGAAGTCCGCGTTCCAGTGGCCGCGAACCCGGTCCGTACGAGCTCCGCGGTGACCGGGTCCCCGGCCAGACGCTCCCGGTAGGCGGGCCGGTGGGCCTCGGACCACGCGTGTTCGGCCTCGGCCAGTTCCGGCACGACGAAGCGCCCGGCGGCCAGGGGATCCGCGCTGACCTGCCACCAGCAGCCCATGGTTTCGCCTCCGCGCAAAACAGTTACGGTCCTACGGGACCGCGGCCGAGGATTCCCGGCATGCCCACCTACCGAGACGTGTTCCGCGTGCCGCAGTTCGCGGGCTCCCTCGCGTCCGGGCTCCGGCGCGACGCCCGGCGCGGGGCGCGGGTGTCCGGCGCGGGCCCGGCCCTCACCCCGCCGGCCAGGCCCTGGCTAGTCGCCCCCGCCTCCTCCGTCGCCCCCGCCGTCACCACCGGAGTCCCCGCCGTCCGTGCCCCAGCCGTCGCCGCCTCCGGGTTCGTTGTCGTCGCCGCCGTTGCCGAGGTTGCTGAACCAGGGGCGGTCCCACGCCGTGTCGTCGGCCATCGGCTCGGCTCCGGACGCGTAGCCGTCCGGACGGAACCGGGCGATGCCGGTGGTGTCGCCCACGCCGAAGGCGACGGCGAAGGCGTGGGCCATCACCGCGTCCAGGGGGTCGTTGCTCTCGTGGTGGACCGGCGACAGCGGCAGCAGTACCCGGCCCGGCTCGCGAGCCGGGCGGCGCGGGGGGCGGCCCAGCAGGGCGACGCGCCGGTCGCCGCGCAGGAGCCAGGAGCTCGTCGCGTTCTCCCGCCGCAGCGCCCAGTGCGCTCCCGGCAGCCGTACCTCCACCGTGCTTCTGGACTTGCGCAGCTTCTTCCTGAGCGTGAGTTCGGCCCTGGTGTCCCCGACGGTCAGGCAGAGTCCCTGGGACGGGTCGGGGTGGTCGCGCCGGAAGCCGTGGGGCGCGCGGATCCGCACGGCGGGAGCGTCCGGCCCCCACACGTCCACGCGCACCAGCCGCCGGTCCACGGCCACCGCGACAGGCCCGACGGGGCCCTGCGCGATCCTCCGCGCGATCCACAGCGGTACGCCCTCGGCGTCGGCCCGGGCCGCCAGGGCGGCCACCTGCCCGGGCCCGCCGCACCTGCGTACGGCCAGCTCCCCGAGCGCGCGGGCGAACGAGGCAGCCTGACGCACCTTCACCGGAGAGGCCGTTCCCGTCACACGGGTCACGGGAACGGCCCCGGGACCGTCCGGCAGGCCGTCCAGCGGGCGCAGCGTCCCGCCGCCGCCCAGCCAGAGCCCGCGCCGGTACGCCTCGGCCATCGCGCCGAGGTTCAGCTCGTCCAGCGGCGTGGCCTTGCAGCCTCGCCGGTACTGCTCCTCGGTCAGTTCCACGGTCCGCCCCAGCGGATTCCACGACCGCTCGCCGTACAGCACCAGGCTCACGGCACCCCCCGTACGTCTGTGTGCCGGCAGAGATCACACCCTCACACACCCGTCCTCCGGACCGGGCGCCGGGCCCCGCTCAGCCGAGACCGATCTCCAGCAGCGGCAGTTCGCGTCCCGGGATCGAGCCGGACGGGGTGGCGCCGATCCGCTCCGCGCCCATCGCGGTGTAGAAGGGCTCGGCGTTCGGATCGGCGTCGATGGTGAGCCGAACGAAGCCGAGTCCGCGGGCATGCGCCAGGGTCTGTTCGAACAGGAGCCGGCCCGTACCCCGGCCGATGGCGTCCGGCTCGACGAACATCATGCCGAGCGATCCGGTGGGTGGCTCCCCGGCGAGGGTGGTGAAGCCCAGCACGCGGCCGTCGTCCTCCGCGACCAGCACGCGGCCGCCCGTCAGCTCACCGGGCCGGACCGTCAGTTCGTCACGGCAGGCGGCCATGAACGCCTCGTCGTAACCCCAGTGCGCCTTGGACCGCAGGGCCAGCGCGGTCAGTGCGGCCGCCTCCTCGGGGCGCCCCTGGCGTACGTGCGTCACCGGCCCCGCCCCGCTCCCACGGCGGCCGAGGTCACCACGTCGGCGAAGCGGTGGGCCACGGTGCGCCAGACGGCGGTGGCGGCCGGCTCGTCGCTCAGGGCTCGGGCGTGCAGCACCTCAGGGGCGGGGGCGCCGTGCCGGGAGAGCCGGGCGGGATCCCACCGGAGGACACCCGCTGCCGTCGCCTCCGGATGGAACTGCGTGCCCCACGCCGAGGGACCGACACGGAAGGCCTGGTAGGGGCAGTCGTCGCCGCGCACCAGCCAGTGGGCGCCGGGAGGCAGCGCGGTGACGGCGTCCACGTGGTTCTCGACGGCACGGGGGTGCGCGGGCAGCCTGTGGAACAGCGGGTCGTCGCCGGCCTCCGGGCGCAGACCGAGCCGGGTGCTGCCGAACTCGGGCGTTCCGTACTCCCCGCGCACCTCGCCGCCGGCGACCTGGGCGAGCATCTGGCCACCGAGGCAGATCCCGAAGAACGGGGTCCGCCCGGCGAGGGCCTGGCGCACGAGCGCGCGGGTCGCGGGAAGCCACGGCGCGCGGGCGTCGTCGTCGGGCAGGTAGCCGCCGCCGAGGACGACGAACGCCGGGTGTTCCAGCCGGTCCGGGAGCGGCGCGCCCTCGTGGGCCGGGACCACGCGGACCGCGACGCCGCGCTCCTCCAGCCAGCCCTTCCAGTGGCCGGGACCGTCTCCGGGGCCGTTCTGGATCACCAGTGCCGTGGCCGCTGCCGCCGTGCCGCCCATCCGTACCCCCACGCCGTCCTCCGCCCGCCGGTGTGCGGGCCAGCCTACGCACGGGCCGCGGATGCCGACGTCCGGCGGGGCGACCGGCGACCGGCGACCGGTCCAGGACCGTCGGCTGATCACTTCCGAGCACTCCTCCTGCTAGCCTGCAATTGCGCATTACTTGCAATAACAAACAGGCAGCAGCTGGAGGGTTCGAACCCATGGCCACGTACACGCTTCCGGAACTTCCGTACGACTACGCGGCGCTCGAACCGGTCATCGACCCGCAGATCATCGAGCTCCACCACGACAAGCACCACGCGGCGTACGTCAAGGGTGCGAACGACACCCTGGAGCAGCTGGAGGAGGCCCGCGAAAAGGCGGCCTGGGGTGCGGTCAACGGCCTGCAGAAGAACCTGGCGTTCCACCTCTCCGGCCACATCCTGCACTCGATCTACTGGCACAACATGACCGGTGACGGCGGCGGCGAGCCCCTCGCGGCGGACGGCGTCGGCGACCTGGCGGACGCGATCGCCGAGTCCTTCGGCTCGTACGCCGGTTTCAGGTCGCAGCTGACGAAGGCCGCCGCGACCACGCAGGGCTCCGGCTGGGGCGTCCTCGCCTACGAGCCGGTCAGCGGCAGGCTGATCGTCGAGCAGGTCTACGACCACCAGGGCAACGTCGGTCAGGGCTCGGTCCCGATCCTGGTCTTCGACGCCTGGGAGCACGCCTTCTACCTGCAGTACAAGAACCAGAAGGTGGACTTCGTCGAGGCGATGTGGCGCGTCGTCAACTGGCAGGACGTGGCCAGGCGCTACGCCGCCGCCAAGGAGCGCGCGGACGTACTGCTGCTGGCCCCCTGACGGACCTGAGGCGTCCTGCCTCGTGATCGTCTTCTCAGCCTTCACCCGGCAGGCGGATGGACGGAGAACCCCCGCGAGGACATGACTCGCGGGGGTTCTCCCATGGGCGGGCCGGGGCTCGGGTCAGGAGGACGGAGTCGGTGCGCCATGGTCCGTGACCGCAGCCGGCACGGACAGATCATGAACGACGCTTCGCACGGCGGGCCGTACCCGCGGTCCCCCGCGGCACGTGTCCGGCATGCCGCGGGCCGGCCTCCCGCGTCCTTGCGGCGCCGGTGCGAGAATGACGGGGTGACGGACAGCGGGCGGCAGACGGACCGGGGCCTGGAACGGGCCGTCCTGGAACTGCTGGATCAGCGCGGACCGGGCGCGACGATCTGCCCCTCCGACGCCGCGCGAGCGGTGTACGAGGGGGAGGGTGACGGCTGGCGTGCGCTCATGGATCCGGTCCGCCGCGCGGCCGGACGCCTCGTCGAGGCGGGCGAGGTGGAGATCACCCAGGGCGGCCGGCCCGTCGAGCCGGCGGAGGCCCGCGGTCCGATCCGCATCCGCCGGGTCCGCTGACGCCGGGACCCGGGGCGGTACGGCCCCGGGCCCGGGAGCCGCACCGCCCGATGGGGATCAGTCGAAGACGGGGCCCTGCGTGCGGGTCCGCTTGATCTCGTAGAAGCCGGGGATCGACGCCACGAGGAGCGTGCCGTCCCAGAGCTTCGCGGCCTCCTCGCCCTTGGGGGCGGGGGTGACGACCGGGCCGAAGAAGGCGATCTGCTCGCCGTCGGCGCCGGGCACGGCGATGACCGGGGTGCCGACGTCCTGGCCGACCTTGTCGATGCCCTCCTGGTGGGAGGCGCGCAGCTCCTTGTCGTACGCGTCGGAGTCGGCGTACTCCAGGAGCTCGGCCGGCAGCCCGACGTCCGCCAGCGCACCGGCGATCGCCTCGCGGGTGGGGCCCTCGCCATTGTTGTGGATGCGGGTGCCCAGGGCCGTGTACAGCGGGCCGACGATGTCGTCGCCGTGCTTCTGCTGGGCGGCGACGACGACCCTGACGGGCGCCCATGCCTGGGTGCGCATCATGTCCTGGTATTCCTCGGGCAGCTCGTCGAGCCTGGGCTCGTTGAGGACGGCCAGGCTCATCACGTGCCAGCGCACCTCCACGTCACGGACCTTCTCCACCTCCAGCATCCAGCGGGAGGTCATCCAGGCCCAGGGACAGAGCGGATCGAACCAGAAATCGGCCGGGACCTTGCCGCCGGCCGTGCTGTTCTCGGGCATGTCTCTCCTCATGAGGTCGGTCTGGCACCTGTCTGCCGGAACACCGGTGGGCCCTCCCGCCATTCCCGTGCACCGGCTCCGACGGCCTCGTGGGAGGATCAAAGGTCTTCGAATGAGACACATGAGACACGAAGGAGTGCTCCGTGCCCGGTGAGAACCTGTCCCGCGACGAGGCCCGCGAGAGGGCCGAGCTGCTGACCGTCGACGGTTACGAGGTCGCCCTCGACCTCCGCTCCGCCGTCGGCGAGCCCGACGGGGGCGACGATGCCGGCCCGCGCACCTTCCGCTCGCAGACCACGATCCGCTTCCGCTCCGCCCGTGCCGGGGCCTCGACCTTCGCGGATCTGCTGGCGCCGTCCGTGAACGCCGTGACGCTGAACGGCAGGGACCTGGACCCCGGAACCGTCTTCGACGGCACCCGCATCACGCTGGAGGACCTCGCCGGCGGTGAGAACGTCCTGGTGGTCGACGCGCAGTGCGCCTACAGCCGGACCGGCGAGGGCATGCACCGCTTCGTCGACCCGGAGGACGGCGAGGTCTACCTGTACACGCAGTACGAGCCGGCCGACGCACGGCGCGTGTTCGCCAACTTCGAGCAGCCCGACCTCAAGGCGCCCTACCGCTTCGAGGTGACGGCGCCCGAGGGCTGGCGGGTGTGGAGCAACGGCGCGGAGGAGGCGCGGGACGGCGAGGTCCACCGGTTCGCGGAGACCCTGCCTATCTCGACGTACATCACCGCGGTCGTCGCGGGCCCGTACCACTACGTGAGCGACCTCTACACCCGTACGTCCGACGACGGAGAGAAGCTGGAGATCCCCCTCGGCGCGATGTGCCGGAAGGGGCTCGCGCGCCACTTCGACGCGGACGACGTCTTCCTCGTCACGAAGCAGGGCCTGGACTTCTTCCACGACCACTTCGACTATCCCTACCCCTTCGGGAAGTACGACCAGGCGTTCGTGCCGGAGTACAACCTCGGGGCGATGGAGAATCCGGGCCTCGTCACCTTCCGCGAGGAGTACATCTACCGCGGCAAGGTCACCTCGGCGTCCTACGAGCGCCGCGCCAACGTGATCCTGCACGAGATGGCGCACATGTGGTTCGGCGACCTGGTCACCATGCAGTGGTGGGACGACCTGTGGCTGAAGGAGTCCTTCGCCGACTTCATGGGGACGTTCTCGATGGTGGAGGCGACCCGCTTCACCAACGGCTGGATCACCTTCGCCAACAACCGCAAGGCGTGGGCCTACCGCGCCGACCAGCTGCCGTCCACGCACCCGGTCACGGCCGACATCCGTGACCTGGAGGACGCCAAGCTGAACTTCGACGGCATCACGTACGCGAAGGGCGCCTCGGTCCTCAAGCAGCTCGTGGCGTACGTGGGCCGGGACGCGTTCCTGGAGGGGGCGCGCCGCTACTTCAAGCGGCACGCGTTCGGCAACACGCAGCTGGGAGACCTCCTCTCGGTGCTGGCCGAGACGTCCGGCCGCGACATGACGGCCTGGTCGCGCGCCTGGCTGCAGACGGCGGGGGTCAACGTCCTGACGCCGGTCGTGACGTACGACGGCCAGGGCCGGATCGCGGAGCTCGCCGTGACCCAGGAGGCAGCCGCCTCGCACCCGGAGCTGCGTCCGCACCGGGTCGCGGTGGGCCTGTACCGGCTCTCCCCGGAGGGCGGGCTGGTGCGGTTCGCCCGGGCCGAGACCGATGTCGCCGGGGAGCGGAGCGTGGTCGCGGAGCTGGCCGGGTCCGAGAAGCCGGACCTGGTCCTGGTCAACGACGACGACCTCACCTTCTGCAAGGTCCGCTTCGACGAGGGGTCCCTGGCCACCCTCCGTGAGCACCTCGGGGACATCACCGACCCGCTGGCACGGGCGCTGTGCTGGTCCGCGCTGTGGAACCTGACGCGGGACGCCCTGCTGCCGGCCCGGGACTTCGTGTCCCTGGTGCTGTCCTTCGCCGGCCGCGAGTCGGACATCGGTGTCCTGCAGATGCTGCACGCCTGGGCGCAGTCGGCCCTGGTGCACTACGCCGCGCCGGCCTGGCGCGAGGAGGGCGGCCGGGCGCTCGCCGAGGGCGCGCTGGCGGAGCTGCGGCGCGCCGAGCCCGGCAGTCAGCACCAGCTGACGTGGGCCAGGTTCTTCGCCGCCGTCGCGGCGTCGGACGCGGACTTCCAGCTGCTGGGCGGACTGCTCGACGGCTCCGCGGTGATCGAGGGCCTGGACGTCGACCAGGAGCTGCGGTGGGCGTTCCTGTCGCCGCTGGCCTCGCACGGCAGGGCCGACGAGGCCGCCCTGGACGCCGAACTCGCCCGTGACGACACGGCGTCGGGCAAGCGGCACCACGTGCGGTGCCTGGCGTCCCGCCCCTCGGAGGCGGTCAAGGCCCAGGCGTGGGCGGCGGTGGTGGAGTCCGACAAGCTGTCCAACGCGCTCGTCGGGGCGACGATCGCCGGCTTCGGGCAGCCGTCGCAGCGGGAGCTGCTGGCGCCGTACACGGCCTCGTACTTCGAGGCGATCGAGCGGGTGTGGGCGGAGCGGTCCATCCAGATCGGGATGGATGTGGTCAAGGGCCTGTTCCCCGGGCTGCAGGACGACCCCGCGACCCTGTCCGCGACGGACGCGTGGCTGACCTCGCACCCGGACGCGGCCCCGGCTCTGCGGCGACTGGTCCTGGAGGCCCGGGACGACCTGGCACGGGCGCTCCGGGGGCAGGAGCGCGACGCGACGGCGTGAGTGTCCGGCGCGCGCCCCGCACTCACGCGCAGGGCGCGCGCCCGCACAATCCGGCCCGCGACCACTCTTTTCGACAGTCGAACTTCCGTGCTTAAGTGCGATGTTGTCCTGGAATGTCGACAGGCTTGTAACACGGGTGATCAAGCCCGCGGGCTGCGGGAACCTCCCCGGCATGACCCAGAACACCCCGCTGTCCCCGCGCCCCGTCGGCGAAGCGACCCGACGCGTGCAGTCCGCCGCACAGTTGCGCGCCCGCGGCGTGACCGCCGCGCACACCGCCGCGCAGTGCCTGCCCGGCGGTCCCTGGCAGCAACTGCTCCCCAGCGTGTACCTCCTGCACCGGGGAGCGCCCACGAACGACGACCGGGTGCGCGGCGCCCTGCTGTACGCCGGACGTCCTCCAGGCGGCGCCCGCCGGGCCGTGCCCGCCCAGCACGGCCCTGGTTACGGCGAGTCGATGGTGACGGGCCTGGCGGCCCTCGCCCTGTACGGCTTCAGCTCCGCGCCCACCATGATCGCTCTGCACCGGATCGACGTCCTGGTGCCGCGCACCAGGCGGCTCCGCTCCACGCGGTTCGTCCAGGTGATCCGGTCCGCCGACCTGCCCCGGCCGCAGCGCCGGCTCGGGGTGCCTCTGGCCCCGGTCGAACGCGCCCTGGCCGACGCGGTGGCCTCGCTCACGGACGCCTCGACGGTGCGCCGGATCCTGACGGAGGCGGTGCGTGGCGGGCACTGCGAACCCGGTTCCGTCGTGCGGGAGTTGGACGACGCGAAGTTGCTGGGCCGCGCACACGTGGTGGACGCCGTCGACGCACTGCTGGTCGAGGGGCGGGCCGTGGCGGAGGGCCGGCTGTACGGGATGGTGCGGTCCCACGGCCTGCCCCAGCCACTGTGGAACGTGGAGCTGTCCCTGCCCGGCGGCGGTTTCCTGGGAGGGGTGGACGCGTACTGGCCGGAACAGGCGGTCGCCCTCGAGATCGGCACCCGCTCGCCCCGCGAGGAGCGCGTCCTCCACACCGCGGAGCGGGAGCGTCTGGAGCGGCTCGGAGTGGCGGTGGTGCGGGTGACGCCGAGGCAGCTGCGGGAGTCGGCGGCACAGCTCTCGGTGGTGTTGCGCACCGCGATGATGGCGGCCGAGGACCGCGAACCGGCCTCCTGTGTAGTGATCCTGCCACGCTGAATGGCGCGATGGCACCAGTGGCGGATCTACGCCATGTCCGTTTTCGATCCCCGTCAACTCTCCACAAAACCCTGTCTTCTGCGAAAGGCTGAGCGGTCATCGGGTACCGAATTCCGGACTCTCTCTTTCGTTCACACAACAGGGATGCTGATGACCAAGGAATCCCCCGGCTCCATACCCGGGGCGAGACGCGCGGCGCGCATAGCCGCCGCAGCCGGTCTGGCGGCCGCGCTGGCCGCCACCGGGGCGTCCCCCGTCCTCGCCGCCGACGACCCGGCCCCCTCCCCGGTGAAGCCCGCCGCCACGAGCGCGAAGGGCGACAAGCTGGGCGAGGCGGACGCCGCGGTGCTGGCGAAGGCCGAGGCCAAGGGCGAGAAGAACATCACGATGATGGTCGCCACCACCCCCGGCGCGACCGAGAAGGTCGCCGAACAGCTGGACTCCGTCAAGGGGTCCGTGCTGGGGCGGACGTACGACAAGCTCGGCTACGTCCGGGCGACCGTGCCGACCGCGACCGCCGAGGCCACCATCAAGGCGGCGCAGAAGCTCTCCTCCGTCCAGGGCATCGATCTCAAGCAGGAGATCAAGCTGGACGACCCGACGCCCGCGGGCGACCGGGTGGCCGGGGCGAAGCAGCCGAAGGCCACCGGGAGTTACGCGGCGCCGGGCAAGAACACGCCCGCGAAGAACCCGTACAACCCGTCCTTCGAGACGGGCGCGGTCGACTTCGTGAAGCAGCACCCGAAGGCAGACGGCCGCGGGATCACCATCGGCGTCCTGGACTCCGGTGTCGACCTCGGCCACCCCGCCCTCCAGAAGACCACCACCGGCGAGCGCAAGATCGTCGACTGGGTCACCGCGACCGACCCGGTCAACGACGGCGACGGCACCTGGCTGCGCATGACGGCCTCCGTGTCCGGCCCGACGTTCACCATCGGCGGCCGCACCTACTCCGCGCCGGAGGGGTCCTACAAGATCCAGCTGTTCTCCGAGGCCGCCACCAGGGGTGGCGACATGGCCGGGGACCTGAACCGGGACGGCGACACCACCGACGTCTGGGCCGTGCTGTACGACCCGGTCGCCGGCACCGCCCGCGTCGACCTGGACGACGACGCGGACTTCCGCAACGACGTCGCGATGAAGCCGTACAAGGAGAAGCAGCAGGTCGGCTACTTCGGTACGGACAACCCGGCGACGCAGATCGTCGAGCGCATCCCGTTCGTCGTGGAGACCCGCAAGGACGTCGTCTACGACGCGGCCGGCGCGAAGGCCGACTTCGTGAACATCGGCGTCATCGAGAGCGAGCACGGCACCCACGTCGCGGGCATCACCGCGGCCAACGGCCTGTTCGGCGGCAAGATGAACGGCGCGGCGCCCGGCGCCAAGGTCGTCTCCTCGCGCGCCTGCACCTGGTCCGGCGGCTGCACCAACATCGCGCTGACCGAGGGCATGATCGACCTCGTCGTGAACCGCGGTGTCGACGTCGTCAACATGTCGATCGGCGGCCTGCCGCCGCTCAACGACGGCAACAACGCGCGCGCGGAGCTCTACAAGCGCCTCATCGACATCTACGGCGTCCAGCTGGTCATCTCGGCCGGCAACGAGGGCCCGGGTGTGAACACCATCGGTGACCCCGGCCTCGCCGACCACGTCATCTCGGTGGGCGCGTCCGTCTCCAAGGAGACCTGGGCCGCCAACTACGGCTCGAACGTCACCAAGAAGTACGACATGCTGCCCTTCTCCTCGCGCGGTCCGCGTGAGGACGGCGGCTTCACACCGACCCTGACGGCTCCGGGTGCGTCGATCAACACGACGCAGACCTGGTTCCCGGGCGGTCCGGTCAAGGAGGCGGGTTACTCCCTCCCGGCCGGCTACTCCATGCTGCAGGGCACCTCGATGTCCTCGCCGCAGGCCGCCGGCGCCACGGCGCTGCTGCTGTCCGCCGCGAAGCAGAAGCACATCGAGCTGCCGCCCGCCGACCTGCGGACCGCGCTGACCAGCACCGCCACCCACATCGACGGTGTGCCCGCGCACGCCCAGGGTGCCGGTCTGATCGACATCGTCGGTGCCTGGAAGCAGATCGCGAAGCAGGGCGCCCCGGCGCACGAGTACTCGGTCAAGGCCCCGGTCGACACCGCGATCGACTTCGCGCTGAAGGACCCGGGCTTCGGCACCGGCCTGTACGACCGTGAGGGCGGCCTGAAGGCCGGTCAGAAGAAGTCGTACGACGTCACGGTCACCCGCACCACGGGTCCGGACAAGGCCGTGCAGCACAAGCTGTCGTGGAAGAACAACGACGGCACCTTCTCCCTGACGGGTTCGAGCACCGTCTCGCTGCCGCTCGGCAAGCCGGTGACCGTCAAGGTCCAGGCGAAGCCCCGCACGGCGGGCGTCCACAGCGCGATCCTGCAGGTGGACGACGCGCGGACCAGCGGCGTCGACCAGCAGATCCTCTCCACGGTGGTCGTCGCCAAGGACCTGGTGAAGCCGGGCTACTCGTTCTCGACGACCGGTTCGGTGCAGCGCAACGGCACCACGTCGTACTTCGTGAACGTGCCGGAGGGCGCCAAGACCCTCGAGGTCGCGATGAGCGCCCTGCGCTCGGGCAGCCAGACCCGGTTCATCTCCCTGCACCCCTACGGGGTCGCGGTGGAGGACAGCAGCACGATCTACTGCTACCCGAACTACGAGAACCCGGCCAACACCTGCCGCCCGGACACGCGCTCCTACACGGACCCGCAGCCGGGCGTCTGGGAGATCGAGGTCGAGTCCCGCCGTACGTCGCCGCTGCTGGACAACCCGTACAAGCTGGACGTCTCGCTGCTCGGCGCCACCTTCGACCCGGCGGTGCGGACCATCCCCGAGGCGAAGATCGGCGCTCCGGCCGCGGTGGACTGGACGGTCACCAACAACGCGGGCGACCTGGAGGGCAAGCTCAAGGGCGGTTCGCTGGGCTCGGCCGACGTCGAGCGTCCGTCGATCTCCACCGGCGTGAAGTACACCAAAACGGTCACCATCGGTGAGGGTGTCGAGAAGCTCGACGTCGCCATCGGCAACACGTCGGACGCCAACGCCGACATCGACCTGTACGTGTACAAGGGCGCCACCGAGGTCGGCACCTCGACCACGGCGGGCTCCGAGGAGTCCGTCAGCCTGGTGAAGCCGGCGGCCGGCACGTACACCGTCGTCATCGACGGCTACTCGGTCCCGGCCGGGACCACCGAGTACGACTACCGGGACGTGTACTACGCCCCGTCGCTCGGCGAGATCAAGGTCGACGAGTCGAAGGCCGTGAGCCTGGCCAACGGCGCGTCCGCCCAGGTCGGCGCCGAGGTCCTGGTCGCCGGAGCGGCTCCCGAGGGCCGTCAGTTCTTCGGCGAGGTCCAGCTGGTGAACGCCCGCGGCACCGCGGCGGGCACCGGCAGCGTCGTGATCGAGAAGGTCGCACCGTAGCCGTCACGACGGTGTGATCCGTACGACACCTCATGACTGTGGGGCGGGAGCTCTCAAGGGCGCCCGCCCCACAGCTCCGTGCGGGGCCCGTCCGCCTGCCGGACAATGGATTGGACAAGGGAGCCGGGGACATACGCATCATGGACCGGCAATCGTGCCCGTTCGCATCTGTGAGGGAGTCCCAGTGAAGGTCGGAATCGTCGGCGCCACCGGTCAGGTCGGCACAGTCATGCGCAGCATCCTGGCCGAGCGGAAGTTCCCCGTCGCCGAGCTGCGGCTCTTCGCCTCCGCGCGTTCCGCGGGTTCCACCATCGCTTACGAGGGCACGGACATCACCGTGGAGGACGCCTCCACCGCTGACTACTCCGGTCTGGACATCGTGCTGTTCTCCGCCGGCGGCGCCACCTCGAAGGCGCTGGCCGAGAAGGTCGCCTCCCAGGGCGCCGTGGTGATCGACAACTCCTCCGCATGGCGTAAGGACCCCGAGGTACCGCTGGTCGTCTCCGAGGTCAACGCCCACGCGATCGCGAACCGCCCGAAGGGCATCATCGCCAACCCGAACTGCACCACGATGGCCGCCATGCCCGTGCTGCGCCCCCTGCACGACGAGGCGCAGCTCGACGCGCTGACCGTCGCCACCTACCAGGCGGTGTCCGGATCCGGGCTCGCCGGTGTCGCGGAGCTGCACGGCCAGGCGTCGGAGGTCGTCGCCGACGCGGACAAGCTGACGCACGACGGCGGCGCGGTCGACTTCCCCGAGCCGGGTGTCTACAAGCGCCCGATCGCCTTCAACGTGCTGCCCCTCGCCGGCTCGATCGTCGACGACGGTTCCTTCGAGACGGACGAGGAGCAGAAGCTCCGCAACGAGTCCCGCAAGATCCTGGAGATCCCGGAGCTCAAGGTGTCCGGCACCTGCGTCCGGGTCCCGGTCTTCTCCGGCCACTCCCTCCAGATCAACGCCCGTTTCGCCCGTCCCATCAGTGTCGAGCGCGCCTACGAGCTCCTGAAGGACGCCGAGGGCGTCGAGCTCTCCGAGATCCCGACGCCGCTCCAGGCGGCCGGCAAGGACGCCTCGTACGTCGGCCGTATCCGCGTCGACGAGACCGTCGAGCACGGCCTCGCGCTGTTCGTCTCCAGCGACAACCTGCGCAAGGGTGCCGCGCTGAACGCGGTCCAGATCGCGGAGCTGGTGGCGGCGGAGCTCGAGGGCTGACACCCTCCCCACCCGTGCGAAGGGGCGGCCACCGGATCCCGGTGGCCGCCCCTTCGCGCGCGGGCCGGTATCAGAGGGCGAGGTGCCTGCGCAGGGCGGCCTCGATCTCCCCCATCCGCTGACGCGGCACGGTCCCGACGCGCTTCAGGAACCGCTCGTGCGCCATCGCGCGTACCTGCTCACACTGCACTTTGCTGTCCTTGGGCAGGCCTGACTCGCCCGCCTGCAGCAGCACCTGGAAAGGGTAGACCCGAGCGGTGTTGGAGGTCAGCGGCACAACCGTGACCACACCGCGCCCGGTCCGGTCCACTACCGCGTTGGCGCCGTCGTTCGAGACGATCACCGAGGGCCTCGCCTTGTCGGCCTCACTGCCTCGGACTGGTTCGTACTCGACCAGGTAGATGTCACCGCGCTTCATCGGTCAGCCCGTCCCCGGAGAACCGGTCCCAGAACGCGGCGTCCTCACTCGCGTCCCACTCCGCGAAAGCTGCCTCGTAGTCGGCCTCCAGGTTGGAGGCGCGCAGAGCCTCGATGGCGGCGTGTATGACCGCCGACCGGGAATCCGCCTCGGTCTTCGCGGCGTACTCGTCGACGAAGGCGACATCCTCCTGCGGCAGGCTCACACTGATCTTCATGGAGGCAATCCTACCCTGAGTAGGAAAAGAATGGCTACCTGAGCGCTACCTCCCCGCCCTGTTCGGTCGCACCTCGAAGTGGAAGCACCCGTACTCCACGGCCCGCACGTGCACCAGCGCCACCTCCGGGTCGGCGAAGGCCTCCGCGAAGGCCGCGTCGAACCCCTTCTCCTGGGCGGCCGGGATCTCCAGCAGCCGGCCGCCGATGATCTCGCCGTCCGCGTCGTAGCGCCGGACCGTGCGCATGGCGCCCGTACGGGAGAACGGGTAGCCGGTCCGGTCCGCCGCCGGGCCCTCGCACTCCTCGGCGTGGATGAAGACCGGGCCCTGTTCGTCGTACGCCCCCGGGCGGGCCCAGGTCTCCGCGGCCCAGCGCCTCAGCGGCGCGTAGGAGACGAGTGCGACCCGCTCCCCCGCCTCGGCACCGCGCAGGCAGCAGCGCAGGGGATCGCCGCCCTCCGTGGCCGTGTACGGGACGCAGGGGCGTCCGGCGTCGTCGGTCGTCCGGAGGCCTTTCAGGGCGCTGGGTTCGATGGGCCGTGCCTCGTATGCGGTCATGGTCCGAGGGTGGCCCGGATGCCCGCGCGGGTCCGGCGGAAAACGGACATCGCGCTGCGCCCTCCGCACGTGGAAGGATGACCAAAAACGTCGCATATCAAGGAGATGACCGCGTGCCTGGCACGAATCTGACCCGCGAAGAGGCACAGGAGCGGGCGCGCCTGCTGACCGTGGACGCGTACGAGATCGATCTCGACCTCTCCGGCGCGCAGGACGGGGGCACCTACCGGTCCGTCACCACCGTGCGCTTCGACTCCGCCGAGGCCGGTGCGGAGACCTTCATCGATCTGGTCGCCCCGGCCGTGCACGACATCGTGCTGAACGGCAAGGACCTGGACATCGCAGCCGTCTTCCGGGACTCCCGGATCACGCTGAAACACCTCCAGGCCGGTGCCAACGAGCTCAAGGTCGTCGCCGACTGCTCGTACACGAACACCGGCGAGGGCCTGCACCGCTTCGTCGACCCGGTCGACGAGCAGGCCTACCTCTACACCCAGTTCGAGGTCCCGGACGCCCGGCGGGTGTTCGCCAGCTTCGAGCAGCCGGACCTGAAGGCGACCTTCCGGTTCACCGTGAAGGCGCCGTCCGGCTGGACCGTGATCTCCAACTCGCCGACGCCCGAGCCGAAGGACGACGTCTGGTCCTTCGAGCCGACGCCGCGCATCTCCACCTACATCACGGCGCTGATCGCCGGTCCGTACCACTCGGTGCACAGCAGCTACGAGAAGGACGGCCAGTCGGTCCCGCTCGGCATCTACTGCCGGCCGTCGCTCGCCGAGTACCTCGACGCGGACGAGATCTTCGCGGTCACCCGGCAGGGCTTCGACTGGTTCCAGGAGAAGTTCGACTACGCGTACCCCTTCGCCAAGTACGACCAGCTCTTCGTCCCGGAGTTCAACGCGGGCGCGATGGAGAACGCGGGCGCGGTCACCATCCGCGACCAGTACGTGTTCCGTTCGAAGGTCACGGACGCGGCCTACGAGACGCGCGCCGAGACGATCCTCCACGAGCTGGCCCACATGTGGTTCGGCGACCTGGTCACCATGGAGTGGTGGAACGACCTCTGGCTGAACGAGTCCTTCGCGACGTACACCTCCATCGCGTGCCAGGCGGACGCCGCGGGATCGAAGTGGCCGCACTCCTGGACCACGTTCGCCAACTCCATGAAGACCTGGGCGTACCGGCAGGACCAGCTGCCGTCGACGCACCCGATCATGGCGGACATCCAGGACCTCGACGACGTCCTGGTGAACTTCGACGGGATCACGTACGCGAAGGGCGCCTCGGTCCTGAAGCAGCTCGTGGCCTACGTCGGCAAGGACGCGTTCTTCCAGGGCGTGCAGGCGTACTTCAAGGCCCACGCCTTCGGGAACACCCGCCTGTCGGACCTGCTGGGAGCGCTCGAGGAGACCTCCGGCCGCGACCTGAAGACCTGGTCCAAGGCATGGCTGGAGACGGCCGGCATCAACATCCTGCGCCCGGAGATCGAGACCGACGCGAACGGCCACGTCACCTCGTTCACCGTCCTGCAGGAGGCCCCCGCGCTGCCCGCCGGCGCGAAGGGTGAGCCCACCCTGCGTCCGCACCGGATCGCCATCGGCTGCTACGACCTCGACGCGGCGGGCAAGCTGGTCCGCACGGACCGGATCGAGCTGGACGTGGACGGCGAGCGCACCACCGTGCCGTTCCCGTCCGGCACGGCGCGTCCGGCGGTCGTCCTGCTCAACGACGACGACCTGTCGTACGCGAAGGTCCGTCTCGACGAGGAGTCGCTGCGGGTCGTCACGGAGCACCTGGGTGACTTCGCGGAGTCCCTGCCGCGCGCGCTGAGCTGGGCCTCGGCCTGGGACATGACGCGTGACGGCGAACTGGCGACGCGTGACTACCTGGCGCTGGTCCTCTCCGGGATCGGCAAGGAGTCGGACATCGGCGTCGTGCAGTCGCTGCACCGCCAGGTGAAGCTGGCCCTCGACCTCTACGCCGCCCCCGAGTGGCGCGAGGCGGGCCTGAACCAGTGGACCGAAGCGACGCTGGCGCACCTGCGCGCGGCCGAGCCGGCCGGTGACCACCAGCTGGCCTGGGCCCGCGCCTTCGCCGCGACGGCGCGCAGCCCGCTGCACCTCGACGTCCTGCAGTCGCTGCTGGACGGCACGCAGGAGATCGAGGGCCTGGCCGTCGACACGGAGCTGCGCTGGGCGTTCGTGCAGCGCCTGGCGGCGACGGGTCTCCTGGACGAGGAGGAGATCGCCGCGGAGTACGAGCGCGACAGGACCGCCGCGGGCGAGCGTCACGCGGCGTCGGCGCGTGCGGCCCAGCCCTCCGAGGAGGCCAAGGCCGAGGCGTGGGCGTCGGTCGTCGAGTCGGACAAGCTGCCGAACTCGCTGCAGGAGTCGGTCATCACCGGTTTCGTGCAGACGGACCAGCGTGAGCTGCTGGCTCCGTACACGGAGAGGTTCTTCACGGCGGTCAAGGACGTCTGGGACTCGCGCAGCCACGAGATGGCCCAGCAGATCGCGGTCGGCCTGTACCCGTCGCTCCAGGTCTCGCAGGAGACCCTGGACGCCACGGACGCCTGGCTGGAGTCGGCGCAGCCGAGCGCCGCGCTCCGGCGGCTGATGTCGGAGTCCCGCTCGGGTGTGGAGCGTGCGCTGAAGGCCCAGGCGGCCGACGCAGCGGCGGCCACCGCGTAGCGGTCCTCCGGTACGCGCGACGAGGGGGCGCCTCCCGTGGGGGGGCGCCCCCTCGGTCGTGCGGGGCGGAGGGCGCGGACGGCCGCTGGAAGCCGCCCGGCGGGCGGGCGCGGGTGCGCAGCCGTCCGCCGGGCGGGGCGTCAGGCGCCGGACTCCTGGTGGCGGCGGGCCAGTTCGGCGGCGCCGGCCTCCGTCAGTGAGCCGTGGAGGCGCATCCGGGCCACCCCGCCGTCGGGGTAGGCGTCCAGGCGTACGTGGGTGACCACGGCCTCGGTGTCGAGGACGAAGCGGTGGAGGGTGTCGGGCTGGAGCCGGGTGCGGGGCAGGATCTCGAACCACTCGCCCGTGTCGCCGTCGCGGCCGTGGAGGCCGGTCCAGCCGGCCGCGTTGCCCTTGAGGCAGGCCGTGTCGATCTCGACCGCGCGCACCGCGCCCTGGGCGGGCAGCCGGAAGCGGACCCAGTCGTTCGTGTCGCGGACCCGGCGGCGGCGGTTCTCCCAGCCGTCGTCCATCTTGCGGGAGGTGCCGGGCAGGATGATCTGGGCCGGGGAGGAGTAGAAGCGGTCCGAGGCGTCCTCGTACGTGCCGCCGTTGAGGATCGAGATCAGGTCGATCGTGCCGAGGGCCGCGAGCCAGGCCGGGTCGGGCACGACCTCGCCGTGGACGCGGAGACGGGCGATCCCGCCGTCCGGGTGCTGGCGGATCCGCAGGTGCGTCCAGCGGCGGTCACCGGTGACCTCGAAGCCGTTGGCGGCGTGGCCCCGCACGGGGGTGGGCGGGACGAGCTCCTCCCACTTCACGTCGTCGGCGAGGAGCTCCCCGGGTCCGGGGGCGCCTTCCACGGCCGTGGCCTGCACGGAGACGCGCTGCGGGTAGTTGCCGCGGAAGTGGGCGGTGTCGACGACGATGCCGCGGATGATCCCGGGCGCGCCCAGCCGGACGATCGCCCAGTCGTGGTCCTCGGGGGCGGGGAAGGGGTGCTCCGCGTCCGCGCCCCGGCGGCGGCGGGTCTCCCAGCCGTCCATGATCTTGCCCTTGTGGCCGAAGCGCTCGGGGTCGAAGACGGCGGGTTCGCGGATCAGGAGGTTCTCGCGCTCGGCGAAGAACTCGTCGTTCGCCGCGATCACTCCGGCGCCGAGGCGTCGGTCGGCGAGGTCGACCAGCCGGGTGAAGGGGAAGTCGCCCGCGCGGTAGTCGGCGTAGGGGTCACCACCGCCGTAGGGGGCCGCGTCGTTGGCGTGCGGGTCGCTGGAAGAGGGCTCCGTCTGGATCTCGTCGGTGGGCATGGGCCCACTGTGCGGCCCCGTCGACGACAAGGTCCATCGAAAGTTTTCGTACGGTTCTTTCAGCTGTGCTTAACGGTGTGCCGGTGGGAAGTGGCCGCCACCTGCTGGAGCGCGCCCAGTACGCGGGCGACCGCCGGGCCGCGTTCGGCTCCCTGCCGCACGGCGACCACCACGTGGCGGTACGGCCGGTCCGCCTCCAGGACCCGCATCGCCACGCCGTCGTGCGGCCGGTCCGAGGCGGAGACCATCCGGGGGATCAGCGCGACGCCCATGGACGCCCGCACCATGGCGAGGATCGCCGTCCAGCCGCTGGCGCTGTGGGCCTGTTCGGGGACGAAGCCCGCCGCCTCGCACGCGGCGGTGGTGATCTCCGACCAGGGGCCGGACCCGCCGAAGATCCAGGGCTCCCGCGAGAGGTCCGCCAGCCGCAGGACCGGCGCCCCGGCGAGGCGGTGCCCGGCGGGCAGCGCCACGTCCAGCGGGTCGGCGAGGAGCGGCTGCAGGGTGAAGCGGGGGTCACGGGCCGTCGGGGCGTGCGCCGCCAGGGAGAGCGCCAGATCCACCTCACCGGCCGACAGCAGCTCGAAGGCCTGGGCCGCCTCCGCCTCCCGTACGCGGATCTGGGGCCCGGGGCGCTCCTCGGCTCCCAGCAGTCGCACGGCCGGGACCACGAGGGCGGGCACGGCCGTCGAGAAGGCGCCGACGCGCACCTGGCCCGCCTCGCCCCGCAGATAGCCGGTGAGTTCGGCGTCGGCCCGTTCCAGCTGGGCGAAGACCGCCTCGGCGTGGTGCAGCACGAGGTGCGCGGCGTCGGTGAGCCGCACGCGTCGCCCCTGCGCCTCCAGCAGTCGCACCCCGAGCTGCCCGGCGAGGTTGGTGAGCTGCTGCGAGACGGCCGACGGCGTCATGCGGAGGGCTTCGGCGGTGGCGGTGACGGTGCCCCGGTCGCGCAGGGTGCGCAGGATGCGGAGCTTCTTGACGTCCCACTCGGTCATGCCCGCGACCTGTCCGGGTCCGGACACGCCGGTGCGCCGCGCGGTACGGAGTACCGGCGGCGCACCCGGGGGATTCCCTAGGCCTGCTTCTTGGACTTGTCGAGGACCATCACGAGGCCCACGATCACCAGGAACAGGACGATCGGCAGCGCGACGTAGAGACCGAGGGTCTCCAGCACGTTCAGGCCCGGCCCCGGGTCGTCACCGTCGTCGCGGGTCAGCGCGAGCGCCGGGGACGACATGAGCAGCATCATCAGCGTCGTACCGGCCGCGACGGCGCCGGCGCGCATAGCGTTCTTCTTGTCCACGGTGCAAACGTAGCGAACGCCTACGAGGGGCGCGCGTCCGGGGGTGCCGTACGGGACTCCGGACCGTCCGTCAGGACGGCCATCAGCCGGTGCAGCCGGGGCGAGGCGGTGATCTCCTCCAGGGTGACGGGATGGCCTTCCGCATCGGCGACGGGCAGACGCCAGTTGGGGTACTGGTCCCAGGTACCGGGCAGGTTCTGCGGGCGGCGGTCGCCCACGGTGTCGGGGAGCCAGACGCCGGCCATCAGGGCCGGGGTGCCGCGCAGGAAACGGTGGACGGCACGGACGGCCGCCTCCTCGTCCCCGTCGCCCTCGGGCAGCAGCCGGAGCCGGGCCAGGTAGGCGAGCCATTCCGCGGTGTCGGCGGCGTCCTCGGCCAGCTCCTGCTCCAGAGGGTGGGTCAGCAGCCCGAGCCGGTGGCGGAGCGTCACGTGTTCGCCCGTCAGCCGGGCGGCGGTGGAGGGCAGGTCGTGGGTGGTCGCCGTTGCCACGCAGCCCTGGCGCCAGGCCCCGGGGGCGAGCGGGCGCCCGTCCCCCGCCCAGTCGCGCTCGAACCAGAGCACCGAGGTACCGAGCACCCCGCGCCGGGCGAGCGCCTCGCGTACGCCGGGCTCGACGGTGCCGAGGTCCTCCCCTACGACGACGGCACCCGCCCGGTGGGCCTCCAGGACGAGGACGGCGAGCATGGCCTCGGCGTCCTGGGCGACGTAGGCGCCCTCGGTGGGCGGGAGCCCCTCGGGGACCCACCAGAGCCGGAACAGGCCCATGACGTGGTCGATGCGCAGGGCCCCGGCGTGGGCGAGGAGACCCCGCAGCAGGTCCCGGTAGGGGGCGTACCCGGACGCCGCGAGGGCGTCCGGGCGCCAGGGGGGCAGTCCCCAGTCCTGGCCGTGGGCGTTGAAGGCGTCAGGGGGCGCGCCGACGGACATGCCCCGGGCGAACGCGTCCTGCTGCGCCCAGGTGTCGGCGCCGTCGGGGTGCACGCCGACGGCGAGGTCGTGGACGATCCCGACGGTCATCCCGGAGTCCCGGGCGGCGCTCTGCGCGGTGGCGAGCTGGGTGTCCGTGAGCCAGGCGAGCCGGCAGTGGAAGTCGACCCGGTCGAGCAGGTCGGTGCGGGCCCGGGCGCTCTGCGGGGAGCGCGGGTCGCGCAGCCCTTCCGGCCAGGCTCGCCACTGCGGGCCGTGCACCTCGGCCAGGGCGTACCAGAGGGCGTGGTCCTCCAGGGCCTGCCCCTGCGCGGCGAGGAAGTCGCAGTAGGCGGCACGGCGGCCGGGGGTCAGGGGCACCTCGTGGACGATCTCCAGGGCCTGCTTCTTGAGCGCCCAGACGGCGTCCCGGTCGATCAGTGCGCCCTTGTCCAGCACGGCCTCGCGCAGCGCCGCGGCTTCCTGGCGCAGGTCGTCCAGGGCCGCCCTGCCCGGCTCGCCGACATGGCCGTACTCGGGGATCGACTCGATGTGCAGATGGACGGGGTCCGGGAAGCGGCGCGAGGAGGGGCGGTACGGGGACGGGTCCGTGGGCCGGCCCGGTACGGCGGCGTGCAGCGGGTTGACCTGGACGAATCCGCTGCCCAGGGTCCGTCCCGCCCAGGCGGCGAGGTCGGCCAGGTCCGCGAGGTCGCCCATGCCCCAGGAGCGGGCGGAGAGCATCGAGTAGAGCTGGACGAGGAATCCGTGCGTGCGCGGGGGCGGCTGGGGTACTCGGTCCGGAGCGACGACGAGAGTGGCGGTGATGTGGCGGTGGTCCGGGGTGCGGACGGTCAGCCGGTGGACGCCCAGGGGCGGTTCCGTCCACCAGGTGGGCGTCTCAGGCGCGTTCTCGACGGGTGCTGGGGCGGGGAGGACCCGCATGCGCAGGGGCCGGGGCGTCCCGGTGGCCCCCGGCTCGTGCTCGACCGTGAGGAGCGCGCCGGGCGGCAGCCCGGTGAGCGCCGCCGGCAGCGGCTCCCCCGACCAGGCCACCACCGTCGGCGGGAGCAGTCGGGAGGCCGCCGCCGATTCGGCCGCGGCGAGTGATCTCCGTACCTCCGCGGGAGTGGCGGCGTCGACGCCCAGCGCGGCGAGCACGGCCGTGACCGTGTCGTCGGGGACGGACACCGTGACGTCCGCGGACGGGGAGAAGGAGGTGGCGACGCCGTGCAGTGCGGCGAGCCGGGACAAGCCCATTCAGACTCCTGGGGACTCCATGCCCCCCGCGGTGCCGGGTGCTGTCGGCTCGCTGGTCAGAGGGGCGACGGCGGCGAGCGGTGGCTCGCTCGTGAGGGGTGTCGCGTCGGCGAGCGGAGGCTCGCTGGTGAGCGGGGGCTCACTGATGAGCGGGGCGCTGTCGGCGGACGCGGGTTCGCCGGTCAGGTGGGACACGTCGGCGAGCGGGAGCTCGCTGATCATCGGAGGGGCGGTGAAGGTCGGCGACGTCTTGCCTGCCAGCGGATCGGGATCCATGGGGCTCGGTACCTGTTTGGAGAGGGCGGAGAGCAGAAGCTGCGCGGATGCGGGCACGTTGGCCTCCTGGCCGTGGACAACAGGACACAGCAGGCCTACCCAGCGGGAGCGGGTACAGGCGTGGACGTGACACAGGCGTTATGACTAACGAGCTCAACGTGCCGTGGGTCACACCCCGTTCCCGCACTCGTCGGGTATGGGTGGTTTTCAGCCACTCGACAGCACTTCCCCGAACACCCACGCGTCACACCCGGCAGCACCTAGGGCATATGGGTCCAAACGGTCACGTGCATTGACACCCCCGCGTCCGGGTGGTGGGCTCGGACGTCATTGCCGGGGCAGCGGTCCCCCGCTCGGACCGGGCCCGGTCCGGACGCGGGCCCCGTGCCAGGACGAAGGGGTGGGGCGTGCAGCTCGGGCGCAGGAGGCACGCGACGGCCGTCGCCGTCGCCGTGATCGGCGGGCTGCTCGGCCCGTTCGCACCGGCCGCCGTCGCGGCCCCCGTCACCCCCTCCGCGACCGCCGCGGACCGTACGGAGGACACCCGGCTGCCCGCGGTCTGGCCCCGTCCGCAGTCCGTGGAGGCGTCCGGGCGGGCGGTCACCCTGGGGACCGAGGTCACCCTCCTCGCCGACGCGGACGCCGATCCGTACGCGGTGGAGGCGCTCAGGACACTCCTGCGCGACGCCGGCGTACGCACGGTGCACGACGCCCTGCCCGGCGGGGGGCCGGTGCTCCTGCTCGGCGGCACGGACGCCGGCCGCGCCCTGCGGGCCCTGCGCGCGCCCGAACGCGCCGACCTTCCGTCCGGGGGCTACCGCCTCGCCGTGGGTGAGGACGACGGCCGCCCCACGGTCGCTCTGGACGGCGTCGGCGATGACGGCCTGTTCCACGGCGTCCAGACCCTGCGCCAGCTCGTGAAGGACGGCACCGTCGCCGGGGCCGTCGTCCGCGACTGGCCGGGTACCGCCGTACGCGGTACGGCCGAGGGCTTCTACGGGCAGCCGTGGACCCGTGAGGAGCGGCTCGCGCAGCTCGGCTTCATGGGGCGCACGAAGCAGAACCGCTATCTATACGCGGCCGGCGACGACCCCTACCGGCAGGCCCGCTGGCGCGAGCCCTACCCGGCCGGCGAGCGTGCCGACTTCCGCGCGCTGGCCAGGAGGGCGCGGGCCGAGCACGTGACCCTGGGCTGGGCGGTCTCTCCCGGTCAGGCGATGTGCATGACCTCGGACGCGGACGTGCGGGCGCTGAACCGGAAGATCGACGCGATGTGGGCGCTGGGGGTACGGGCCTTCCAGCTGCAGTTCCAGGACGTCAGCTACAGCGAGTGGCACTGCGACGAGGACGCGGAGACGTTCGGCAGCGGGCCCGAAGCGGCTGCCAGGGCGCAGGCCCGGGTCGCGAGCGCGGTCGCCCGGCACCTCGCGGACCGGCACCCGGACGCGGAGCCGCTGTCGGTGATGCCGACCGAGTTCTACCAGGACGGCGCCACCGACTACCGCACCGCACTCGCCGCCGAGCTGGACGAACGGGTGCAGGTGGCCTGGACCGGCGTCGGAGTGGTGCCGAAGACGATCACCGGGGGCGAGCTGGCGGGCGCCCGGGCGGCCTTCCGCCGCCCCCTGGTCACCATGGACAACTATCCGGTGAACGACTACGCCCAGGACCGGATCTTCCTGGGCCCGTACACCGGCCGGGATCCGGCCGTGGCCGGAGGGTCCGCGGCCCTGCTCTCCAATGCCATGGAGCAGCCCTCGGCGTCCCGCATCCCGCTGTTCACGGCCGCCGACTTCGCCTGGAACCCGAAGGGGTACCGGCCGCAGGAGTCCTGGCAGGCGGCGATCACGGACCTGGCGGGCGGCGACGCCACCGCGCGGGCGGCCCTGGAAGCGCTGGCGGGCAACAGCGCCACCTCGCTGCTGGGCGGTGACGAGTCGGCGTACCTCCGGCCTCTGCTGTCCGCGTTCTGGGCGACGCGTCCGGCCGCGCACGCGACCGACGGGACCGCCCGCGACAAGGCGGCGCGTGAGCTGCGGGCCGCCTTCGGCGTGATGCGGCAGGCACCGGACCGGCTGAAGGCCCCGGCGGACGGCCGGCTCCAGGACGAGGTCCGGCCGTGGACCGGACAGCTGGCCCGGTACGGCAGGGCGGGCGAGCTCGCCGTCGACCTGCTGCGGGCGCAGGAACGTGGCGACGGGGCGGCCGCCTGGCAGGCGCAGCTGGCGCTCGAACCGCTGCGCGAGAAGATCGCGGCGAGCACGGCGACGGTGGGCAAGGGGGTCCTGGACCCGTTCCTGGACCGGGTCGTCGAGGAGGCGGACGCCTGGAACGGCACGGACCGCGACGCGGGGACGCCGAGCCGCGACGCCGACGGTTACACCCTCCGCCTCGACCGCGCCCGCCCGCTGAAGGCCGTCACCACACTGACCGGGCCCGGCGGCAGTGCGGCGGACGCGGTCCTCGAGGTCCATGTCCCCGGCGAGGGCTGGCGCGGCCTGGGACGCCTGTCGGCCGCCGGCTGGACGCAGACGGCGGTGGAAGGCCTGCGGGCGGACGCGCTGCGGGTCACCGTGCCGTCCGCCCGCCCGGTCCTGGTCGGCCCCCCGGCACCGGGGGTCACCGGCACCCGCCGGCCCTCGGACGAGGGCCCGGAGGTGCGGGCGCTCGTCCCCTGGTTCGGGGACGAGCCGGCTGCCCGGCTCGCCCTCGTCCGTGACAGGACGGACGCCGTGATCGGCGGCGGTACGCAGCGGGTCGAGGCGCGGCTGGCGGGCGGGCGCCCCGGCGAGGTGAAGGGCAAGGTCACGGCGCGGGCCCCCGAGGGCATCGACGTGAAGGTGCCGAAGCAGGCGACGGTGACGGGCGGCTCGCGCACCGACGTCCCGGTGGACGTCACCGTCCCGGCCGGTACCCCGGCCGGTGAGTACGAGGTGCCGCTGCGCTTCGGGGATGAGGAGAGCACGCTGACCGTGCGGGCCTTCCCTCCCACGGCGGGCCCCGATCTGATGCGTACGGCCACGGCGGCCTCGTCGGGCGACGAGACCCCGGACTTCCCGGCCTCGGCGGCCTCCGACGGTGATCCGGAGACCCGGTGGTCCTCACCGGTCGAGGACGGCGCCTGGTGGCAGGCCGAACTGCCCGCCCCGGTCCGGCTCGGCCAGGTCGTGCTGCGGTGGCAGGACGCCTACGCCTCCCGCTACCGCGTGCAGGTCTCCCCGGACGGCCGCACCTGGCGGACGGCGGCGACCGTGCGGGACGGCGGGGGCGGGCGCGAAAGCGTCCGGATGGACGCGAAGGACACCCGCTTCATCCGGATCCAGGGCGACGGCCGGGCCACGGAGTACGGCTACTCGCTCTGGTCGGTCGAGGCGTACGCCGTCACCGCGGAGGGCGAGGACGCGCCCTGAGGGCCCGGAGACGTCGAAGGCCCGGTCCTCAGGCTGACACGCCGTCGATCCGGGCCATCACGTCGTCCGCTCCGAACGGCTGCAGATAGGGCAGCCAGCGCGGATCGCGGTGTCCCGTCCCGATGATCCGCCAGGCGAGCCCGCTGGGCGGCGCCGGCTGGTGGCGCAGCCGCCAGCCCAGCTCGGGCAGATGGCGGTCCGCCTTGACGTGGTTGCAGCGGCGGCAGGCCGCCACCACGTTGTCCCAGGCGTGCTGCCCGCCCCGGCTGCGCGGGATGACGTGGTCGACGCTGGTCGCGGCGGCCCCGCAGTACATGCAGCGGCCGCCGTCCCTCGCGAAGAGCGCCCGGCGCGTGAGGGGGACGGGCCCCCGGTAGGGGACCCGTACGAACCGCTTGAGGCGGACGACGCTGGGCGCCGGTACGGCGCGGGTCGCACTGTGCATGAAGGCGCCGGACTCCTCGAGGCAGATGGCCTTGTTCTCGAGGACGAGGACGAGTGCGCGGCGCAGGGGTACGACGCCGAGCGGCTCGTACGAAGCGTTGAGAACCAGGACGTGCGGCACGTGGATGCCTCCTTGTACGCCGGCGACGCGTGGCTCGCGCCGGGACGATCCATCCAAGTCTCTCCTCATGCCTGGTCCGAGCGCCACCACGTGCGGGTAACGGGCCGGAGGGATTTTCCCCACCGGCGGGCCGCCCGGGGGTCCGGGACGCCCGGAACAGGCGCTTCGGCAGGGCGGCCGCCCATGCTGTGCGATCGGCCACAGCCGCTGTGTCCCCGGGTGAGACGCGTCTCTCCCCCCTCTACGGCAACGAACCACTCCCCCCGCTTCGTTACTGTTGTTGGTCTGCTGTCGCCCCACCTGGAGGTCCCCGCCGTGTCCTTGTCCGCCCTCCTGGCCGCGACCCGGTCCCCCGGCGCCGCCGGCTCGCTGGACGAAGCCGCCGAGCGGGCCGGGAACGCCGCAGGCTGGGTCGAGGAGAACTGGTCCACCTGGCTGAACACCGGTCTGCGCATCCTCCTCATCGCGGCCATCGCGATCGTGCTGCGCTACCTGATCCGGCGTGCCCTGACCAACCTCATCGACCGCATGAACCGCAGCGCCCAGGCCGTGGAGGGCACGGCCCTCGGTGGCCTGCTGGTCAACGCGGAACGCCGCCGTCAGCGCTCCGAGGCCATCGGCTCGGTACTCCGCTCGGTCACGTCGTTCCTGATCATGGGCACCGCGGCCCTGATGATCCTGGGCGCCTTCCAGATCAACCTGGCCCCCCTGCTGGCCTCCGCGGGGGTCGCCGGTGTGGCCCTGGGCTTCGGGGCGCGCAACCTCGTCACCGACTTCCTCTCCGGCGTCTTCATGATCCTGGAGGACCAGTACGGCGTCGGGGACACCGTCGACGCGGGTGTCGCCTCCGGAGAGGTCATCGAGGTGGGACTGCGGGTCACCAAGCTGCGCGGCGACAACGGCGAGATCTGGTACGTCCGCAACGGTGAGGTCAAGCGGATCGGCAACCTCAGCCAGGGCTGGTCCACGGCCGGCGTCGACGTCACGGTCCGCCCGGTGGAGGACCTCGACCTGGTCCGCAAGGCGATCGCCGGGGCCGGCGAGACCATGACCAAGGAAGAGCCCTGGTCGGAGCGGCTGTGGGGCCCGGTGGAGGTCCTCGGTCTGGACGCGGTGCTGCTCGACTCGATGACCGTGCGGGTCACGGCCAAGACCATGCCGGGCAAGTCGCTGGGCGTCGAGCGCGAGCTGCGCTGGCGTATCAAGCAGGCCCTGGACGCGGCCGGCATCCGGATGATCGGCGTCGTTCCCGCACAGCCGGACGGCGAGTCCGTCGCCGACCCGACGGCGGCCATGGCGGCCCCGTCGGCGTACGCCTCGGCGACGTCACCGCAGTCGCTGGCGGCGACCCCGATAGCGCCGCCCAACCTGTCGAAGTAGTACAGGCCACGCGAGGGGCGCTCCGCGAGACCGCGGGGCGCCCCTCGCGTGCGTCGTCGGGCCGGTCAGTCGCCCGGACACGTGCGCTGCGCGTTGATCTCCTCGCGCGTCATGATCCTGCCGCGGTAGGTCAGGAACTCGTCCTCACCCAGCGTCACCGACTTCAGTCCGCCCAGGTCGACCGAACCGCTGCCCGCCTCCTCGACCTCGCCGGCGGACGCGGTACGCGTACTGACGTAGAAGACCTTCGGCAGGGGCTTCGACCGCGGCTCCTCCTGAGTGGTGAAACTGCGCACGCCGTCCACGAAGAACACGCCACGGCTCACTTCCGGCGACCGCGGGCCGCTCGCGCTCCACAGGGTCTCGAAGCCGTCGCCCCGCCCCTCGCCGTCCACGCCCGTCTCGATCCGGGCGCCGTGGACGGTCTCCGCGGGGCAGAGAGGCACGGCGATCAAAATGTCCCCGCCCTCCAGCCGGTAACCGAAGTCCATGGCCACGGGCGCGTTCGTCAGCACGCAGGACGAGAGCCCGGCGACCGCCCCGAGGGGCAGGAGCACAGTGGTCAGCGTCGCTCGCAGCAGTGATCGCACCCGGACTCCCCCGACGTGACGGCCGGCCGCCCGGGGAGCGTGCCCGCCCCGGCACCTGCTTCCGGTGCCCGCCCGCGGTCCGACCCTAGGGCCCCGGCCCTGACGTGGCACCAGGCGGTAGGTAACACTTCGGTAGCTCTGCGACCAGACACCATTGACGGCTCCGTGACGCCCGCCATACCTTCCTCCCATCGACAGTAAAGTTTCCTAACAGAAGGCGGGTGCGCCGCTCATGGCCGGAACGACACCGGGTACCCCTCGCGTGCTGCGAGCCATGAACGACCGGGCGGCGCTCGATCTCCTGGTCACCCAGGGGCCTCTCACCCGCACCCGCATCGGTGAACTGACCGGGCTGTCCAAGCCCACGGCCTCCCAGCTGCTGGCGAGGCTGGAGGACGCCGGCCTGGTCAGGTCGACGGGCAGCCAGAGCGGTCGGCCGGGGCCGAACGCCGTGCTCTACGAGATCGTCCCGGCCGCCGCCCATGTCGCCGCGCTCTCCGTCGGCCCCACCGGCATAGACGCCGTCGTCGCGGACGTCACCGGCGCCGTGGTCGGCTCCTGCCGTGTCGAGGCCGACGCCGTCGCGGACGACGTACGTCACCGCACCGCCCAGCTCGTCGCCGAAGCCGTGGACGGCGCCCTCGGCCGGACGGGTCTCGGCCACGACGACCTCGACGCCGTGGTGATCGGCACACCCGGCGCGATCGATCCGCACACCGGGCAGCTGCGCTACGCGCCCCATCTGCCCGGCTGGCACTCGCGCACCCTGCTCGCGGACCTCGCCGAGGTGGTCGGAAGGCCCGTCGTCATAGAGAACGACGTGAACCTCGCGGCCATCGCCGAGCAGTACGAGGGCGCGGCGCAGGACCACGACCACTTCGTCCTCGCCTATCTCGACGAAGGCGTGGGCGCCGCGATCGTGCTGGGCGGCACCCTCCTGCGCGGCGCCACGGGCGGCGCCGGGGAGATCGGCTACATGCCGTTGCCCGGCGCCCCGCTCGCGCGCGGAGGGGCCGCCGACTGGGCCGGCCCGGACGCGGGCGGCGGATTCCAGAGCCAGGTCTCCTGCCCCGCCGTGCGCGACCTGGCCGGGGGCAGGCCGCTGGCCGAAGCCCTCGCCGACGAGGCCGTGCGGGCGGAGGTCGCCCGCAGGCTGGCCACGGGCCTGGCCTCCGTGGTCGCCGTGGTCGACCCCGACCTGGTCGTCCTCTCCGGCGGGGTGGCCCAGGCCGGCGGGGAGGAACTCCGCGAGCGGGTCGAGGCAGAGATGACCGGTCTGGCGCTGCCCCGGCCGCTCCTCCGCGTCAGCGACATCGAGGGCGACCCGATCCTGACCGGCGCGCTGCGGACGGCCCTCGCCCAGGCACGCGACAGCGTCTTCGACACCGCCTGAACCACCCGCCACCGCAACGCGCCAGCCGTCTGAGCCCGTTGGCGTGTACGGCCCCCGTACCCGGCGGCCCGTCCCCGGTGCCCCCGTCCCCGCGAAGTCCCGCTGCAAAGGAAGTCCGCTATGGCGCCACGGCGCTTTCGTACCCGCGTGCCCCTGGCGCTCGGCGCAGCCGCGCTGCTGCTGTCCGGCTGCGCCAACCCGAGTACCGGCAGCAACACCGACGACCCCACGAAGCCCGTCACGCTGAAGTTCTGGCACGGCTGGTCGGCGCCCGGCGAGGTCGAGGCGATCAACGAGAACATCGCCCGCTTCGAGAAGCTCCATCCGAACATCGACGTCGTCTCCACCGGCAACGTGAGCGACGAGACGATCAACCAGGCGCTGCGCGCGGGCGGCGGCGACGCACCCGACGTCGTGACGTCCTTCACCACCAACAACGTCGGGCAGTACTGCTCGTCCGGCATGTGGGTGGATCTCGACCCGTTCATGGAGAAGAGCGGGATCGACAAGGAGAAGGTCTTCCCGAAGACCCTGCTGGACTACACGCGGTACGAGGGCGTGCAGTGTGCGACGCCTCTGCTCGCCGACGCGTTCGGCATGTACTACAACAAGGACGCCTTCGAGGCGGCGGGCATCGCCCGGCCCCCGCGCACCATGTCCGAGATGAAGGCCGACGCGGTCAAGCTGACGCAGCGGAACAAGGACGGCTCGCTGAAGCGCGCCGGCTTCATGCCGAACTTCCAGCTGTACCAGAACTCCCCCGACCGGATGTTCGCGCAGTGGGGTCCGGAGTACTTCGACGACGAGGGCAGGGCGAAGCTCGCCGACGAGCCGAAGACCGAGGACTTCTTCACCACCATGCGCGACCTCTCCGACGCCCAGGGCGGCTACGCGGCCATGGAGGGGCTCCGCGCCCGCTTCGGTGACGAGATGTCGTCCCAGAACGGCTTCCTGACCGGCAAGCTCGCCATGCACCTGGACGGCGAGTGGCGCGGGCTGATGCTCGACGAGGCGAAGGCGGACTTCGACTGGGCGGTCGCCCCGCTGCCGGTCCCCGACGACCAGGCGGACACGTACGGACGCGGCTATCTGACCGGCACCGTGGCCGGCATCGCGCACAGCAGCATGCATCAGAACGCGGCGTGGGAACTGGTGAAGTACCTGACGGTCGACACGGAGCCGGTCGTCCGCTTCGCCAACGCGATCCACAACGTGCCGTCCACCTTCGAGGCGCTCAAGTCCCCCGATCTGGACGCGGATCCGGCGTTCCGCGCCTTCATCGAGATCGCGCGGAACCCGCACAGCCAGGCCGTCCCTCCCTCGAACAACGGCGGTCAGTACATCAACTCGTTCGGTGACTTCTCGCAGTCCGTCGAGGCAGGCAGGACGAAGGACCTGCACCGCGCCCTGAAGGACCTCGACGACCAGATCGACGCCGACAACGTCCAGTCGGAAAACTGAGGAGCCGAGTCATGGCACTGTCCCTCTCCACCCCGGCGAAGTCCGCGGGACGGGCGACTGATCCGGCCCCCCGCGACTCTCCCCTGCGGCGCAAGCGGAACCGTGAGCGGCTGCGCAACCTGGGGTTCCTCTCGCCCTGGATCGTCGGGTTCTCGGTCTTCTTCGGATACCCGCTGATCGCGACCGTCTACTTCTCGTTCATGCACTACAACCAGATCAAGGCGCCCACCTTCGTGGGGCTGCGGAACTGGCGGTACGTGCTGGAGCAGATGCCGCTGTTCGGCCCGGCCCTGTGGAACACGCTGTGGCTGGTCGTCGTGATGGTCGCGCTGCGCGTGGTCTTCGGCCTCGGCATCGGCCTGCTGATCACGAAGATCAAGACGGGTGCGGGTCTGTTCCGCACGGCGTTCTACATCCCGTACCTGGCCCCGCCCGTCGCGGCCACGGTCGCCTTCGTCTTCCTCCTCAACCCGTCCACCGGGCCGGTCAACGAGATGCTGTCGTGGGTCGGCCTGCACGGCCCGAACTGGTTCAACGACCCGGACTGGTCGAAGCCCTCGCTGGTCCTGCTCTCCCTGTGGGGCATCGGCGACCTGATGGTCATCTTCATGGCCTCGCTGCTGGACGTGCCGAAGGAGCAGTACGAGGCCGCCGACCTGGACGGCGCGGGCGCCTGGGCGAAGTTCCGCTACGTCACCTGGCCCGCCATCACCCCGATCGTGCTGTTCGCCGTCGTCACCGGAGTGGTGCAGACGATGCAGTACTACACGCAGGCCCTCGTCGCGGGGAAGCTCGCCTCGGGCGTCTCCATCGGTCCCGGCACGGTGATCCAGCCCGGATATCCGGACCACTCCACCCTGACGGTTCCGCAGCTCGTGTACTCGCTGGGCTTCCAGAACTTCAACACCGGCGCCGCGTGCGTCCTCTCCCTCGTGCTCTTCGCCATCGCCATGGCCGTGACCCTTCTGCTGATGCGCAAGAGCGTCGGCCTCATCCCGGCGGAGGACTGACATGACCACCACCACCCTGACCAGGCCGGACACCGCCGTGCCGAGCCGTCCGAGCGGCGCCGACGCTGCCAGGCACCGGCGCAAGCGGATCCTGAACTGGATCGCGGTCCACTCCGTGGCCGTCGCGCTCGCCCTGTTCTTCGTCCTGCCGTTCGTGTTCGTTCTCCTCACGTCCGTGATGAGCGACGACCAGGCGATGAGCGGCGATCTGTGGCCCGGCTCGTGGAACTGGTCGAACTACTCGACGGTCTTCCACACACCCGGGTTCCTCGACTGGTGGCGCAACTCGCTGATGTACGCGCTGCTGGGCACCGTGTTCACGGTGTGCTCGTCCGTGCCGGTCGCCTACGCCCTGGCCAAGTTCCGCTTCCGTGGCCGGCGTACGGCGATGATGCTCGTCATCTCCACGATGATGCTGCCGCCGCAGGTCGTCATCATCCCGATGTACCTGGTGTGGGCGCAGCAGTTCCACCTCTCGGGCTCGCTGTGGCCGCTGATCATCCCGATGGCGTTCGGCGACGCCTACTCGATCTTCCTGCTGCGGCAGTTCCTGCTGACCATTCCGCAGGAGTACATCGAGTCGGCGAAGGTCGACGGGTGCGGTGAGTTCCGCACCCTGCTGAAGATCGTCGTCCCGATGGCCAAGCCGGGGATCGCGGCCGTCGCGCTCTTCCAGTTCTTCTACTGCTGGAACGACTACTTCGGACCGCAGATCTACGCCGCGCAGAACCCGGGCGCCTGGACCCTGAGCTACGGCCTGGAGTCCTTCAAGAGCGCCCACGCGGTCAACTGGAACCTGACGATGGCCGCCACGCTGCTCGTCATGGCACCGGTCGTCATCGTGTTCTTCTTCGCACAGAAGGCCTTCGTAGAAGGCGTCACCCTCACCGGAGTAAAGGGCTGAGAACCATGAAGCTCGCAGTAGTTGGTGGCGGGTCCACCTACACCCCCGAACTGATCGACGGCTTCGCGCGGCTGCGGGACACCCTGCCGGTGGAGGAGCTCGTGCTCGTCGACCCGGCGGCCGACCGGCTGGAGCTGGTCGGCGGCCTGGCGCGGCGGATCTTCGCCAGGCAGGGCCACCCCGGGAAGATCGTCACCACCTCCGACCTGGACGCCGGGGTCGCCGGCGCCGACGCGGTGCTGCTCCAGCTCCGCGTCGGCGGGCAGGCCGCCCGCGACCAGGACGAGACCTGGCCGCTCGAATGCGGTTGCGTCGGCCAGGAGACCACCGGAGCGGGCGGTCTGGCCAAGGCGCTGCGCACGGTGCCGGTCGTCCTCGACATCGCCGAGCGGGTCCGCCGCACCAATCCCGACGCGTGGATCATCGACTTCACCAACCCGGTCGGGATCGTGACCAGGGCTCTGCTCCAGGCCGGGCACAAGGCGGTCGGCCTGTGCAACGTGGCGATCGGCTTCCAGCGGAAGTTCGCCGCGCTGCTCGACGTGACGCCCGGTGAGGTGCACCTCGACCATGTCGGGCTGAACCACCTGACGTGGGAGCTCGGGGTGCGTCTCGGCGGCCCGGACGGCGAGGACGTCCTGCCGAAGCTGCTCGCGGAGCACGGCGACGCGATCGCCGGCGACCTGCGCATGCCCCGGCAGATCGTGGACCGGCTCGGCGTCGTCCCCTCGTACTACCTGCGGTACTTCTACGCGCACGACGAAGTCGTGAGGGAGCTCGGGACGAAGCCGTCCCGCGCCGCCGAGGTGGCCGCGATGGAGAAGGAACTCCTGGAGATGTACGGCGACCCCGCTCTGGACGAGAAGCCCGCGCTGCTCGGCAAGCGGGGCGGGGCCTTCTACTCGGAGGCGGCCGTGGACCTGGCGTCCTCGCTGCTCGGCGGGGGCGGCTCCACGGTGCAGGTGGTCAACACGTACAACAGGGGGACGCTGCCGTTCCTGCCGGACGACGCGGTGATCGAGGTCCAGGCACGGGTCGACGGCACGGGTGCCTCCCCGCTCGCCGTACCCGCGCTGGACCCGCTGTACGCGGGGCTGATCGGGCACGTCACCGCCTACGAGGACCTGGCCCTGGACGCCGCGCTGCGCGGAGGCCGCGACCGGGTGTTCAAGGCGCTGCTGGCACACCCCCTGATCGGCCAGTTCGAGTACGCCGAGGCGCTCACCGACAAGCTGATCGCGCACAACCGGGAGCACCTGGCGTGGGCCTGACCGCACATGTGCTCGCGATCGACGCGGGCAACAGCAAGACCGACGTCGCCGTGATCGGCGCCGACGGAACGGTCCTCGGGACCGCGCGCGGGGGTGGCTTCCAGCCGCCCGTCGTCGGGGTCGACGTGGCTGTGGACGGGCTGGGGACGGCGGTGGGCGCCGCGTTCGCGCAGGCCGGGGTGACCGGGGTCGAGCATGTGTCGGCCTGTCTCGCCAACGCCGATCTACCGGTCGAGGAACGGGGGTTGGCCGCGGCGTTGCGAGCCCGCGACTGGGGGCGGACGGTGGAGGTGCGCAACGACACCTTCGCGATACTGCGCGCGGGGGTGGACGAGCCCCGTGGGGTGGCCGTGGTGTGCGGGGCGGGGATCAACTGCGTCGGGATGCGGCCGGACGGCGCCACCGCCCGGTTCCCCGCGATCGGCCGGATGTCCGGTGACTGGGGCGGCGGTTCGGGGCTCGCCGAGGAGGCGATGTGGTTCGCGGCGAGGGCCGAGGACGGCCGCGGTGAGCCGACCGAGCTGGCGCGGACCCTGCCCGGGCACTTCGGGCTCGACTCGGTGTACGCGCTGATCGAGGCACTGCACCTGGGACACATCCCGTTCGGGCGCCGTCACGAACTGACCCCGGTGCTGTTCTCCACCGGCGCGGCCGGCGACCCGGTCGCGCGTGGTCTGGTGGAACGGCAGGGGGACGAGGTCGTGGCCATGGTGTCGGTCGCGCTGACCCGGCTCGGGCTGCTGGACGAGGAGGTGCCGGTGGTGCTGGGCGGCAGTGTGCTGGCGGCCCGCCACCCGGCGCTGGACGGCCGGATCGCCGAACTCCTCGCCGTACGGGCCCCGAAGGCCGCGGTGCGGGTGGTCTCGGCTCCGCCGGTCCTGGGTGCCGCGCTGCTGGGTCTGGACCACACCGGAGCCTCCCGGGAGACACACGACAGGCTGCGGGCGCAGTACGCCTGAGGCCCCGTCATGAAGGGCGCCCCGCGGTCGTGCCGCGGGGCGCCCCCGCGCGTCGGGAGGGGAACCGATCAGTCGTCCCGGACGTGTTCATGGTGGGGAGATCGGATCGCGCGGGGCCGGGGCCTGGCCCGAATCGCCTTGATCGTTCGCGCTCGTCCTGGTCGAATACGGGCGGCGACGCGGGATCCGGGCACTCCTGGTGGATGGATGGCTGCCCCGGGGGCCATAATTCTGGCCAGGACCAGTCGTCCATGATCGGCCGGGGGGCCCGGGCCGTCGCCAGTGACCGAGGGGGAGGTCAAGTGACATACCCGCCGAGCGGGACCGCGCCGCGGGAGCCCGGCCCGGGTCGGCCGTCCGCGCCCGTGACCGTACCCGCGCAGCGCCGTGGGGCCGGGTCGGAGGCCGCCGCGCGGCTGCGCGCCGCGGCGACGACCGAGCCGGGCAGGCTGCAGATCTACGGCGCCGTACTCGCACTGCTGGTCGTGGTGTTCGGGGTCGTCACCTATCTGGAGATCGCCGCGAGGTCCTCGTCCGCCGACGACGTGGTGACCCGCAGCCAGCCTCTGAGCGCGGATGCCGCGAGCATCTACCGGTCGCTCGCCGACGCGGACACGATGGCCGCGAGCGGCTTCCTCGCGGGTGCGCAGGAGCCCCCGGAGGTGCTCGCGCAGTACGACGCGGACATCAAGGAGGCGTCGCGGCTGCTGATCGACGCCGCGGCGAGCACCGACTCCTCGACGTCCTCGCACGAGGAGATCACGACGCTCAGCCGGCTGCTCCCCGTGTACACGGGCCTGATCGAGCGGGCCAGGGCCAACAACCGGCAGGGGCTTCCGCTCGGAGGCGCCTACCTCCGGTACGCCAACCAGAAGATGACCGACGAACTCCTCCCGGCGGCGGAGCGGTTGTACGTCGCCGAGACCGGCCGGCTGGCAACCGACTCGGCCGACGCGCGGCAGCTGCCCTTCCTGTCCTTGGGGGCCGGGACCGTCGCACTGGGCGCGCTGGTGTGGATGCAGCGGCGCAACTACCGCAGGACCAACCGCGTCTTCAACCGCGGGCTGCTCGCGGCGACGGCCGCGGCCACGGTGGTCCTGCTCTGGCTGACCGTGGGGCACACGGTGGCCAGGACCGAGCTGCGGGGCGCGATGGTGCACGGCCAGGAGTCGCTCGACGTACTCAACAAGGCCCGGATCAGCTCCCTGAAGGCACGGGCCAACGAGAACCTCACCCTGGTCGCCCGGGGCGCCGTTCTCACCGCGGACGGCACGCGGGACCAGTACGAGACCGACTACGGCACGGGCATGAAGGACCTCGGCGCCCAGCTCGAAAGGGCGCAGGACCTCGCCGACGACGCCCGGGGCGGCGAGCCCGTGAAGGACGCGATCGACGGTGTGTCCGCGTGGCAGGACCGTCACAGGAAGGCCCGGACGACGGACGACCGGGGCGACTACGACAGTGCGCTGCAGCAGATCATCGGCCCGCAGGACTCCACGGGCGATTCGTTCGAGCAGGTCGACGACGCGCTGGAGCAGGCGCTCGCCCATGAACAGGACGAGTTCGACACGGCGGCGGAGGACGGGCGCGGAGCGCTGGGCGGGCTGCCCTTCGGAGCGGCCGTCCTCGCCCTGCTGGGTGCGGTGGCCGTGATCGTCGGGGTCAACCGCAGGCTCTCGGAGTACCGGTGAGGGGACGAGGGATGACCAGGGCGAAGGGACGGGCCACACGCGGCGGGCTGCGCGGCTGGGGCGGTGTGACGGGCATGGCGGTCGCCTGTGCCGTCACCGCCTCGCTCACCCTGCTGCCGCTGGCGCACGGCGACGGGACGTTCGGCGGGCTGAGCGCGGGCCACGGCGCCGCCCCGGCGGCGCCCGCCAAGTCGGTGGAGGAGTGCGAGGACCCGGAGGCGAGCCTGCCGGCGAAGGACGCGGACGGCCCGAGCATCGAGAAGATCAGGAAGCGCGGCAAGCTGATAGCGGGTGTCGACCAGAACAGCTTCCAGTGGGGCTACCGCAACCCGGAGACCCGCACGCTCGAAGGCTTCGACATCGATCTCGTGCACGCGATCGCGGAGGACATCCTCGGCGACCGCGACGCGGTGATCTTCCGCGCCATCCCCACCAACCAGCGCATCGCCGCACTGGAGAAGGACAAGGTCGACGTCGTCGTCCGCACGATGACGATCAACTGCAAGCGCATCGGGCAGGTGGCGTTCTCCACCGCCTACTTCCAGGCCGGTCAGCAGGTCCTGGCGCCCAAGACGTCCACGATCGACGGCTACAACGAGTCGCTGAAGGGCAAGCGGGTCTGCACGGCCGAGGGTTCGACGGCGTACGACGCGCTGAACGAGAAGTCCTTCGGCGCGGTCTTCCAGGACGAGCACGACGGGACCGGGCAGGACGAGGACCGGCTGACCGTGCCCAACCAGCTGGACTGCCTGGTGCGGCTGCAGCTCGGCGAGGTCGACGCGGTGGTCACGGACAACGCGCTGGCGGCCGGTCAGGCGGCCCAGGACCCGGCGGTGGAGCTCAAGGGCGACAGGCCTTTCACGACGGAGTACTACGGCGTCGCCGCGAAGCTCGGCGCGGACGACCTGGTGGCCAGGGTCAACCATGTGCTGGAGGATTACCGCAGCGGCGGTGCCGGCAGCCCCTGGATGACGTCGTACCGGGCGTGGCTGGCGACCGGGCTGCCCGGGATCACGGGCCCCCCGGCGCCCGAGTACCGGAGCAACTGAGCCTGCCCGGGCCCCCGGGTCCGGCGGAACGAGCGGAGAGGTGAACGATGGGCGTCGCGGGTTCCTTCCCCAGCTTCGCGGGGAGGCCCCCCGGCCCGGTCATGGGCCGGGACGAGGCGGACCGGACGCTGGCACGGCTCGGTGCGGAGCACGAGGCCATCGAGACCTCGCTCCTCGCCCTGGAGGAACACGCCGGCCGACGGCTCCTGGAGGGCGCCACTCTGACCGGTGTCACCAAGGAGCGCTGGGGCTCCGCCAAGCGGTCGATCACGCTGCTCTGGCAGTACTTCGACGCCTACGCCGGGACGCTGGCCTCGGCCCGTGAGATCCGGGCCAGGCGCCGCTACCCCGGCAGGAGCGACCTGGTGGCGCTGACCGACCTGCTGCGCGGCGACGGTGTGACCGTGGCCAACCAGGGCGCGGCGGGCCCGAGCGCCTCGCTCACCGGTCCGGCCCGGCTCTCCGAGCGGTTCACGCTGGAGGAACTGGTCGCCCGGATGAACGACCTGTACGCCCGGTCGCTGGACATGGTCCTCGCCTCCGACTCCGTGTGGTCGGCGCTGCCCGCCCGGATAGACCTGCTGGCCGCCGAGCTGCGCCGCACCGCCTCGCTGGCGCACTCCGTCGGGGTACGGCCGGGGGAGCATCCGGCCGGTGACGACCTGGAGTCGATCGCCGGGGAACTGACCACGCTGCGCGAGCAGGTGATCTCCGATCCGCTGGCGTTCTGGACGCCGGGCGCCGGCAGTACCGCACCGGGCGGGGGGCGGCCCGACACCACACGCTACGACCGCGCGGCCCGCGCCCTGGAGGAGGTGCGCCGGGAGATCGAGGCGGTGCTGGCGGTCCGGCAGGACGCCGAGCAGCGCCTGCTCCAGGTGCGTGACCTGCTGTCGCGTGCGAACCGTACGCTCGCCGAGGCGCGGCTGGCGCGCGGCGAGGTGCTGGCCAAGATCGCCGCCTCCGAGGTGCCCGCGGTCAGCGGACCGCCGACCGTGCTGCAGGAGCGGCTCGCGACGGCTTCGGCCTACCGCAGGCACGCCCAGTGGAACCGGCTGTCACCTCTGCTTGAATCGCTGGAGCGGGAGGCGGAGGACGAACTGCTGCGCGCCCGGGAGTCGCTGACGTCCGTCACCGAGCCGCTCGCGGTCCGTGCGGAGCTGCGCGGCAGGCTGGACGCGTACAGGGCGAAGGTGGTCCGGCACGGTCTGGCGGAGGACCCGCTCCTGATCGAGCGGTACGACGCCGCACGGCGCATGCTGTGGAGCGCCCCGTGCGATCTGCGGGTCGCCGAGCAGGCGGTGCTGCGTTACCAGCGGGCCGCCACGGATCAGCTGACACCACGCGGTCCGGGCGGGCACGACGGACAGGGGGAGACATCATGAGTACGGAGTGCCAGCGCCCCACCTGTGAGGGCGGCTACGAGGACATGGGCGGCGGCGAGCTGTACTGCGACACCTGCGGCCTCGCGCCGGTCGTGTCGCCGACGGGCCTGGTGAGTTCGCCGCCCACCGGCATCGCGGGCGGGAAGAGGGCGGCCGGCGTCCGGGGTGACAGCGCCTCGCAGCGAACAGGTTCGCAGGCGTCCGCGCGCGCGTCGGCCCGCTCCTCGACCTCCCGGCGATCGGTGTCCGGGAGGCTGTCCCGCTCGTTGTCGGGAAGCCCCACGTCCCGCTCCGTCTCGGTGCGCTCCTCGGGCACGTCCACGGGCTCCGCCTCCGGGCGCGGCCGGCTGGGCGCGGGCCTGGTACTCGTCCCCGACGTGCCGCGGCCCGATCCGCACACCGCGGTGATGGAGAAGCCGGAGGTCCCCGAGCGGAAGCGGTTCTGCTCGCGTTCCGACTGCGGCGCGCCGGTGGGCCGGGCCCGCGGCGAACGGCCGGGCCGTACCGAGGGGTTCTGCACCAAGTGCGGCCACCCCTACTCCTTCGTGCCGAAGCTGCGCGGCGGTGACATCGTGCACGGGCAGTACGAGGTGGCCGGCTGCCTGGCACACGGAGGGCTCGGCTGGGTCTATCTGGCGGTGGACAGGGCGGTCTCCGACCGCTGGGTGGTCCTCAAGGGCCTGCTGGACACCGGGGACCAGGACGCCATGGCCGCGGCCATCTCGGAGCGGCGCTTCCTCGCGGAGATCGAGCACTCCAACATCGTCCGCATCTACAACTTCGTGGAGCACCTCGACCAGCGCACGGGTTCGCTCGACGGCTACATAGTGATGGAGTACGTCGGCGGGAAATCGCTCAAGGAGATCGCCAACGAGCTCCGCACACCGGCCGGGAGGCGGGATCCGCTGCCGGTGGAACAGGCCTGCGCCTACGGGATCGAGGCGCTGGAGGCGCTCGGCCACCTGCACAGCCGCAACCTGCTGTACTGCGACTTCAAGGTCGACAACGCGATCCAGACCGAGGACCAGCTCAAGCTCATCGACATGGGCGCGGTGCGCCGGATGGACGACGCCGAGTCGGCCATCTACGGGACCGTCGGCTACCAGGCACCCGAGGTGGCCGAGGCCGGCCCGTCGGTGGCCTCGGACCTCTACACGGTCGCCCGGACGCTCGCGGTGCTGACCTTCGACTTCCAGGGGTACACGAACGTCTTCGTGGACTCGCTGCCCGATCCGGACAACATCGAGGTGTTCCGGAGGTACGAGTCGTTCTACCGGCTGCTCGTGCGGGCCACCGACCCGGACCCGGCACGCCGGTTCTCCTCGGCCGGGGAGATGGCGGAGCAGCTGACGGGTGTGCTGCGGGAGGTGATCGCCCTGCAGACGGGGCGTCCGCGCCCGGCGCTCTCGACCCTGTTCGGCGTCGAGATGCGCGTGACGGACACGGAGTTGTTCGCGCGACTGACCGGAGACGTGTCGCGGCTCGGCGTCCGGACCGACCCGTCCCGCGGCGGGCGCTTCGGAAGACGCCGTGCGACGGCCGCGCGGGCGGTCGCCCTCCCCGCCCCGGCTCCGAGCGCGGCGCCGGCTCCTCCCGTCGCGGCCCCGCAGGCGATGGGCGCCGCCCCGCTGTACGCGCCCGACACACATGTCCGGGGCAGCACCGGAAGCGGGGCCCGGGGTGGCGCCGCGGCCCACGCCCCGTCCCGGGCGCCCGTGCCGGCCCCCCGTCCGGCGGTCCCGGACTCCGGGGCGCTGCCGCCCGTGTTCCCCGGCGCGGGTCCCCGGCTCGCCGAGTTCGACGCGCGGGCGACGTCGCTGGCCCTGCCGGTCCCCCGGGTCGACCCGAACGATCCCAACGCCGGGTTCCTCGCCGGGGTGATGACCTCGGCGCCCGCGGAGCTGATCTCCGCGCTGCACTCCGTGCCCGCCGCCTCGCTCGAGACCCGGCTGCGGGAGCTGCGCGCCCGCCTGGAGATGCGCGAACTCGACGCAGCGGTACGGGCGCTGGCGGCGGTCGAGACGCAGCACCAGGACGACTGGCGCGTCGTCTGGTACCGCGGTGTCACCTCGCTGGTGACCGGTGACCACGTGAACGCCGCGCTGTCCTTCGACGCGGTCTACGACGCCTTCCCCGGCGAGCCCGCGCCGAAGCTCGCGCTGGGGGTGTGCGCGGAGGTGCTGGGTCAGCTGGACAACGCGGCGGAGTACTACCGCCTGGTGTGGGCGACGGATCCCGGTTTCGTCAGCTCGGCGTTCGGCCTGGCCCGGGTACAGATCGCCGCCGGGGACCGGGCGGCGGCGGTGCGCACCCTGGAGTCGGTGCCGGAGTCGTCGATCCACTACACGGCGGCCCGGGTGGCCGCGGTGCGGGCCAGGCTCCGCGGGCGCGCACCGCAGGAGCCGCTGCTCCACGACCTGTCCGCCGCCGCGGACCAGGTGACCGCGCTGCGGGGCTACGGCCTGGACGCGGTGAGACGCGAACGGTTGTCGACCGAGGTACTGGGTACGGCACTTGACTGGGTACTCTCCGGTGGTCCCACGGCTCAGCCGGCGGCTCCGTCCTCCCCCGCGGCCGGGGGGCCGGGGACGGTCCTGGGCAGCGAGCTGGACGAGCGGGGTCTCAGATCCGGTCTCGAACGCTCGTACCGGATGCTCGCCCGGCTCGCGCAGCGGGGCGACGAGAGGATCGAACTGGTGGAGCGGGCCAACCGCCTCCGCCCCCGGACCTGGGTGTGAAGATGTCACAGAGCCACCAGCAGACCTCCTTGCCGGGGTGCCCCAGCTGCGAGGAACCGCTGGAGTCGGGCGACCGATTCTGCGGCGCGTGCGGGTACGACCTCTCGGCCGTGCCCGCGCCTCCCGGCGACCGTCCGACGGTCGCCGTCTCCGTGCCGGCGCAGGGCGTCGGCACGCCGGTCGCCGCCGGGCAGGTGGAGTGGCCGCGCGCCTCCGAGACGGACAGCTCCGATCTGCCGGCGCCCACGCACCGCCCGGCCGACGTGCCGGGCGTGGACTCGGGCGGGAAGCCCCTGCCCCTCGCGGAAGGGCCGGCGGTCCGCTTCGACGGGCCGGACGCCCCGGGGGCCTCCGCCTCCGAGGGCCCGGACGGCTCCTCGGGCGACTTCGAGCTGGCCGCGCCCGATCCCCGGACCGTGGAACACGCCACGGCCGGCGGCTCGGTGGCCGGTGCGAAGGTCTGCGTGGCCTGCCGTTCGGGTCATGTGGACGCCGACGGCTACTGCGAGAACTGCGGCCATGCCCAGCCCCGCGAGCGTGACCACATGGAGAAGGAGCTCGATTCGGTCGCGGCGGTGAGCGACCGGGGTCTGCGCCACCACCGCAACGAGGACGCGTTCGCGGTGTCGTCCACCGCCCTGCCGGACGGCTCCCCCGCCGTCGTCGCCATCGTGTGCGACGGCGTCTCGTCGGCGAGCCGGCCGGACGAGGCGTCGGCTGCCGCGGCGAGCGCGGCCAACGAGTCGTTGCTGGAGTCGCTGCCCCGCGGCACGCATCCGCAGCAGGCCATGCACGAGGCGATCGTGGCGGCGTCCGAGGCCGTGAACTCCCTGGCGCAGGGACCAGGTCAGGCGCTGGAGCACGATCAGCACCGGCATCAGAACGCCCCGGCCTGCACTCTGGTCGGCGCGGTCATGGCGGGCGGTCTGCTGATCGTCGGCTGGGTCGGTGACAGCCGCGTCTACTGGGTCCCCGAGGACCGGTCCCACCCGCCGGCCAGGCTCACGGAGGACGATTCCTGGGCCGCGCAGATGGTGGCGGCCGGTCTGATGAACGAGGCGGAGGCGTACGCCGACGAGCGCGCCCACGCCATCACGGGGTGGCTCGGCGCCGACGCGTACGAACTGGAGCCCCACACCGCGTCGTTCAAACCGGACCGGCCCGGCCTGGTGGTGGTGTGCACCGACGGCCTGTGGAACTACGCGGAGTCGGCGGAGGAGATGGCCGCGGCCGTGCCGTCCGACGCGTACGAACGGCCCCTGCACGGCGCCCAGGTGCTGGTCGGTCACGCGCTCGACGGCGGGGGCCACGACAACGTAACAGTGGCGCTGCTGCCGTTCGCCGTGGCGGCACCGGGGGCAGGATCCGCCTGAGCCGCGGCCCGCGCTCCACCCTGCGCGGCGCCCTGCCCCGACGCCCTGTCCGACGCTTCGTCCCGACGTCCCGTCCCTGCGCGCTTCCCGTCCCGCGACCGGCTTTTCCTGTCCCGCGCGTCCGCGTCCCGGGAACCCGTCCGCACCACTGTCCTCGTCCGACACCTGTGGAGCCTCAAGGAGCCGATCAGATGGCCAACTTCTCCAAGTCCAACGTGCCGCAGTTCTCCGTCGAGGTGTACCAGAACGAGTACCTGCCCGAGGGCGGCCGTGACGTCAACGCGATCGTCACCGTCACCTCCACGGGCGGGGGTACGACCGGCGGTGTACCGCTGGCCGACGGGGCTCGGCGGTCCGCGCGCGTCCCGGGGCAGGCTCCGGACGCCGCCGTGGTGCTCATGGTCGACTGCTCGGGTTCGATGGACTACCCGCCGACGAAGATGCGCAACGCGCGTGAGGCGACGGCCGCGGCCGTCGACACCCTGCGTGACGGCACCCGGTTCGCCGTCGTCGCGGGAACGCACACCGCCAAGGACGTGTACCCGGGCAACGGGCAGCTGGCGACGGCCGGCCCGGCGACCAAGGCCCAGGCGAAGGAGGCCCTCCGGCGGCTCGGCGCGGGCGGCGGCACCGCGATCGGGACCTGGCTGAGGCTGGCCGACCGGCTCCTCGGGGCCGCCGAGGTGGACATCCGGCACGGCATCCTCCTCACGGACGGACGCAACGAGCACGAGTCCCCGGAGGATCTGCGGGCCGCTCTGGATTCCTGTGCGGGCCGGTTCACCTGCGACGCGAGAGGCGTCGGCACGGACTGGGAGGTGAAAGAGGTCACAGCGATCGCCTCGGCGCTGCTCGGCACGGCGGACATCGTGGCCGATCCGGCGGAGCTCGCCGCGGACTTCACGAAGATGATGGAGAACACGATGGGCAAGGAGGTCGCGGACGTCGCGCTGCGGCTCTGGACCCCCGTCGGAGTCCAGATCGTGTTCGTCAAGCAGGTGGCGCCCACGGTCGCCGAACTGACCGGCCGCCGCACCGAGGCGGGACCGCGTGCCGGGGACTATCCGACCGGCTCCTGGGGCGACGAGTCCCGGGACTACCACGTGTGCGTCAGGGTTCCGGAGGCCGGCATCGGCCAGGAGATGCTGGCGGCCCGGGTCTCGCTGATCCTGCCGCCCGCCTCCGCCGACGGTGTTCCGCAGACCCTCTCGCAGGGACTCGTGCGAGCGGTGTGGACGGACGACATGGCCGCGTCCACCTCGATCAACCCCCAGGTGGCGCACTACACAGGACAGGCGGAACTGGCACAAGTCATCCAGCAGGGGCTCGATGCGCGGAAATCGGGCGACTTCGACGGCGCGACGGCGAAACTGGGCCGTGCGGTGCAGCTCGCGTCGGCCTCCGGAAATGCGGATACCGCGAAACTGCTTTCGAAGGTGGTCGACGTCGTCGACGCGGCGACCGGTACTGTGCGACTGAAAGCGAGGGTCGCGGATGCGGACGAGATGACACTCGAAACGCGCTCGACCAAGACGGTTCGCGTCAAGAAGTAGCAGCGCGAAGCACACGAGACAGCCGTACGAAGAGCCTCCCCGGCCCACCGGACGGCGCACCGACGAGCATGGCGGCCTCCGGGCCGGACGAGGAGAGGGGGAAGCGCCGACATGCCGACCTGCCCGAACGGACACCAGTCGGGTTCCGAGGACTGGTGCGAGGTCTGCGGACATCGCATGGCCGGGACGAGCGCGCCCGCGGGCGCGGTCCCGCCGCCGCCTCCCCCGCCGCCCGCACGCGGTTACGGCTACCCGCCGCAGGGCGGTGGACCGACCGCGCAGGCCGAGCTCTGCCCGCAGTGCCGCACCCCGCGTGAGGCGATGGCGCCGTACTGCGAGGAGTGCCGCTGGAACTTCCTCACGAACACGGCGACGTCGTACACCCCGCTGGCCCCGCAGGGCGGAACCGGCGCCCCGCCCGGACTGAATCTTCCGCCCGGTTTCCAGGCGCAGCAGGGACCGCCGCCGCAGCAGCAGCGGGATCCGTTCGAGTACCAGGGCTCCCGGCCCTCCCAGGTGAACCGGCCGGCCGAGCCGCTGTCGCCCGATCAGGCCGGCCGTCCGGGTCCGCCGCCGCCTCCCCCGTCGTTCCAGCAGGGGCCGCCGCCCCCGCCGTCGTTCCAGCAGCAGTCGCCGTCCCCGTTCGAATCGCAGGGGCAGTCGCCGTCCCCGTTCGAACCGGGACAGCTCGGCCGTGGCCCGCAGGGCCCCGGTCAGGGTGGCCCCCCGTCACCGTTCGACCCGCAGGGCCGTCCGGCCGGGCCGGGAGAGCAGGTCCCGGGCCAGCAGGGTCCCCAGGGTGCCGGTGAGCAGGGTCCCGGCCCGGGTGCTCCCGGCCCGGGTGCTCCCGGCCCGGGTACTCCCGGCCCGCAGGGTCCCGGCCGGTCCGGCCCGCCGTCGCCGTTCGAGCCGCAGCGGCAGGGGCCGCCGCCGCCGTCGTTCCAGCAGCAGTCCGCACCGCCCGCGCCCCCACGGCCGCAGGCGCCGGGGACCGGCGGGGGCGACGACTGGATGCTGCCCCCGCCTTCGCGACAGCAGCCGCCGGCCGCCTTCCAGCAGGGTCCCCAGTCGCCCCAGGCGCCGCAGTCGCCCCAGGCGCCCCAGTCTCCGCAGCAGCAGTTCCCCGGCCAGGGCCCCGCCCAGGGCGGACAGGACCAGGGCCCGGGCAGCTGGACCGCCGTGATCGCGCCGGACCGTGACTACTTCCTGGCGATGATGCAGCGCAGCGGCCCCGAGGCGACGGGGCTCAACCTGCCCGCGTACTCCCCGGAACAGCGCCTCGCGCTCACCGGCAACCAGATCACGATCGGCCGCCGCCGTCACAGCACCGGCGAATCCCCCGACATCGATCTCGCGGTGCCCCCGGAGGACCCGGGCGTCTCGCACCAGCACGCCGTGCTGGTGCAGCAGCCGGACGGCACCTGGGCCGTCGTGGACCAGAACTCCACCAACGGCACCACGCTGAACGGCGCCGAGGACCCGATCCAGCCCTACGTCCCCGTTCCGCTCCAGGACGGTGACCAGGTGCATGTCGGGGCCTGGACGACGATCACGGTCCGCCGCGACTGACCGCCGCGGGGCGCTGCGCCCACCCGCACGGGCCGGGGTCCTAGGACCCCGGTCCTCGGCCGGTGCGTCTGCGACGATGGACGGGTGACTGAGATTCCGCGCGACACGCTTCAGGAGCAGACCTTCTACGAGCAGGTCGGCGGCGAGCAGACGTTCCGGCGCCTGGTGCACCGCTTCTACCAGGGCGTCGCCGACGACCCGCTGCTGCGGCCGATGTACCCGGAGGCCGATCTGGGCCCGGCCGAGGAGCGCTTCGCGCTGTTCCTGATGCAGTACTGGGGCGGTCCGCGCACCTACAGCGACCGGCGGGGGCATCCCCGGTTGCGGATGCGGCACGCCCCGTTCCAGGTGGACAGGGCGGCGCACGACGCCTGGCTCGGCCACATGCGGGTGGCCCTCGACGAACTCGGCCTCTCACCCGCGCACGAGCGGCAGTTGTGGGACTACCTCACCTACGCCGCCGCCTCCATGGTCAACACCGCGGACTGAACCCATGTGCGGAATCCGGTACGCCGTGGCCGCATAACGGTCACGATCCCATCAAGGTGCGCCCACAAGCGGTTTCCAGGAGCCCGTGCACTCTGAAAGCATCCGGTACACACCGGGGGGCGTGCGGGGCGTGCGGCTGCTGAGGTTCGGGGGATCAGGTGACGGGGTTCGTCCTTCTACGGGTGCGTGCGCACCGGCTCCTGCTCAGCGCAGCCCTCCTGGCCGTCCTCCTGACCACGTGCGTGCTGTCCGCGCTCACCGCGTTCTCCGGTTCGATGGGCGACGCGGCTCTGCGGCACACGCTCACCCACCGCTCCGCCGAGCGGGCCGCGCTCTTCGTCTCCGCCGACGTGGAACGCGGGGAGCGCGCGGAGGCCGACTCCGCGGTGCGCCGGGCGGCCCGCGACACCTTCGACGGACTGCCGGTGACCGTGCGGAAGCTGGAGAGCTCGGGGCCGTACGCGCTGCCGCGCGAACTGCGGGTGCCTGCCGCGCGGCGCGACCAGCCCGACCTGACGCATCTCGCCTCGCTCGACCGCAGCCGGGTCCGCCTGGTCGCGGGACGCATGCCGGACACGGGGGCCGGGGGCGCCCAGGACCCCGTGCAGGTGGCGTTGCCGCGCACCGCCGCCGAGGCACTGAAGCTGGAGCCGGGTTCCCGCGTCACCCTCACGGACCGGCTGGCGGAGACGCCGCTCCCGGTCGAGATCACCGGTCTCTACGAGCCGTCGGACCTGGACGACCCGTACTGGCGGCTGGACCCGCTCGGCGGGCGCGGTGTCCGCAAGGTCGTCTTCACCACGTACGGCCCGCTGCTGGCCGACCCGGCCGTCCTCGGTTCGGGCCGGGTCGGCGACGGTCCGGTGTCCTGGCTGGCCGCCGCCGACTTCCGTACGGTGACGACGGGCCGTACCGACGCGCTGCACCGGGCGTCGACGGACGGGCCGAAGGAGCTGTCCGCCTCGGCGCTGTTCGGGGACGGGGCCACGGTGCGTACCTCGCTGCCGACCGTCATCGACCAGGTCGGGCGCGCGCTGCTGGTGTCCCGCTCGACGATCATGATCGTCGCCGTGCAGCTGGTCCTGCTCGCCGGGTACGCCCTGCTGCTGGTGGCCAGGCTGCTGAGCAGCGAACGCGACGGTGAGACCGAACTGCTGCGGGCCCGGGGCGGATCCAGGGGGCGGATCGCCGCGCTGGCCGCGGTCGAGGCCCTGCTGCTCGCGGTGCCCGCCGCCGCCGTCGCGCCGCTGCTCGCCGGTCCGCTGACCCGGCTGCTGGCGGACCGGAGCGCGCTCGGCCGGATCGGACTGCGGCTCGACGGCGGGGTGGACGGCACGGTCTGGCTGGTGGCCGGCGGTGTCGCGCTGGCCTGTGCGCTCGCCGTCGTCGCCCCCGCCCTGGCGGCGGGCGCGCGAGAGCGCCGCGGCGCCCGGGCGGCCGCGCTGCCCACCCCGGTGCGGGCGGGCGCCGACATCGGGCTGCTGCTGATCGCCGGTGTGGCGTACTGGCAGCTGGACCGGCAGACCGGGGCGTCCGCCGGCGGTGCGCTCAGCGGCGACCGCGAGGGCGAGCTCGGCATCGATCCGCTCCTGGTCGCCGCACCGGCGCTGGCGCTGCTCGCGGGCACCGTGCTGACCCTGCGTCTGCTCCCCCCGGCCGCCCGGCTCGCCGAGCGTCGCGCGGCGGGCGGCCGGGGGCTGTCCGCGGCCCTGGCCGGCTGGCAGTTCAGCCGCAGGCCGCTGCGCGGCGCGGGCCCGGTGCTGCTGCTCGTCCTGTCGGTCGCGATGGGCATGCTGGCCATCGGCCAGAGTGCGACCTGGGACCGTTCGCAGGGCGACCAGGCGGACTTCAGGTCGGGCGCGTCGGTGCGTGTGGTGGGCACCCTGTCCGGCGATCCGGCGAAGGCGGCGGCGTACACGGGCCTCCCGGGCGTACGGGAGGCGGCACCGGCGTTCCGCACGACGGCCGATCTGTCCGGCGGCCGGACGGCCGAGGTGCTCGCCCTGGACACGGCGCACGCGGACGAGCGGATGCTGATGCGCGAGGACCTCTCCGGTACGTCACCACAGGGGCTGTTCGACGCGATCGCCCCCCGGAGTACGACACGGACCGGGGTCGTCCTGCCCCAGGACAGTGAGCAGGTGCTGTTCGACGTGCGGGTCCGTGACACCTCGGCGTCAGGCGGGAAGTCGCCGTCCGGCTCGACGGGCCTGGTCAGTGTGCTGCTGGAGGACCGTTACGGCATCGGGTACCGGGTCGGGGCGGGGAGCGTCCCCGTCGACGGCCGCACGCACAGCCTGTCCTTTCCCGTGTCGGCGTCGGGTGAACTGGCGGTGACGGGCTTCGAGCTGGACAGCGACGTACCCGAGGGCCGCGCCGAGACGCGTGTGGTCTCGCTGACCGGGCTCAGGGCCGTGACCGCGGGCGGGGACGAGCGGCCGGCCACCGCTGCGGGCGGGGTGCGCTGGCAGGCGAAGGCGACCATGGCGGCGGCCGGGGAGGAGCAGGCCGCGGAGCCACCGGTGGCGGTGACGGGCTCGGGTGCCTCACCGGCCTTCCAGTACGAGACCGGTCACACCGCCGCGGACGACGGCTACTACGGCGACCCGGTCAGCACCCTCCGCGTCACCGCGGCGCGCCCCGCGGCGCCCGCGCTCAAGGCGGTGGCCACCGACGCGTATCTGACGTACGCGGGCGCGAAGCCGGGCCAGGAGGTCGACCTCACGCTGGCGGGCAACACGGTCCGGGTCACCTTGGTGAAGTCCGTGCGGGAGCTGCCGACCACAGGCCCGGGGGCGGTCTCCGGGGCGCCCGAGGGCGCCTCGGAGGACGTGTCCACGAAGCCGGGCGGCGGTCTGCTGCTGGACCTCAGGGCGGTGTCGGAGGTGCTCGCCCACCGGGAGGGGGCCGCCCTCGCGCCCACCGAGTGGTGGTTGAGCACCGCACCCGGCGACGGCGCCGAGGTGGCGGCGGCACTACGGGCGCTGCCCGGCACGGATCCCGCGCAGGTGCGGGTGCGGGACGAGGTGGCGCGGGAACTGGCGGACGATCCGCTGGGGGCCGGTCCGCAGGCCGCGCTGCTGGCCGTCGCCGTGGTGGCGGCGGCACTCGCGGCGGTCGGGTTCGCCGTCGGCCTCGTCGGCTCGCAGCGCGAACGGAGCGCCGAATTCGCGGTGTTGCGGGCGCTGGGCACCCCACGCCGGCGGATGGCCCGGATGACGGCCGCCGAACAGGGTGTGCTGATCACCCTGGCCCTGCTGATCGGTCTCGCCCTCGGGGCGGCGCTCACCCGGGCCGTCGTACCGCTCGTCGTGCTGACCGGGCAGGCCGCCCGGCCCGTACCGGACGTGCTGGTGCTGCTGCCTGCCGGCCAGGTCGCGGTCCTGCTCGCCTCGGTCGCCGCACTGCCGCTGTTGATCGTCGCGGCGCTCACACTGCGCCGCGCCGATCCTGCGGTGTCGCTGCGCCACCAGGGGGACAACTGACATGAACGCCGCCAAGATCCCGGCTGCCTGCGCCCCTTGGGTGCGTACGCGGCTGCGCACCGCACCCGGCATCTCCGCCGCCCTGGCCGTCCTGGTGTTCCTGACCGCCTTCCTCGCCGCCGCCTTCCCGCGCTCCGTGGACGCGTACGAGACGCAGGCGCTGCGCCATGACGTCACGACCGCGTCCCCGGGACAGAGCGTGCTCGAGGTGACGACACTTCCGCCCCCGCTCGGCCAGGCACCCTCGGTGCGTGAGGCCGCGATGCGGGAGAAGGCCCTGGCCTCGGCCCACGGTGCGCTGATCGGGGCGCTGCCCGACCCGGTACGCGCGGACGTGCCCGCCTCCTCGTACGGGGTGCACACCACGAAGCCTCTCGTCGCGGACGAGCCGTGGCTGCCCCGCCCCGACGCGCTGCCGCCGCAGCTCACCTACGCCGCCCCCTCGGCACTGCCCGACCACAGCACCCTGCGGTCGGGGCGCTGGCCCGAGGCGCGGGGCACGGTGACGCTGGACACCCGGGAGGTGGAGGCAGCCGTCACCGAGGAGACGGCGGCGGAGCTGAAGATGAAGCCGGGCTCCACCGTCACGGTGCCGACCCAGAAAGGCACGTCGCTCACCGTACGGGTCACCGGCGTCGTCGCCCCCTCGCGGCCCGGGAGCGGCTACTGGGCGGTCGACCCGCTGTTGCGAGCCCCGTCCCTGATCAGGGACCCGGGGTCCCCGGCGCCCGTCTTCTACTGGCGGGCCACGCTGCTGCTGGCCCAGGACACGGGGCCGGCCCTGCTCGCCACCACCGGTGAGCCGGAGATGTACTGGCGGCTCGCCCCGGACGCCTCTGGGCTGACCGCGGCCGACGTGCCCGCGCTGGAGACCGGGATCGCGGCCGTGGAGAACGGTCCCGGCCTGCTGGAACTGCGCGACATCGCCGGGCCGAACACCACGCTCACCACCGGCCTCGACGCGATCCTCGGCGCCTACTCCTCGATGCGCACCGCGATCGGGCCCGTCGTGATGGTCGCCGCCGTGGGCATCGGGGCGGTGGCCGCCGTCGTCCTGCTGATGACGGGCGGTCTGATCGGTGCCCGCCGCCACCATGAACTCGCCCTGCTGCGCTCCCGTGGCGGGTCCCTGCGCGGCATCGGCGGTCGGCTGCTGGCCGAGACGGCGGTGTCGGTGGTGCCGGCTGCGGCGCTCGGTCTGGCGGCGGCCGTCCTGCTCGTCCACGAGGCGCGGTTCCTGCCGGCGCTGGTGGGCGCAGCGCTGGTCGCGGCCCTCTGCGTGGTGCTGCCGCTGCGCACGGCCCTGCACCACCGCAGGCCGATGCTGCACGGCGCCCGCGACGACGTGATGAGCGCCAGGCCCTCCCGGCGCCGTACCGTGGCCGAACTGACCGTGCTCGTCCTGGCGGTCGGCGCCGTCGCGGCCCTGCGCCGCCGCGGTACGTCGACGGGCTCGGAAGGCGATCTGCTGGTCAGTTCCGCGCCTGTCCTGGTGGGGCTGATCGCCGCGCTCGTCCTCGTGCGGCTCTACCCGCTGCCGCTGCGGCTGGCGGCGCGTCCCGTGGCGCGGTTGCGCGGAGCGGTCGGTTTCCTGTCGCTGGCCCGCGCGGGCCGGGCGTCGTCGAGCGGCACGCTCCCCCTGCTCGCCCTGCTGATCGCGCTCACCACGGCGGCGTTCGGCGGTTCGGTGCTCGCGGGGGTCGCGGACGCACGGGACGAGGCGTCGCTGCGGGCGGTCGGTGCGGAAGCCAGGATCAGCGGTGAGGGCGGGCCGGCCCCGGTCTCCGGCGGCCTCCTCCGGCAGGTGCGGGAGACGGAGGGGGTCACGGACGTCGCACCCGTACGCATCGAGTACGGGACACCGTTGGCGGCTTCCTCGGCCGTCAGGTCGGACACGGAGCGCGTCACGCTGGTGGGTGTCGAGCCGGAGTCGTACGCGCGCCTGGCCCTCGGCACCGGGCTGCCGGCCTTTCCGACGTCCGCGCTCGGGGACGGGCCGGGGAAGGCGCTCCCCGCGGTCGTCTCGCCCGGGGTCGCGCGGCTGCTCGGCGACCGGCCGCACACCGTCCGGTCCGAGGCGGGGGACATCACGGTGCGGGTCGCCGGGGTGCTCCCCCGCACCTCCGCGGTGACCGACTCCGAGTTCGTGGTCGTCGACGCGAAGAGGCTGGCACGGCCGGGCGCGACGACGCTGCTGGTCACCGGTTCCTCGCTCGACGGGCAGCGGTTGCGGGCCGCCGCGCGGGAGGCCGGACCGGAGTTCGCGGTGCGGCTGCGGTCGGCGGAGCGCGACAGGTTCACGGACACCCCGATGCAGTCGGGCGCGGAACGGATCTACGGGGCGGCGGTCGTGGCGGGCGCGGGTTACGCGCTGCTCGCTGTGCTCCTCTCCCTGCTGCAGACCGCGCCGGAGCGCACCACGCTCCTGGCCCGGCTGCGCACCATGGGGCTCACCACCCGGCAGGGCCGACGCCTCCTCGCGTCCGAGGCGATGCCCCAGGCGCTGCTGGCGGCGTCCGGCGGGCTCGTCGTCGGCTGGGCGACCATCGCCCTGCTCGCACCGGGTATCGATCTGGGGGCACTGGCACTGGCCGACGGTGACCCGTCGGCGGGGCACACCGCTTCGCTGCGGGCCGACCTCACGTCGCTCGCACTTCCGGCGGTCGGGGTGGTCGTCCTCGCCGCCGCCGTCGCCGGCGTCCAGGCGTGGTGGGCGAGCCGCCGTGGCTCGATCAAGGAACTCAGGGCAGGAGACACCCGGTGACATCGTCGACAGAGACCACGCTGGCGGAACTCGAGGAGCGGGCCGCCGCGCGCCGCGACCGGCCTTCGTACGGGCACGACGCCCTGATCGCGTGCGACCGGCTGGTCCGCGTCTTCTCCGCGGACGGTGTGGAGGTGCAGGCGCTCCAGGGACTCGATCTCCTGGTCACCGAGGGCGAGTTGATGGCCCTGGTGGGGGCCTCGGGCAGCGGGAAGTCGACGCTGATGAACATCCTGGCGGGTCTGGACGTCCCGACGGCGGGGTCGGCGAAGGTGGCGGGCTGCGATCTGCTGGCGATGGGACCGAAGGAGCGGCTGCGGTACCGTCGGGACGTCGTCGGTTTCGTCTGGCAGCAGACCTCCCGCAACCTGCTGTCGTACCTGACCGCAGTCCAGAACATCACGCTCCCCATGCAGCTGCGCGGCGGTGGCCGGAACCGCGAACGGGCCGCGCGGGCCGAGTCGTTGCTGACGATGCTGGACGTCGCGGACTGCCGTGACCGCCGCCCCGCCCAGATGTCCGGCGGCCAGCAGCAAAGGGTGGCGATCGCGGTGGCCCTCGCCAACAACCCGTCGGTGCTGCTCGCCGACGAACCGACCGGTGAGCTGGACTCCGCGACCGGCGAGCAGGTGTTCGCAGCGTTCCGCCGGGCCAACGAGGAGCTCGGGACCACGATCGTGATCGTCACGCACGACCAGGCTGTGGCGGGCGAGGTGCGCCGTACGGTCGCGATCCGCGACGGCCGCACGTCCTCCGAGGTCCTCCGGCGTACCGAGGTGGACGCGGCGACGGGGCAGGAGTCCCAGGTGGCGCGGGAGTACGCGATGCTCGACCGGGCAGGCAGGCTCCAGCTGCCCGCGGACTACACGGAGGCCCTGGGGATGGAGCACCGGGTGATGCTGGAGCTGGAGCAGGACCACATCGGGGTGTGGCCGGACGCGCCGAAGGAGTAGGGCGGGCCACGGAGGACCACGGCCGGTCCCGGCCAGGGGGCGCCGTTCCTCAGACGGTCCCGACCGTCACGGCGAGCGTGCCGAGGCCGCCGCCCGTGCCCCGCAGGGCGATCGAACCGAACGGCGTGCGCAGCCGCAGCCAGGAACCGGCCGTGAGCAGTGCGACGGGGAAGTCGGGCGCCGGGCGCAGGAAGCCGAGGGACTGGGCGGCGTGCACCGCGCGGAGCGGCAGTTCCGTGTCCCCGACCGTCCGGGACCAGATGTCGCGGCCGATCAGGTCGCGTTCCGCCCGGGTACGCCGTTCCTCGGGCAACGCCGCGTCGCGGGAGCGGAATTCGGCGACGGCGTCGGCGAGCCGGGTGCGGAGGTCGACGGGCCCGGGCAGCCCGGGACGTTCCTGCCAGCCTCCGCGCGGCGGCAGCATGCCCGCCCACGGCGGCCCGGTGACGGGGGACGGCAACGCGCTCACGCCGGCCTCGCCGTCGGTCCCGTCCGTGTCCAGTGATTCGAGGAGTTCACCGGCCGAGACCGTGACGTCGAACTCGTGGGCCGCTGACAGCCGGGCCGTCCGGATCGCGAGGACCTCGAACGACGGCGGCCTGCCGAAGACGGCCAGTGCGCCGCCGCCCGCCTGGAGACGGACGGCGGCGGCCCGGTCGTAGTGCAGCAGCCGGCGGAGGAAGGCGGCGAGATCCGCCGCCTCCCTCACGTCGGCGAACCGCGGGGACCGTACGGGCACTGTCATGCGACGGCGGGCTCCTGGTCGAGGTACTCCTGCAGGAAGAGCTTCTCCTCGGCCGTGATCCGCCGGGGCCGCCCCTCGGCCAGGTCGTAGGGCACGACGACCGTCGACGCCCGTACGTAGACCTGCTCGGGGTCCTTCACCTCGTAGGCGATGGTGAGCGAGGCGGCGGTCATCTTCGTGACCCAGGACTCGATGGTCACCGGCGCGTGCCGGTGGACCAGCGGCCGCACGTAGTCGATCTCGTGCCGGGCCACGACGGAGCCGCCCGAGAAGGACGGCGAACCGTCCCCCGGCGCCAGCCGGAACATGAAGTCGATGCGCGCCTCCTCCAGGTAGCGGAGGAAGACCACGTTGTTCACGTGGCCGAAGGCATCCATGTCCGACCAGCGGAGCGGGCAGCTGTAGATGTGACGGGCCAAGTCGATCAGCCTCGCGTGAGCTTCTTGTAGGTGGCACGGTGCGGGCGGGCCGCGTCCGCACCGAGGCGCTCGACCTTGTTCTTCTCGTACGACTCGAAGTTGCCCTCGAACCAGTACCACTTGGAGTCGCCCTCGTACGCCAGGATGTGCGTGGCGACGCGGTCCAGGAACCAGCGGTCGTGGGAGATGACCACAGCTGCTCCGGGGAACTCCAGCAGCGCGTTCTCGAGCGAGGACAGGGTCTCGACGTCGAGGTCGTTGGTGGGCTCGTCGAGGAGCAGCAGGTTGCCGCCCTCCTTGAGCGTCAGCGCGAGGTTCAGGCGGTTGCGCTCACCACCGGAGAGGACACCGGCCGGCTTCTGCTGGTCCGGGCCCTTGAAGCCGAACGCGGAGACGTACGCCCGCGAGGGCATCTCGACCTGGCCGACGTTGATGTAGTCCAGCTCGTCCGACACGACGGCCCAGAGGGTCTTCTTGGGGTCGATGTTGGCGCGGGACTGGTCGACGTAGGAGATCTTGACCGTGTCGCCGACCTTGATGGCGCCGGAGTCGGGGGTCTCCAGGCCCTGGATCATCTTGAACAGCGTGGTCTTGCCCGCGCCGTTCGGACCGATGACGCCGACGATGCCGTTGCGCGGCAGCGTGAACGACAGGTCGTCGATGAGGACCTTGTCGCCGAAGGCCTTCGAGAGGTTCTCGACCTCGACGACGATGGAACCGAGCCGCGGGCCCGGCGGGATCTGGATCTCCTCGAAGTCCAGCTTCCGCATCTTGTCCGCCTCGGCCGCCATCTCCTCGTAACGGGCGAGACGTGCCTTGGACTTGGTCTGCCGGCCCTTGGCGTTGGAGCGGACCCACTCCAGCTCTTCCTTGAGCCTCTTGGCGCGCTTCTCGTCCTTGCGGCCCTCGACCTTGAGGCGGGTGGCCTTCTTGTCGAGGTACGTGGAGTAGTTGCCCTCGTAGGGCAGGGCGCGGCCCCGGTCGAGCTCGAGGATCCACTCGGCGACGTTGTTCAGGAAGTACCGGTCGTGCGTGACGGCGACGACGGCGCCCGCGTACTTCGAGAGGTGCTGCTCCAGCCAGTTCACCGACTCGGCGTCGAGGTGGTTGGTGGGCTCGTCGAGGAGGAGGAGGTCCGGGGCCTCGATGAGCAGCTTGCAGAGCGCCACACGGCGCTTCTCGCCGCCGGAGAGGTTGTTGACGGGCCAGTCGCCGGGCGGGCAGCCCAGGGCGTCCATGGCCTGCTCCAGCTGGGCGTCGAGGTCCCAGGCGTTGGCGTGGTCCAGGTCCTCCTGGAGCTTGCCCATCTCGTCCATGAGCGCGTCGGAGTAGTCGGTCGCCATCAGCTCGGCGACCTCGTTGAAGCGCTTGAGCTTGCCCATGGTCTCGGCGGCGCCGTCCTGGACGTTCTCGAGGACGGTCTTCGACTCGTCGAGCTTCGGCTCCTGCATGAGGATGCCGACGCTGAAGCCGGGCGAGATGAAGGCGTCACCGTTGGACGGCTGCTCCAGGCCCGCCATGATCTTCAGCACCGTGGACTTACCGGCGCCGTTGGGGCCCACGACACCGATCTTCGCGCCGGGCAGGAAGTTCAGGTTGACGTCATCGAGAATCACCTTGTCGCCGTGCGCTTTGCGCGTCTTGCGCATGGTGTAGATGTACTCAGCCAAGAGAAACCGTCCGGCAGCAATAGAGGTGTGGGCAGATACACCCATCTTGCCTGACGTCCGTGCCCGGAAGGAAACCAGTCCGGTCCCCGGAACGGGCCCGGCCCCTGCGGGCGGTCCGGCCGGAGGGGCCCGGGGAGCACGAAGGGCCTGGTACGGAGGTCCGTACCAGGCCCTTCACCGGCGCATTCCCGCTGCGCCTGTGTTCAGTCACTCACCGCTGGTCTGCGGCTTCTTACGGCGAAGCATGAAGACCGCGCCGCCGCCGAGGACGACGAGGGCGATGGCGACACCCGCGATGACGGGGGTGGCGCTGGAACCGCCGGTCGCGGCGAGGTCACCCTCGGTGCCCGGGGTGCTCGCGGCGGGCGCGGGCGTGGGCTCGGAACCGGTCTGGGTCGTGGTGTCGTCACCGGGGGCGGGGGTGCCCGCGGTCTCGCAGTCCAGGACGCCCTTGAAGTTCTTGCTGAAGCCGCCGGGGCCGGTGATCGTGAAGTCGTAGGCCTCGTCCTCGCCGACCGGGATCGTCACCGTGCGGGTCTCACCGGCCGGGATGGTGTGCTCGGTGCCGGCGAGCTCGAAGGTGAACGCCTCGTCACCCGTGTTGCTCGCGGTGATGTCGACGCCGCCCTTGGCGCAGTTCTTCTGCGCGGTGACCGCCGGGACGGCACCCTTCTCGGCCCAGGTGGCGGTCGCCGTCGCGGAGACGGTCGACTCACTGGAGCCGGCGAGGATCATCGTCTGGCTCTTGATCAGCCCGGCGAAGACCCGGCCCACGGGCACGGAGGTGGTGGCCTGGACGGTCAGCGCGGCGGAGCCGTCGGTGGCGTCCTCGGGGACGGAGAAGTAGAGGTCGGAGCCGTCGGCGGCCTCGGTGACGGACTTGCCGGCCTTGTCGGTGACCTGGATCCCGCTGGCGGCGGCGTCGGCGGGCGGTGCCACCGAGACCTGGCCGGCGTCGGTGTGGACGGTGATCGGACCCAGCTTCTCACCGGCCTTGCCGGAGACCGCGGCCGGAGACAGCCCCACGGACGCCTTGGGCTCCGCGACGTTCTTCGCGTTCGCCTCCAGCCAGTCGGCGAGCTTCTCGGCGTTCTCGTCCTTGGCCGTCACGTCGGCCTTGTCCGAGAAGCGCCAGATGGCGACCTGGGTGCCGGCGGCGGCGGTCTTCGCGTCGAGCTGGCCGGTACCGGCCGTCTTGGCGAGCGCCGCGAAGTCGTTGACCTGCGGGTAGGAGTGCTGCAGGATCCAGCGCACCTTGCCGGCGTCGTCGTTGGCACCGAGCGAGGACTGGTCCCAGGGGGTCTCCAGGTACTTCGCGCCGTCCTTGGTGGGCGTGTGGAAGTCGATGCAGTACGTCTGGATCGTGCCGCCGCCGTCGACCTTCATCTCGAACAGGCCGGCGGGCAGCTCCTGGGGCTCGTTGCCCTTGCCGGTGTCGAGCTGGGCGGTGCCGTAGGTCTTCAGACCGTCCAGTACGGCGACCGCACCACCCTGGTGCTGACCCGTCTCGTCCGTCGGCGCGGCCGAGGCGGCCGTCGCTCCGACGATCGTTCCCGCAGCGACCAGACCGGTGGCCAGCATCGCGGCGGCCGACCTGACGAGACCGCGGCCCTTGCTCCGGCCCCCTGGGGAGCCCTCCGTCGCCGCCGTGGACGACGAAGCGAACGCTGAAGACACAGAAATCACAGAATTCCCCTCCGGGCGAGACCTTCACGCGTGGTGTGCGTGTGGGAGGTGCCTCGCCAGCAAACTCAAGTGCCGCATGAGTACGGGGGAATCGTAAGGAGCGAGCGAAGTGGATTCCCCCGTCATGCCGTCAGATAAGCATTCCGACTCGTAATCGTTATCGGCCTGTTCGGCGCGCCCCCTCCCCTTCAGGACACCGACGCCATTTCTGTGGCCGGTTTCTGACGGTACGTAGGGTCTGTCAGGGCGGGATCGGCCCTGACCACGCGCCGGAACGCCGCCGTCCCCCTGGTCAGGTCGTGCCCCACCGCCACGGCGTCGATGTCCACGGAGGTCCTCCACACCCCGTCCCGCTCCTCCTCCCGCACCTTCAGGCGGCCGTGGACGACGAGCGGCTCTCCGACCGAGACCGAACCGGACAGGTTCGCCGCGAGTGTCCGCCGTGCCCACACCGTGTAGAAGCCGGTGCTGCCGTCCGTCCAGACCTGCTGTTCCCGGTCCCACCGCCGGGGTGTCACCGCCAGCCGGAATCGTGCCGTCGATCCCGTCGCCGTCTCCCTGAAATCCACCGGGGTCGCCGCGTTTCCCACCAGCGTCACCATGGTCTCGTTCATTTCCCGTCCCCCGATTCCCTGCCGCTTCCGGCCGCTTTCCGTCCCGCTGTCCGCCCTGCACCGATGTGGTGAGGTGCGGTGCGACGACGTGCGGTCGGGCGCCTCCGTCCGATCCGCCGGGAACCATGCTGGACGGAAACCGGGAATCCCGTCGGGGCCTGTGGATTACCCGCCGGTTGTGGAGAACTCCGTCACCGCCACATAGCGCTCCCGCACCTCGCGGTAGCGCGCCAGTTCCGCCGACACCGGGTCGAGGACCCTGGCCCTGCCGCAGCCGGCCGCGGCCTCGCGGAGCCGCCGCTCCGCCTCCTGCCCGTACCGGCGCGCCGGCCCCCGTGCCGCCGCCGCGCACGACCACTCCACGAGCGGCCCGCCGACCACTCCCGCGAGCATGAGCAGCGCCGGGGTGAGCAGTCCGGGTTCGAGCACGCCCACGATCTGGCCGAGCAGCCACAGGCCCCCGAAGATCTGGAGCAGCGTCATCGAGGCCTGCGCGAGTACCGCCGCCGGCCACCACGCCGGACGCGGCGGCCGGGTGCCGCGGCTCCCCGTGGCGCCGGTGACGGGTGGGGACGTCCTGACCGCCGACGCGGAACCACGCTTTCCCTGCCCCACGGCCGTGGTGTGTCCGGACCTGGTGTCCGTGTTCCCTCCACGGCCCCGGCCGCCGCCTCCCGCCTGCGCGTTCCGTGACAGGTCGTCCAGTGCCTCGGGCAGTCCCCCTGCCCCGTTCACCGCCGCCTCGCGCACCGCCTGCGCCCACGGTGCGGGCAGCCCGTCGACGGCGGCGTCCGCCAGCTGCCGTACGGCCTGCTCCACCCGCTGCCGGGCGGTGAGCTCCTCCTCCGGAGGAGCGAGCACCTGCGCCATCAGGTCGAGTCCCCCGAGCTGCCGGGTGGACTCGTACCAACGCCAGAGCCGCAGCCAGGGGGTCCCGCAGGCCCGCCCCGCGTTCCTGCGCCACTCACGCTCCGCGGCCTGCCCGGCCGCCGCCGCGCCGACGGCCTCCGCGAGCCGCTCGGTGAACTCGTCGCGGGCCCGCTCGCCGAGCCCGGGCCGCCCGTCGGCGACGTACACCGACCTGAGCCGGGCGGCGGCGGCGTCCACGTCGGCGGACAGTCTGCGCGCCGCCGCCGTGCGGTCCTGGACGAATCTGCCGAGCAGTTCGCGCAGGTCGCCCACCCCCGCTCCGGTGAGCGCGGACAACGACATGACCGTGACGCCGGGTTCACCGTGCTCCCCCACCGCCATGCCGTCCTCGTCGAGCAGCCGGCGCAGATCGTCCAGGACCAGGTCGGCGGCCTCGCCGGACAGCCGGTCGATCTGGTTGAGCACGACGAAGGAGATCTCGGCGTGCCCTGCGAGCGGCCGCAGATAGCGTTCGTGCAGGGCCGCGTCGGCGTACTTCTCCGGGTCGACGACCCAGATCACCGCGTCGACCAGGGCCAGCACCCGGTCCACCTGCTCACGGTGTCCGGTCGCCGCCGAGTCGTGGTCGGGCAGGTCCACCAGCACGAGTCCCTGCAGTGCCTCGTCGACGGCCGTTCCGCCCTGCACCGGCCTGCGCCGGAGCCGTCCGGGGATGGCCAGCCGGTCGAGCAGCCCCGCGGCACCGTCGGTCCAACTGCAGGCGATGGGCGCCGAGGTGGTCGGCCTGCGCAGCCCGGTGTCGGAGATCTGCACGCCCGCGAGCGCGTTGAAGAGGGTGGACTTCCCGCTGCCGGTGGCCCCCGCGACGGCGACGACCGTGTGCCGGGACGAGAGCCGCTGGCGGGCAGAGGCCTCGTCGAGCACGCGCCCCGCCTCGGTCAGGGTGGCCGCGTCGAGCCGGGCGCGGGAGAGCCCCACCAGCTCACGCAGTGCGTCCAGCCGCGGCCGGAGGGAGCTGCCTGGCATCGCGTACGCCTCGGCCTCGGGCCCCGCATCGTCCTGTGGAGGCCGTTCGGTCTCGAGCCTCTCCTGCGCGGCCTCGGCGGCACGGCGGGCGATGAGCCCGTCGTCCCAGCGGCGCGCGTCGTCGCCCGGGGCCTCCCCCGCGTCCTCTCCCCCGGGTCCGTTCCCCTGCCCGTGGTCCCGGCCCTGGTCAGTGACGGCAGTCATCGCTGCCACCTCTCCTTCTGCAGTAGGGACAGCGCGGCGATGAGTTCGGCCTGGGGCTCGGGGGTGACCTCGAGTGCGTCCAGCGGTGCGAGGCGCCGGTCGCGCTCGCCGTGCATGACCTGGTCCAGGCACCCGGTGAGCAGCGCCCCGCCCTTGTCGCGGAGGCGCAGCGCCCCCTGGGCGCCGATCCGTTCGGCGAGCTGCTCCCCCGCGCCCCTGGCGCGGCGTCCGCCGAGGAGGGCGGCGGCCAGGAGCGCCGCCACCGTCTCGGCGTCGGGCGCCGCGTTGCGTTCGAGCAGCCGCGCCTCCTCCTCGGCGAGTTCCTCCAGTACTCGCCGCCAACGCCGTACGGCCATGCCGATCCGGCCCTGGACGTCCTCGGCGGGCCCCCACCCGCCGTCCTCCCGGCCGGCGTCCTCGAACCGGAAGATCCCGGCGGCGGGCTCGCGCTGCCAGGTCGCGCGGATCTGCTCGTCGGAGGCCGCCACGGCGCACTGCAACAGGGCCACGAGACTCTCCACCAGAGCGTCCAGCAGCTCCCCCGCGGTGCTGTACAGGGGGTATCCACGCCACCGGGTCCGTGCGCCGCCGGCCAGCACCGCGCCGTTCTGCAGCCGCCGCCGCACGCGTGACAGCTCCTTGCCGTACGCCTCCTCGACGACGCCGGTGAGGCGCACGGCCGCCGCGTACTGCGCGGCCACCGCCCCGGCCAGCTCGGGCATCCGTACGTTGAGCGAGTCGATGACCCCGGAGGCCGTACGCCCCACGGCCTGCTGACGGGCCGCGGGGTCCTGCGCCCGGTGGGTGAGCCAGGCGCGCAGGGGCGCCACGGCGGTGGTGGGCAGCAGACCGCTGCCCCCGCCCGCGGACTCGGGGAGCTCCGGGATGGTGAAGCGGGGCACATCGCCGAGGCCGGCCCGGGTGAGCAGGGCGGCGTACTGCCGTGACACCTCGGCGATCACCTGGTGGGGCACCCGGTCCAGGACGGTGACCAGGGACGCGTCGTACTCCTTTGCGGTACGCAGCAGATGCCACGGCACGGCGTCGGCGTACCGGGACGCCGTGGTCACCATGACCCAGACGTCGGCGGCGCAGATGAGCTCGGCCGCCAGGACCCGGTTCCGCACGACGAGCGAGTCGATGTCGGGGGCGTCGAGGAGCGCGAGGCCCCGGGGCAGGGTCGCCGCGGTCTCGACCCGCAGCACGGTGTCGTCCCGGTCACCGTCGATCCCGAGGTGGTCGAGGCCGTCCGGGTCCGGGACCTGTCCCGGGGGCAGCCACACCCGTGTCAGCTGCGGCAGCACGCGTACCCCGGCGAACCAGTGGTGGTCGTCCGGGTGGCAGACGAGCACGGGGGTCCGCGTGGTGGGGCGCAGCACCCCGGCCTCGCTGACCCGGCACCCGACCAGCGAGTTGACGAGCGTCGACTTGCCCGCGCCGGTGGATCCCCCGATGACCGCGAGCAGCGGTGCCTCGGGGTCCTTGAGCCGGGGTACGAGGTAGTCGTCGAGCTGGGCGAGCAGTTCGGTCCGCGTCTGCCGGGCGCGCGGGGCGCCCGGCAGCGGCAGTGGAAGACGCACGGCAGCGACACGGTCGCGCAGGGCGGAAAGTGCGTCGATGAGCTGGGGCCGTACATCCATGGTTACCACATGTGAAGAATGCCCAATTTTGGAGCCTTTTTGAAGCGTATAGACCTCTCTGCGCGGCGGATCCACCCTGGGGGACAGAGGGGACGAGTGGGGCGCAGGCATAACGAGTGCACAACACCCGGGGCGCGAGACGCGAAAAGCGATGCATCAATCGCACCTACCTGCGATTATCGGTTCGCTTCACCGAACCTCCACATCGTGCCACGCAGGTGAAGCAACCGGGAGGAGGCGATCTGAGCCCTATCCTTGTCCCGGCAAGGTCCGCAGATGGCTTGAACCAGCGCCCTCCGGGGCACCAGGCCGACACCCGGCCCCCGTAGCTCAGTGGATAGAGCAGGCGCCTTCTAAGCGCTTGGCCGCAGGTTCGAGTCCTGCCGGGGGCGCTCCCGCCGCAGCACGTCAGGCCCTCCCTCGGGAGGGCCTTTTCCCTGGCCCGCAGCACCGTAGCGACCATGGCGTAGCGCGGGCGTAAGCACTGCGGCCGTCGGCGGGTGCGCTCGAGTTCCGCGGCCGGCAGGCACGTTCGGCTTCCCGTCAGGCAGGTGTCAGCTCCTCAGCCGTTCGAGCAGGGCGGGTACGTCGGCGAAGGAGTCCACGACGTGGTCCGGGGTGCCGTCGGCGGCCGCAAGGGTCTCCGGCCGGTACTTGCCTGTCCTCACCAGTGCCCCGGTCATGCCGTGGCGCTGGGCGGCCAGCACGTCCGTCTCGATGTCGTCGCCCACCATCAGCGTCCGGGCGGGGTCGGCGCCGAGGTGCGCCAGCGCTGCGGCGAAGAACGCCCCGGACGGCTTTCCGGTGACGACCGCCTCGGTGCGCGCGGCACGCTCCAGGCCGAGGAGGAAGGCGCCGGTGTCGAGGTCGAGTCCGTCCGCGGTGCGCCAGTACAGGTTGCGGTGCATGGCTACGAGGGCCGCGCCCTGCTGGACGAGATGGAAGGCGCGGTTGATCGCGGCGTAGGTGAAGGCGGTGCCCGCGCCGCCGAGGACGACGACGTCGGGCACGGCACCCTCCGTGTCCTCCTCCTCGACGAGGGGCACCCCGGACAGGTCACCCCGCACGTCACCGGTGTTGATCAGCAGGCAACGCGCTCCGGGGTGCCGCTCGCGCAGGTGGGCCGCGGTGACGGCGGGCGCCGTGAGGACGTCTTCGGGGCCGACGGGGAATCCGGAGTCCGCGAGCCGCCGGGCGATCGCCGCGCGCGTCCGGGACGTGGTGTTGGTGACCAGCGCCAGCGGTACCCCCGCGGTCCGCAGGGCCTCCATGGCCTCCACAGCGCCGGGCAGCGGCTCCCAGGACACGGTGAGTACGCCGTCGATGTCGATCAGGACCGCGCCGATTCGCTCCATACGACCGACCGTCCCCGACTTGCCGAACCAGCGCAAATGGGATTGTTTCGAAGGTGGGGGTGTGCGTGTGTGTTCCGCGCTTCCTCACTGATGGAGACCTCTCTTGGAGGTGAACCACCGTGCAGTTCACCGACCGCACGGACGCCGGACGTCGGCTCGCCGTGGCACTGGGGCACCTGAGCAGACGCGATCCGGTCGTCCTGGGGCTGCCGCGTGGCGGGGTCCCGGTGGCGTACGAGGTCGCACAGGCCCTCGGCGCCCCCCTCGATGTCATCGTGGTCCGCAAGCTCGGGGTGCCGTACCACCCCGAACTGGGGTTCGGCGCCATCGGAGAGGGCGGGGTGCGGGTGATCAGCGAGGAGATCGTCCGCCGGACCGGGGTCGGCGAGAAGGACCTCGTGGCCGTGGAACGCGCCGAGGAGGCGGAGCTCGTGCGTCGGGCGCACGCCTACCGCGAGGGCCGGCCACGCCTGCCGCTGAAGGGGCGCGCGGTGGTCGTGGTGGACGACGGGGTCGCCACCGGGGCGACCGCGAGGGCAGCCTGCCAGGTGGTGCGGGCCCAGGGCGCCGCCCACGTCGTCCTGGCCGTGCCGGTCGCGTCGCCGGATGTCGCCGCCGGGCTGCGTGAGGACGTCGACGAGGTCGTCTGCCTGTCCACGCCGAGCTTCTTCTCGGCCGTGGGCGAGTGGTACCGGGACTTCTCCCAGACCTCCGACGAGGAGGTCGTCGCCCTGCTGGCGCGGGCCTCCGCGACTGTCGTCCCGGCCGAGGAGGTCGAGGTGGACGCGGGCGGGGTAGCGCTCACCGGAGACCTGGTGCTCCCCGCGGACGCCGGGGCGGTCGTGGTGTTCGCCCATGGTTCGGGCAGCAGCCGCCGCAGCCCGCGCAACCGTTCCGTGGCCGCCGCCCTGAACCGCGCCGGTCTGGGCACGCTGCTCTTCGACCTGCTCACCCCCGGGGAGGAGGTCCACCGCGCCAATGTCTTCGACATCGGTCTGCTGGCCGGGCGGCTCGCGGACACCACCGGCTGGCTGCGGCGCCGCGTCCCCCTCCCGGTCGGCTCGTTCGGGGCGAGCACCGGGGCGGCGGCGGCGCTGCGGGCCGCCGCCGCGGCGGACTCGGGGGTCGGCGCCGTGGTCTCCCGCGGCGGGCGGCCCGATCTGGCCGGGGCCGATCTGGCGGGGGTCCGCGCACCCACCCTGCTCATCGTGGGCGGCGACGACACGACGGTGATCGACCTCAACCGGCAGGCGCAGGCCGCGTTGCGCTGCGAGAACCGGCTGGAGATCGTCCCGGGCGCGACCCATCTGTTCGAGGAGCCGGGCACCCTGGACCGTGTCGCGGACCTGGCTCGTGACTGGTTCACGGCGCATCTCCTCCGGTAGCCGCCGCGAGCCGCGGGCGTTGCCACGCGGTGTGCGGACGCGCCCCGGGTACGCCGACCCGACCTGTCCTCTCCGCGAGTTGCGAGAGAGAGGTTGCGGCCACGGAGTCGCGGGGCAGGGAGTCGGGCAGGAAGTAGCGGGCACGGGATTCGCGGGGCGGGGAGTTGGTGCGGTGATGCGGGTCCGACAGGTCGGGAGCGCGAGCCTCGCCGAGTACGCCGAAGGGATCCGGCGGGTGCACTCCGAAGCGTTCTCGGCGCCGCCGTGGAACGAGGACCCGGCGACGGGCCGTCTGTACGTCGAGCGGCTCGGCGACGACGCCGGGCGCCCCGGGTTCACCGCCGCCCTGGCGCTCGACGGGCACACTGTCGGCGGCTTCGCCACCGCCTGGACCACACCAGGCACCTTCCCTTCCGGCCGCAGTCACGGGCACGTCGCCCGCGCACTCGGACCCGACCGCGTCACGGCGTGGCTGTGCGGGGCCGTCGAGGTGGACGAGTTGGCCGTCTCCCCCCACCTCCGCAGCGCCGGACTGGGCGCGGCGCTGCTGTCGGCGGTCACCGGGGCCGCGCCGGGCGGACGGTGCCGGCTGCTCACTTCCGTGCGCGCCGGGGCGACACTGCGGTTCTACCGACGCGCGGGGTGGGTCCAGGTCCCGGTGCCGGTCCCCGGCCGGGCCGGGCTCGTCGTCCTCCTCGGGCCGGACCATCCGGCAGCCGCCGGCCTCGCCGTCGGTCCATGAACGGTCGGCACCTGGTGTGCACTTGTAAGTGGAGCGATGCGCGACCGTGATGTGAATCGATTCAAGGGGCCGGAAGATAGTGGCCCGCCCCGAAGGCTGTCAAGGGTGTCCAGCCGTTCCTCCCCTACACGTCGCACATCGCGGCACCGTCCTGGAACTTCTCGGCATCAACCCATTGACTGCGCCCGCAATCCCCGTTTAGCTTCCGAGCAACCTGATTGAAACCTTTCACGGCGGGGTGGCGCGGAACGGTCCCACCGCTGAGGAGCTCTCATGAACCAGTCCGCCCCGGACCCGGCCCCGGTCCTGGCCCTGCAGGGCGTGAGCAAGTCCTTCGGTGCCGTACGGGCCCTGCAGGACGTGTCCCTGCGGTTGTTCCCCGGCGAGGCCCACGCACTCGCGGGTGAGAACGGCGCAGGCAAGTCGACCCTGATCAAGGCCCTCGCCGGAGTGCACCGGCCGGACAGTGGTGAGGTGCTTCTCGACGGCGAGCCCGTCGTCTTCCACGGCCCGGCGGACGCGCGTGACGCCGGCATCGCCGTCATCTACCAGGAGCCCACGCTCTTCCCCGACCTCTCCATCGCCGAGAACATCTTCATGGGCCGTCAGCCCCGGCGGTCCCTGGGACGGATCGACCGCAGGGCCGTGCGCGAGACCACCGCAGGGCTGATGCGGAGACTCGGGGTGGATCTCGCCCCGGACCGGCCCGCACGCGGGCTGTCGATCGCCGACCAGCAGATCGTCGAGATCGCCAAGGCGCTCTCCTTCGACGCCCGTGTCCTGATCATGGACGAGCCGACGGCCGCCCTGACCGGCAGCGAGACCGCCCGGCTCTTCTCCGTCGTCCGCGCACTGCGCGCCGAGGGCGCGGCGGTGCTGTTCATCTCGCACCGCCTGGACGAGATCTTCGAGCTGTGCCAGCGCGTCACGACCCTGCGCGACGGCCGTTGGATCTCCTCCGAGCCGCTCGAAGGGCTCACCGAGGACGACCTGGTGCGCAGGATGGTGGGACGCGACCTCGACGACCTCTACCCCAAGCAGGACGCCGAGGTCGGCGAGGTCGCGCTGTCGGTGCACCGGCTGACCCGCGAGGGTGTCTTCCGCGACGTGTCCTTCGACGTCCGGCGCGGCGAGATCGTCGCTCTCGCCGGACTGGTCGGTGCCGGGCGCACTGAGGTCGCCCAGGCGGTCTTCGGTGTGGACCGCGCCGACGCGGGCGAGGTGAAGGTCGCCGGCACGGTGCTGCGCCCCGGCTCGCCGACCGCCGCGATGGACGCCGGGCTCGCGCTCGTACCGGAGGACCGGCGCCAGCGGGGTCTGGTCATGGATATGTCGATCGAACGCAACATCGGACTCACGGGCCTGGGCGAGGTCCGCAAGCGCGGGCTCGTCAGCCGCGCCCTGGAGCACGACCGGGCCGCCGACTGGGCGGTGCGCCTCCAGCTCAAGTACAACCGGCTGGCGGACACCGTGGGTGTGCTGTCCGGCGGCAACCAGCAGAAGGTCGTGCTGGCCAAGTGGCTGGCGACAGGTCCCGCCGTGCTGATCGTCGACGAACCGACCCGCGGGATCGACGTCGGCACCAAGGCGGAGGTCCACCGGCTGCTCTCCTCGCTGGCCGCCGACGGTCTCGCCGTACTGATGATCTCCTCGGATCTCCCCGAGGTCATCGGGATGGCCGACCGGGTGCTCGTGATGCACGAGGGCCGGCTCGTCGCCGAGATCCCGCGCAGGAGCGCCACCGAGGAGTCGGTCATGGCCGCGGCCACCGGACGCGTCGAGAGGGCAGCGGCATGACCACCACCATCGGGAGCCCCCCGGACACCGCGAAGACACCGGAGCGGAGTGCCTCCTCGCTCGTGGACGCGGTCTTCCGGGCGCGCGAGATCTCCATCGCCGGGGCGCTGGTCCTGCTCGTCCTCGGCACCTGTCTGGCCAATCCGCGCTTCCTGTCCGACCAGGGCGTCAAGGACCTGCTGCTCAACGCGTCGATCCTGGTGCTGCTCGCGGTCGGCCAGTCCGCCGTGGTGATCACCCGGAACATCGACCTGTCGGTCGGCTCGGTCGTGGGCCTGTCCGCCTTCGCCTGCGGCAAGTTCGTCGCGGGGAGCGACCACGGTGTGCTGACGGTGATGCTGCTCGGCATCGCCGTCGGCGTGGTCTGCGGACTGCTGTCCGGCGCCCTCGTCAGCTTCGGCGGGGTCCCGGCGCTGGTCGTGACCCTGGGCATGCTCTACATCATCCAGGGCATCGACTACTGGTGGGCGCAGGGTGAGCAGATCAGCGCCTCCGAGGTGCCGGAGGCGGTCCTGGGCCTAGGCAGCGGCAGCGTGCTGGGCGTCCCGTACCTGCCGCTGATCGCGCTCGTCCTGCTCGTGGCGACGGCGTACTTCCTGCGCGGCTACCGCTCGGGACGTGAGCTGTACGCCATCGGGTCGAGCCCCGAGGCCGCCCGCCTCGCCGGTATCCCGATCCGCCGCCGGGTGCTCGCCGCGTACGCCTTCTCCGGGGCCGTCGCCGGCTTCGCCGGGGCCCTGTGGCTGGCCCGCTTCGGCACGGTCGTCGCGGACAACGCGCACGGCTGGGAACTGACGGTCGTCAGCGCCGTGGTCGTCGGTGGTGTCGCCATCACCGGTGGCACCGGCAGCGTCTGGGGCGCGGCGCTCGGCGCCCTGCTGCTCACCACCATCGGCAGTGTGCTGGTCGTGCTGAAGGTGGACTCCTTCTGGCAGGGCGCCATCACCGGCGCTCTCCTCCTGCTGGCCATCAGCGTCGACCGGATCGTGAACCTGCGGATGACCGCCGCACTGAGGAAGAGGAACGCCCGTCATGACCACGGCGCCTGACACGAAGACGGCTCCCACTCCGCGGGCCGCGGCGAGGCCCTCTCCCGTGCGCGCCCTGGCGCTTCGCTGGGACACCGCGGTCGGCGCCCTGCTGGTGGCGGTCCTCGTCGTCGGTCTCGGGACGACGGAGGGGTTCGGTTCGGGCGAGAACCTCGCGTTCGCCTTCAACGACATCGCCGAAGTCGCCCTCATCGCACTGCCGATGACGCTCCTGGTCGTCGCCGGGCAGGTCGACCTGTCCGTCGCCTCCATGCTGGGTCTGGGCAGCGCGCTGACCGGCGCGCTCTGGGAAGCCGGCTGGGCCTTCGAGACGATCGTCCCCGCCGTGCTCCTCGTGGGCGTCGCCGGAGGCCTCCTCAACGGCTGGCTGGTCACCAAGGTCGGACTGCCGTCCCTGGCCGTCACCATCGGCACCCTGGCGCTCTACCGGGGTCTGGCCTCGGTGGCGCTCGGCAGCGACGCGGTGACGGACTTCCCGCAGGTGTACGCGGACTGGGCCGTCGACACCACGACCGTCCCCGGCACCTTCCTCACGTATCCGGTGCTGCTCTTCATCGTCCTGGCCGCGATCACCGCGGTGGTGCTGCACGCGACCGGTCTCGGCCGCTCCCTCTTCGCGATCGGCGCCCAGGAGGAGGCCGCGTACTTCGCCGGTATCCGGGTCAAGCGGATCAAGCTGCTGCTCTTCGTCGTGACCGGGCTGTTCTCCGCGTTCGCCGGTGTCGTCTTCACCCTCCGGTACGGAAGTGCCCGCGCGGACAACGGACTCGGCTTCGAGATGCTCGTCATCGCGTCCGTCCTGCTGGGCGGTATCGACTTCGACGGTGGGAAGGGCACGCTCTTCGGCGCGGTCGCCGGTGTCCTGCTGATCGGCGTCCTGAAGAACCTGCTCACGCTCAACGACATCGCCAACGAGGTGCAGGTCATCGTGACCGGACTGCTCCTGGTGGCGTCCGTCCTGACCCCACGGGTCATCGCGACGGTCGTCGCACGACGGCACAGGCGGACCGCGCGCACTCCCGCACCCCCGTCGTCCTGACACCCCGTCCTCCGCCCGTACCTCTCCGAAAGGCACACGCCGCCATGATGCTCCGCAATGCCGCTGGGCGCCGCGCCGTCGCGACCGCAGCCACCGCCGTCTCCCTCGCTCTCGCCCTCACCGCCTGTTCCGGCACCACGAAGGACAGCGAGGGGAGCGGGGGTGCGAAGGCCGCGAGCTCGGCGAAGGCCGACCCGGACGCCCCGCTGAAGAAGGGCCTGAAGATCGCCTTCCTGCCCAAGCAGATCAACAACCCGTACGAGAAGATCGTCGACGAGGCGGGCATCGACGCGGCGAAGGAGTACGGCGGCACGGGCAAGGAGGTCGGCCCGTCCGACGCGAACGCGTCCTCGCAGGTCTCCTACATCAACACCCTGATCCAACAGCGTCAGGACGCCATCCTCGTCGCGGCGAACGACCCGAACGCGGTGTGCGGCCCGCTCAAGCAGGCCATGAAGAAGGACATCAAGGTCGTCGCGTACGACTCCGACACGGCGAAGGACTGCCGGCAGCTCTTCATCAACCAGGCCAGCTCCGAGGAGATCGGCCGCAGTCTGGTCCAGCACCTCGGAAAGCAGATCGGCTACAAGGGCAAGGTCGCGATCCTGTCGGCCACGCAGAACGCGACGAACCAGAACACCTGGATCGAGTTCATGAAGGAGGAGCTGAAGCTCCCCGAGTACAAGGGGATGGAGCTGGTCAAGGTCGCGTACGGCGACGACGCGGACCAGAAGTCGTTCCAGCAGACGCAGGGCCTCATGCAGGCCTATCCCGACCTCAAGGGCATCATCTCCCCCACCACGGTCGGCATCGCCGCGGCGGCGCGCTACCTGAGCGACTCCTCGTACAAGGGCGAGGTCGTGCTGAACGGGCTCGGCACGCCGAACCAGATGCGCAAGTACGTCAAGGACGGCACGGTCGAGCAGTTCTCGCTCTGGAACCCGGAAGAGCTCGGCTACCTCGGCTCGTACGCGGCCGCCTCCCTGGCGTCGGGGCAGATCACCGGTGCGGAGGGCGAGAAGTTCAAGGCGGGCAAGCTCGGTGAGTACACGATCGGCAAGGACGGCGAGGTCATCCTCGGGGAGCCGACCGTCTTCGACTCCGAGAACATCGACACGTTCGACTTCTGATCGGGGGAGCCGTCTTCATGCAGCGCGTCTGTTTTCTGCTGAAGGTCCGTGAGGACCGCAAGGACGAGTACCGCGAGCGCCATGCGGCGGTGTGGCCGGACATGCTCGCCGCGCTGTCGGAGGCGGGCTGGCACAACTACTCGCTGTTCCTCCGCCAGGACGGCCTGCTGGTCGGGTATCTGGAGACGGAGGACTTCGACGCGGCCAGGGAAGCGATGGCCGCGACGGAGGTCAACGCCCGCTGGCAGCGGGAGATGGCCGAGTTCTTCGAGCAGTCGGAGGCCGCCGACGAGGCCATGGTCCCGCTGACCGAGGTGTTCCACCTGGCGTAGCGGGCGGAACACCCTGATGCCGCCCCGTCCGCCCCGGCTGTCCGTGACAGCCGGGGCAAGCGTGCTCCAGGGGGCGCGTGCGGGTCGTCGCCGTCGCCCCGCACGGGCCGGACGGCCGTGTCAGCCGACTTCGCCCTCGCCCTCGTCGCCGGGCGGTCCGTCCCCGCCGCCGTTCTTGATCCGGTCGGCCTGTTCGATCATCGTCGCGAGCTTCTCCACGGCTTTGTCCTCGGTGGAGGAGGCCAGCTTCCGCGCACGGTCGGCGAGTTCACCGAGCGCGGGCGTTCCGGGGAGGTCACCGCCGCGCAGCGTGTCCGCGAAGTAGGCGGCCACCGCGGTCACCTGGAGCCGTGCGCCGGCGTCGTCCCAGAGTCCTCCGCCGATCGCGCCGGTCTCCACGGATCCCGTCTCCTCGTGGGCCTTCCGTGTCTTCGGGTCCAGCCAGCGCACGGTCGCCGTCGCGACGTGGCCGGAGGCACCCTCGCGGAGCCGCACGGCGTAGAGCGCGGTCACGGTGTGGCCTGGGCCCACCTCGCCGCCGTCGACGCCGTCGTCCCGGAAGTCGTCGTCGGCGACCTTGCGGTTCTCGTAGCCGATCAGCTCGAACTGCTGGACCGTCTCGCGGTCGAAGGCCACCTGGGCCTTGGCGTCGCGGGCCCGGAGTTCGACGTGGGCGGGCAGCTGGTCGACGAAGACCTTCCTGGCCTGGGCCTCGTCGGCGATGTACGTGGTGTTGCCGTCGCCCTTGTTGGTGAGGCGTTCCATCAGCTCGTCGCCGTAGTCGCTGCCGACCCCGACGCCGAACAGGGTGATGCCGTACTCCTTGCGGGCGTCCCCGACGCGTTCCAGGATGGCGTCGGCCTCGGTCTCGCCCGTGTTGGCCAGGGCGTCGGACAGCAGGACGACCCGGTTGGTGGCGCCCTTGCGGTGGCCCTCGACCGCTTCCTCGTAGCCCTGTTCGACGCCGGCCGCCACATTCGTGGATTCGGCGGGCTCCATCTCCTCGACGGCGTCGCGGAGTTTGGTGCGGTTGCCCCGCAGGCGGGTCATCGGCAGCCGGGTCTCGGCCTCCTCGCTGAAGGTGACCAGGGACACGGAGTCGTCGTCACGCAGTTCGTCGGCGAGGATGCCCAGCGAGGTCTTCGCCAGGTCGAGACGGCCCGGTTCGGACATCGATCCGGAGATGTCGACGACGAAGGTCAGTGCGGCGGGCGGCCGTTCACCGGCGCCCGAGGCCGCCTCGGAGGCCAGTCCGACCCGTACCAGCGACCAGTCGGCGGCGTCGGAACGGGCACCGTCGACGCTCACCGCGAAGCCGTTGCCCTTCGGCCGCTCGTAACCCTGGCGGAAGCTGTTGACGAACTCCTCCGGGCGCACCGTGTCCGCTGCCGGGAGCCGCCCGTCGCTCAGGGTGCGGCGCGCGTATCCGTAACTGGCGGTGTCGACGTCAAGGGCGAAGGTCGACAGGTAGTCGGGCGCGGCGCTCTCCCGGGCCGGGCCGTCCTCCGCCCGGCTCGCTCCGTCCTCCTGCTGCTGCGGTGCGGCGGACGGCTGTCTGCCCCCGGCCGGTCCGCCGCGCCCGGTGCTGCTGTCGACGGCGGAGTCGTCGGTCGTCCCCTGCCCACTGCAGCCGGTCATCAGGATCCCGCCCGCCAGGAGGAGCGCGAGCGCCCCCCGATACGTCCTTGCCCTGCGGTCCATCGGTACCCCCCACGTCGTAGACATCTGTGAATGTGACGTACGAGGCGGCCGGGTGGAGTCGTCAGAAGCGTTGCGGAACAGTCTCGATGGGGCAACAAGGGGCGGTGGCAGGGCGGAACGTGAAGGTCAGGACACGATGTCCTTACGACTGAACCCGCGGAAGGCGAGGGCGAACAGGATCAGGGCGTAGGTCACCGACACCGCCGCTCCCTTCGCCATCCCGCCCCATTCGAGATCGGGCTGGAGGGCGTCGGCCCAGGCGAACTGCCAGTGGGCGGGCAGGAACTCGCGCCAGTCGCCGAGTGCGGTGACCGCGTCCAGGACGTTGCCGACGATCGTCAGCCCGACGGCTCCTCCCACCGCGCCCAGCGGCGCGTCCGTCTTCGTGGAGAGCCAGAACGCCAGTCCTGCGGTGACCAGCTGCGAGACGAAGACGAACGCGACGACCAGCGCGAGGCGCGGCACGGTGTCCGAGGTGGCGAGCGCGCCCCCGGTGGGGAGCTTGAGGGGCCCCCAGCCGTAGGCGGCGGCTCCCGCCCCCAGTGCGACGAGCGGCAGCAGCACCATCGCGGCGAGGCTGAAGCCGAGTGCCACGACGAGCTTGCTCCACAGCAGCCTGGAACGGGGCACGGGTGCCGCGAGGAGGTAGCGCAGCGAGGACCAGCTCGCCTCGGAGGCCACGGTGTCACCGCAGAACAGGGCGACCGGGACGACGAGCAGGAAGCCGGCGGAGACGAAGAGGCAGGTCGCAGCGAAGTTCGCGGCGGACTCCGTCGCGACGTCCATGAGGTTGATCCGCGAACCGCCTCCGCCGCCCCCTTCGCCGCCGGGCGTGCCGCCGATGGCGAAGGCGATGATCAGGATGAACGGCAGGGCCGCCAGCACCCCGCCCATCAGCAGGGTGCGTCGCCTGCGCAGTTGCCTCATCGCCTCGACGCGCAGTGGCAGGGTCCGGCGCGCGTGGTAGCCGGGGGCTTCGGCGAGGGCCTGGATCTCTGGTGCGGAGCTCATGCGGATCCTTGGGAGATGAGGGTGAGGAACGCGTCCTCCAGGCGGCGGTGTGGCCCGACGCCCGTCACCGGCACGTCGAGACGCACCAGTTCGGCGACCAGCTGCGACGCGGTGGCGCCGTCGAGACGGACCAGCAGCCCGTGGCCGTCGTCCGTGCGGACGGCGGAGCCGATGCCCGGGAGTGCGGCCGCCTTGTCCACGAGTGCTTCGGTGACCTCGGCGTCCGTGGTGACGAGCAGCATGTCCCCGGAGCCGGTGATCTCGGCGACCGGTCCGGCCTGGACGAGCTGTCCGCGGTCCATGACCACCAGGTGCGTGCAGGACTGTTCGACCTCGGAGAGGAGGTGGCTGGAGACGATCACGGTGCGGCCCCCGGCCGCGTAGCGGATCATCACGTCCCGCATCTCGCGGATCTGGGGCGGGTCGAGACCGTTGGTCGGTTCGTCGAGGATGAGGAGGTCCGGCATGCCGAGCATGGCCTGGGCGATGGCGAGGCGCTGCCGCATGCCCTGGGAGTAGGTGCGTACGGCGCGGGCCAGGGCGTCGCCGAGTCCGGCGATCTCCAGGGCCTCGTCGATGTGGGCGTCCTCGGCGGGCCGCCCGGTGGCCTGCCAGTACAGCTCCAGGTTGGAGCGGCCGGACAGGTGCGGGAGGAAGCCGGCGCCCTCGACGAAGGACCCCACGCGGGACAGCACGGGTGCGCCGGGCCGGATCGCGTGCCCGAAGACCCGGATCTCGCCGGAGTCGGGGGTGATCAGCCCCATCAGCATGCGCAGTGTGGTGGTCTTCCCGGCGCCGTTCGGTCCGAGGAGGCCGAGGACCTGCCCCTTCTCGACGCGGAAGCCGAGGTCGCGCACCGCGTACCGGTCGGTGGACTTGGCGTACTTCTTGGACAGGTCCGTGATCTGCAGCGGCACGTCTGCCAGCGCCGGGTCGGGGGCCGGTGTGGCGGTGCGCCTGCGGGCGGTGAGCAGGAGTGCGGCGGCGATGACGACCGCTGCCGCCGGGAGTCCCCAGGTCCACCAGGGCAGGGAGACCGCCGCGGTCTTCACGCCGGGCGCGGTGGGCACGGTCAGTGCCCCGTCGAGGGTGACGGTGTACGTCGCGGGCTCGGCGGGTGAGGCGTAGGCGAGGTCGGTCGCGGAGAGGACGAGGCGGAGCCTGTGTCCGGCGTCGACCTCGTGGTCGACGGCGGGCAGGGTCAGCTCGACCGGCTTGCCCTGCTCGGCGGGGGTGAGCCGGTAGGGGGAGACCAGCTGGGAGGGCAGCACCTGCTGCTTCCCGTCCGGGGAGACGTCGTAGACCTTGCCGAACAGCACCGCGTCGCCCTGGTCCGCCTTGACGTTCACGGTGACGGTGGGTGATCCGGTGACGCGTACGGAGCTGTCCAGGGGGGCGGACTCGAAGCTCGCGTACTGCCCGGGGAAGTCGAGGGAGAGCCCGACGCCGAGCGAGGACAGCTGGGAGAGCCCGCCGCCGATGCCGGGGAGGGCGGAGACGGAGGGCGGGGCCGCCCCGGCGGGGTTGCGGAAGGTCTGGGTGAGACCGTCCGGCGCCTTCCGCCCGCTGCCTCCGCCACCGGTGGCGGGAGCGTCCCGCCCTCCGCCGGTGGTTGCCGCGTCCTGGCCGCCGCCACCGGTGGTCGCGTCCTGGCCGCCGCCCGGGCCGGGCTGCTGACGGGCACCGGTGAGGGGGATCTTCCGTCCGCCGCTGGCAAGCCCGGGGTACGAGTCACTGCTCGCACCGCGCTTCAGGGCGGCGCCGTCGGTCGAGTCGACTCCACCGGTCCGGGTCACGCGGAAGCCCGGCCCGGTGTCGGCGCCCTCGTCCTTCTTCAGGTACCGGTCGAACCAGTCACCGATCCGGCCCTGGACCCGGTCGCCCTCGTCGTCCCCGCCGTCGTGCCCGCCGGAGATCCAGTCGACGGAGACGGGTGCGCCGTTGGCCTTGACGGCCTCGGCCATGGCGTCGGCCTGGCCGAGCGGGAAGAGCGAGTCGCTCTGGCCCTGGAGGATGAGCGCGGGCACGTCGATACGGTCCGCGACGGCCTCGGGGGAACGTTCGGTCAGCAGGGCGCGCGCGGCGGCGTCCGGCTTGCCGCTGACCGCGACCCGCTCGTACATCTCGCACAGCTGCTTCTGGAACCTCTCGCAGCCGCCGCCGGAGCTCACGAAGATCCCGGCCCAGAGCTTCTTGAACACCCCGTCGGGGAAGAGCGCGTCGGCGAGGTTCCAGTAGCTGATCACCGGGGCGATGGCGTCGACGCGCTCGTCGTACCCGGCGGCGAGCAGGGACACCGCGCCGCCGTACGAGGCGCCGGTGACACCGACGCGCGGGTCGCCCTTCGCGTCGAGCTCCACCTCCGGCCTGTCCGCCAGCCAGTCGATGAGCCCGGAGACGTCCTTGACCTCGCCGTCGGGGGCGTTGAGGGTGATCTCCCCCGTGGTCCTCCCGAATCCTCGGGCGGACCAGGTCATGACGGCGTATCCGTCGGCCGCCAGTTTCTCGGCCTGCGCGCGCACGTCGTTCTTGCTGCCGCCGAATCCGTGCCCGATCAGGACCGCGGGCCGGCGCCCGGTGTCCCCGGACGTGAAGTACGAGGTGTCGACCGACACCCCGTTCATCTTCAGCATCTGGTCCTGCCGGTGCACGGCGGGCGCGCTGTCGTCGGCGGTGGCGGTCCAGGTACCGGCGCCCACGAGCACGGCGAGGGCGGCGACGACCGCGGCCCACCGGCCTCGGGTGCGGGGCAGCCGGTGCCGCCACCGGGAAGTCGGGTTCTCCATGACTCGACCCTAAACGGAACGGCTCGGGGGCCGGGGTGCCCCCGGGGGGAGGTGCACGGCATCCCTGGGAGGTACGTCCGGCACTCCCCGTACTCCGCATGCGGTACGCCCGGCCCCACGAAAGCGCACATACGCGCACATCCGCGCCAGCCGCGCCGCCGTGCACCCCCCCTACTCCCCTCCCCGGGACGGAGTCGCGGAGGTGCCGGCCCTCACCGCTCGGCCGGCACCGGGGCACCGAGGCCGGTGAGGGGCTTTTCGGCAGGCAGGAGAGCGGATGCCCTGCCGGTCTCGCCCGCCCTGACGAGTGCGTGGACCTCGCGGGCGAGCGGTGTGACGTCGGTGACGGAGACCAGCCACTCGTCCGCGTAACGCCGTGTCGCCTCGCCGCTCAGTCCGAGCTGGAGGGAGCGGTACGGCAGCGTGTTCAGGTGGAGGTCGCGTTCCGGGTCCCACTGGACGCGGGTGGGACTGCGTCGCAGGTCGCGCTGCCAGGTGGCCCGGTCGGGGTGCACTCCCCTGACGTAGTGCGAGAGTTCGGCGTTCTCCAGGGCCCAGCCGAAGCCCTCGCGGGTGATCTCGACGGCGAGCACGGTCTCCTGGCCCTCCTTGGTGCCCCAGCCGCAGCGGTACATCATCCACAGGAAGCTGGGCTTGATCCAGGTCATGCGGTCACGCTTCCAGGCGGGCGGGAAGCGCCCGTCACGGGCGGCCGGCAGTCCGATCGCGGGCCGATAGGCCTGGTACACGGTGACGGTGGAGTCGGTGTGCCGCGCGCGGATCTCGTAACGGGGCGGACCGGTCAGGTCGTTCATGCGCCTCAGCATGCGGGGCCCAGGCATCTCACGGCACCTGGTTTTCGCCGCGCGGACCGGGCCGCCCCGGCCTCGCCGGTGATCGCCGTGCCGGGGGACGGCAACGGCGACGGCTCCTTCCCACCGCCCGCGCGGTGGGAAGGAGCCGTCGCCGGGGACGCCCGCGTCAGCGGGTGCCGAGCAGGACGCGCCAGGTCTGCGGGCCGACGACGCCGTCGACCTGCAGGTGGTGCTTCTTCTGGAAGGCGACCACCGCGGACTTCGTCCTCGAGCCGTACGAGCCGTCGAGCGCCAGCCCGTAGCCGTAGACGTTCAGCTGCGTCTGCGCCGCCTTGACCGCCTGGCCGGTCGAGCCGGACTGCACCGTCCTGATCAGCTTGGACCAGGTGTTCGGGCCGATGACGCCGTCGGCGGTCAGGGACCGGGACTTCTGGAACGCGATCACCGCGGAGCGGGTCTTCGTGCCGAAGACGCCGTCCGCCCCGACCGCGTGGCCCCGTGCGGTCAGCAGCCGCTGGGCGGACCTCACGTCCGCGCCCTGGGAACCGCTCTTGAGGACCGGCCAGGAGACAGTCGGGGTAGGAAGCTGCCCGCCTCCGCCTCCGCCACCCAGCTTGACCGGGCGGAAGGGGTCGTAGTTGTCGCTGCCGATCCCGTACCTGAGCTGCCGGTGGGTCGTGCCGTACGTACCGCGCTGTTCGTACGCCCAGTAGGCGCTGTGCGACGCGTTGGCCCACTTCTCGAAGATCACCACGTGGCGGAAGTCGCCGTCGGTGGTGCTGTAGTCGATCAGCAGGTCGCCCTTCTGCAGCTGACTCACGCCGCTGAGCCGCTTGGTGACACCGTTGCGCGAGTCGGCCAGTCCGACGGTGTTCAGGCCGGGCTTGCCCAGCCCGAGCGCCATGGAGACGAAGCCGGAGCAGTCCTGCCGATAGCCGTCCTTCCAGTTGCGCTCCATGCTGTACGGGACCGGCCCTCCCTTGTTGGCCGTGAGCCAGGTGCGGGCCCGGTTGATCATCGTGTCGCGCGAGAGCGTGGCCGTGGCCATGGTCGAGAACTCGCCGGCCTGGGTGACGAGTGCGCTGTCGGCCTCCGGCTCGGGCCCGTAGTCGGTCCCCTGTGCTGCGGCGACCGTCACCGGCTCCGAGGAGTCGCTGACGACGATCGACGTCGCGACAATTGCAGACGCAACGACTCCGGCGGCAGCGCCGGCGAGAGCGAGGCGCGTACGGCGCGTGAGCTGGCTGCGAAGAGACATGATTTCCCCCGTATTCCTACTACTGTGGCACGTGTTGTGGCACGCGTTGTGGCACGTCGACCCCGGTGGACCCGATCGGGCTCCGAGCACTTGACGCGATCGGGGACCACGTGAGCCCCTGACGGGAATCACAATGGCAAACTTTGCTCTCTGAGCCCAGCGCTGTACGGAAGCGCCATCAGTCAGTGACGCGACCCCGACAATGTCTCGGATGTGTGACCGCGTCCCGTGACCGCTCCCGGATGTCTGACCGCCGCTAAGGGCGCCGCGTCGGCACCGGCCGGAGCGCCGGCCAGCGGTCGAGGACCGCGCGGCGCAGGTCCGCCGAGAGAACCCGGAGCCTCCGCAGCTCCCCGTGGTCCGCCGTCGTTCCGGCGACCACCGAGAGCCGGTGGACGAGGCGTTGGCGGGCGGTGGCCGTTCCCCACGCCCAGTCCTCGTGCGGGAGCCGGGCCAGGTGGTCGGTGCGGCCCCGGTGGGCGCGCTGGACCAAGGCGTCGCCCCGGATCAGCCAGCCCGCGCAGGCGTCGGCGAGGCCGGCGTCCGGGAGCGGGGTACCGGTCTCGCTGTGCCAGGCCGTGCGATAGGCGGTCTCGGCGCGTTCGAGCAGGGGGCCTGTCGCTCTGGTGACGCACCAGCAGGTCGGGAACCCGACGCGGAGATAGGCGAGTTCCATCAGGCCGCTGCCGAGGGACGCCTGCTCGAAGTCGATGAACCTGACGCCGTCGGGGGTGTGCAGGTCGTTGCCGGGGCACGGGTCGCCGTGGAGCAGGGCGGTCCCTTCCGCCCGGCCGAGGCGGTCCACGAGGGCGTGGAGTTCGTCGCGCACCCCGCGCTGTCCGGGCACCCCGAGGGCCTCGGCCAGGGAAAGGAACGAGCTGACGTCGGCGGCGGCCGGGCCCTGCCACCGGGGAAGGGCTCCGGCGTCCTCGGGGCCGGCGGTGCTGTGCAGCCTGGCGAGGGCCGTCGCGTAGTCGACGATCCAGTCGGCGGCGGGCCGCCGGTGGTCGAGGTGTTCGAGGACGAGGACCCGCTCGCCGGGGTCGGTGCCGAGGAGGGCGGGCACGACCGGGGCGCCGGAGGCCCGGCCGGCGATGCGCAGGGCGGCCACTTCGCGTGCGTAGCGCTCGTCGGCCTCGGGGGCTTCCACCAGTTGTTTCAGCACGGCCGGACGGCCGGTCAGTTCGATGCGCCAGACCCGTGAGCGGGGACTGCTCTCCAGGAGGGACGGGTCCGCCGCGGGCGGTCCCAGCCGGTCCCTCAGTGCCTTACCGAACGGAAGCTGCGACGCCGTCTCCATGCGGCCAGTGTTCCACTCCGGTCTCCCGCGCCCCCTGGGTTTTTCAGGGAGGCGGGGGACGCGGGAGACCGGGTCAGTGGTTGCGGGGGAAGCCGAGGTCGACGCCCGCGGGGGCGTCGGCCGGGTCGGGCCAGCGGGTGGTGACGACCTTGCCGCGGGTGTAGAAGTGCACGCCGTCGTTGCCGTAGACGTGGTGGTCACCGAAGAGGGAGTCCTTCCAGCCGCCGAAGGAGTGGTAGCCCACCGGCACCGGGATCGGGACGTTGACGCCGACCATGCCGGCCTCGATCTCCAGCTGGAAGCGCCGGGCCGCGCCGCCGTCGCGGGTGAAGATCGCGGTGCCGTTGCCGAAGGGCGACGCGTTCATGAGGGCGACGCCGTCCTCGTACGTGTCGACGCGCAGGACGCACAGGACCGGGCCGAAGATCTCGTCGCGGTAGGCGTCGGAGTCGGTGGAGACGTTGTCCAGGAGGGACAGGCCGATCCAGTGACCGTCCTCGAAACCCTCGACCGTGTGACCTGTGCCGTCGAGTACGACGTCGGCACCCTGCGCGGCGGCCCCGGTGACGTAGGAGGCGACCTTGTCGCGGTGGGCGGCGGTGATCAGCGGGCCCATCTCGGAGGTGGGGTCCGTGCCGGGGCCGATCTTGATCTTCTCGGCGCGCTCGCGGATCTTCGCCACCAGCTCGTCCGCGACGGAACGCACCGCGACGACCGCGGAGATGGCCATGCAGCGCTCACCGGCGGAGCCGTACGCGGCGGAGACGGCGGCGTCCGCCGCGGCGTCCAGGTCTGCGTCGGGCAGGACCAGCATGTGGTTCTTCGCTCCGCCGAGGGCCTGGACCCGCTTGCCGTTGGCGGAGGCGGTGGCGTGGATGTACCGGGCGATCGGGGTGGAGCCGACGAAGGAGACGGCGGCGACGTCGGGGTGGGCGAGGAGCCCGTCGACGGCGACCTTGTCTCCGTGCAGGACGTTCAGCACACCGTCGGGCAGCCCCGCCTCGGCGGCGAGTTCGGCGAGCAGGTTGGCGGCCGACGGGTCCTTCTCACTGGGCTTCAGGACGAAGGTGTTGCCGCACGCGACGGCCAGCGGGAACATCCACATCGGCACCATGGCCGGGAAGTTGAAGGGGGTGATGCCCGCGACGACGCCGAGCGGCTGCCGGATCGAGGAGACGTCGACGCGGCTGGAGACCTCCGTCGACAGCTCGCCCTTGAGCTGGGTGGTGATACCGCAGGCCAGCTCGACGATCTCCAGACCGCGGGCGACCTCGCCCAGCGCGTCGGAGTGCACCTTGCCGTGCTCGGCGGTGATGAGCGCGGCGATCTCGTCGCGGTGGGAGTCCAGCAGAGCCCGGTAGCGGAAGAGGACGGCGGTGCGGGCGGAGAGCGAGGAGGTGCCCCAGGTCTCGTACGCGGTCTTCGCGGCGGAGACCGCGGCGTCGACCTCCTCGGTGGAGGCGAGTGCGACCTGGGTGGTGACGGCACCGGTCGCCGGGTCGGTGACCGGCCCGTGGTTGCCCGACGTGCCCTCGACGGTCTTGCCACCGATCCAGTGGTTGACGGTCTTCATGAACGGGGTCTCCTTCACAGGTGGCGGCGTCGGGCTGCGATCTGCCGGTCGTACTCTTTCCTGGCCTCGACCGCCGACGGGCGGGTCGCGGTCTCGGCCACGGGAACATCCCACCACGCCTGTGCCGGCGGAGGCCCCGACACTGTGTCTGCCGTTTCGGTCTCGACGTAGACACAAGTGGGACGGTCCGCAGCGCGGGCCTCGGCGAGGGCCCGGCGCAGCTCCCCCACCGACCCGGCGCGCAGCACCCGCATGCCGAGGGAGGCCGCGTTGGCGGCGAGGTCGACGGGCAGCGGGGCGCCGGTGAACTCCCCTTCCGCGGTGCGGTGCCGGTAGGCGGTGCCGAAGCGTTCGGCACCGACGGACTCGGAGAGGCCGCCGATGGACGCGTATCCGTGGTTCTGCAGGATGACGAGCTTCACGGGAAGCCGCTCCTGCACGGCGGTGACGATCTCGGTGGGGTTCATCAGGTACGTGCCGTCCCCCACGAGGGCCCAGACCGGCCGGTCCGGCGCCGCGAGCTGGACCCCGAGGGCTGCGGGGATCTCGTATCCCATGCAGGAGTAGCCGTATTCGACGTGGTACTGGCGCGGGGAGCGGGCCCGCCAGAGTTTGTGGAGGTCGCCGGGGAGGGAGCCCGCCGCGTTGATCAGGATGTCCTCCTCGGTGACCAGTTCGTCGAGCAGTCCGATGACCTGGGCCTGGGTGGGGCGGGCGTCGGGGTCCGGGGTGGCGAGGGCCCTGTCGACGCGCTGCTCCCAGCGGTCCTTGGCGTCGGTGTACTCGCTCTCGTAGGCGGGGTCGACGTGGTGTCCGCGTGCGCCCAGGGCCTCGCCGAGCGCCTCGATCGCGGTGCGGGCGTCCGCGACGAGGGGCAGGGCGGCGAGCTTGTGGGCGTCGAAGCCGGTGATGTTGAGGTTGAGGAAGCGGACGGCCGGGGCGGCGAAGAGGGTGCCGGACGCGGTGGTGAAGTCGGTGTGGCGGGTGCCGATGCCGATCACCAGGTCGGCCTCGCGGGCGAGCGCGTCCGCCGTCGCGGTGCCGGTGTGACCGATGCCGCCCACGTCGGCGGGGTGGTCGTGGCGCAGGGAGCCCTTGCCGGCCTGGGTGGAGGCGACCGGGATGCGGGTGGCGGCGGCGAAGGCGGCGAGGGCCTCCTCGGCCTCGCTGTGGTGGACTCCGCCGCCCGCGACGATCAGGGGGCGGCGTGCGGCACGCACGGCGCGGACGGCCTGGTCGAGTTCGTGGGGGTCGGGGGCCGGCCTGCGGACGTTCCAGACGCGTGTCGCGAAGAACTCCGCCGGCCAGTCGTACGCCTCGGCCTGCACGTCCTGCGGCAGCGCGAGAGTGACGGCGCCGGTGTCCGCCGGGTCGGCGAGGGTGCGCATGGCCTGGAGGGCCGCCGGGATCAGCGCCTCGGGGCGGGTGATCCGGTCGAAGTAGCGGGACACGGGGCGCAGGCAGTCGTTGACCGACACGTCGCCCGTGTGGGGCACTTCGAGCTGCTGGAGCACGGGGTCGGCGGGGCGGGTGGCGAAGGTGTCCCCGGGCAGCAGCAGCACGGGCAGGTGGTTGACGGTGGCGAGCGCGGCGCCGGTGACGAGGTTGGTGGCGCCGGGTCCGATGGAGGTGGTGACGGCGTGGGCGGAGAGCCGGCCCGACTGGCGGGCGTACCCGACGGCGGCGTGCACCATGGCCTGTTCGCTGCGGCCCTGGAGGTAGGGCATCGCGGGGCCCGCCTCGACGAGCGCCTGGCCGACGCCCGCGACGTTGCCGTGACCGAAGATGCCCCAGGTCGCGTCGATCAGACGGTGCCGGCGGCCGTCGCGCTCGGTGTACTGGCGGGCGAGGAAGGCGATCAGGGCCTGCGCGGTGGTGAGCCTGCGGGTGGGCGCGGTCGCGTCCGAGGTGCGGCGTGGTGTGGTCACCGGGCGGCCTCCCGACCGTGGAGCGGCAGGCGTGGGTCGACGGGCTGCCCGGGCCATGTGTCGCGGATCCAGCGGTGGTCCGGGTGGTCGCGGATGAGCCACTCGCGCTGCTCACCCGGACCCGCCATGACGTTCAGGTAGTACAGGGTTCGGCCGGGCGGGGCGATGGACGGGCCGTGCCAGCCGTCGGGGATGAGGACGGCGTCGCCCGTGGCGACTTCGGCGAGGACGTCCGTGCCGCCCTTCCGGGACGGCGACACCCGGTGGTAGCCGAGGCCGTCGTCCTCGACCTCGAAGTAGTAGATCTCCTCCAGCACGGATTCGGCACCGGGGTGGTGCTCGTCGTGCTTGTGCGGCGGGTACGAGGACCAGTTGCCGCCCGGAGTGAGGACCTCCACGGCGATGAGCCGGTCGCAGTCGAAGGTGTCGGCGGCGGCGAAGTTGTTCACCTGGCGCGAGCAGGTTCCGGCGCCGCGCAGTTCGACCGGTACCTCCGGCGCGGGGCCGTAGCGAGCGGGGAGTCGTCGCTCGCACTTCGCTCCTGCCAGGGCGAAGCGGCCTCCTGCGCCGGAGGCGATCTGGGCGCGGGCGTCGCGTGGGACGTAGGCGAAGTCGGTCACGGCGCCGAACACGTGCTTCCTGCCCCGCAGTTCAAAGATCTCACCTGCTGTCCGCACCGTACAGCCGCCGGACAACGGCAGGACGATCCATTCGCTCTCCCCGGTTACCAGGGTGTGAACACCACCCGGTTCGAGCTCCAGGACGCGCAGACTCGACCGCTCCCACCCGGCCCGCTCCGGACCGATGTCGAGGACGTAGGGGCCGCTCGCCGCGTGCCCGGCCCTGAGGTGGTACCTCTGCTGCTCGTCGGACGTCGTCGCCATGGCTCCATCCCTACCCGTCGTCAGGCCTCGTTCACAGAAGTCCTACGGCCGTGTCGACCGCGCCCGCCACGTCGCCGTCGGCGGGGTAGAGCAGCGACCGCCCGACGACCAGCCCCTGGACGGTCGGCAGCCGCAGCGCGCCGCGCCACCGCTCGTACGCCGTGTCCGGGTCCTCCGCGACGTCGCCGCCGAGCAGGACCGCGGGGAGCGTCGAGGTCCGCATCACCCGCTCCATGTCCTCGGGGTCCTGTGTGACGGGGACCTTGAGCCAGGTGTACGCGGAGGTGCCGCCGAGGCCCGAGGCGATGGCGATGGACGTGGTGACGGCGGAGGCCCCGAGGTCGGTGCGGAGTCCCGCGGGGGTGCGCCGGCAGAGGAAGGGCTCGATGAACACCGGCAGCCGGTGGGCGGCCATGGCGTTCACGGTGCGGGCGGCGGTGTGCAGGGTGTCCAGGGAGCCGGGGTCGTCGTGGTCGATCCGCAGGAGCAACTTGCCCGCGTCGAAGCCCTGCTGGGAGAGGTCGACGGCGCGGTGGCCGGTGAAGCGGTCGTCCAGTTCGAAGGATGCGCCCGCGAGCCCACCGCGGTTCATGGAACCGATGACGATCCTGTCCTCCAGCGCTCCGAGGAGCAGCAGGTCCTCCAGGACGTCGGCGCCCGCGAGGACCCCGTCGACGCCGGGACGGGAAAGGGCGAGACAGAGGCGTTCGAGCAGGTCGAAGCGGTCCGCCATGGCCAGGTCGTCGTCACCGACGGCGAGGGCGCCGCGGGCCGGGTGGTCCGCCGCGATGATCATCAGCCGTCCGGTGGGCCCGACGAGGGGGCGTCTGCGGCGGGCCCCGGCCGCCTCGGCGACGGCCTCCGGGTGGTGGGCGCGGAGCCGGACGAGGTCCGTGACACCGGCCGCGGCGGGCGGGGTCACGGGGTGGCCCCCGTGGCCACCACACCGTCGGCGAGGGCCTGTTCGACCTCGTGCGGGAACGGCATCGCGGAGGAGCAGGCGAGCCGGGAGGCCACGATGGCCCCGGCCGCGTTGGCGTAGCGCATGACGTGTTCCGTGTCCCAGCCGGAGAGGAGACCGTGGCAGAGGGCACCGCCGAAGGCGTCCCCGGCGCCAAGCCCGTTGACGACGTCGACGGGGAGGGGCGGGATCTCGGCGGTGGTCCCGTCGCGGTGGACGGCCAGGACGCCGTCCGGCCCCTGCTTGACGACGGCGAGTTGGGGTCCGGCTGCGAGCAGGGCGCGTGCCGCGGCGTGGGGTTCGCGCTCCCCGGTGGCGATCTCGCACTCGTCGAGATTGCCGACGGCGACCGTGGCGTGGGAGAGCGCCTCGCGGTAGTGGGTGCGGGCGGCTTCGTCGTCGCCACCCTCCTCCTCGCCCCAGAACATGGGGCGCCAGTCGAGGTCGAAGACGGTGAAACGAGGCGGTCCGGGCGCCGCTGGGTGTTCGCCACCGGCACGGCCGTCCCGGGCCTCGCCACCGGCACGGCTGTCCTGGGCCTCGCGTCGGGCCCGGAGGGCGGTGAGGGTGGCGGTGCGGCTGGGTTCGGCGCACAGTCCGGTGCCGGTCACCCAGAAGACCCGGGCGGCCCGTACCGCGTCCAGGTCCAGCTCCTCACCCCGGATCTCCAGATCAGGGGCCTTGGGCTGCCGGTAGAAGTAGAGCGGGAAGTGGTCGGGCGGGAAGATCTCGCAGAAGGTGACCGGGGTCGGGTACTCCGGCACGGCACTCACCCACCGGTCGTCCACGCCGAACTCCCCCAGCGCCTGGTGGAGGTAGTCGCCGAAGGGGTCCCGGCCGGTCCGTGTGATCACAGCCGTACGCCGTCCCAGCCGGGCGGCGGCCACGGCGACGTTGGACGGCGAGCCGCCGAGGAACTTCCCGAAGGTCTCGACCAGGGCCAGCGGTACACCGGTCTGCAGCGGATAGACGTCCACGCCGATCCGCCCCATGGTGATCACGTCGTACGGCTCAGGCATACGCATCCCTTCGACCCGGTGTTCCGGCCCGGCGCATCGTCCCTGGAGTCGGCCACGGCCGGACGGGCGCTCCCAGGTCTAGCCCTCGCCCGGAGCCCTGTCAACACTTTGTCCGGACATTCGGACGAACTCTTGACACTGTTTCCCGAGGGCTGGAGGGTGGGCGATATGACCTCCTCCGTACCCTCTTCGGCCCGCATCCGCATCGGCTCGGCACCGGATTCGTGGGGGGTGTGGTTCCCCGACGATCCGCAGCAGGTGCCCTGGGAGCGATTCCTCGACGAGGTCTCCGAGGCGGGCTACGAGTGGATCGAACTCGGGCCGTACGGCTACCTGCCGACCGACCCCGCCCGGCTCGCCGACGAGACCGCCCGCCGCGATCTCGCCGTCTCCGCGGGCACGGTCTTCACCGGATTGCACCACGGCCCGGCGGTCTGGGACCGGACCTGGGAGCATGTCGCGGACATCGCGGCACTCACCCGGGCGATGGGCGCCGAGCATCTCGTGGTCATCCCGTCGTTCTGGCGGGACGACAAGACCGGCGAGGTGCTGGAGGACCGCACGCTCACCGGCGCGCAGTGGCGTGACCTCACGACCCAGACCGAACGGCTGGCACGCGAGGTACGGGACCGCTACGGGCTGCGCATCGTGGTGCACCCGCACGCCGATACGCACATCGACAGCGAGGAGAACGTCAACCGCTTCCTCGACGCCACCGACCCCGAACTGGTCTCCCTCTGCCTCGACACCGGCCACTACGCGTACTGCGGCGGGGACAGCGTCGAGCTCATTCGGACCTACGGCGAGCGGATCGGCTATCTGCACCTCAAGCAGGTCGACCCGGCGGTGCTCGCAGACGTCGTGGCGAACGAGGTGCCGTTCGGTCCGGCAGTGGCGCGCGGCGTGATGTGCGAGCCGCCGGGCGGAGTGCCGGCACTGGAGCCGGTACTGGACGCCGCGCGCGCCCTGGGTACCGATCTGTTCGCCATCGTCGAGCAGGACATGTACCCCTGCCCGCCCGACAAGCCCCTGCCCATCGCACGTCGCACCCGCGAGTTCCTCCGCATCTGCGGGCCCGCACGACCGTCCTCCTGAGCCCCTGAGTCCTCTTACGCCACGGCCGTCACTCCTCTGTCACGTATGTCCCGGTTCCGCCGATCCTGTGTCACAGCCTCGCGACGCCCCCTGCCCCGCCCCGGGCCCTCTCGTTCACCGGGACAGAGGTGCACGGACGTACGGAGAGGTGTCACTCATGACGGACAGAACGCTCTGGTCGTACAAGGACATTGCGGCGCACATCCAGGTCCGGCCGGACACGATCCGTTCCTACCGCAAGCACGGGCTGCTGCCACCTCCTGACGACGTCCGGCACGGGAAGCCCTACTGGTTCGTGGACACCGTCCTCGCATGGGTCGCGTCCCGGCCCAGCAACCGCGGCCGTTGAACCGGGGCCGAGGGCCGCAGATGTCGAACCGGGGCCGAGGGGCCGGGGTCTTCCGGAGGGCCGGGGTCTTCCGGAGGGCCGGGGTCGCCGGCTCTCAGTCCTCCTTCGCCGGTTCGATGATCGTGACGCCCGCTCCGGGCGCGGTGGCCATCGCGGCGAGGGCGGCCGGAGCCGCGTCCAGGGTGATGGTGGAGGTCACCAGGAGGTCCGGTCGCAGGGTCCCGGCCCGGACCATGCGCATCATCGGCGGGTAGTCATGGGCGGCCATGCCGTGGCTGCCGAGGATCTCCAGCTCCAGGCCGATCACGCGCGCCATGGGGACGACGGGGTCACCGGCGGCGGACGGCAGCAATCCGACCTGGATATGACGACCCTGCCTACGCAGGCTCTTCACGGACGCGGCGCAGGTGACCGGGGAGCCCAGCGCGTCCAGTGACAGATGGGCCCCGCCGCCGGTCAGTTCGCGTACCGCCTCGTCCGCACCGGCAGGGTGCGCGGACGCGTCGACACACGCGGAGGCGCCGAACGCCCGCGCCAACTCCAGGGCCCGCTGCGAGACGTCGACCGCGACGACCCGGGCCCCGCATGCCACGGCGATCATCACGGCCGACAGCCCGACCCCGCCGCAGCCGTGCACGGCGACCCACTCCCCCGGTGCCACCCGCCCCTGCCCCACGACGGCACGGAACGCCGTGGCGAACCGGCATCCGAGCCCGGCCGCCGTGGCGGGCGACAGCCCTTCGGGCACCGCGACCAGATTGACGTCTGCCTGCTCCAGCGCCACGTACTCGGCGAAGGATCCCCAGTGGGTGAAGCCCGGCTGGGTCTGACGCTCGCAGACCTGCTGGGCACCGGCGGCGCATGCGGGACAGCGGCCGCAGGCGCAGACGAAGGGCACGGTGACCCGGTCGCCCACGCGCCAGTTGCGCACGCCGGGGCCCACCTCCTCGACCACCCCGGCCAGTTCGTGACCGGGTACGTGCGGGAGGACGATGTCCGGGTCGTGGCCCATCCAGCCGTGCCAGTCACTCCGGCAGAGCCCCGTGGCGTCGACCCGGACCACCACTCCCGCGGCGGAGGGGGTGGGGTCGGGAAGATCCCCGACCCGGGCCTCCTGCCCGAACTCCTCGAACACCACTGCCCGCATCGACTCCGCCTCCCATGGTCCGGCCGGCGTCGACCGGCCGTCGCCGTCCAGCTGCCGCCATCCGGCATCCGGAAGCCGGAAGCCGGATGCCGCATCCGTCATCTGTCGTCCGTCGGCGAAGTGTCGTCGACCGGCCACCGCCACTGGCTTCCGAGCACAAGCTTCCGGCCGTCGTCATGCTGGTCGTGATCCGGCGAATCTACGCCCCGGCTGTGATCTTGTCCCGCTCCCGCCCGTTCGTCTCGGACCGCTCGTCGGCGCCCTGGTCCGAGGTGGGCGCCGGCTCCTCCCCCTCGCTCAGCCCGAACCGCCGGTGGAAGGCGCGCAGCGGCGCGGGGGCCCACCAGGTGACGCGGCCCATCAGCTTCATCACGGCCGGCACCAGCAGACTGCGCACCACCATCGCGTCCATCAGCACGGCCAGCGCGATCCCGAGTCCGAGCATCTTCGTGTTGGTCACCCGCGAGGTGCCGATGGCGACCATCACCACGGCAAGGATCACGGCGGCGGCGGTGATCAGTCCGCCGGTACGCCGGAGCCCGAACGTCACGGCTTGCTCGTGGTCTCCGGTCCGGTCGTACTCCTCCTTGATCCGGGAGAGCAGGAACACGCCGTAGTCCATGGAGAGGCCGAAGGCCACGCAGAACATCAGCACGGGCAGCGTCGTCTCTATGTCACCCGTGCTGGTGAAGGAGAGGATCCCGGACAGGTTTCCGTCCTGGAAGACCCAGACCACCGCTCCGAACATCGCGGTCAGGCTGAGCGCGTTGAGAACGACGGCTTGGAGGGGTATCAGGACACTCCCGGTCAGCAGGAAGACCAGCAGCAGTGTCACCACGACGATGATTCCCACCGCCCACGGCAACCGGTCCGCTATGGCGTCCTTGGAGTCGACCAGGACGGCCGCCGTGCCGGTGACCGAGGTGTCGAACGGAGCCGGCTCGGCTCGCAGTTCCCGGACCAGGTCCTGAGCGTCCTGTCCGACGGACTCCCCTTCGGGTAGGACATCGAAGTACGCGAAGCCCTCCCCCGTCACGGGACCGTTCACCCGCTCCACTCCGGGGAGCGCCTCGATCCGCTCCTTGAAGTCGGCGTACCGGCCGGGACTCGCGGCGCCCTCCGCGAGGACTTCGAGTCCAGCACCAGGGCTTCCGGGGAAGCCTTCCCGGATGTGCTCCTGGACGACGCGGGACTCGGCGTTCGCCGGCAGCTGCCGGTCGTCCGCCGTGCCGAACTTCACTCCGAGGAACGGGAGCCCCAGGAGCAGCAGCCCGACCGTGGTGACGACGGCGAAGACAGGAGCCCTCCGCATCACGAGCGCCGAGAAGCGGGCCCACCCCCTGCCCGAGCTCTCGGACGCGTCCGCCCCGGAGGCCGGCTTTCCGCGGCGGCGCAGCAGCCGGCGCAGGTCCAGTGCGTTGACCCGTGGGCCGAGCAGCATCAGGGCGGCCGGCAGCAGGATCAGGGCAGCGGCGGCGGCCAGCAGCACCACGGCGATGCCGGCGTAGGCGAAGGAGCGCAGGAAGTACTGGGGAAAGACCATCATCGCGGCCAGCGACACTGCCACCGTCAGCGCGGAGAAGAGCACCGTCCGTCCTGCGGTACGCAGTGTGGTGCCGATCGCCACGCGGGTGTCGGCCCCGGCGGAGAGCTCCTCGCGGAACCGGCGCACGATGAACAGCGCGTAGTCGATGGCGAGTCCGAGCCCCAGGGCCGTGGTGAGGTTCTGGGCGAAGACGGAGACCTCGGTGAATTCGGTGATGCCGCGCAGCACGGCGTTGGTCCCGAGGATCGCGACGATCCCCACACCGAGCGGCAGCAGGGCGGCGATCGCGCTGCCGAAGACCATGACCAGCAGCACCAGCGTGACCGGCAGCGCGATGAGCTCGGCCCGCAGGAGGTCCTCCTGGATGGTGCTCTGCATCTCGTGCCGGACGGCGACGGGCCCGCCGACGGAGACCTCCACCGGACCGTTCGTGCCCCGGTAGACGGGGGCTATCCGGTCCAGGGTCTCGCCGGCGGCCTTCTCGTCACCCCCGATCCGGGCGGCGACGATCGCTTCGTGTCCGTCCGAGGAGCGCAGGGTGGGGGACTTCGTCCGCCAGTACGAACCGACGCCCGTGATCCCGGGCTCGGCCGACAGGCGGTCGGTCAGCCGGGCGGCCTCGGCGGCCACCGCGGGGTCGTCGACCGAGGCGCCGCCGCTGTCGACGAGCAGGAGCAGATTGGGCTGCGACGCGGGGAACTCACGCTCCAGCACCTGGGTCGTCCAGGTCGACTCGGCGTCGGGTGCCTCCCAGCCGCCGCTGCCCATCCGGTCGGCCACTCCGCTGCCCGCGAACACGGCGAGCGCCGTGATCACGAGGGCGGCCAGCAGGGCGAACCGTGGCCGCGCGGTGACGAACCGGGTCCACCCCCCGACGCGCTCCGAGCTGTTGACGTCCGACATGGTGCGGTGTCCCCTTCACCGGGACCCGGGCGGCGCGAGGCAGCATGGGTCGGCCATTGCCACGTACACTGGCAAACACGAGTACCCGCTCGTGTTTCATCAGAATGCGAGCGACCACTCGCATTTGTCAACCGCGTCTTGAGAGCTGGGGATCGACCGTGCCGGAGGCCAGGGCGGAAGAAGCCGCCACACGCGAAGAGAGCGGCAGGCCCGGCGGGCGCGGCAAGGGTGCGGACGCCGGCCAGGACGCCGGAGCCGGGCCGGGCGGCGAGGCGAGCCGGCCGCGCCGCCGCCAGGCGCGCGGCGAGGCCCGCATCGCCCAGCTGCTGGAAGCCGCCGCCGACGTCTTCTGCGCCAGCGGGTACAACGGCGCCAGCACCAACGCCATCGCCCGCGAGGCGGGCGTCTCACCTGGCACGCTCTACCAGTTCTTCCCCAACAAGGAAGCCATCGCCATCGAGCTCGGCGAGCAGCTCATGCACCGCTGGCGGGAGACGTACGGCGCGGCGTTCGTCGTCAGACACATCGAGCTGCCGCTCGACAGGCTGCTGGACACGGTCCTCGACCCCCTGATCGCCTTCAACTGCGAGAACCCGGCGTTCGCCGTGCTCACCCACGGCTCCGAGATCCCGGGCGTGATCACCCGGGAGCACGACGCTTTGCACGCCACGATGCTCACCAGGACGGAAGAGCTCCTGGCCGCCTACCTTCCGGAACTCCCCGCGGACCAGGTCACCCGCACCGCCGAGATGGCCTTCGTGCTCTTCAAGGCAGGACTCGACCTGGTCATGTCGCACGAGGGCACCGAACGGGAGGCTTACGTGGAGGAGTTGAAGACCGTGATGTACCGCTACCTGGAGCCCCTGGCCTGCGACACACCCGACAGGGCGACCGCACGGAGCAGCGATACCCCCTAGGGGTATAGTTGACGGTGCGGGCGGCTCATCGGGCTTTCCGGTGCGCCCTTGCGCCACATCCGTCACACCATGTGTGCCTGCGAAGAGGAGAACGTCATGACCACCGAGACGGACACGCCCAAGACCGCCGGCTCCTGCTGCTCGTCCACCGGCTCCTGCGACGACCGGACGGCGGGCACCCAGGCGGGCGGCGTCACCGCGGTGTACGAGGTGAAGGGCATGACCTGCGGGCACTGCGAAGGGGCGGTCTCCGAGGAGCTCTCCGCGATCGAGGGAGTGACCTCGGTGAAGGCGGAGGCGGCCACCGGCCGGGTGACCGTGGCCTCCGCGGCCGCCCTGACCGACGAGTCCGTACGCGCCGCCGTCGACGAGGCCGGCTACGAACTCGTGGGCCGCGCCTGAGACCGGCCGCTGCGGTCGCTCCGGCCGCCCGGCGCGCGGCCGGCCCGGGTACGCGCCGCAGGAGCACAAGCCTCCGTTACGGACGCGCGGCCCCGCACCACCGGTGCGGGAGCCACAGCCGGCCCGCACGACCCAGCGCCTCCCTTCGGGCCGGTTCCGCCACCAGGAAGCAGATACTGGTGGGGAAACGGCCCGACTGCTCGACCCAGGAGTCCGCACACATGGCCAGCACCACGGCAGCCGAGGCCCCGGCGGCCGACACCTCCGATGCGGAGCTGACGATCGGCGGGATGACCTGCGCCTCGTGCGCGGCCCGCGTCGAGAAGAAGCTCAACCGGATGGACGGGGTGACCGCCACCGTCAACTACGCGACCGAGAAGGCCCGCGTCTCCTACGGAGCCGGCACCACTCTCGGCGACCTCGTCGCCACGGTCGAGAAGACCGGCTACACGGCCCGGCCCGTCGTCCGCCCCGCTCCCGCGCCACCGGCGCAGGCACAAGCACAGGCGCAGGCACCGGCGCAGGCACAAGCACAGGCACAGGCACAGGCACCGGAGGGTGAGGGGCCACCTCGTACCTCACCGACGGACGAGGCCGCCGGAAGCGACACGGCCGGGCGCGAGGCCGATGCCCCCCGTGACTCCGCCGAGCGCACGGCCGACGAAGCCCTCGCCGTACTCCGGCAGCGCCTCCAGGTCTCGGCGGCGCTCGCCGTGCCGGTGGTCCTCATGGCCATGATCCCGGCTCTCCAGTTCGACAACTGGCAGTGGCTCTCCCTCACCCTCGCGTCGCCCGTCGTCGTCTGGGGCGGGCTCCCCTTCCACCGCGCCGCCTGGGCGAACCTGCGGCACGGCGCCGCGACGATGGACACCCTGGTGTCGATCGGTACGCTCGCGGCCTTCGGCTGGTCGCTCTGGGCCCTGTTCCTCGGCTCGGCGGGCATGCCCGGCATGCGGCACGGGTTCGACGTCACCGCCTCCGGGTCCGATCCCTCCTCCACCATCTACCTGGAGGTCGCGGCCGGAGTCGTCGGCTTCATCCTGCTGGGCCGCTACCTGGAGGCGCGGTCCAAGCGGAAGGCCGGTTCCGCTCTGCGCGCGCTGCTCCATCTCGGCGCGAAGGACGTCACGGTCCTTCGCACGGACACGGACACGAACACGGACACCGGGCCGGGGGCGGGGCCTGGGCGCGAGGTCACCGAAGTACGCGTCCCCGTCGGCCGGCTTCTGGTCGGCGACTGGTTCGTCGTACGGCCCGGCGAGAAGATCGCCACGGACGGCACCGTCATCGAGGGCGCCTCGGCCGTCGACGCCTCCATGCTCACCGGGGAGGCACTCCCGGTGGACACCGTTCCGGGCGACTCCGTCACCGGAGCCACCCTGAACGTCTCCGGCCGGCTGGTCGTCGAGGCCACCCGGGTCGGCGCGGACACCCAGCTGGCCCGGATGGCCCGGCTGGTCGAGGACGCGCAGAGCGGCAAGGCCGCCGCCCAGCGCCTCGCGGACCGGATCTCCGCGGTCTTCGTCCCCGTCGTCCTGCTGATCGCCCTGGGGACGCTGGTGGTCCAGTTGCTCGCCACCGACGACGTCACCGCCTCGTTCACCGCCGCCGTGGCCGTCCTGATCATCGCCTGCCCCTGCGCCCTGGGGCTCGCCACGCCCACGGCCCTCATGGCCGGTACCGGGCGGGGCGCGCAGCTCGGCATCCTGATCAAGGGCCCCGAGGTTCTGGAGACCGCACGGAGGATCGACACGGTCGTCCTGGACAAGACCGGGACGGTCACCACCGGCCGGATGACCCTCGGAAGCGTCCACACCGCCCCCGGGACGGCCGAGGAGGACGTACTCCGCCTCGCGGGCGCCCTCGAGCACGCCTCCGGACATCCGGTGGCCCGCGCGGTGGCCGCGGGAGCGGCCGCCCGCACGGGCTCGGCGCTCCCCGCGCCGGTGGACTTCTCCGACGCCCCCGGCCTCGGGGTGCGCGGCACCGTCGAGGGGCACGTCGTGCTGGCCGGCCGGGCGAAGCTCCTGGCCGATGCCGGCATCACCCTCCCGCCCTCGCTCGAGGACGCCCTGGCGCAGGCTGCGCGTCAGGGGCGTACGACCGTCGCCGTGGCCTGGGACGGGGAGGCCAGGGGCGTCCTGGAGGTGGCCGACGCGGTGAAGGAGAGCAGCGCGGAGGCCGTCGCGGAGCTCCGCGCGCTGGGCCTCGACCCGATCCTGCTGACCGGGGACAACCAGGCCTCAGCGGACTCCGTGGCGCGCGCGGTCGGGATCGACACGGTTCTCGCGGAGGTGCTCCCCGAAGAGAAGGCGCAGGTCGTACGGCGCCTGCAGGCCGAAGGCCGGTCCGTCGCGATGGTCGGTGACGGCGTCAACGACGCCGCCGCGCTCGCCGTGGCCGATCTCGGACTGTCGATGGGCACCGGCACCGACGCGGCGATCGAAGCGGGTGACCTCACACTGGTCCGTGGAGATCTCAAGGTGGCCCCTGCCGCTATCCGCCTGTCGAGGCGTACTCTGTGGACCATCAGAAGCAACCTCTTCTGGGCTTTCGGCTACAACGTGGCCGCACTGCCTCTCGCCGCGTTCGGGCTGCTCAGCCCCATGATCGCGGGAGCTGCAATGGCGTTCTCGTCGGTCTTCGTCGTGACGAACAGCCTGAGGTTGCGCTCCTTCACATGATTTCCACAAAGAGACTTAGATCACACCGATTCGAGGGTAACCATCTGATGGGTTGGTGAGTCTAAGAGTGCGATGCCAAGGATGTCTTGGGGGACGTCCGATGGAGTGTCTTGGGGGACGCTCCTGGCAGGTGTTGGCCGGGGCACGTGCACCGGGGAGCTTTGAGCGGCCCTCCTGTCCGTACGTACCCCGGCAAGCCGCACAGCAGGACCGAACTGAATAGGCACCACCGCACAACAACGGGAGTTCAGGCTCCCTTCAGACGCCCGGCCGGATCCCGTGGGGGGAATCCGCTCCGGGGGATATGGGAAGCGCCCTGTCCGTCGACCCGTGGGGGGATCGGCGGCGGGGCGTTTCTCGCTCACGGCACCGGCAACGCGCCGGAACCACCGATACGGGGCCGGCGGACGGCCCCGTACGACGGATGCGGGCGGCGACGGACGAGCCCGCACGACGGATGCGGGCCCGGCGGACAGCCCCGTACAACGCCGAATCGCCCCGGACACCGCGCTCCGGAGTGTGCGAGCGCGGTACGCGGGGCGAAGGATGCCGGCCGCGAGCGGCCGGGGGTGGAGCAGCGGTCCTACAGGCTCAGCGGCCCTCGACCGGGACGAAGTCGCGCAGGACCTCGCCGGTGTAGATCTGGCGCGGGCGGCCGATGCGGGATCCCGGCTCCTTGATCATCTCGTGCCACTGGGCGATCCAGCCGGGGAGCCGGCCGAGCGCGAAGAGCACGGTGAACATCTCGGTCGGGAAGCCCATGGCGCGGTAGATCAGGCCCGTGTAGAAGTCCACGTTGGGGTAGAGGTTGCGCGAGACGAAGTACTCGTCGGAGAGCGCGTGCTCCTCCAGCTTGAGCGCGATGTCGAGCAGCTCGTCGGACTTGCCGAGCGAGGACAGCACGTCGTGCGCGGCAGCCTTGATGATCTTGGCGCGCGGGTCGAACGACTTGTACACCCGGTGGCCGAAGCCCATCAGGCGGACGCCGTCCTCCTTGTTCTTCACCTTCTGGATGAAGGAGTCGACGTCGCCGCCGTTGGCCTGGATGCCCTCGAGCATCTCCAGGACCGACTGGTTGGCGCCACCGTGCAGCGGGCCCCACAGGGCGGAGATACCGGCGGAGATCGAGGCGAACATGTTCGCCTGCGAGGAACCGACCAGACGCACGGTGGAGGTCGAACAGTTCTGCTCGTGGTCCGCGTGCAGGATGAGCAGCTTCTCGAGCGCCGAGACGACGACCGGGTCCGGCACGTACTCCTGGGCCGGCACGGAGAAGGTCATGCGCAGGAAGTTCTCGACGTAGCCGAGGTCGTTCCGCGGGTAGACGAACGGGTGACCGATCGACTTCTTGTACGCGTACGCCGCGATCGTCGGGAGCTTGGCCAGCAGCCGGATCGTCGAGAGGTGCCGCTGCTCCTCGTCGAACGGGTTGTGGCTGTCCTGGTAGAAGGTGGACAGCGCGCTGACGACCGAGGACAGCATCGCCATCGGGTGGGCGTCGCGCGGGAAGCCGTCGAAGAAGCGCTTGACGTCCTCGTGCAGCAGCGTGTGCTGGGTGATCTCGTTCTTGAAGGCCGACAGCTCGTCGACCTTGGGGAGATCACCGTTGATCAGCGTGTAGGCGACCTCGAGGAACGTCGAGCTCTCGGCGAGCTGCTCGATCGGGTAGCCGCGGTAGCGCAGGATGCCCTGCTCGCCGTCGAGGTAGGTGATGGCGGATTTATACGCGGCCGTGTTGCCGTATCCGCTGTCCAGCGTGACCAGGCCCGTATTGGCCCGGAGCTTCCCGATGTCGAAGCCCCTGTCGCCGACGGTGCTGTCGATCACCGGGTAGGTGTACTCGTCATCGCCGTACCGCAGTACTACAGCGTTGTTGGTGTGCTCGCTCACGTCATCCCTCACCGACGTAGTGCCTCTTCTTCGAGGTGCCCTGACTGTCTCCACCCTCCCCCATTTGGCTCAGGAGAGTGCACTCGGGGTCGTCCATTGGACCTACTGACGGCACTGAGTGCCGTCAACTTTCTCATCCTGCCCCCTGGGCCGCGGTTCCGGAAGAGCTCAGTGATGTTTCCCACCGTTTTGATCGATCATTTTTTCGGGAAGTCTTCCGCCGTACCGCCGCTGAGCCGGAAATCCAGTGCCGTACAGCGCCTGCCTGCGGAAACGGTGCGGACCGCCTGGCCGATGGCCTTGCGCGAGCCGACCAGCACGACCAGCTTCTTGGCCCTGGTCACAGCCGTGTAGAGCAGGTTCCTCTGGAGCATCATCCAGGCGCTGGTCGTGACCGGGATGACGACCGCCGGATACTCGCTGCCCTGCGAGCGGTGGATGGTCATCGCGTAGGCGTGGGCCAGTTCGTCCAGCTCGTCGAATTCGTACGCGATCTCCTCCTCCTCGTCCGTGAGGACGGTCAGCTTCTGCTCGTCCGCGTCGAGGGCGGTCACGACACCGACCGTGCCGTTGAAGACGCCGTTCTCCCCCTTGTCATAGTTGTTCCTGATCTGTGTCACCTTGTCGCCTACCCGGAAGACCCGGCCTCCGAACCGCTTCTCGGGAAGGCCCGGGCGTCCGGGGGTGATGGCCTGCTGGAGCAGCCCGTTGAGATGGCCGGCGCCTGCCGGGCCCCGGTGCATCGGGGCGAGGACCTGCACGTCACGGCGGGGGTTCAGGCCGAACTTGGCGGGGATGCGACGGGCGGCGACATCGACGGCGAGCACTCCGGCGTCCTCCGTCTCGTCCTCGACGAACAGGAAGAAGTCGTCGAGCCCCTGGGTCAGCGGCGGCACCCCGGAGTTGATGCGGTGGGCGTTGGTGACGACGCCGGACTTCTGGGCCTGGCGGAAGATGGTGGTCAGCCGGACGGCGGGGACGGGGCCGCCGTCCGCCAGCAGGTCCCGCAGCACCTCCCCGGCGCCGACCGAGGGCAGTTGGTCCACGTCGCCCACCAGAAGGAGATGGGCACCGGGTGCCACGGCCTTGACGAGCTTGTTGGCGAGCAGCAGATCGAGCATCGACGCCTCGTCGACGACGACCAGATCGGCGTCCAGCGGCCGGTCGCGGTCGTACGCCGCGTCCCCGCCGGGCTTCAGCTCCAGCAGCCGGTGCACGGTGGACGCCTCCGCGCCGGTCAGCTCCGAGAGGCGCTTCGCCGCCCGCCCGGTGGGGGCGGCCAGCACGACCTTGGCGTTCCGGGCGCGGGCCAGCTCGACCACGGAGCGGACGGTGAACGACTTCCCGCAGCCGGGACCGCCGGTGAGAACGGCGACCTTCCTGCTGAGCGCGAGCCGGACGGCCGCCTCCTGCTCGGGGGCCAGTGTGGCCCCCGTACGCCCCGCGAGCCAGGCGAGCGCCTTGTCCCAGTCCACGTCCTGGAAGCCGGGCATCCGGTCCTCCGGCGTACGCAGCAGGCGCTGCACCTGGGCGGCCAGGGAGATCTCGGCGCGGTGGAACGGCACCAGGTAGACGGCGGTGACGGGCTGTCCGTCCTCGGGGCCCGGCACCTTCTCCCGTACGACGCCTTCCGGGTCTTCTGCGAGCTCGGCCAGGCAGTCGATGACGAGCCCCGTGTCGACCTGGAGCAGCTTCACCCCGTCGGCGATCAGCCGCTCCTCGGGGAGGAAGCAGTGCCCCTGGTCCGTGGACTGCGACAGGGCGTACTGGAGACCTGCCTTGACCCGCTCGGGACTGTCGTGCGGGATTCCGACGGCCTGGGCGATGCGGTCGGCGGTGAGGAATCCGATGCCCCAGACGTCGGCGGCCAGCCGGTAGGGCTGGTTCTTCACGACGGAGATGGAGGCGTCCTCGTACTTCTTGTAGATGCGGACGGCGATGGAGGTGGAGACGCCGACGCTCTGGAGGAAGACCATGACCTCCTTGATCGCCTTCTGCTCCTCCCAGGCCGCGGCGATCATCTTCGTCCGCTTCGGGCCCAGTCCCGGAACCTCGACGAGCCGCTTCGGATGCTGCTCGATGATGTCCAGGGTGTCGACGCCGAAGTGGGTGGTGATCCGGTCGGCCATCACCGGTCCGATGCCCTTGATCAGCCCGGAGCCGAGATACCGGCGGATGCCCTGGATCGTGGCGGGGAGGATCGTCGTGTAGTTCTCGACGGTGAACTGTCTGCCGAACTGCGGATGCGACCCCCAACGGCCCTCCATGCGCAGTGACTCGCCGGGCTGTGCGCCGAGCAGCGAGCCGACGACGGTGAGCAGATCACCCGCACCACGACCGGTGTCGACTCGGGCGACCGTGTACCCGTTCTCCTCGTTGGCGTAGGTGATCCGCTCCAGGACGCCTTCGAGGACGGCGGTGTTGGACATGGTGCCGACGGTATCGGGTGGGGCCGACAGCGCGGAGGAGCACCCGGCACGCGAGCAGGACCCATAAGCGTTGGTGCGGAACACACCCGGCGACCGATGATGTGCGCATGGCCCTGACCGACACCCTGCGGCGTGTGGACGCCGACCTCGCCGCCGGGCGCATACCCGTGGCTCTGCACCTGTGCGTGCCGATCGCCCGGCCCAACGACGGGGGCGTCGCCTTCGTCGATCACCGCCCTGGGCCTTCGTACGGACATGTGTACGAGATGGGCATCGGGTCGGGAGATCTCGACGGCACCCTCTGGGCGACCGGTCCGGCAGAGCTCTTCCGGGTCCTGGCCGATTCCTTGGAGACGGGCTCGCCCTTCCTGTACTACCGGCCGTCGACCTACGAACACGAGTCGGGACACCACTGCGTCGAGTGGGATATCGAAGCCTGACAGCCCCCTCCGACCGCATCGCCTGCGAAGTGGTCGAGAAACACGCCTGGGCTGCCGCCGGGAAGGGCCCTCCGAGACTCTCCGGCGGTGCGTGGGCAGCGGGACGGGTTCCACCCAAGGGCTCTGGGCCGGGTGCTCCTGGACGCTGCGGTGCGGGCCCCACAGCGAGCCCTCACACCGCCTCCGAGCTGCTGAAACACCCCTCGACAGAATAGAGTTGGGGTCTCGCGAAGGGGGTTCTGAATGGACCGGAACATACGCTCGGTGGACGACGTACTGAAGCTCATGGACAGCCTGTTCGCGCCTGGGGCCGACCGGTGGACCAGCGGTGCGGGCGCCTGGTGGGACGGGTTCTACGAGGACCGCTCGAAGCCCGTGCCCTTCTTCGTGGCGAAGCCGGACGAGAGCCTCGTCTCCTTCCTCGACCGGGGCGTCGTCGCCCCCGGCCGTGCCCTCGATCTCGGCTGCGGACCAGGACGCAACGCCCTGTACCTGGCGTCACGGGGTTTCGAGGTGGATGCCGTCGATCTGTCGCCGGGGGCCATCGCCTGGGCCGAGGAGCGGGCCGCCGATGCGGGAGCAGACATCCGCTTCCACTGCGGGGACGCCTTCGCCGACGACGCGCCCGCCGGGCCGTACGACCTTGTTCACGACTCCGGCTGCTTCCACCACCTGCCGCCCCACCGGCGCGTCAGCTACCTCGAACTCGTCGACCGTACCCTCGCCCCCGGCGGGTATCTCTCCCTCAGCTGCTTCGCCTCGGGGGCCATGGGTTCGGAACTGCCCGACGCGGAGTTCTACGGCGGTGCGGGACTTCAGGGCGGGCTCGCCTACACGCCCGAGTCGCTGCGCTGGATCTTCTCCGGGATGGAGGAGATCGAACTGCGCCGGATGCGGGACGAGCCCGCCGGCTCCCCCCACTTCGGCGAGGACTTCCTCTGGACCGCACTGTTCAGGAAGCCGGACGGGGCCGGCCCGCTCATTCGATGACGGCTGTCGGGCTCCGCCCCGGCCCAGCGGCCTGAACTGCCGGACCCGAGGCTGGAGCTGCCGGACCCGCGACTTGAGCTGGCGGGTGGTTCCGGCTCACTCTCCGTGAAGGGCTGACTGACCGTAGCGTCGACCCCATACAACCGGCAGTGAGAGGTTGACGTGTCCTGCAACAACACCGTGAGGCGGGCCCAGAGGAGCTGAGCCGTCGTGGCATCCGCATGGCCCGGGCGATCACTCCGGCGTGCTTCGCGGGCTCCGGGCCGGACACGGCGGAGCCCCCTGGTGGCGGCGAATTCCAGGGGGCTCTGCCTCGCGGGCCGAAGCCCGGTGGGTCATACCGTGAGCTTCACGGCCTCGAACCAGCCCTTGTTGTCGGTGGTGCCGACGAACATGTACTCGGGTCGGCTGTTCTTGCAGTACTGCCTGCCCCAGCCGCCGTTGCCCATTTTGGCCGTGTGGCAGACGCCGCCCTTACCGACGTTCATGGCGAATCCCGTCATGAAAGGGGCACCCTGCTTCGAACTGCCTATGTAGTTGTTCTTGCCGTCTGCGGCGAGGGCCGTCCAGCTCGGGGCCCACTTTGCGTTGCCACTCGTCGAACCCTGGTCGTGCAGCAGGGCGTTCGCGGAGGACCCGCCGACGTTCCACACCGCGATGTTGAGAGCCGTGATCTGCTTCCCCTGGCCCGCCGTCCCGGCCATCGTCCCGTCGCACACCGGTGCCTGCCAGCCACTCCCGGACACGAAGGCCCGGTAACAGATGTGCCGCCCCTCGGGGTCGGCCTCGGCGAGACTGCTCAACGCGTCGGCGGCCGTGCTCGGCAACGCCTTCGCCGTCACCGTGGCCGTGGGCTTGCGCTCAGGCTTCTTCGGCGGCGGTACCATCACCGGCTTGACGGCAGGCGCCTCGGACGGCTTCTCCTGCACCTGCACCTTCGCCTTCTCCTTCTCCTTCTCCTTGCTCGGAGTCACGGAAGGGCTCGGCGACTTGCTGGTGTAGGTCTCCGGGGGCTCGGAGCTTTCGGTGCCCAGGACCGTGCCTGCCGCGTTCTGCGTGCGGTCCTGCTCGGGCTTGCGGTCGTCCTGGCCCGAGATGAGGAACGGTACGGAAACCAGGATCGCGCCGATGATCGCCGCCGCGGCCAGCATCGGTTTCTTCGGTCGGCTGCCGAGCAGTTCGCCGACCGCGCGCGTGCCCACGCCACCGCTGCCCGCCGCCGCCGTCGCGACTGCGACTGCGGGGCTCGGGGACCCGCTGACGGTACCGGTGGCCGCGTGCGCCGCGACCGGGTCGGAGGCGGGCGACGCCGAAGCCGAAGCCACGGTGGTCTCGTCGGAGCCGTCGGCCGACGCCCGTCCGGGCGCCTCCTGCGTCGACGGCTCCGGGACGCCGATGCCCCGGGCGGCACCGGTGACGGAAGCGGTGGCGGCGGCCGTACCCGCTCGCTTCACGGTCCGTGTCTCGTCCGCACCCTCGAGAGCCTCGCTCCCGGAGTCCTTGCTCTCCGGGCTCCCACTCGCCGGGCCCTGCGCGGCGGCGTCCGGGCCGGCCGCCGTGGACGACGTGTCCTCCTTGCGGCCGCGCGGGCCGCCGGGACTCAGGGTGTCAGCCGCGTCCCCGGCCGCACCCTGGATCGGTACCGCCCGGGGGGGCCGGCGCCGGCGAACTCCCGGACGCGCCGGAGGACGTACCGGAACTCGGCGGTACGCGTCTGGAAGGATCATCCTCACGTGCCATGCAATTCCCTTACTCATATTCGGGTTCGGCGTCGCGTCGCCTGCGCACCCGCGCACGACCGGACCCACCCTCCTCGGCCCTCGGATGGGTGAAGTCCCAGTCTGCGCAGTCGTGTCGGCGGGCGGTGAGAGCTGACACGCCTGAACGGTTCGGGCCCGGGAAGACGGTACAGGAACTCCCTCGACCGTGGTCGGCCGACGGAGCCTGCCACCGGCGGTTCGGCCCTTGGGGGCGGACTCCCCGCCGCCTCAGTCGATGACCGCCGTGGCCTCTACCTCGACCAGGTGCTCGGGGACGTCCAAGGCGGCGACGCCGAGCATGGTGGCCGGCGGTACCGGGGTGGTGCCCAGCCGGGCGGACGCCCGGGAGATCCCCTCCAGGAGCAGGGGCATCTTGTCGGGGGTCCAGCCGACGACGTGCACGTTCAGCTTCGCCACGTCGTCGAAAGAGGCTCCGACGCCCGCCAGCGCGGTGGCGACGTTGACGTAGCACTGCTCGACCTGGGCCGCCAGGTCGCCTTCGCCCACCGTGACGCCGTCGGCGTCCCAGGCGACCTGTCCGGCGACGAAGACCAGCTTCGAACCGGTCGCGACCGACACCTGCCGGTAGACATCGATCTCCGGCAGTCCCGTGGGGTTGGTCAGGGTGATGGCCATGCTGTCCGCCTCCTTGCAGCGAAGCCCTGACGGGCCGCACGTGCTCTCTTGTGGTTACTCAGGAACCGTAGGAGAGTGAGCGCTGACGTGGAAGAACGCACTTTTTAGTGACAGAGGTACCAGAAGGTGACCAAGCAGTTCAGCGGCTCCCCCGAGGAACAGGCCGATCTGAGGCGCGCGGATTCACTGGCGCGGGAGATCTTCTCGGACGTCGCCAACAAGTGGGCACTCCTGATCATCGAGGCCCTGGGCGACCGCACCCTGCGCTTCAGTGAGCTGCGGAGCGCGGTCGAGGGGGTCAGCCACAAGATGCTCACCCAGAACCTGCGCATGCTGGAGCGCAACGGTCTGGTCGAGCGCACCGTGTATCCCACGGTCCCGCCGAAGGTCGAGTACACCCTGACCGGACCGGGTCAGGGGCTGCGGAAGACGGTCGACGTGATGTGCGACTGGACCCACCGGCACATCGGCCACATCGAGGCGGCCAGGAGCGGCTTCGACGGCGCCTGAGGTCACGGACGGCGCACCGACGGGTTCCGAGGACGGCCTGCCCCGGGGCCCGGTCAACCGCTGTTCAGGGGAACGTCAGTCCCAGGTACTGGTGAAGCGTCTCCCGCTGCTCGGGTGTGGCGAGGACCATGATGCTGTCGTAGCCGGCGCCCGGCTCGCGTGCGAAGCCGACGCCTCGCCATGTGCGCGGGTCGTCGTCACGGGAGGTCGCGGCGATGGCCCGACAGGCCGCCGCGTGGTCGTAGTAGTCCTCCGCGAAGTGTTCGGCTGGGATGGAGAGGAGCTTGCCGTCCCTCCTGAACTCGACGGCGTCGAGGCGGCCACCCTCGAAGCCACCCTCCCCCTCGACGATCCGGACGTCGGTGATGGCGACCTCGCCACCGGCGACCTCGGCGGCGTCCGCCAGGAGGCCCCTGTAGCCCTCGTGGATGGAGTCGATGTCGTCGGCGTGGACCGAGACCGCCACCCCGAAGCTCTCCAGGGCACGAGCCGCCGCGTACTGGTCCAGCTCGTCATCCGCATAGGTGGCGGCGTCATCGAGGACGCCGCGCGTCTTCTCCTCGGAGACCATTCCGGTCTCGTGGAGGAGCGCACCTACGCACCGGTAGGTGATCGAGAAATGTCTGGTCATCCCGGCGATCCTCCCAGACCGGCGACCGGGCTGTTCCGGAGCGTCGTGTACGTGGTGCCGTCGACGGGGATGGTGCGGGACCCGGGCGGTCAGATCCGCCTCGGACGGTCCGGGAAGCGCACGGCCCGGGAAGCGCACGGTCCGGGAAGCGGAATGGGGCCCGGCCCACAGGCCGGACCCCCCTCGCTTTCCCCCTCCGTCGGGCTTCCCGATCCCCCCGGACCCCTCCCCGGAAGTCCCGACGCTGAGTACGACCGGGGAGGGTACGCAAAGGTTGCACGCCTTTGCGATCTATTTACCTCCCGCCGTCCGGACCCCTCTCAGCAGGCGTGTTCCAGGTACCGGGCTGCGACTTCGCCGATCACTTCGGCGCCGTCACGCGCCCAGAGTCCCTCGTTGAAGATCTCGACCTCGATCGGTCCGTCGAATCCTGTGGCCTCCACCTGGCGGCGCATGGCACGGAAGTCCACGCAGCCGTCGCCCAGTTGGCCACGGCCCACCAGGACGCCCGCCGGGAGCGGGGTGATCCAGTCGGCCAGCTGGAAGGAGTGGATCCGGCCACCCGCGCCCGCCCGCGCGATCTGCGCGGCAACCTGGTCGTCCCACCAGATGTGGTAGGCGTCCACGACCACCCCGACCTGCTCGGCCGGGAACCGCTCCGCGAGGTCCAGGGCCTGCGAAAGCGTGGAGACCACGCAGCGGTCCGACGCGAACATCGGGTGCAGCGGCTCGATCGCGAGCCGGACACCCCGCTCGTAGGCGTACGGCGCCAGTTCGGCCAGGGCGTCGGCGATCCGCTCACGTGCCGCGTGCAGGTCCTTCTCCCCCGCGGGGAGCCCGCCGGAGACCAGGACCAGGGTGTCGGTGTTCACGCCCGCGGCCTCGTCGACGGCCGCACGGTTGTCGTCCAGCGCACGGGCGCGCTCGGCGGGGTCGGTCGCGGTGAGGAATCCGCCGCGGCAGAGACTGGTGACGGTCAGGCCCGCGTCCCTCATCAGCTGCCCGGCGCGCTCGACGCCGTACTCCTGCACCGGGGCGCGCCACAGGCCGACACTGCCGATGCCCGCCTTGGCGCAGCCCTCGGCGAGTTCGGGCAGGGACAGCTGCCGGACCGTCTCCTGGTTGACGGACAGGCGCGACAGTTCGGTGCTCATCGGCTTCCTCCGTGAACGGTCAACAGGGCGCGCATCCGGGACTCGGCCAGCTCGGGGTCCGGGAACAGGCCCAGCCGGTCGGCCAGTTCGTACGCCTTCGCCAGGTGCGGCAGCGAACGGGCCGACTGCAGCCCGCCGACCATCGTGAAGTGGTCCTGGTGGCCCGCCAGCCAGGCGAGGAACACCACGCCCGTCTTGTAGAAGCGGGTCGGGGCCTTGAAAAGGTGGCGCGACAGCTCGACCGTGGGGTCCAGCAGATCGCGGAAGCCCCGCACGTCCCCGGTGTCCAGGACCCGCACCGCGTGCGCGGCCAGCGGGCCGAGCGGGTCGAAGATGCCGAGCAGGGCGTGGCTGAAGCCGCGGTCGTCACCGGCGATCAGCTCGGGGTAGTTGAAGTCGTCACCGGTGTAGCAGCGCACCCCGCTCGGGAGACGGCGCCGTACGTCGATCTCGCGCTCGGCGTCCAGGAGCGAGATCTTGATGCCGTCGACCTTGTCCGGGTGTTCGGCGATGACCTTCAGGAAGGTGTCCGTGGCGGCGTCGAGGTCCGTGCTGCCCCAGTAGCCCTCCAGCGCCGGGTCGAACATGGGGCCGAGCCAGTGGAGGACGACCGGCTCGGTGGCCTGGCGCAGGAGATGGGCGTACGTCTCCAGGTAGTCCTCGGGGCCCTTCGCCGCGGCGGCCAGCGCGCGGGAGGCCATCAGGATGGCCCGCGCTCCGCTCTCCTCGACCAGGGCGAGCTGCTCCTCGTACGCGGCGCGCACCTCGGTCAGGGTGGCGGGGCCGGTGAGCTGGTCGGTGCCCACACCGCAGGCGATCAGGCCGCCCACGGACTTCGCCTCGGCGGCGGAGCGGCGGATCAGCTCCGCGGCTCCGGCCCAGTCCAGGCCCATGCCGCGCTGCGCGGTGTCCATCGCCTCGGCGACGCCCAGGCCGTGCGACCAGAGGTGGCGGCGGAAGGCGAGGGTGGCGTCCCAGTCGACGGCGACGGGGTCGTCGGGGCTGATGTCGGCGTGCGGGTCGGCGACGACGTGGGCGGCGGAGAAGACCGTGCGGGAGGCGAGCGGCGCCCCGGACGGTGCCAGGTCGAGCGGGGTGGTGCGGGGTTCGTACGCACCCTGTGGGAGGTGGATGGTCACAGGTTCAGCTCCGGTACGTCGAAGCGGCGGCCCTCGGCCGAGGACTTGAGGCCGAGCTCGGCGAGCTGGACACCGCGGGCGCCGGCCATCAGGTCCCAGGTGTAGGGCTCGTCGAGGACGATGTGGCGCAGGAAGAGCTCCCACTGGGCCTTGAAGCCGTTGTCGAACTCGGCGTTGTCGGGGACTTCCTGCCACTGGTCGCGGAACGGCTCGGTGACCGGGAGGTCGGGGTTCCAGACCGGCTTCGGGGTGGCCGAGCGGTGCTGTACACGGCAGTTGCGGAGGCCCGCGACGGCGGAGCCGTGGGTGCCGTCGACCTGGAACTCGACGAGCTCGTCGCGGTTGACGCGGACCGCCCAGGAGGAGTTGATCTGTGCGACGGCGCCGCCGGCCAGCTGGAAGGTGCCGTACGCGGCGTCGTCTGCGGTGGCGGCGTAGGGCTTGCCCTGCTCGTCCCAGCGCTGCGGGATGTGCGTCTGGACGTGCGCCGAGACGCTCGTGACCTGGCCGAACAGCTCGTGCAGGACGTACTCCCAGTGCGGGAACATGTCGACGACGATGCCGCCGCCGTCCTCCGCGCGGTAGTTCCAGGAGGGGCGCTGGGCGTCCTGCCAGTCGCCTTCGAAGACCCAGTAGCCGAACTCGCCGCGCACGGAGAGGATCTCGCCGAAGAAGCCGCCGTCGATGAGGCGCTTCAGCTTGAGCAGGCCCGGGAGGAAGATCTTGTCCTGGACGACTCCGTGCTTGATGCCGGCGTCGCGGGCGAGCCGGGCCAGTTCGAGCGCGCCCTCGACGTCGGTGGCGGTGGGCTTCTCGGTGTAGATGTGCTTGCCGGCGGCGATGGCCTTCTTGATCGCCTCGACGCGGGCCGAGGTGACCTGGGCGTCGAAGTAGATGTCGATCGACTCGTCGGCGAGCACCGCGTCCAGGTCGGTCGACCACTCGGTCAGGCCGTGCTGTGCGGCGAGTGCCTCCAGGGCGTGGGCGCGGCGGCCGACGAGCACGGGTTCCGGCCACAGCACCTCGCCGTCACCGAGGTCGAGGCCGCCCTGCTCGCGGATCGCGAGGATCGAGCGCACCAGGTGCTGCCGGTATCCCATGCGTCCCGTGACGCCGTTCATGGCGATGCGCACTGTCCTGCGTGTCACGAAAGTTCCCTCCATACAGCCGTAGCAAGCGCTTTCTATGCGGTATGACGCTAGCCTGCCGACAGCGGCCCGGACAAGGGGGGCGCTCCACAACTCCTCGGAGGAGAGCGATGACAGTCACCCTGGCGGACGTCGCGGCCCGCGCCCGGGTGTCCCCGGCCACCGTGTCCCGTGTCCTGAACGGCAACTACCCGGTGGCGTCGTCCACCCGGGAGCGGGTCCTGCGCGCGGTGGACGAACTGGACTACGTGCTGAACGGCCCGGCCAGCTCGCTCGCCGCCGCCACGTCCGACCTCGTGGGGATCCTGGTCAACGACATCGCCGACCCCTTCTTCGGCATCATGGCCGGGGCCGCGCAGAGCGAGATCGGCGGACCGGGCGACGGGTCGGGCCGCGGAGGCGGCGAGAAGCTCGCCGTCGTCTGCAACACCGGTGGCTCCCCCGAGCGCGAACTCACCTACCTCACCCTGCTGCAGCGCCAGCGTGCCGCGGCCGTCGTGCTCACCGGCGGGGCGCTGGAGGACCCGGCACACCAGGCGGCCATGGCCGTGAAGCTGGCCAAGCTCGCGGACGCCGGCACCCGGATCGTCTTCTGCGGACGCCCCCCGCTTCCGGACACCGACGCGGTGACCGCCGCACTGGCCTTCGACAACCGGGGCGGTGCCCGGCGGCTCACCGAGCACCTGATCGGCCTGGGGCACCGCCGGATCGGTTACGTCGCCGGTCCCCTGGAGCGCACCACGACCCGGCACCGACTGGAGGGCCACCGCGAGGCCATGAAGGCGGCCGGGCTCTACGGGGACGAGGAGAACGTCACCGTGCACGGCCCCTACGACCGCGGCTCCGGTTACGACGCCACGCTCGAACTCCTGCGCCGCGAGCCCGAGGTGACAGCCGTCGTCGCCGCCAACGACACGGTGGCGCTGGGTGCCTGCGCGGCGGTGCGGGACCTCGGGCTCCGTATCCCCGAGGACGTCTCGGTGGCCGGCTTCGACGACCTGCCGTTCTCGGTGGACGCCGTACCGGCTCTGACGACCGTGCGGCTGCCGCTGTTCGAGGCGGGGGCGCGGGCGGGCCGGCTGGCCATGGGCAAGGAGACACCCCCGCCCGGCGGTATCGCGACCATCGCGGCGGAGCTCATGGAGCGGGGATCGACGGCGGCCCCGGCCCGCTGACCGCCGTTCGGCCCCGGGCCCCCCGCTGACCTGGTACTCCCCCACCGGTGGGGCGACGCACCCCGAAAGATGGGGGCGACTCCCCCATGTGCGGGACCCGGGCGCCCTCCAGGATGGGCACCGGGAGAACCGCTGGGGCCTCCCTGGACCGGGGAGGTGAACGCGGTGGTGGAGAAGGAAGCGATCGGCGGTAAGGCGTCGTCGGACGGCGCGGGCGGCACGGACCACGCCCCGGTACCGGACACCGACGGCCTCTTCGGACTCCGGGAGCACGGCGACCCGTGGTGGGTCCCCGGCACCGTCGGACCGCGCCCGGCGGCCGAGCCCGACTGGGCCGGTTTCGCCCGGGAGGCGGTCGACCGGGCACCGCGCTCGGCGCGGATCGCGGACCGGGCCTACCCGGATCTGACCGGCTTCGCGCTGGTCGTCGCCCCGTTCGCGGCCCGGGCAGCCGACCGGATGGCGGGCGCGGTGTCCGGTGGCGTCGGCGCGCGGCCTGGGCCGGCCCCCTGCTCCACCGCTGTGCTGGACGGCTTCCGTCGGGACGTGGAACGGCGCCTGGCCGTGTTGGCCGCCCGGACCCTCGTGTCGGAACTGCACGACGCGCGGGCCGACGGCAGGCTGACGGGCCCCGGGCCGCGTGAGCGCTTCCGGGACTTCCTGCGGCTGACCGCGAGCCGGGCGGGCCTCGCCTCTCTGGTCACCGCCTATCCGGTCCTCGCCAGGGTCCTCGCGCAGGCGGCCATGAACGCGGCCGACGCGTTCGCCGAGATGCTCGGCAGGCTCACCGCGGACGGGGAACTCCTCGGTGCCTCCACGGTGCTCGGGGCCCAGGGGGCGGGGCGGCTCACCGCCTACGGGCCGCACACCCTGACGGAGGTCGAGGCCGGTACGGGTGACAGCCACCGCGGGGGCCGGTCGGTGATGCTGCTGCGGTTCGCCGACGGCGCCCGGCTGGTCTACAAGCCGCGACCGCTCGCCGCGCACCGGCACTTCGACACCCTGGTGCAGTGGTTCAACTCCCTCGGGGGGACGCCCGTCCTGCGGGCGCCCGGGGTCCTGGACCGGGGCGCGTACGGCTGGGCCGAGTTCATCGGGGACGCCCCCTGCCGCTCGGCGGCCGAGACCACTCTCTTCTACCGGCGCCTGGGGGCGCTGCTGGCCCTGCTGCACGTCCTGGACGGCACGGACCTGCACCACGAGAACCTCATCGCATGCGGGGCCCATCCCGTCCTGGTCGATGTGGAGACGCTCTTCCACCCGCCCCTCACGCAGGCCCCACCCGCCGATCCGGCCGCCCGGGCCCTGTACGGCTCGGTGCACCGTGTCGGACTGCTTCCACAGCTTCTGGTCGGGGACACCACCGCGCTCGACATGTCGGCCGTCGGCGGCGGACGGGCTGCCTCCTCCCCGCTGGAGACGGCCTCCTGGGCGGCGGCGGGCACCGACACCATGCATCTGGTGCGTGCCACCGGGCGGTTCGCCGAATCGGCCAACCGTCCCAGCCTGGACGGGGTCCTGGCCGAGCCGTTCCGGTTCACCGGCGCCCTGTGCGACGGCTTCCGCGCCGCGTACACCGCCGTCAGCGACTCACGTGACGAACTGCTCGGCTCCAACGGGCTGTTGCGGCTGTTCGCCGAGGACGAGACCCGCTTCGTGCCGAGGCCGACGTGGACGTACGCCACGCTGCTGCACGAGTCGACCCACCCCGACCTGATGCGGGACGCCGCCGAGCGCCAGCAGGTGTTCGCGCTCCTGCGCACCGGCGCCCTGGGCTCCCCCGCGCTGGCCGGTCTGGAGGACGAGGAGATCGAGGAGCTGTGGCGGGGTGACGTCCCGGTGTTCACCACGCGTCCGGACCTCACCGAGGTGTGGAGCGGCAACGGGCGCAGGATGCGGGGTCCCGCCGGGCCCACCGGGCTGGCGCGGGTGGAGGCGAAGATCCGCGCCCTGGACACCGTGGACCGGCTGGACCAGGAACGGATCATCCGCACCGCCATGGTGAGCACCTCCACCGGGCCTCCGCACGGCGCCACCGGGTCCGCGAGGCCCAGGACCGAGGCCACCGCGCCGGAACCGGAGCGGCTGCTGTCGGCCGCCCGCTCGGTGGGCGACCAGCTCGTCTCACTCGCGTACCACAGCGGCAGCCGGACCAACTGGATCGGTCTTGAGCTGCTCGGCGAACGCTACTGGCGGCTCACGCCGCTGGCGGCCGACCTCGCGGGCGGTTACACCGGGCCCGCGCTGTTCCTCGCGCAGCTGGCGTCCCTGACCGGTGCCGCCCGCTACGCCGACGCGGCCCGGGCGGCGCTGGCGCCCCTACCGGGTCTGCTGGACGCGCTCCACCTGCGTGGGGACGACCTCGGAGTGCTCGGTTCCGGCGCGTTCTCCGGGCTCGGGGGCATCGCCTACGCCCTCACCGAGGTCGGGACGCTGCTGGACGACAGCCGGGTACTGGACTGGGCGGGGCCCGCCACCCGGCTCGCCTGCGCGGCGAGTTCGGCCGAGGAGGGGCTCGGGGTGCGCGGCGGCGCGGCCGGCGGGCTGGTGGCGCTGCTCGCCGTGCACCGGACCACCGGCCGGACCGAGGCCTGGCGCGGTGCCGAGCGGTGCGCCGAACGACTCGTGGCGGCGGCGCCGGCGTCCGGGGGCTTCGCGGAGGGGGCGGCGGGCATCGGCTGGGCCCTGCTGCGGTTCGCCGGGGCGGGCGGCGGCCCGCGCCACCGGAACGCCGGGCTGGACGCCCTGCGCCGTGCCGTACGGGGTGCCGGCGACGGCCGTGCCTGGTGCGAGGGGACGTCGGGCGTCGCGCTCGCGGTCGCCGACAGCCCCGAGGCCCTCGCCGATCCCGAGCTCCGCGACTGGCTCGCGGAGCGGGCCGGTGACGTGGCCCGGGCCGCACCCCAGCCGGACGACAGCCTGTGCCACGGCGAACTGGGCGTACTGGAACTGCTCGGTCATGCCGCCCTGCCCCGGCTGCGCCCCCACTGGCTGCGCCGGACCGGCACCGTGCTGGCCGCCGCCGACCGGGCGCAGCCGCACTGCGGGACGCCCGGACACGTACCTCACCCGGGGCTGCTCACCGGCCTGTCGGGCATCGGACACGGGCTGCTGCGGGCGGGGTTCCCCGACCGCATCGGGCCGGCACTGCTCATGCGCCACTCCACGGGGGCCGACCGGGCCCACGTACCCATGACGTTCACCATCAACGACCGGAAGAAGAGGCAGAGATGACGCAGATCAGCGAGTCGGCAGGATATGTGGACGTCACCGCGGCGCACGAGGGCGCCTTCGAGCACCCCGCGGGGCGGATATCACTGGGGAACAACGGAGGCCTGGGTCTGAGAAGCAGACTCCTCAGTGCCTCGGACGGGGACGTCGTCAACGGCCCCGACCTGCCGTGGACCACGTTCACCGTCCCGATGTAGCCGTTTCCCGCCACCGTGCACGGCATGACGGGAATGTGCCTACTGCCGCACTCTGTACGGCTCCAGTAGCCTGCGGCCATGCGTGCGAATTCGCCCGTCGTCGTCGGGCGTGACGACGAGATCGGTCTGCTGAGCAGCGCCCTGGACGCCGCACGACGGCGTTCGGGGCGCGCGCTGTTCCTCGTCGGCGAAGCGGGGATCGGCAAGTCCCGGCTGGTGGGCGAATGCGCCTACCGGGCCTACGGGCTGGGCATGCCGGTGCTGCGCGGGAGGGCGGGTTCCACCGGCCTGGTCGTGCCGTTCCGCCCCCTGGTGGAGGCCCTGTCGTCCCACTTCCGTGCGGCGGGCACGCCGACGGATGCCGAACTCGCGCCGTATCACCCGGCGTTGGCCAGGCTGGTCCCGGAGTGGCGGAGCGGGGCGCCGGCCGGTTACACGGAGACCGTGGTCGAGCTGGCGGAGGCCCTGCTGCGGCTGTTGTCGGTCCTCGGCCGGGACACCGGCTGCGTGGTGCTGCTGGAGGACCTCCACGACTGCGACACGGAGACCGTCGCGGTCGTGGAGTACGTCATCGACAACCTCGCGGACCTCCCGGTCCTGCTGCTGGGCACCCTGCGCCCCGAGCAGGGGACCGCGCTGGACCTCGTACGCTCCGCCGAACAGCGTCACACCGCGACGGTGGTGGAGTTACGCGGGCTCGACGACGCGCACGTGCGGACCCTGACCGGGGCCTGTCTGGAGACGCCGCCCGAGCTGGTACCCGAGGTGGTCCAGCGGCGGCTGGCCGAACGCGCGACGGGCAACCCCTATCTGGTCGAGGTGCTGCTCGACGACCTCCTCGACACGGGCAGGCTGCGGCGCACGGAGACAGGATGGGAGGCGGCGGACCAGCCGGACGGGACCCTCCCGTCGCGCATCCTGCGGAGCTGGGCCCACCGGCTGGACCGGATGGACGAGCCGGTGCGGGACCTGCTGCTGACGGCGGCGACCCTGGGCGGCCAGTTCTCCGTGGCGGTGCTCCAGACCGTCACCGGGCTGGAGGACCGGGCCCTGTTCACCCACCTGCGGTCCGCGGTCGAGACGGGCGTGATCGCCCCCGACGGGGCGGCTCCCGACCGCTACACCTTCCGCCACGCCCTCACCGCCGAGGCGCTGGTCTCCTCCCTCGCGCCGGCCGAGCGCGCCGCACTCGCCCGCCGTGCCGCCGCGGCGGTGGAGCAGTCGGGGGAGCCGCTGGACGAGGACCGGCGGCAGCTCGTGGCCTCGCTGGAGCTCGCGGCGGGCAACCGCGCCCGGGCCGCGCTGCAGTTCGCCGAGGCGGGGCGGCGGATGCTCGCGGCGGGCTCGCACGGTTCGGCCGTGGTGCTGCTGGAACGTTCCCTCTCCCTGGCGGCGGACGCCGATCTCGCGGCCGTCACCGAGTCCCTGGCGGTGGCCCGGGCCGAGGGCGGCGACCTCGACGGGGCGCTGGCGCTGGCCGACGGCCTGCCGCCGCTCCCCGCCCGCTCGGAGGCGGCAGCCCGGCGCGGGGACGCCCACATCAAGATCGCCTGGGTGGCGGTCATGGCGGAGCGCGCCGAGGACACGGCGCGTCAGATCGCGGCGGCCCGAGCCCTGTTCGGGCCGTCGCCGTCGCCCGCCCGTCGCGCCTCGCTCGCCGTCGTGGACGGTCACCTCTCCCTGCTGCCCGGGGAGGGCAGGGGGGAGCCGGAGGCGGCCGAACGGTCCGCCCGCGAGGCCGCAGGGACCGCCGAGGCGGAAGGGCTGCCGGTCGTGGCCTGCCAGGCCTGGCAGTTGCTCGCGCTCCTCCACCGGGAGCGGGGGTTCGACGCCGCCGACGCGTGTCTGGAGCGGATGCTCACCCTGTCCACCGAGCACGCCCTGCCGCTCTGGCGGGTGGAGGCGCTGGTGCGTCTGGGGGTGAACGGCTTCATGCGGACCGGTGACGCGGCACGTCTGCACTCGGCGCGGGCGGCCGCGGCGGAGCTGGGTTCCCTGCTGCTGGCGCAGACGGTCGACGGACTGCTCGCGATGAACGCGGTGATGTGCGCCCGGTGGGACGAGGCGGAGGCGATCACCGCACGGTCGGTGGAGGCGAGCGCCAGGATCGGCAACCACGGCGCGCACCGCTACCTGCTGCTGGCCGGCGCGGCGGCAGCCGCACACCGGGGCCGCCGGCGGGAGACGGAACGGGCCCTCGCCGCCTTCCGCAGGGCGGGCGGGGAGCAGTCCGCGCTGGTCCCCCTGCGGCTGGGGTTCTGCGGGGCGATCGGGGCGCTGCTGGAGGAGGACCGCCCCGCGGCCGTGGCGGCACTGGACGCCGCGCTGGCCTGGGAGCGCGACCACCCCAGCTACTACTACCTGAGCGGCCGCTACGGGCTGCGCCCGCTGCTGCGGGTGCTGTCGGGCGACGGGGCGCGCGGGGAGTACGAGGAGGTGGCCGGGGCGCCCGGCGCCGACCTGGCCTGGAACCGGCAGTTCCTCCAACTGACGGAGGCGGTGCTGCTCGGCAGGGAGGGGGATCCCGCCGGTGCCGCGAGGCGGATGGCGTCCTTCCACGCCCGGTCCGAGGCCTTTCCGGTGGCCCGTCATCTCGGTCTGCGGCTGGTCGCGGACGCGGCGCTCGCCGACGGGTGGGGCGAGCCGGTCGTGTGGCTGCGCACCGCCGAGGAGTTCTTCCACTCGGCCGGGGTGCAGCCGGCGGCAGCGGCGTGCCGGGCGGCGCTGCGGCAGGCGGGGGTGAGTGTGACCCAGCACCGCGGTGGACGGGACCGGATCCCTCCGCCGCTGCGGACCAACGGGGTGACCCCGCGCGAGTACGAGGTTTTCGTGCTGCTGGCGGAACGGCCGGGCAACCAGCAGATCGCCCGCCGGCTGTCCATCTCGCCCCGCACGGTGGAGAAGCACCTGGCCAGCCTGCTGAGCAAGACGGGCCGGGCGAACCGTTCGGCCCTGTGCGAGTTCGCCGCGGAGTGCGCGGGCGACCTCCCCTGAGCACCGTTCCCCCATCCGGGCGGCCGGCCCGCCGGTCCCCGGCCCTCCGGATGGGGGAACGGCCCCTCAACATGGGGGCATCGGACGCCGGGGGTCGGGTGCGTCCCCCGGAAGATGCGGGGCGGCTACCGATGTGCCCCGTTCCGCGTCGCGGCAGCATCGGCACGGTACGGCAGCTCGTCGCCCCTCCCCCGGCCAGGAGGCCCGCTGATGCCCCTCTCCCCCGTCCGCCCCGGCTCCCCCGGTGCGGTGTACTTCTCGCTGCTCGGACCGCTCTCGGCGGTGATCGACGGCAGGCCGCTGCCCCTCGGGCCGCGCAAGCAGAGGCTGGTCCTGGCCACCCTGCTGTCCCGGCCCAACACCCCCGTGCCGGTGGACGTGCTCACCGACGTGGTGTGGCCGGAGGGCCCGCCGCGGACCGCGCGCAAGAACCTGCAGGTCTATGTCAGCGCCGCCCGGGCCCTGTTCGGGGCCGTGGACGGCGACGACCGGGGCCGGGTGGTGCACGACTGCGGCGGCTACCGGCTGCGGGTGGAGGAGGGCGAGCTGGACACCCTGCGCTTCACGACACTGGCCCGGGCGGGCCGGGCGGCGGGCGAACGGGGTGATCTGCGCACCGCCGCCCGGCTGCTGCGCGAGGCCCTGGACCTGTGGGGGGAGAGGCCTCCGCTGCACGACCTCCGCGACTCCGCCGGGGTGGCGGAGGAGGCCGAACGCCTGGAGGCCCGCTGCCTCACGGTCTACGAGGACTGGGCCGAGGCCGAGATCGAGACGGGCCGGGCGGGCGTCGCGGTGGACGGCCTGCGGGACCTGGTAGAACGCCATCCCTTCCGGGAGCGGCTGCGGGCCGCGTGGATGAACTCCCTGCACCAGACCGGGCGCCAGGCGGAGGCGCTGGCGGTGTACGACGACTACCGGCAGCTGCTCGCCCGCGAGCTGGGCCTGGAACCCAGCCCGGCGATGGCGGGCCTGTACCGGGCGATGCTCGGCGAGGGCCGGGCGTCGCGGCCCTCCGCTCCCCGGAGCGCGGCGGGCGGTGTGTCGCTGCCCGCGGACAGCAGGCACTTCACCGGCCGCGAGGACGAACTGGCGGGACTGCTGGACGTGTCGGGGAGTCCGGACGGTGCCGTGCTGGTCGTCTCCGGCCCGGCCGGGGTGGGGAAGTCCGCCCTGGCCGTCCGCGCGGCCCACCTGCTCGCGGACAGCTTCCCCGACGGGCGGGTCCACGTCCGGGCGCGACGGGAGGACGGTGTGGCCCGCTCCCGGAACGACGTGCTCGACGAGCTGGGGCGGTTGTGCGGGGTGGGCGGTCCGGGCCGGCCTGACCCCGCGCGGGCCGAGGACGCCTGGCAGGACTGGCTGGCGCGGCACCGGGCGCTGGTCGTGCTGGACGACGTCGCGGACGAGGCGTCGGTGCGCGGACTGCTGCCCCGGTCCGGGCGGAGCTCGGTGCTGCTGACGGCCCGAGGCCAGCTCGCCGGTCTCGAAGCCGTGCACCGGACGGCGCTCGCCGTACCCGGGGAGGACGAGAGTCTTGAGCTGCTGGGGACGCTGATCGGTGGGGACCGGCTGCGGACGGACCGGGCCGCCGCGCTGCGCATCGTGCGGGCGTGCGGGGGCCTGCCGTTGGCGGTGGCGGTGAGCGGGATGCGGCTCGCGGTGCTGCGGCACCTGCCGCTGGCCGAGTACGCGGACCGGCTCGACGACCCGGCGGCGGCCCTGGACGAACTGGTGGCGGGAGACGTGTCCGTACGCTCCCGGCTCGCCGCGGGCTGGCGGGACCTGAGTGCCCGTGACCGGGGGGCGCTGATCCGCATAGCGGGGCCGGCACGGGACGGCGGCTTCACGCTGGAGCGGGCGATGGCGGCGCTGGACCGCGACGAGCGGGGCACGATCCGCGCGGTCGAGTCGCTCATCGACTCCGGTGCGGTCACCTCTCCCTCGGGCGAGGTGACCGCACACGCCGTGCTGTACGAGGTGCCCCGGCTCCTCTGTCTGTACGTCCGCGAGGAGGCGGTCCCCGAGGGGGCCGGTCGCACCCGCCTCAGCCGAGGGTGAGCAGCTCGAGCAGGCCGGGGAGGTTGACCCCGGCCCGCTGGACGCGCGGGCCGTCTTCCTCGGCGCCCCCGTCGCGGCCTCCGGACAGGAAGTGCAGGGCGAGCAGCAGACCCGCCGCTCCCGTGCCGAGGTCGGCGGAGAAGCGCCGCAGCGTCGCACCCGGGACGAGCAGCCGGTCCTCGTCGGCGACGAGGTGCCAGGCGAGGTTGCGTACGGAGGCCAGGACGCCCGGCCCCGTCCGGGTCACCGGGTCGAGCTGGCCGGCGGTGGCCGCGAGGCCCGCGCGGCCGGTGAACAGCCCCGGCTCGCGGACGAACTCCATGGCGCAGCCCTGGGCCACGCCCGGGATCAGGGCGCTCAGTTCCTCGTCCTCGTACCGGGCGGTGTAGGCCTGGGCGACCAGCGCGACACCTGAACTGCCCTGTCCCAGATAGAGCAGATGGCGTCGGCCGTCCTTCACCTGGAGCGAGCCGTCGTCCATGGTGACGAGGTGTCCGGCCTCGCGTCCCAGGGCGGTGCGGGCGGCCCGGCGCAGCCACTCCTCGCCGGTCAGGGTGTGCAGTTCGAGGAGGAGCAGGGCGGCTCCGCTCAGCCCGCGCAGCAGTCCGGCCGACTCCGGCAGCCGCAGGCCGTCCACCTGTTCGCCCTGCACCAGCCGGTCCAGGTCCCGGGCGGTGCGCAGGGCGTCGTCGACCAGCCGGGGATCGGGGGCCGCACCGTCCACGCGGGCCATGCGAAGGGCCGCGAGCGCGGTTCCGGCCCGCCCGGTGAACAGATCCGCCGAGGCCGTCGCCGGTGCGAGGGACGTCGCACGCTCCCACACCTCGCGTCCCTGCTCGGCGCGGCCCAGGAGGAAGAGCACCAACGCGGCGCCGGGCAGCCCGTCGTAGAGTCCGCCGGCCCCTGCGGGGTCCCTGCGCAGCGCAGCCGCCGCGAGCCAGTCGGTCCACTCCTCGGGGACGGGGGCACCGGTCCTGTGCAGGGCGTACAGGACACCCGCCGCACCGTTCACGAGGTCGGTGCCGCCGGTGGCGAAGAGGTCGGGCCCGCCCGGGAAGAGGCGGTCCGCCCGCCCGGGTGTGGCTCCGGCGTGGATTCCGGCCAGCAGCCGGGTGCGGATCCCGGCCCAGTCCACCTCCGGCCCCTCGAACAGGGCGGCCACCTCGTCCTCGCGCCGTCGCGAGGCGTCCGGAACGTGGAGCAGTCGAGGCCTGCGGGGGCCCGCTCCGGCCGGGAGCGAGTACCGCCGTCGGGCCCAGCGTTCCAGGGTGAGGGCCTTCGCCCTCTCCAGCCCGGCCATCTCCATGACCGGCATCAGCATGTTGAGCCAGGTCGCCCAGAGCGCGTAGGCGTCGGCCTCCGCCCCGGGGGTGCCCTGCGGTGCCTGGAGGCCCTGGGCGCCGGCCAGCGGGGTGTCCTTGTCGTCGAGCGCGGTGGCGTACTCGAAGTCGACGAGGGCGATCCGCCCGTCGGGCCGGACGATGATGTTGGAGGGGTGCAGATCGCCGAAGCGCAGGCCGCGCGCGTGGATCGCCTCCAGTGCCCGGGAGAGTTCACCGGTCACCGACTCGGTCCAGGCGACGTAGGGGGCGAGTTCGTCCGCCGAGTCGGCCCCGCGTACGAGGGCGAAGCGGGCGACGATCTCCTCCAGCAGAGTGTTCCCCTCGATGTGCTCCTCGATCAGGAAGTGGTGCTCCCACACGGTCCGCACCCCGTACACCCGGGGTACGCAGTCGAGTCCGGCCAGCGCCGTCAGCGCCCGGTGCTCGCGGTGCAGGCGGGTGACGGCGTCGTCGCCCGCGGCGTCGAGTCCGCAGTGCGGACGTGCCTCGCGCAGCACCACGCGCTCTCCCGTCCCGGTGTCCTCGGCGACGTAGATCCCACCGGCGTTGGAGAACTGGAGAGCTCCGGTGACCTTGTAAGGGAAGGTGTCGTCGCGGGCGGCGGCACGCGCCGCGAGGTGCGGCCGCAGTGCCTCGGGGACCTGGACCCAGGAAGGCATCCGGAACACCACACCGCGCTCGTCGGGGACGAGCTTCCCGGACGGGTCCCGCAGGGCGAGGACCCGGCGGCCCTCGGCGTCGTCGCACCAGCGGGGCACGTAGGCGCCGTAGCGCGTGTAGACCGGTGCGCCGCCGATCCGCAGGTCGCTGAGGATGTAGGGGCCGCTGCGTCCCGCCAGCGTCCGGGACAGCTCGTCGGCCAGCGCGAGGAACACGGTCTCGTCGGGCGGGTAGGCCGCGATGAACTTGCCCGCGCCGCTGCGGTTCATGTGCTTGCCCGCCACCAGCAGCAACGCCTTCTCGCTGCGCAGGAATTTGAAGGGCACACCGTGGCGGACGCAGATCCGGGCGGTGTCGCGCAGGGTGGCCTCGGCCTCGCCGGGGACGGTGGACACATGGATCTTCCAGCCCTGCTCGGCCGGTTTCACCCCCTCGGGCACCAGTGAGGTCCACAGCCCCACGGCCTCACGGCGCCAGCCCTCCGGAGGCGGATCGGTGTCGAGCCGGTACCGCGACTCCTCGTCGGGCAGCCGGGCCGGGGTGTCGAAGTACGTACGGTCGGCGAGGCAATACAACTGGGTGTCCTGGATGCCTGGCACGCTCGGCTCTCTCTTCTCGAAGCCCGCGGGAGCACGGACGGTGACGGTGGGCGGCGGGCCCCGGGTTCGCGGATCAGTCCCCGGTGCCGGAGGGGTTCGCGCCCGCAGGTGCGCGGGCCGGTCCCGCCCCGGGCTCGGTGCCGGTCCCGGGCTCGTTCCCGGGCTCCTGCCGGCCGGTGGGCTCCTCCGCCGGCGGCGGGGACGGTTCCGTCCGCGCCGAGCGGGCGAAGGTGACCACGAGGGCGGAGACGGCCAGCACGCAACCGGTCAGGGCGAAGGCCCAGCGTGCGCCGAAAGCGGTCAGCAGGGCGCCTCCGGTCAGCGGCCCGAACGGCTGGACCATGGAGGACAGGAAGCCCGCCGCGCTCTGGACCCGGCCCACCTTCTCCTCCGGGGTCACGACCAGGAGCTTCGAGAGGAATCCGATGCTGGCGATCGTCGACAGGCACATGGTGAGCGCGCACATGATCCCGGCCACCAGCGGCCGGCTGATCCAGGCCATGACCCCGGCGGCCGCCACACAGGTCCAGCAGGTGGCCACGATCAGGACCCGGGAGTGCCGGGCGGGGCTGATCCGCGGCGCGAGCAGCGCCCCGGACAGTGCCCCGGCGGAGACGCAGGTGAGGACGAAGCCGCCGCCGACCCCCGACGTGCCCCCGTCGGAGAACGCGGTCAGGGCGGTGAAGGTGAGCGCCCCGAACGCGAAGTTCATGCCCAGCCCGAACACGAGGAGGACCGTACGGAGGTAGGGCAGGCCCCACAGGAAGGTCAGGCCCGCGAGGAGTTCGCGCCGGCTGAACACGGCGCCCGCCTTCGCCCTGGCCCGGGAGCGGGTGCGTACGAGGGCCACGCAGACGGTCGACAGGAACAGGCCCAGCGCCTCGGCCGCGAACGGCAGGGCCGGGTGGATGCCGAACAGTGCTCCCCCGACGAGTGGTCCGACGAGCCGGGCGGTCTGGGTGCGTGCCTGGAGCCGCGCGGTGGCGGTGCCCATCTGGTCGGCCGGGACGACCGCGCGCATGAGGCCGAAGACAGCCGGCCCGTAGACGCTGCCGATCACCGCGCCCGCCGCGGCGCAGAGCAGGACGAGTGGCATGGGGACGTGTCCGGACCAGACGGCAACGGTGAGGGCGGTGACGACGATCAGGCTGCCGACGTCGCAGACCCGCATCAGCCGGCGGCGTTCGACACGGTCGGCCATCACCCCGCCGGGCAGCATCGTGATCAGCACGGTTCCCACGGACACCGTCCCGATGGCTCCGGCCTGCACCGCCGATCCGGTCTCCTTGAGCACCAGCAGCGGAAGGGCGAGGGCACTCATCTGCCCGCCCAGGACCGCGAAGAGGCCGCTCAGCCAGAGCAGCCGGAAATCCCTGTTGCCGCGCAGCGGCGTGGTCATCGTGAACTCCCGGGGGAGACGGTCTGGGTCGTGACGAGGGGTGCGGGCCCGTCCGGGCCGCGGAAGCGACGGCGGGGCGGCTCCGTCAGACGGAACCGCCCCACATCACCAGCCGGCCGGGCGCCACGGCGGGAACTCCTGCAGCCGCCCCCCGCGGCGCCGCCCGGTGCGTCCGGCTAGTCCGCCAGGACGACGCTGATCACGCTGACGCAGCTGCCGCCCGGCGCCTCGATCTCCTTGTTGGCCGTCTCCTGGAGGTCCAGTACGGAGTGCGCCTCGACCTCGGGGGTCTCGTCGGTGTTGTCGTCGGCGGCGGGCTTGGTGTTCTCGGCCATGGTGGTCTCCGTCCACTTGTGACTGCACTGGTTCCGGGGGCCCTGAGGTGCCGGGTTTCCGGTGCGGCGGGCCGTTGCCTGCCGTTGCCGAGAAAGTTAGGACGGCCCGCCTGGCGATCGCTTCGGCGGCGGTATGGCTCCGGTATCGGCCCAGTTCAGGGCCGCTCCGTGCACCGCACCCGGCTTCCGCGGCGGGCCCGGGACCCTGCCTGAGCTGCGCCCATACCGCTCCTGAAGCATCGGTGGACCGTCGTCGAACCGCCGCCCCGCAGCCTGGGTGCACTTCCGCGCACGCCGGTGGGTCCACGGGAAACGGTCCCTCCGCACGCACGCTCCGGCCCCGACAAGGAGGCGGCCCCGCATGGAACTCGGCGAACTCGTCGGCCGGCGGCCCTTCCCCGCCGCCGGCCTGCTGCTCGGCCTCACCCGGCGTTGCCCGCTGAGCTGTGCCCACTGCTCGACCGGCTCGTCCCTCACGACACGGGAGGAACCGGACGCCGGCCGGCTGGTGCGCTTCGTCGGCTCGTTCACCCGGGAGAACCGCCCCGACGTGGTGATGCTGACCGGTGGCGAACCGCTGCTGCTGCCCGCGCTCGTCGAGGAACTGAGCGCCCGGGCCCGCGCCGCCGGATCGCGTACGGCCCTGCTCAGCGGCATGTTCTTCGCCCGCTCCCGGGAGATCCCGCCCCCGGTCCTGCGCGCGATCAGGGGCGTGGACCACTTCTCCGCCAGCCTCGACGCCCACCACGAGCGGGAGATCCCCCGGGCCGACGTGTTCCGCGCGGTGCACCGGATCCGGGAGACGGGTGTGGCGGTGAGCTTCCACCTCACCGGCGAGGGGGCGGACGACCCCTACCTCGCGGACATCACCCGCGCCGTCGACTCGGAGTTCGGCGGCCAGGTCCCCTCCCTGGTCAACGAGGTGCGGGCGTTCGGGCGGGCCGCCTCCTGGGCCGCCCCCGCCCGCACCGGCCCGGAGGCCGGCACGGTGTCCCCGTGCGCCATGGCCGCCTGGCCGGTGGTCGCCTTCGACGGCGCGGTGCTCGCCTGCTGCAACCAGGACACCGTGGACCTGCGGCCGGCCCCCGCCCACCTGTACCTCGGCCACGTCGACACGGACGACTGGGCGACCGTACGCGGCCGGGCCCTGGAGTCACCGGTGCTGCGCATGATCCGCACGGTCGGCCCCGCCCATCTCGCCGCGCGCGCCGGGGCCTCCCCCGGCGGCGCCTCCTACTGCCACGGCTGCCGTGCCCTGGGAGCGGACGACAGGGTCGCGGACGAGGCCCGTTCGGTGGCGGCCGGGGCCGTCGGAGCACTGCTGGACCTGACCGCGGCGCGCCGCGGGGCGGCCGAGGGCCCGGTGGGCGTCGTACGGCACCACGGCTGTGCCGCGTACGCGCCCCTGGTCCTGGCCCGCGTTCCCGCCGGGGACGGTTCCCGGTGAGCGCCCCGGGGCCGAGTTCCTCGGCGCGGCTGCGGATCACCCTGCGGCTGCTGGACACGGAACTGCTGGGCGCGATGGAGCACATGTGGCGCGCCGAGGAGCTGCTGCCCCGCTACCGGAACTACCTGTGCGCCATGCACGCCGTGGTGCGGGCCTCCGTCCCGCTGATGGAACGCGCCCTGGAACGCGCCGTATCGCTGGACGTCCGCGGTGACCCGCTGGCCGGCCCGCTGGCGGCGTACCTGCGCGAGCACATCCAGGAGGAGAAGGGCCACGACACGTGGCTGCTGGAGGACATCCTGGCGGCGGGTTCGCCGCCGGGGGACGCGCTCGGTCCGATGCCCCCGCCGGTCGTCGCCGCGCTCGCGGGCTCCCAGTACTACTGGGTCGAGCACCACCACCCGGTGGTTCTGCTCGGCTACATCGCGGTGCTGGAAGGGTACGCGCCCGCCGCGGACCTGACGTCCCGGATCGCGGCGACGACCGGCCTGCCGGACGCCGCCCTGCGGACGGTGCGGGAGCACGCGGCCCTGGACACGGGACACCTGGACGAGCTGTACGCGCTGCTGGACCGGTTGCCGCTGACACGTGGCCAGGAGTCCGACGTGACGGTCAGCGCCATGCACTCCCTCGACGCGCTCACCCGGCTGTTCGTCCGGCTCGGGCGCTCCGCGGCGGCACCGCCGCCTCGGAGGGCCGGACCCTCCACACCGACGGGAGTCACCCCATGACCCGACCATCCGAAGGCAACGGCAGCCCCCGGGCGCCCGAAGGCGACGAACGGCCGCCGCTGCCCGACGCGTTGTACGAGGCCGGACTGCCGGTGGACATGCTCACCGACGAGCAGCGCCTCGTGCTCAGCGAGCTCACGGAGGACGAGCTCGCCGTGCTGCTCGACATCAAGAGCCGGCTGGACGCGGTGGAACCCGAGGTCCAGGCGCACGGCGAGATCGCCGGCGGCGCCCTGTTCTGAGCGGTTCCCGGGCGGGGGCGGGCCGGTGCGCCGGCCCGCCCCCGCCCGGCGGCACCCGCCCCACCCCGGAGAGAAGGGAACGTCATGAACTGCACCACGTGCCGCCAGGACCTGCCGGAGAACGCCAGGTTCTGTTCGTCCTGCGGGACGCCGTGCGCCGTCGCCGTCGCGCCCGGGGAGGACGAACGCAAGCCGGTGACGGTGCTGTTCTGCGATCTCGTCGGCTCCACCGCGCTGTCGGGCGTACTGGATCCGGAGACCCTGCGCACGGTGACACTGCGGTACTTCGAGGCGATGAGCGCGCAGATCGTGGCCCGGGGCGGCACTCCGGAGAAGTTCATCGGCGACGCCGTGATGGCGGTGTTCGGTGTGCCGGTGGTGCGGGAGGACGACGCCCGGCGGGCGCTGGCCGCCGCGCTCGGCATGCGGGACGCGCTGGCCGTGCTCAACGAGGAGCTGCACGCCACGCTCGGCATCACGCTCGCCACCCGGATCGGTGTCAACACCGGCCAGGTGGTGGCCGGTGGCGACGCGTCCGCCCGCCAGGCGCTGGTGTCCGGGGAGACCGTGAACATCGCCGCGCGCCTGGAACAGCACGCCGGGGCCGGCGAGATCCTCCTCGGTCCCGACACCCTGCTCGCCGCCGGGCCCACGGTCTCAGCCGAGCCCACCGGGCCGCTCCGGCTGAAGGGCAAGCAGGACAGTGTCGAGGCCTACCGGCTGCTGGCCCTGGGGGCGGACGACCCGGAGCTGCTGCGCCGCTTCGACGTGCCCTTCGTCGGGCGCCGCACCGAGCGGGACGCCCTGGACGCGGCCCTGTCGGACACCGTGCGCGCGGGACGGGCCGGGCTGCTGCGGGTCGTCGGCGAGCCCGGCATCGGCAAGACCCGGCTGGTACGGGAGTGGCTGGCCCGGCGGTCCGCCTCGGAGGTCCTCTCCTACGGCGCCGGCCGGTGCCGAGGACACGGCGACCGGGGCACGCTCACCCCCCTCGCGGACGCCCTGCGCGCCCTGCCGGTCCTGGCCGCACACCAGGAGGCTCCGGCGGCCGACGACGCGATGGCCCTGCTGTCGGCGGGGCTGTTGCGCGACGGTACGCCGAACGCCCCGTTCGAGGACATGTGCGCCGCGCTGGCGACGGTGCTCGGCCGGGCGGCCAGGGAGAGACCCTTCGTGCTGGTGCTCGACGACACGCACGAGGCGGCCCCCCTGCTCACGCGCACCCTGGAACGGCTGGCGGACGGCTCGGGGCCGGCCGGTGTGCTGATCCTCTGCGTGGGCCGGCCGGACGGGACGGCCGACTCCGCGGACTGCCTCCAGCTGGCGGGACTGCCCCGCGAGGAGAGTGAGCGGCTCGCGGGCCTGCTGGCCGCGCTCGACGGTGCCGCGGGGCCGGTGGACGAGCGGCTCCTGTCCCGCGCCGAGGGCAATCCGCTCTACCTGGAACAGCTCCTGGTCGGCGGCCGGATGGACGGCCCCGGGTCCGGACTGCCGCCCACGCTCCAGGCGCTGCTGGGCGCCCGGATCGGGGCGCTGGCCCGGACCGAGCGGACCATGGTCGGCCTCGCCGCGGTGATCGGCCGGGAGTTCACCTCGGCGGAGCTGCTGCTGCTGGAGACGTCCGCGCGGCTGGCCGAACTGCGGGGGCCCGCGGCGGTGAACCTCTCCTCCGCCGACCGGGCGCACCGCCTGGGCCGCATCGAGGAGGTGCTGGTGGCGCTGACCGGCCGGCGGCTGGTGGAGCCGGGGGCGGGTCCGGAGCCGGCGGCCTACCGGTTCAGCAGCGGTCTGGTGCACGAGGTGACGTACGCGTCGCTCTCCAAGCGCGCCAAGGCGGACCGTCATGCCTGGGCCGCCGAGCTGCCCGGGGTGCTGCGGGCCGGTGACGGCGCCGTCGGCGGTCATCTCGAACGGGCCTGCCGCTACCGGACGGAACTCGGGCTGCTCGACGACCGGACGGGGCGGCTGCGCGGCCGTGCCGCCGCCGCGCTGGGCCGCGCCGGGGCACAGGCCGCGTCCCGGTCCGACCTCGCCTGGGCGGACGACCTGCTGGAGCGGGCGGTCGAGCTGGACCCGGACGACGTGGGCTCGGTCCGCAGGCTCGGCGAGGTACGGGTGGCGCTCGGGAGGACCGCGAGCGGGGCGCGGCTGCTTCGGCGCGTGGCCGAACTGGACTCGGCGTCCGTGGAGTCCGCGCACGCCAGACTCGCGCTCGCGGTACTGGACCCCTCGGGCCCGGGCCCGGGGCTCACGGCGACCGCGCGGGCGGTGCTGCCGGTCTTCGAGGCGGCGGGAGACGCGGTCGGCCGGGCCAGGTCCCATCTGAGGCTCGCCCAGCACCTCCAGCAGGCCGGCCGGCACGAGGAGGCGGAACGCGATCAGGCACGCGCCCTGGAGCAGGCGGTGCTGGCGGGAGCCGAACCGGAACGGGCCGGCGCGCTCGGGGCCATCGGCATCTCCCTGTGGCGCGGCCCGGTCCCCGCCCCCGAGGCGGTGGCCCGCTGCCTGGGCCTGCTGGCCACGCACGGGGAGGGCCGCCCCACGGTCAGACTCACCCTGAACTGCCCCCTCGCGGTGCTGTACGCGCTCCAGGACCGGCCCCGCGAGGCGTACGCCTGCCTCTCCGAGGCCCAGGAACTGGCGGGGAAACTGCGGTTCGCCGAGGCCGAGGTGTTCCTGCCCGTGTTCCGGGCCGCCGTCGAGGCGCTGCTCGGACGCGGCGGCACGGCGCTGGAACTGCTGGCCGGGGCCGACGAGGTGGCCCGGCGCGCCGACGCGGCGGGACTGCGGACCGCCGTGGCGCTGGACGCGGCCCGGATCGAGCTGGACGAGGGCAGGACCGGGCGGGCGGTGGCCTGGATCTCGGGCATCGGCGAGGCGTCGGAGCTGAGCCCCGCGGACGCCGTCGATCTGAACGGGCTCCGGGGCCGGCTGGCCGCCGCGGACGGGCGTCCGGCGGAGGCGGCGGGTCACGCGGACCGGGCCGTGCGGGCGTCGCTGCTCACGGACTCCCCGCTGGTCCGGGCGACGGCCGAACTGGACCGGGCCCGCACGCTGTTCGCGCTGGGGCGGCAGGCCCCCGCGCTGGTCTCGGCACGTGCGGCGCGGGAGCACTTCACGAGCAAGGGGCATCTGCCGGGGGCCCGCCGGGCCGCCGGCTGCGTGCCGGACGAGGCCATGGTCACCACGACGGAGAGGAGCTGACCGATGGGAACCGTCGGAACAGGCACGGTCCCGGGGCAGGGACTCACGTGGAGCCTGCGCGGGCGCGGCCCCGACGACGTACCGGTCCCCGCGGACGAGGGGCCGCCGGGCGGTCTGCCCGCGCGGCAGGCGACCGGGCGCGGGGTGCGGGTGTGCGTGGTGGACTCCGGTGTGGAGCTCGACCACCCGCTTGTCGGCCCGGTGGAAAGTTCCTGGGTGGTGGTCAAGGACCCGGAGAGCGGGGCGGTCACGGTCGAGCCGACCGACACCGGCGACACCTGCGGACACGGGACGGCGTGCGCGGGGATCATCCGCCGCACCGCGCCCGACTGCGAGATCCACAGCGTCCGGGTGCTGGGCGAGCGGTTCTCCGGCACCGGCGACGTCCTGATGGCCGGGCTCCGCTGGGCCGTGGAGCAGCGCTTCGACGTGGTGAACCTGAGCCTGTCGACCACCCGCACCCGGTTCGCCGCCGAGCTGCACGGTCTCGCGGACCGGGCCTACTTCGGCCGTACGGTGATCGTCGCCTCGGCGCACAACACCCCCGTGGAGAGCTTCCCCTGGCGGTTCGCCTCGGTGATCTCCGTGGGCAGCCACCAGGAGGACGACGAGCTGCACCTCTACAACCCGGAGCCCCCGGTTGAGTTCTTCGGCCCGGGGCAGAACGTGTCCGTGCCGTGGCTGGGCGGCCGGACGATCCGCACCACCGGCAACAGCTTCGCCACCCCGTACGTCGCGGGGCTCTGCGCCCGCGTCCTCTCCGGGCATCCCAGGATGACGGCCTTCCAGCTCAAGAACGCCCTCTACCTCTCCGCGGCCAACGTGCACGCGGATCCGCGTCCTTCCACAGCGGCAGGAGACACCCGTGACGACTCCGAGAACTGAAGCCATGCTCACCTCCCCGTCCTTCCGCGCCCCGGGTGACGCCGCCCGGCACGAGCTCCTCCAGTCGGTCGTCGACGTGGCACGTGCGATCTTCGGGGCGGCGGCCAGCTCCGTCTGCCTGCTGGACGAGGAGGCGGACGAGCTGGTCTTCCAGGCGGTCTCCGGCGAGGGCGAGGCGTTCCTCGTGGGGCGCAGGTTCCCCGCGGGCCGCGGCATCGCCGGCTGGGTGGCGACGTCGGGTGAGCCGATGGTCGTGGACGACCTGAGCCGGAACACCTCGTTCGACCGGTCGCTGGCGGAGTCCACCGAGTACGTCCCGGACGCCCTGATGGCCGCACCGCTGATCAGCGAGTCACGCGTCCTGGGGGTGCTGGAGGTCCTCGATCCCTCCCCGCAGGCGCGTTCGGGCGTCCGTGAGCTGGACCTGCTGGCGATGTTCGCCCGGCAGGCGGCTGCGGCGCTGCGGGTGCTCGCCCCGCACTCGGCGGGCAGCGGCTGGGCGCTGGAGGGCGAACGGCGCGAGGACGCCCTCCAGTTGCTCGGCAGCCTGGAGCGACTGCTGCGGGGCGCGGGCTGAGGGACCGTACGCTGGGCGGCGCGCGGGAGTGACGGCCGGTTCCGAAGGGCAGGAGCCGGATGAGTGCCGGGCCGTTCCCGCGCCGGCTCCCAGCGGAAGGACAAAGATCGTGAAGCTCGCTTTCTCGACCCTCGGAGTACCGGGCATGCCCGTCTCGGACGTGGTGCGGCTCGCCGCCGGGCAGGGGTACCAGGGGGTCGAGCTGCGCGCCCACCCGGAGGAGCCGGTCCACCCCGGCCTGGGGTCGTTCGAACGGGCGGCCGTGGTGGAGGAGTTCAAGCGGGGCGGGGTCGAGATCCTCACCGTCGCCGGCTATGTGAGGGTCGCCGCCGCGGGCGACGACGAGCCGGTGCTCGCCGAGCTCGCCGGGCTGGTCGAGCTGGCCCGTGACCTGGGCGCCCGGTACGTCCGGGTGTTCCCCGGGGGCGGCGACCAGGACCCGGCCGAGTCCGACGCGACCGCCGCCCGCCGGCTGGGGGCCGCCGCTCCGCACGCCGCCGACCTGGGCGTACGGATCCTGCTGGAGACCCATGACTCGCACCGGGCCGGGGCCGACGTCGCGCGGGTGGTGGGCACGGTCGGGCACGGGCAGATCGGCGCGATCTGGGACGTCATGCACACCTGGCTGGCCGGCGAGGAACCCGTGGCCAGCCACGCGGTGCTGGCCCCGCACCTGGGATACGTACAGGTGAAGGACATCGCGTCCGCCGAGGACACCACGCCGCTCGCCCTCGGTGCGGGGGTGCTGCCGCTGAAGGCGTGCCTGGACGCCCTGGACCAGGACGACTGGGTCTGCTGGGAGTACGAGAAGCGGTGGTACCCCGAGGCCGCCGGGCTGCCGGAGCTGCTGGCGGCGGGACGGGAGCACCTCCTGCGGCTGGGCGCGCCGAAGCAGTAGGTCAGACGGCTGCCTTCCGGACCTCCGGCAGGGGTGGCGCGACGGCGGGGCGGCGCGGGCCCGGCCCGCACCCCTTCCCGGGCACCGCTCACCCGTCCGGGTGCCACACCGTTCTCGGGTCACCCCCTTGACTGGTAGTTACTTTCCATATATCCGTACCTTCTTGGAAGTTTCTTTCAGTACCGGAAGGGGCTCACGTGCACCACCGCACCTCCAGACGCACTCTCCTCACCGCCACGGCTGCGGCGACCGGCGTCGCCGCTCTTCCCGGCACCGCGCAGGCAGCCGCCTCCGCCACCTCCACGGACAGCCGTCTCAAGCGGCTCATCGCCCGGATGAGCCTGGAGGAGAAGGTCGGCCAGCTCTTCGTGATGCGGGTGTACGGGCACTCCGCCACCGAGCCCGACCAGGCGGACATCGACGCCAACCTCGCCGAGATCGGGGTCCGGGACGCCGCCGAGCTGATCTCGACGTACCACGTCGGCGGGATCATCTACTTCGCCTGGGCCCACAACACCCGCGACCCGCACCAGATCGCCGACCTCTCCAACGGCATCCAGCGGGCGGGGCTGGCCGGACGCACCCCGCTGCCGCTCCTCGTCTCCACCGACCAGGAGCACGGCATCGTGTGCCGGGTCGGTGAACCGGCGACGCTGCTGCCGGGGGCGATGGCCCTGGGCGCGGGCGGTTCACGCTCCGACGCCCGCACGGCGGGCCGGATCGCCGGGGCCGAGCTGGCGGCGCTCGGCATCAACCAGAACTACGCGCCGGACGCGGACGTCAACGTCAACCCGGCCAACCCTGTCATCGGCGTGCGCTCCTTCGGCTCCGAACCGGAGTCGGTCGCCGGGATGGTCGCCGCGCAGGTGAAGGGGTACCAGAGCTCCGGTATCGCCTCCACCGCGAAGCACTTCCCGGGGCACGGTGACACCAGCACCGACAGCCACACCGGTCTGCCCGTCATCCATCACACCCGGGAGCAGTGGGCCGAGCTGGACGCCCCGCCGTTCCGGGCGGCCGTGGCGGCGGGCATCGACTCGATCATGACGGCCCACATCGTGGTGCCCGCACTGGACCCGTCGGAGGACCCCGCCACCCTGTCGCACCCGATCCTCACCGGCATCCTGCGCGAGGAGCTCGGTTACGACGGCGTGGTGGTCACCGACGCCCTGGGCATGGAGGGCGTCCGCACGAAGTACGGCGACGAGCGCGTGCCCGTCCTCGCGCTGCTGGCGGGCGTCGACCAGCTGCTCAACCCGCCGGACCTCAAGGTGGCCTGGAACGCCGTGCTGGACGCCGTGAGGAGCGGCGAGATCAGCGAGGCCCGCATCGAGGAATCGATTCTGCGCATCCTGCGGCTGAAGACGAAGCTGGGGCTGTTCCGCGACCCGTACGTCACCCACCGGGGTGTCGACCGCACCGTGGGCGTCCCGTCGCACCTCGCCGCCGCCGACCGGATCGCCGGGCGGACGACCACGCTGCTGGCCGACGACGGTGCGCTGCTGCCCCTGTCCCGCCGGTCCCACAAGAACCTCCTGGTGGTCGGCGCCGACCCGGCCTCGCCCTCCGGCACGACCGGCCCTCCGACCACCACGCTCGCCGGGGCCTTCCAGGAGCTGGGGTTCACGGCGACCGCGCTGTCCACCGGCACGGCACCCACCCAGGCGAAGATCGCCGAGGCGGTGTCAGCGGCCCGGGGCAAGGACGCGGTGATCGTCGGCACGTACAACGTGTCGGCGACCAGTTCGCAGCGGACCCTGGTCAGCGCCCTCGCGGCCACCGGCGTCCCGGTGATCACGGTCGCGATCCGCAATCCGTACGACATCGCCCAGCTGGCCGGAACGGGCTACGCGGCGAGCCTCGCCGCGTACTCCTGGACGGACGTCGAACTGCGGGCCGCCGCCCGGGTGATCGCGGGGAGGGCCCGGCCGGAGGGCAGGCTGCCGGTGCCGGTGCAACGGGCGGACGCCCCCGCACAGACGCTGTACCCCGTCGGCCACGGACTGTCGTACCGAAGGTAGCCCGCCCTCACACCAGAACCACCCGATGAGCTGAAAACCCCCTGTGCACCTGGCGTGCGCCCGCTCCGGCGGGCCACGCTGGGTGCACGTCCGTGTGGGCGTACAGGGGGGTCGTCGTCCATGGGAGAGCGCCGTCTCGCGGGGGTGTCGTGCGTCCTCCTGCCGCTCGTCGCGGTGCTCGTCCTGGGCGGCTGCCGGCAGTCGGTGACGGGCACACCGGGCGTCGGTACGCCGGGGACGCCCGCCGGGAGTCCGCTCGGCGGCGGCACGGCGCTCCCGGGCCAGGGGCCGGAGTTCCTGGGGCCGGCCGAGTGCAGTTCGCGCGGAGAGGCGTTCCGCGAGGTGTCGTGCGGCAGCGAGAAGGCGGCGGCGCGCGTGCTGGCCCGGTACACCGGTACCCCGTCGGACGGGCCCGCCTGTCCGCGCCCGACCGACTTCGTCCTGCACATCTCGGCGGGCGGCCCCTCCGCGCCGCGCGGATACGCGTGCATGCGCAACCTGGAAGCCCCGCACCCGGGTGATCCGGGACAGGGCGGCGGCCCGCTCACCGTCGTCGGGGACTGCGTCCACGGCTTCCACGACGGCGAGGTCAGGGAGACCGCCTGCGACGGATCGGGAGAGCACCCGCCGGAGTTCGAGATCGGATCGGCCGTGGCACGACGCGCCCTGTGCCCCGGCACGACGGATCTGTACGTGCGGCTGGGCGGGGACGGACCGGTGGGCTGTGCCCACCGGGTGTGATCGACACCCGGCGGACACAGCCCACTTCGTGGCGGAGCGTCGGCGTTACGGCCTCAGCGTGCCCCGGTCCCGCTGGAGTTCGTCGTCCCGCTTGTCGAGGCGGGCGTCGAACTTCGCGAGGGGCTTCGCCTTCGCCGGGTCGGCCTCGACGGCCGCGGGCGCGACCCCGGCCCAGCGCAGGATGGCCGCGGTGGCCTTCGCCTTCTCGTCGGCCACGAGGCCGGCGACCTTGGAGCCGTGGTTGCCGCCGGGCACGGTGTAGACGTAGCTGTCCCTGGCGCCCTTGCCGAGGCGGAAGGGCTCAGCACCCCACGGGTCGTTCTCGCCGTAGACGTACATCATGTGCCGGGCGTCGTTCCTGACCCAGTTGTCCACGTCACGCATGGCCGAGTGCTGGAACTTCATCGGGATGGAGCGCGGCACGAAGGAGCGCGGCGGCTGGTAGCCGTAGCGGCTGAGGTTGCCGAGCCAGGGCTGCTGGATGTCGGGCGAGCCGAGCTGGGTGCCGGCCTGGTAGTAGTACGGCGTGTACGTCGCCAGGCCCTGGTCGGCGTAGGCGGAGAAGCCCGAGATGCCGTCGACGGAGTCCCAGATCTCCTGGTCGGTGGCGTTCTTCGCGTCCGCCGGGACGGACGCGCAGTCGGCGAGGAGGCTGTACTGCCAGAACGCCCAGACGTAGTCCATGACGACGGCCTCGTACGCCTTGTCCAGCGTGCCGACGGTGTCGAAGGTGAGGCCGTTCTCGGCGGCGTAGGCCGCGAACTTCTCCTCCAGCGGTTCCCGGCGGACGAGGGCCTCGCGCTGGACCCCGCTCAGCCGGTCCCGGCACTCCTTGGTGCCGACGCGGGCGAAGAACCGGTCGTACGCCGAATCCTCGTCGTTCACCACGTCGTTGGGGGCGACATAGGCGACGACGCCGTCCATGTCCTTCGGGTAGAAGCGCTCGAAGTAGGTGGCGGTCATGCCGCCCTTGGAGCCGCCGGTGGTGAGCCAGTTCTTGGAGTAGATCTCCTTCAGCGCCTTGAAGACCCGGTGCTGGTCGCTGGCGGCCTGCCAGATGTCCAGCTTCGACCAGTCGGCGGGTGCCGGGCGGGACGGGGTGAAGAACCGGTACTCCAGGGACACCTGGTTGCCGTCGATGATCTGCGTCGGCTCGCTGCGGCTCGGGTTGGTCGAGACGTTGTAGCCGCTGGTGAAGAAGACCGTGGGCCGGGTCGTGTCCTTGTGCAGCAGGGTGACGCGCTGCTGGAAGGTGCCCTTCGACGGGTTCTTGTGGTCGACCGGCTGGGTGTAGTTCAGGACGAAGTACCGGTAACCGGGATACGGCTTCTCCTCGATCAGGCTCATCCCCGGGATGGCCAGGATCCGGTCCTTGATGTCCTCGCTGCTGCTCTCGCTGCTGCTGCTGTAGCCGCTGCTCCGCTTCGCGGCCGGTTCCGCGGCGGTAGCCGCACCGGCCGAGGCCCCGGTCGCACTCACTGTGCCTATGAGCACCGCGAGCGACAGAACGCCCCTGAGCGCCTTGCGCATGCACCCTCCCCTTGATTCACGACAGTCGCCGTGAACCTAGCGGGGGTCACACCCGTCACGCCAGACCCACACTCACGTCAGCACAGGATCCACCCGGTGGAGCCGGACGAGCCTCCGACCGATCCCGAGGCGCGGACGCAGCGGTTCAGCGCGTGCACCGTGACCGGGCCGGCCAGCTGGGTGAACTTCCCGCTGTCGACGACCGCCCCGCCGCCGCGCGGTTGCAGCGACACCCGCATCGCGCGGCGCGCGCCCGGCTTCTTGGCGACGCTGACGGCGCACGCGTAGGCACGGCTCTTGTAGACGCGCAGCGAACCGGTCGAGAACGTCACCGTCTTGACGAGCCGCCCGGAACAGGCCGACGCGGCGTGCGCCGGGGCCGATCCGGTGGGGCCCAGCACCAGGCCGAGCGCCCCGAGGAGCGGGAGGACGAACAGCGCGGCCGTCGCGCGCCGGCCCTCCGGTCGCCCGAGCCGCCCCCGCCGTCCCGATGACCTCAGCGGTCTCACCACGCCGTCCACCTCATCCACCCCGCCCGCTTCGTCGAACACGTTGCCCTTCACCGGACACACGTACGCACGGGTGTACGACGCGGGAAGGGGGCCGTCGGGTTCCGTTGCGGCGGGACCGGCCGGCGGACACCGTCCGCCGGTGGCCCGGCGGACGTCACACGCCTGCCGGGGCGTCCTCGCCCATGCCCTCCCCTATGAAGGTGCGCCACAGGCGCGCGTACGCGCCGTCCAGGGCCAGCAGCTCGTCATGCGTACCGTCCTCGGCGACCCTGCCCCGGTCCATCACCACGACCCGGTCGGCCCGGGCGGCCGTCGTCAGCCGGTGAGCGACGACAAGGGTGGTGCGCCGTCCTGCCAGCCGGTCGGTGGCCTGGTTGACCTGGGCCTCACTGGCGAGGTCGAGGGAGGCGGTCGCCTCGTCGAGCAACAGGATGTCGGGGTCGACCAGCTCGGCACGCGCCAGCGCGATCAGCTGGCGCTGACCGGCCGAGAGGTTGCGGCCCCGTTCGGCCACCTCGTGGAGGTAGCCGCCCTCCAGGGTGGCGATCATGTCGTGCGCGCCGACCGCCCGGGCCGCCGCCTCCACCTGCGCGTCGGTGGCCTCCGGCATCCCGTAGGCGATGGCGTCGCGGACCGTCCCCTCGAAGAGGTAGGACTCCTGCGGCACGACTCCGAGCCTGTGCCGGTACGCCGTCCTGTCGAGCCTGCGCAGGTCCGTGCCGTCCGCCGTCACCCGCCCGCTCGTCGGGTCGTAGAAACGGGCGACGAGCTTGACCAGGGTGGACTTGCCCGCGCCGGTCTCGCCGACGAAGGCGACCGTCTGGCCGGCCGGGATCCGCAGGTCGATGCCCGTGAGGGCCTCCTCCTCGCCCGTGTACGCGAAGGACACGTCCTCGAACGCGATCTCGCCGCGCAGCGACGTCACGTCCTGCGGCTCGTCGTGGTCGGCCGTGGAGGTCGGCTCCCGCAGGAGCTCCTGGATGCGGCCGAGGGAGACGCTGGCCTGCTGGTAGCCGTCGAAGACCTGGGACAGCTGCTGCACGGGGGCGAAGAACAGGTCGATGTACAGCAGGTAGGCGACGAGCGCGCCGGTGGTCAGTGTGCCGTTGTCGACGCGGCCCGCGCCGACGATCAGCACGGCGGCGGCCGCTATCGACGCCAGCAGCTGCACGAACGGGAAGTAGACGGAGATCAGCCACTGCCCGCGCACCCTGGCCTGGCGGTAGTGGTCGCTGCGCGCCGCGAACCGCTCGGCGCCGTCGTGCTCGCGACGGAACGCCTGGACGATCCGGAGGCCGGCGACGGACTCCTGGAGGTCGGCGTTGACCACGCTGATGCGTTCACGGGCGAGCTCGTACGCCTTGACGCTCTTGCGGCGGAAGAAGAAGGTGCCGACGATCAGCACCGGCAGCGTCGCGAACACGACCAGGGCCAGCTGGACGTCGAGGACGAGCAGCACGACGGTGATGCCGAAGAAGGTGACGACGGAGACGAAGGCGGTGACCAGGCCGGTCTGCAGGAAGGTGGACAGGGCGTCCACGTCCGTCGTCATCCGGGTCATGATCCGGCCGGTCAGTTCCCGCTCGTAGTAGTCGAGGCCGAGCCGCTGGAGCTGCGCGAAGATCTTGAGGCGCAGGGAGTACAGCACGCGTTCGCCGGTGCGGCCCGTCATCCGGGTCTCACCGATCTGCGCCAGCCACTGCACGAGGACGGCGAGCAGTCCCAGCCCGGCAGCGGCCCAGACCGCGCCGAGCGCCATCTTCGTGACGCCGTCGTCGATGCCGTGCCGGATCAGCACGGGCAGGAGCAGACCCATGCCCGCGTCGACGGCGACCAGCCCCAGGCTCACCAGCAGCGCGGCCCCGAAGCCGTGCAGCAGCCTGCGCAGGCCGTACGACTTCTCCGGGCGCACCGCGCTCGCCTCGTCGACGGCGGGGACGTCGGTGGCCGGGGGCAGCGCGTCGACCTGGGCGAGGAGCTCGGGGGTGGCGGGCATCCCGGCGGCCGCCGTGTCGCGCGGCTCCTCCTTGCGGATCCACAGCCCGGGGGTGACCCCGCGCTCGGCGTCGAACTCCGCGTCGAGCTCCTCCAGGAGCGCGCGGTCGTCCTCCGGCTCCGCCACGACCGCCTTCGGCCGGTGGCCGGGAGAGGTGCCGCCCAGCTCGTCCGGGTCGGTGAGGAGTCTGCGGTAGAGAGCCGACCGGCGCTCCAGCTCCGCGTGCGTACCGATGTCGGCGAGCCGGCCACGGTCGAGGACGGCGATGCGGTCGGCGAGGCCGAGCGTGGACCTGCGGTGGGCTATCAGCAGGGTCGTGCGGCCCTCCATGACCTGGGCCAGTACCTCGTGGATCTCGTGCTCGACCCGGGCGTCGACGGCGGAGGTGGCGTCGTCGAGGAGGAGCAGGCGGGGGTCGGTGAGGATGGCGCGGGCGAGGGCGACACGCTGGCGCTGGCCGCCGGAGAGGGTGAGCCCGTGCTCGCCGACCTTGGTGTCGTAGCCCTCGGGCAGCTCGGAGATGAAGCCGTGCGCCTGGGCGGCCCGTGCGGCCCGCTCGATCTGCTCCTGGGTGGCTCCCGGGTATCCGTACGCGATGTTGGCGCCGACCGACTCGGAGAAGAGGAAGCTGTCCTCCGGCACGAGCCCGATGGCGGCCCGCAGCGAGTCCTGGGTGAGCTCACGGACGTCGTGGCCGCCGACGAGGACGGCGCCGTGCGACACGTCGTAGAAGCGGGGCAGCAGGAGCGAGACGGTGGACTTGCCGCTGCCCGAGGCGCCGACGACGGCGACGGTCTCGCCCGGCTCGATGGTGAGGGAGAACCCGTCCAGGACCGGGCGGTCGTCTTCATAACCGAAGCGGACGTCGTCGAACTCGACGCTGGCGGGGGCGTCGGCCGGGAGCGTCCTGGTGCCGTCCGCCATGGACGGCTCGGTGTCGATCAGCTCCAGGACGCGCTCCACACCGGCCCTGGCCTGCTGGCCGACGGTGAGGACCATGGCGAGCATCCGGACCGGGCCGACGAGCTGGGCGAGATAGGTGGAGAAGGCGACGAACGTGCCGAGCGTGATCTCGCCCCGGGTGGCGAGCCAGCCGCCGAGGGCCAGCATCGCGACCTGGCCGAGCGCGGGGACGGCCTGGAGCGCCGGGGTGTAGCGGGAGTTCAGCCGGATCGTGCGCAGCCGGCCCGCGAAGAGCTTGCGGCTGACCTCGCGGAGCTTGCCGGTCTCCTGCTCCTCCTGGCCGAACCCCTTGACGACCCGGACGCCGGAGACGGCCCCGTCGACCACTCCGGCGACGGCGGCGGCCTGGCTCTGGGCGTACCAGGTGGCGGGGAAGAGGCGGGTCTTGGAGCGACGGGCGATGAACCACAGGGCGGGGGCGACGGCGAGGGCGATCAGGGTCAGGGGCAGCGAGAGCCACGCCATGATCACCAGGGAGATGAGGAAGAGCAGGATGTTCCCGATGGTCATCGGGAGCATGAAGAGCAGCCCCTGGATCAGCTGGAGGTCACTGGTGGCGCGTCCGACGACCTGCCCGGTGGAGAGCTCGTCCTGCCTCTTCCCGTCGAGCCTGGTCAGGGTGCCGTACATCTCGGTCCGCAGGTCGTGCTGGACGTCGAGGGCGAGCCGGCCGCCGTAGTAGCGGCGGATGAAGGTCGCGACGTAGACGAGGACGGCCGCACCGATGAGGAGGCCGGTCCAGACGCCGAGGGAACGGGTGTGGCTGCCGACGACGTCGTCGATGATCACCTTGGTGATCAGCGGGACGAGGGCCATCACACCCATGCCGGCGAGCGAGGATCCGAGGGCCAGGACGACGTTGCGCCGGTAGCGCCAGGCGTACCCGGTCAGCCTCCGGCCCCAGCCCGGCTCCTGGGCGCCCTGCTCCCGGGCGTCCCTCTTCTCCGCGCCCTGTTTCTCCGCGCCCGCCACCCGTGCCTCCTGATTTCGCCCCGTTGCCCCGCCTGACCTACCGCATCTCACCAACGCGGTCAGCAGCGGATTTCATCCTTCCGCAACAATTCCCGGCCGATGGGCGGAGGCGGGGGCGGGGTGGTCCTAGGACCACGGGGGTATGGATGAGCCCGCACACCGGAACCACAGGACGGGGACGTCGATGGCGAGAGACATCGAGGCGGATGCCTACCTCTGCGGCAGGCTGTACGCGGCACTGGCCGAGTTGCAGAGGCTCGGCACCGGGGAGCACCACTCCCTGGGCAGGCAGGAAACCCTTCGGAAGCTGGCCAAGGAGCCGTCCAAACACCTGATCGATCACCTGCACAAGGCCGGGAAGTATCTGGTGGACGCCGGGAGACGAGGTCAGGGAAGCCCTGCGGCCACGGTGTTCAGGTCCCTCCCGGATCTGCTGCCCACCGGACGGGAGCTGCCCGGCTGTCTGCGCGACGCCTCTCTGCAGGAACGCTTCCAGGCCGGGATCACGGCCCAGAGGGCGGAGATCGCCAAGGCCGTCTGACGGCGGGTGCGGCCGGACGACGGGCTGTCCGCCCCCATCCGGCCGCCGCGGACGGGCTACAGGTGCGTCGGCTCGAACATCCTCAGCAGGGCGGGGAGCACCACCACCGACGGGCCGGGGGCCGCGAGGGCCTTGCCGAGGTCGGCGGCCAGGGACTCCGGCGACGTACGGACCGCCGGGACGCCGAAGGACTCGGCGAGGGCGACGAAGTCCGGGCGGGAGAGCTCGGTGGCCGTGGCCTCGCCGAAGGCGCCCGTCATGTACTCGCGCAGGATGCCGTAGCCCCCGTCGTCGACGATCAGCCAGGTGACGGGCAGGTCGTACTGCCGCGCGGTGGCGAGCTCGGCGATCGAGTACATCGCGCCGCCGTCACCGGAGACCGCGAGCACCGGCCTGGTGCGGTCGGCGGCGGCCGCTCCGATCGCGGCCGGGAAGCCGTAGCCGAGGCCGCCCGCGCCCTGCGCCGAGTGCATGGTGTTCGGGTGGCGGGCGTCGAAGGCGGACCAGGCCCAGTAGGCCAGGATCGTCATGTCCCAGAAGCTGGGTGCCGTGTCGGGCAGCGCCGCACGCACGGAGGCCAGCACCTGCTGCTCCAGGGTGAGGTCCTGCGCCGCGATGCGGTCGTGGACCCGCTCCAGGAGTTCGCGGACCCGTCCGGCCGCCGTGGCGTCCTCACGGGGTTCCACCGTTTCGAGGAGGTCGGCGAGGGCCTCACGCGCGTCGGAGTGGATGCCGAGCGCGGGGTGGTTGGACTCCAGCTTCCCGGCGTCGGCCTCGATCTGGATGACCCGGCCGCGCGGGGCGAACGTGTGGTAGTTCGACGAGAGCTCGCCGAGCCCCGACCCGACGACCAGCAGCACGTCGGCGGACTCCAGGAAGTCCGTGGTGTAGCGGTCCTCCAGCCAGGACCGGAGCGAGAGCGGGTGTTCCCAGGGGAAGGCGCCCTTGCCGCCGAAGGTCGTGACGACCGGGGCGTCGAGCTTCTCCGCGAGCGCGCGCAGCTTGCCTGCCGCGTCGGAGCGTACGACTCCGCCGCCCGCGATGATCACCGGACGCTCGGCGTCCGACAGCAGGTGGGCCGCCACGAGGGTGAGCTCCGGGCGCGGGTACAGCTCGCGCGGGGTGGCGTCGAGAGCGCTGACGACGGGGAGGACCGTCTCGGCGAGCAGCACGTCCTGCGGGACCTCCACCCAGACCGGGCCGTGCGGGGCGGTCAGCGCGGACTCCCAGGCGGCGGCGATCGCGGAGGGGATCTGTGACGCCGTGCGGACGGTGTGCACGGACTTCACGATGTCGCGGACGGAGGCCTTCTGGTCGCGGAGCTCGTGCAGATAGCCGTGGCGTCCGCCGCCCAGCCCGGCGGTGGGGACCTGGCTGGAGATCGCCAGCACGGGCGCCGACGCGGCGGCCGCTTCCTGGAGCGCCGCCAGGGAGGTCAGGGCGCCGGGACCGGTGGACAGCAGCAGGGGCGCCACCTCACCGGTGATCCGGCCGTAGGCGTCGGCGGCGAAGCCCGCGTTGTTCTCGACGCGCAGCCCGACGTACGACAGCGAGGAGCGGCGCAGCGCGTCGAACATGCCGAGCGCGTGCTGGCCGGGCAGCCCGAAGACGGTGGTGGCGCCGAGGCCCTGGAGGGTCTCGACGACCAGGTCGCCGCCGTTGCGTCCGGCCGGGGGCCGCAGGGCCGCCTCGGCCTGCGCGGCGGTGAGCTGCGGCCGGTCGTCGTGGTCGTGGCTCACTGGGTGCGGCCCTCCGCGATCTGGCGGGACATGATCGTCGTCAGCTCGTACGCCGTGTGCGAGGCGGCGACGGAAGTGATCTCCGCGTGATCGTACGCCGGGGCGACCTCGACCAGGTCGGCCGAGACGAGGCGGCAGGAGGAGAGCCCGCGCACGATCTCCAGGAGTTCGCGCGAGGTGAGCCCGCCGGCCTCGGGGGTGCCGGTGCCGGGGGCGTGCGCCGGGTCGAGCACGTCGATGTCGATGGAGATGTACAGCGGCCGGTCGCCGATGCGCTGCCGCAGCTGGTCGGTGATCTCGTCCACGCCACGGCGCATGACGTCGGCGGACGTGACGATGCCGAAGCCCAGCTTGGCGTCGTCGGTGAGGTCCTGCTTGCCGTACAGCGGGCCACGGGTGCCGACGTGGGACAGCGCCTCGGTGTCGAGGATGCCCTCCTCGACGGCGCGGCGGAACGGGGTGCCGTGGGTGTACTCCGCGCCGAAGTAGGTGTCCCAGGTGTCCAGGTGGGCGTCGAAGTGCAGCAGGGCGACGGGGCCGTGCTTCTTGGCGACCGAACGCAGCAGGGGCAGCGCGATGGTGTGGTCGCCGCCGAGTGTCATCAGCCGGGCGCCGGTGGAGAGCAGGTCGTCGGCGGCGGCCTCGACGGTCTCGACGGCCTCGTTGATGTCGAAGGGGTTCACGGCGATGTCACCCGCGTCGGCGACCTGGGCGAGGGCGAAGGGCGAGGCGTCCTGCGCCGGGTTGTAGGGGCGCAGGAGGCGGGAGGCCTCGCGGATCGCGTTGCCGCCGAAGCGGGCACCCGGGCGGTAGGAGACGCCGGTGTCGAAAGGTACGCCGACGACGGCGACGTCGGTGGAGCCGACCTCGTCGAGCCGTGGCAGCCGGGCGAACGTCGCGGGTCCGGCGTACCGCGGGACGCGGGAGGAGTCGACGGGGCCGCGCGGCGTCTCGTTGCTGCTCATGGGTGAGGGTGCCTTTCGTTCGGTCATGCACGCCTTGTGGGCGTTCATACGGTATTCAGTCTGCCAGGGCCCGTTCGGACGCCTGTTTCGATCGGGTTGGGTCAGACGGTGACCGGATCCGGGGTCGCCGGATCCTCGGTCCCGCGTCCTGCCAGCCGCTCGCGCCAGGCGGTCAGCACGGCGGGGTCGGTCGGCTTCGTCGCCAGCGAGACGACGACGTACACCGCGAGCGAGGCGAGCAGTCCGTAGTAGACCGGCTCGTTGGCGAGGATCCCGTATCCCGCCATCAGCCCGATCACTGAAGCACCGCCGACCGCGACCGCGGCGAGGGCGCCCGCCGCCGTGCCCCGGCGCCAGAGCAGACCGCCGAGGATCGGCACAAGCAGCCCGCCGACCAGCAGGTTGTAGGCGACGGTCAGTGCCTCGACGACGTTGTTGAGCGCGATGGCGATCACGATGACGGCGACGCCCATGAGGAGGATGAAGGCACGGTTGCCCTTCACCTCGTCCCGTTCCCCGCCGCCCTCCTTGGCGACCGCGCCCCTCAGCCGCGACCAGATGTCGTTGTTGGCGACGGTCGCGCAGGCGATGAGCGCGCCGGAGGAGGTCGACATCACCGCGGCGAGCGCGGCGGCCAGCACCAGGCCCCGCACACCGACCGGCAGTTCGTCCTTCACGATCGTCGCGAACGCGGCGTCGGCGCTGGGCAGCTTCGGGTACATCACCTTGGCCGCGGTACCTATGACGGCGCCTGCGAGGGCGTACACCAGACAGTAGGTGCCGGCGACGGTCCCGCCCCAGCGGGCCGTGCTGTCGCTGCGGGCGGTGAACACGCGCTGCCAGATGTCCTGGCCGATGAGCATGCCGAAGGTGTAGATCAGGACGTACGTGAAGATCGTCTCGCCGCCGATGCCCAGCGGGTCGAAGTACTCGGTGGGCAGCTTCGCCTTCATCTCGCTGAAGCCGCCGGCCTTGACGACGGCGATCGGCAGGAGCAGGAGCAGCACGCCGATCGTCTTGACGACGAACTGCACCATGTCGGTGATCGTGATCGACCACATGCCGCCGAGCGTCGAGTACGCGACGACGATGGCGCCGCCCAGGATGATCGCGACGGTCCGGTTCACGTCGAACAGGACGTCGAAGATCGTGGCGTAGGCGATGGTCGAGGTAACCGCGAGCATCAGCGTGTACGCCCACATGACGACCCCGGAGATGACACCGGCCCGGCCGCCGTAGCGCAGGTCGAGCATCTCGGAGACGGTGTAGACCTTCAGCCGCGCGATGCGGGCCGAGAAGAAGACGGACAGGGCGAGCAGTCCGAGGCCGATGGTGAAGACCATCCAGGCGCCGGAGAGCCCGTACTGGTAGCCGAGGCCCACGCCGCCGATCGTCGAGGCTCCGCCGAGGACGATCGCGGCCATGGTGCCGGAGTACATCCAGGGGCCGAGCCGCCGTCCGGCGACCAGGAACTCACTCTTGGACCTGGCGCGGCGCATGCCCCACCAGCCCATGGCGAGCATGCCGGCCAGATAGACGACGATCACCGCGTAGTCGACAGCCATGGGCTTCCTCCGTCTCGTTTTCCGCTCAGGGGCCGGATGTGGTGATGGAGACGGTAGGTGGCCGGAAGCCGACGCTGAAGTGTACGTTTCCTCCATCCTCGACCCCATGAGTGGATGGAACATCCATGCCGGACTCCCCCGCCGGGCCCCCCACCCCTCCCATCCCGCTGGCCGAACTGCTGGCCCGGGAGGAACTCGGCCTGCGCCTCATCGCCGGCCCGGCACACGCGGACCTGCTGTGGGTGCACACCTCGGAGATGGCCGACCCGTATCCGTACCTGCTCGGCGGTGAACTACTGCTGACGGCAGGGGTACAGCTGGCGGACGCGGACACCTACGTCGCCCGGCTCGTCCAGGCGGGGGCCTCGGCGCTCGGCTTCGGGGTGGCCCCGGTGCACGACACGGTGCCGGCCGCCCTGGTGGAGGCGTGCGAGCACCACGGCCTGCCCCTGGTCGAGGTGCCGCCCGAGACCCGCTTCACCGCGATCGCCCGGGCGGTCTGGCGGCTCATGGCGGAGGCGCGGCACCGCGAGCTGCGCCGGGTGACCCGGGCGCAGCAGGCCCTGGCGACGGCGGCGGCCCGCCCCGATCCGGTACCGGCGGTGCTGCGGCAGCTCGCCGTGCAGTTGGAGGGCCGGGTCGCGCTCCTCACGGCGGACGGCGGGGTGCTGCACGCGGCGGGCGGGCACCCGGCCCCGGACGTGCGGGCGGCACTGGCCCGGCTGGCCCGGGTCGTGGCACCGGCAGCCCTGCCCGGGACGCCCTCCTCCCCCTCCCGGAAACCGAGCCCGTCGTCCGCGACCGACACCCGGGGCGACACCCATCTGTTCGCCTACGCCCTCGGCGGAGGCCAGGGACTGGTCCTCGCCCTGGCGACGCCCCGCCGCGACTCCGGTGACCACACCGTCGCGGGGATCGCCGTGGTGCTGCTGTCCCTGCTCACCGCCCCGCACCAGGGCGCCGACGCGGCGGGCCGTTCGGCCGCACTCGTACGTCTCCTGCTGGGCGCGGCCCCGCAGGACGTGGCCCCACTACTGGGCGACGGGGACGGCGACGACTGGAGGGTGGTCCATGCCCGGCGGACCGACGGATCGGCGGCCGACGCGCTGAACGCCGGGGCCCTCGGCACGGCGCTGGGTTCGGCGTTGTCGGAGGTGGACCGCGACACCGTACGCGTCCTGCTCCCCGGCCGTCACGGGGCGGTGGCCGCCCAGCCCGGCTGGACCCTCGGCGTCTCCGGCCCCGCCCCGGTCACCGCCCTGCCCGACGCCGACATCCAGGCGTCCCGCGCCCTGGGCCACGCCGAGGCGACCCGCACTCCCCTCGCCACGCACCGTCCCGGCGCCGGAGGCCTGGCCGCACTGGTCCCGGCCGACCGCGCCGAGGCCCACGCCCGCGCCCTGCTGGCCCCGCTCACCGACCCCCTGGCCGAGACCCTGCGCTGCTGGCTGAGCCTCCACGGCAGCTGGGACCGCACGTCGGTCGCGCTCAAGGTCCACCGCAACACGGTCCGCCAGCGCATCGCCCGGTGCGCGGCACTGCTGGACACGGACCTGGACGACATGGACGTACGGACGGAGCTGTGGTTCGCGCTGCGGCAGAGCTGACCGGCCGGACGCGTGCCGAGCGGTCCCACCCGGACCGGCCTGGCATCCGCCCGGACCGTTGACCTGATCATCTATTAGAATGACGTCACGCACGCGGGCACGTACCTCGGAGGCGAACCATATGGTCCACGTTCCGTGGCCCGGACAAGCGACTGCATCGCCTTGTTCCACAGCCGCCCTCGGTGTGCTCCGGTCCGGTGTCTGAGCGGATGTCCCACTCGTTGACGCCCCGTGACACGGGGAACCTCCCCGCCCTCAGCGCACAGCCACTCATCCGGCTCGACGCCTACGTGGCGGAGGACGGGTCGACGGTGGTCAACGGCCACCTCCTGACGATGGGCGGCACACGCCCGCCCAACGAGGCGATTCTCGACGCAGTGGCCATGTTCGCCCGCACCCTGGGGACTCCGGTGGCGGCGACCGTCATCGACCGCAGCGTGCGGCAGGTGGCGCGGCTCCGGGTGCATCCCGACGGCTCCAGTCGGACCATCGGCGAGGAGGAGGACCTGCCGCCCGGGCGTGAGCGAACCACCGCCGAGGAGAAGGCGTTTCCTCCGCTCGCCCGCGTCGAGCGGATCATCCAGCACGCTCAGCGTGAGGAACTGCACGCCGCGTTCGTCCTCGCCGGCGCTCTGCGGGAGCATCTGACGCTGCGCCGGGGCGCGGAGGACGAACTGTCACTGGAGGCCAGGGCGATCGAGGCGTACATCGCCTATCGTCGCGGCGACTACTCGACCTCCACAGGACTCGCGTTGACCGTCGCGCGCATCCGCTGCGGCAGCGATCTGCACCGGGCCGTGCCCGAGGTGGCCCGTGCCACCGCGGCGTGGCAGCGGCTCCAGGACCAGGCTCAGGTGGCGACCAGGGGGCAGGAACTGCTCCACATGTGGGAGAAGTTGTCTGCGGAGGGTCTGCTGCGGGAACCGTCCCACCACGCCATGGCCCAGGCCGTCCGGAGCCGGATCGAACGGGGCAGCCCGTACGCGGAGACCCCGGCCCCCACCCCTGCGGCGGCAGCAGCACTGACCGCGGCACCGAACCATGTCGTCGCCCCCGAGGACACGCCTCTCGCGCCCACCCGAAGGGGGATACGGCGCTTCACCAGGCGGGCGGGACGACGGGACAGTTGAACCCGGGCTGTGTGAGCGAAGTCGTGCGGTCACCGGGGCCCCTCGGGCTACCGTCCGGCTCAGCCGGTCTTCCTCCGGTCGAACCACATCGTCGCCACCGTCGGCACCAGGCCGGCCCAGAACAGTACGAGCGGAACCGTGCGCTCCGTCCAAGGTATCTGGGTGATCAACAGCGCACAGAGCATGACCCACGCCGCTTGGCCCAGGACGATGCGGGGCCACGTGCGTCGCCGGATGATCGAGCGCAGGTTGACCTGGACACCGGCGCGCAGGCGGCGGTAGCGCAGCAGTGCGCCCAGGACCCAGACGACGGCCATGGGGACGAGGTCCCACAGCCGCTGGCCGAGCACGAGCGGCAGCTCCCGCTGGGTCTCCCCCTCCGTCTCGAACAGGTCGATACCCACGGCTGCGAAAACCAGGCAGAGCAGAGCCAGCCAGCGGACGCCGCGCAGCAGGCGGTAGGAGGCGTCGTCCAGGCCGCGCTGCATCAGCTCCGAGCCGGGGGCGGAGGCCAGCGCGTCGGCGTAGAGGGTGGCGGCCTCCTTCGCCATGACGCCGGGGGCGGCCGCCGCCTTCTTCGCCTGCCGGGTCAGGGCGTCCTCATGCTGCGGGTCGATCCGGAGGAGAACCAGCTCCCACTGGTCAGCGGCTGCCCGGTCGCCCAGCATGTCGGCGATCAGCAACGCCACCTCGTAGGCGTACGCCTCCTCGGGGCCCAGCCGGATGGCCTCCCGGACGAGTGCGTCGGACTCGCGCAGGCCGACCTCCATGTCCTCGCGCCGTGCCTGGCCGCCGTTGGCCTGTCCGGAGTGGATCAGCTTGATGCGCCACAGCCAGTTGGCAAGCAGCGCGTAGCCGTGCCAGTGGTCGGGGGCCAGCCGGATCACGTCGCGCAGCACGCCCTCGGTCTCCAGGAAGCGGCCCGACGCCCGCAGGGCATGGGCGTGAATCGTGAGCGCCCCGGTGTCCTCGGCGTTCAGGGCCAGTGCCCGCTCGGTGGCTTCCAGTGCCTTCGCGCCGCCCTTCTCGTCCCAGAGATGGCTGCGGGCCAGCTTGACCCAGGCCCGGATGTCCTCGGGGTCCTCCGCGAGCCTCTGGGTCAGCAGCTCCCTGGCCTCTTCGTACCGCTTCAGGTCGATGAGCAGGTCGGCCCGCTCCACGGCGGGGTGCAGGGTCGCGGTCACAGCTTGCGCCTCTTCTTCAGGTAGGCCACCAGGTCGTCGTACATCCCGCCCTCGTTGGCGAACATCGCCACGTTGCGTGCGGAGGCGAACCACGGTTCCGCGGACGGAACCACGTCGTCGGCCGCGGCCAGCAGGTCCTTCATGCCGATCATGCGTACGGTGCCGGTGCGCACCGAGTCCAGCAGTGCCCGCTCGGCCGCCGCCTCGCAGAGATGGGCCAGGTCCGCGCCGGACAGACCGTCGGTGATCTTGGCCAGCTTGCTCAGGTCGATGTTCTCGATCGGCCTCTCCCGCAGGTGGTGGCGGAGGATCGCCTCCCGGGCGGTTCTGTCGGGCGGCAGGACGAGGATCGTCCGGTCCAGGCGTCCGGGGCGGCGCAGGGCGTTGTCCACGTCCCAGGGCACGTTGGTGGCGGCCAGCACGAACACGCCCTCGTTCGCTGCCGAATCGATGCCGTCCAACTCGCTGAGCAGTTGGTTGACCGTGTTGCGCATGCCGCTGTGCGCGGTACGACTGCGCTTGGCACCGAGCGCGTCCAGCTCGTCCAGGAAGACCACGCAGGGCGCCTGGCGGCGGGCGGTCTCGAAGATCTCGTGCATGTTGCGTTCGGAGTTGCCCATCCACATGTCGAGGACGTCGTTCACCGACACGGAGAGGAAGGCGGCGCCCAACTCACCGGCCACTGCCCGCGCCACGAACGTCTTGCCGCAGCCGGGCGGCCCGTACAGCAGCAGCCCGCCACGAAGGCTCTTGCCGTACAGCTTGCGCAGCTCGGGGTTGCGCAGAGGCGCGAGGAAGGCTGCCTCCAGACGGTCCTTGACGTCCTGCATGCCACCGACGTCGGCCAGTCGCACGGTGCCGGGTTCCTCCACGTCCCACGCGCCAGCCTCCGCGGAATCGTCCTGCCCGTCCGCGCGGGCGGGCGTCTCGGCGAACCGCGGCGGCACGGCGTCCCCGACCTGTTCCGCGGCGGTCTTCCAGTCGAACCCGGCACGCGGGCTCGGGCGTTGCTCGGACTGCGGGGGATCCGCCGGCGACGGCGGCGCCGCGCCCATCGCCTGCGCCATCAGGGCCCGAGCCCGGGCGTCGCCCGGTACGTGCTGCAGGGCCACGGCCGCCTCGGCAACGGCGTCATCGGACCGTCCCTCCTCCAGCAGGAGCTGGGCCAGGTGCAGTCGCAGGGGCACATCGGCGGGTACGGCGGAAACCGCGGCACGCAGGCTCTGTATGAGAGGGGAGTCGTCCGGCATGATCCTCAGACTAACGTCGCCGCGGCCACCCTCTGAAGAGGCCCGCCCCTGGCCAACGGGCGTGAAAAAACGAGGCGGTGACGGCTGCGCCCTGTGAGGATGGAGCGCCCCTCGCTCCCCTCTTCGAAGGTCGGAACACCCATGCCCCGCGCCGTCACACTCATCAGATCCGCCTCATTGTCCGACGTGGCCGAGTACGCCTACGCCGCCACCGCCCCCGCCGACGCCCGGCTGATCTTCCTCGCCGGCGCATGCCCGCTGAACGAGGACGGTTCGACGGCAGCGGTGGGCGACTACGCGGGCCAGGCGGAGAAGGCGTTCGAGAACATGCGCACCGCCCTCGCCGACGCGGGCGCCTCGCTGGAGGACGTCATCAGTACGCGGGTACTCGTCGCGTCCTCGCGGCAGGAGGACCTGGTGACCGCCTGGGGCGTGGTCCGGTCAGGCTTCGGCGACCACGACGCCCCGAGCACACTGCTGGGCGTCACGGTCCTCGGGTACCACGACCAGCTCGTGGAGATCGAAGCGGTCGCAGCGGTACTCGACGCCTGAGAGCGGTCGCCCGCTCAGCCCTGGGGGCCGGCACTCGGAGCCGCGAGTCGTTCACCCCGGCTCCGGGCGATCCGGTGCACGTCGTGCAGCGACTCGGCCAGGCGCGCCACCACGTAACGGAGTTGCGCTGCGGTCACCTGCCGGTCGTCGAGCATGTCGGCCGCATGGTCGAGCAATTCGGCAGCCATGGCGAGCTGGACGCTCTCGATGTCGTTCGCGATCCGGGAGAGGTGCCCCGTCCCGTCGCCGATGACATAGCAGGGCTTGCCCTCCGGGCCGGCCCACGGCAGCAGTCGTGCCGCGTCGGGGATCCGACCGGTCATACGATCCGCCCCATGCCGCACCTCGGGCAGTGCCTGATGTCGATGCCGTACATGGCGAGCCATAGCGGCCGCTCCGGCAACGACTCGGACGACACAGGCCCGGCAGGAGAAGGCATCCGGAAGTCCGCCGGGACCGGCGGGACCGGTTGAAGGAGACGCAGCAGCGTCTCGAGGATGCGGATGGCGCAGTGCAGCACGTCGTCGACTCCGTCGCATGGGTGGGTGATGGCCGCGTGGTCGTGCCCTGGGGCCGGGACCTGGCCATCTGTCGCTGAGTAGCGATCCGTTCACAGAGTGGGACGACCGGGACTAGGCTCGCCAGGGGGTCGTTGGTGACAAATCATTCGTCACATGGGAGTCGACGTTGAGTAACACCTATGGGGAATGGCTCAAGGAAACGCGTCGGGCGGCCGGGCTCACCCAGCAGGAACTGGCGGACGCGGCGGTGATGACCCGTTCGCACATTGCGCACATCGAGGCGGGGCGTCGCGTGCCGTCGAAAGAGGACGCACGCCGGCTGGACACGGCGCTGAACACCGGAAACGTACTGAGCAGCTTCCTGCCGGACGACGACGCTGCGGTCGCCGACTACTTCGAAGCGGCCCTTGTGCTCGAACAACAGGCACTGACGATCCGCGAGTTCGCGCTGTCATACATTCCAGGCATCCTCCAGACGGAAAGGTACGCGCGTGCGATCCTCGGCACCTCCTTCCCTCCGGTGAGTGAAGAGGAATGTGACAGGCTCGTTGTCACACGGCTCGAGCGGGCAGGAGTGCTCGACAATCCGTCGAATCCGGCAGTTTGGGTACTGCTCGACGAAGCCGTACTGCGCAGGTCGGTGGGCGGGCCTGATGTCATGGCGAAGCAGATTCTGCATCTGGTCGAGTTGGTGCAGGCGGGGCGCGTGCGTGTACACGTGATGCCGTTCACCCTGGGGTTCCACCCTCTGATGGACGGCATGCTCACCCTGATGACCTTCGAGGATCAGCCTCCTGTTGCGTACAGCGAGGGCTTGCGCATGGGAAGGGTGCACGATTCCCCGTCCGTGGTTCAGGAGTTGCAGAGCCGCTACGCTCTCGCCCTGAGCGACGCTCTGCCCCTGAAGGAGTCGCTGGCCCTGCTGAGGACGACAGCGAAGGATTACGGAAGCCGATGACCGACCGAATCATCCCGAACATCTCCGAGCAGGCCGGCTGGCGTAAGTCCTCCTACAGCAACAGCGAAGGCGGCAGCTGCCTGGAGGTCCTGGACGGCTACCCCTCCGGTGTACCCGTCCGCGACTCCAAGTCGCCGCAGGGGCCGGCCCTGTTGATACCGGCCGCAGGCTGGTCGTCCTTCGTCGCCGCCGTCAAGGCCGGGGGCCTCTCCGCCTGAGCCGCGCGCCCCGCCCCGGCTAGGGTCGCGGGCATGCATGGTGTGCGAGTGGTCCTGATCGGGGGCACGTCGAACGTCGGGAAGTCGGCCGTCGCCCAGGCAGTGGCGGACAGGCTCGGCTTCGACTGCCTGTCGACCGACAGCCTGGCCCGGCACCCGGGCAGGCCCTGGCGGACGCCGGAGCGGGAGGTGCCGGCGCACGTCGCCGAGCACTACGGGACCCTCACGGTCGACGAGCTGATCCGGTCCGTCCTCGACCACTACGAGCGGCTGTGGCCCCGCATCGAGGAGCTGATCACGACCACCGCCACCGGTGGCGGCGCCGGGACGGGCCTGGTCCTGGAGGGCTCGGCGCTTCGGCCGGTGCCCGTCGCCGGGCTGAAGGTCCGGCACACGGCCGCCGTATGGCTCACCGCCGACGTCACGGTTCTGCGCGCACGGGTGCACGCCACCGGGCACTACGACACCGCGACGACGCGGGAACAGCTCCTGATGGACGCGTTCCTGGCCAGGACGGAGCGCTACCAGAGGCTCATGATCGACGCCGTCGACGGACTGGGCCTGGACCGCATCGACACGGGCGCGGGGCACGCGGTCGCCGATCTGGCCGAGTCGGTGCTCGCGTCCGTCGGTGCGCAGGACACCGTAGGGCGGCCGGCCGCCGGAGGCTGACCAGGCCCCCGGGAAACCGGCCGGTTCCAGCCCGCGCAAGGGGTGGGTGCCGAGGCAGGAGTCACCGGCCGCGTCACCCTCAGGACGCACACGGCCGAGCCCTTTCACACTCATTTGATAATCTACGGGGGTGAGCGATGACTCGTACCAGATCGGCGAGGGCCCTGCGACAAGGGTGAGCCTCTCACTCCCCGAGGGCACTGCCGAGGCCATCCGCAAGCGGGTGGGGAAACGCGAGTTCTCCGCCTTCGTCGCGGCGGCGGTGGAGCGGGAGCTACGCGGTCAGATTCTCGACGAGTACCTGGCCGACTACGAACGCCGGCACGGCCACGTCTCCGAGCAGGAACAGGCGCGCGCCCGCCAGGTCTTCGACGAGGCGTTCGCCGAGGAGGGGCAGTGGCCCGCCGCAAGTTGACCCACGACGGCACCCTGGTGCTGGACAGCGAGGGACTTTCGGCTTTCGTCGACGACCGGGAGCCGGTGGTGGCTCTTGTCGCCGAAGCCCGACGCCGGGGGATGGAAGTCGTCATCAGCGCCTTGACGACCGTCGAAGCCACGCACCGGAGGACCGACAAGGCACGACTCGCCTGGGCCCTGTCGGGGATGCGCATCGCGCACATCGGTGACGAGGAGGCCAAGGCGGCCTCGGCGCTTTTGCTGAACACCGGCCTTCACGGCCACAAGTACGCCATCGACGCCGTGGTCGCCGACCTGGCACTGCGACAGCAACGCCCCGTCGTGATACTGACCTCGGACCTCGACGACATGGCGAAGCTCTGCGGGGACCGCGTACGCCTCGTGGCCGTCTGAACCGCTCACCACGCCCCGATCGGGCCCGCATCGGACGGAGCGCAGCCGACCAGGCCCGCAGCACACAGAACACGGCCCGGCCGAGCCCGCACGACACGACCGGCACAGCCCGCCCGAAATGTCGGCTCTTCCAGCATGCGCAACCGGGGGTTGACCATTCCTCCCCCCACCCCTAAGTTTCTCGCAACCCGCTGGTACATCGATTAACCACTCCGGTTAACGTCCTGGTTGGAGACATCCCGCTGTGCGCTCACCCCTGAGTCGGCGCGGTTTCCTTGCCGCTGGTTCCGGCCTCGCCGCCGCTACCGCGCTGCCCGCAATGTCCGGCTGTTCCACGCTCGCCTCGGCCGATTCCGACCCCGGCACGCTCGTCGTCCACACCCAGCTCGGCACGACCGCGCCGGGCTCGCCCACGTACACCGCCGCCGTGAAGGACTTCGAGAAGGAGAACCCGGGTCTCCGGGTGAAGAACCTCGTCAACGGCGACGACCTCCCCCAGGTCTACGAGACCTCGCGGCTGGCCCGTAAGGAGCCGGACGTGGTCATGGTCAACCTGTACGACAAGACGCTCGCCTGGACCGACGTCGGCGCCACCGTCGACGTCAAGGGCTACCTCGACGACTGGGGCCTGCGCGAGCGCGTCCTGCCCGCCGCGCTCACCGAGTGGACCGACGACGAGGGCCGGATCCGCGCCTTCCCCTACTTCGCCGCCAACTGGCCGGTCGCCTTCAACACCCACCTGCTCGACCGCGCCGGTGTCGGCGCGATCCCCACCACCGGGGACCAGCTCATCGGTGCCGCGCGGAAGCTGCGGGCCAAGGGCATCGCACCGGTGACCGTCGGCGGCAACGACTGGACGGGGCAGAAGCTGCTCGCCCAGATCATCCAGACCTTCCTCACCCCGGAGGAGGCCCGGCAGGTCTACACGACCGGGGACTTCAGCGGGAGCCGGGGCGCCCGCGCGGGCATCGACTACTTCGTGACGCTCCGGGACGCGGGCGTCTTCGCCGACAAGGCGCAGGGGCTGACCTCCGACTCGATGACCACGCAGTACAACACGGAGGCGGCGGCCATCCAGTCCGCGATGTCCTCCGCCCTGGCCAAGGTCCCGGCGAAGGCTGCCGGGCACACCGAGATCGGCGGCTGGCCGCTCGCACCGGGCGCCGCCCACGAGAAGCCGACCATCCTGCGCTCGTTCACCCTCATCGGCTTCTGGATCAGCCCCAACGGCGTCAAGAAGCTCTCCTCGGTCGAGAAGTTCATCCGCTTCATGTACCGCCCCGAGATCGTGTCGCGCTTCATCACCGAGAGCGGCCGTGACATGGCGCTGGTGACCGACACGGTCAGCAAGGACTTCCCGCTGGTGGCCGAGGCCCAGCAGCTCGGCGACCGGGTCGGCCAGGCGCTCCTGCCCGACCTCTACGTCCCGCCGACCGCGACCCAGCCGCTGATCACCGCGACCAGCACCGCCTTCACCCGGGGGACGAGCGCGGCCTCCGTGCGCTCCGCCCTGGAATCCGCCTACCGCACGGCCTGATCCGCGCGCCCGAGCCTTTGCGAGTCCTCCTATGACGATGCTCTCGTCCGCCCCGGGCGGCGCCTCGGTCCGCGGACCGGTCACTCCCCCGCCGTCCGCCTCCGTCACCAAGCGCCGTACGCAGGGCGGGGTCATCCTCGCCGTGCCCGCGCTGGTCTGGTACCTGGTCTTCATGGTCGGCCCGCTGGTCGCCATCTTCGTCATCGCGGCCCTGCACTGGCCGGGCATGCTCCAGCCGGTCTCGTTCGCCGGCACCGGCAACATCAGCGCGGTCCTGGACGACCCGGTCTTCTGGGACGCGGTGCGGAACACCGCCGTGCAACTCGTCGTGGCCGTGCCGCTGATGATCGTCGGCGCGTACATGCTCGGGTACTACGTCGCGCAGAAGCCGCCGGGACACCGCGTCCTGCGGTACCTGCTCTTCATCCCCGGGCTGATCTCCACCCCCGCCAAGGCCATGGTGTTCTACGCGGTCCTGTCGCCGGACGGCCTGCTCAACGGCGCGCTGGACAAGGTGGGCCTCGGCTCGATGACCGACGCCTGGCTCGCGTCGCCCTCCACCGCGCTCGCCTCCCTCATCCTCCTGGACGTGTGGAGCGGCATCGGATTCACCGCCGTGCTGTTCGCGGCCCGGCTGGGCAGTGTCCCGGACGAGATCGGTGAGGCCGCGCAGCTCGACGGCGCCGGTCACTGGCGCGCCATGTGGCGCATCCACTTCCCCGTCATCCGGGACTTCGTCGGTGTCGTAACAATGCTCCAGTTCCTCTGGACGCTCTTCGGCTCCGCGCAGAACGTCCTGCTGCTGACCCAGGGCGGCCCGGGGAGCTCGTCGACGACGTTGTCCTTCCTCGTGTACCAGAAGGCGTTCATCGCGGCCGACCTCGGCTACAGCCAGACCGTCGGAGTGGTCCTCTTCCTGGTGGGTCTGGCCGGGCTGCTCACCATCCGCCGCGTCTTCCGCCAGAACTACTGATCGGAGCAGGTCCCATGAAGTTCGGAAGGTCCTGGCTGCCGGCGCACATCTTCGCCTGGCTGTACATGGTGCTGCTGGTCGTACCCCTCTACTACCTGCTGGTCTCGGCGTTCAAGACGAACGACCAGATCTTCGGGAGCCCGTTCTCCCTGCCCACCTCCCTTTCCACCGCCAACTTCACCGAGTCGTTCTCCTCGGCGCACCTCGGCCCGGCGATCCTCAACTCCATGCTGGTGACCGTGCTGGCGCTGGTGCTGACCCTGGTGCTCGCGATACCCGCCGCCTTCGCCATCGCGCGGACGGAGGGCCGGCTCGGGGCCCTGGTGGAGCGGGTGTTCTCGCTCGGCTTCCTGGTCCCCACCTTCGCCGCGCTCTTCCCCACCTTCCTGCTCGCCGCCGCCACCGGGCTGTTCCACACCCGGGCGTTCATGGTGCTGTTCCTGCCGGCGACGGCGATGCCGCTGTCCGTCGTCATCCTCGTTCAGTTCATGCGGACCATCCCGCGCGAGATGGAGGAGGCGGCGCGCATGGACGGGGCGTCCACCTTCGCCGTCCTGAGGCACGTCTACACACCGATGTGCATGCCGGGCATCGCGACGATCCTGCTGCTGAACTTCCTGACCTTCTGGAACGAGTACCTCTACTCGCTGGTCATCATCGGTCCCGACCCGGACCTGCGGACGGTGCAGGTCGCCCTGCCCACACTCAAGTCCCTGACGGGTACGGACTACGGCATCCTTACCGCGGGCACGGTGCTGACCCTGGTCCCGGTCTGGGTGGTCTACACCGTGCTCCAGAAGCGGATGCAGCAGGCCCTCGTCAGCGGAGCGGTGAAGATGTGAACAAGCGTCTCGAAGGGCGTGCTCCCGCGCGCCCCACGATCAAGGCCGTGGCCGCCGCGGCCGGGGTGTCGACCGCGGCGGTCTCCCAGGCCGTCAACGGCACCGGCCGGATCTCGGAGGCCACCCGCCGCCGGGTCCTGGACGCGGCCACGGAGCTCGGCTGGTCCCCCAGCGCCTCCGCGACCGCGTTGCGCCGGGCCCGTACGCGCACGATCGCGCTCGTCGTCCGGCGGCCCACCGACGTGCTGGGCGCCGACCCGCACTTCAGCGAGCTGATCACCGGTCTGGAGGGCGAGCTCGCCCCCCGGGGCTACGGTCTGCTGCTCCACCTGGTCGCCGACATGGCCCAGGAGAGCGCGCTGTACGAACGCCTCGTCGCCGAGGGCCGCATAGACGGCGCCGTCCTGACCGACGCCCGCGCCGACGACCCGCGTCCGGACCTGCTGCGCGGCCTCGGGCTGCCCGCCGTCCTGCTGGGCGCCCCCGACCCCGGATCACCGGTGCCCCGGGTGGGCCTCGGGCAGCAGGGTGCGGGCATACGGGAGGCGGTGGGTCATCTGCTGGAGCTCGGCCACCGACGCGTCGCGTACGTCGCGGGACCGGCCGAACTGCTGCACACCCGGCTGCGGTTGCACGCCTTCGAGGAGGCGCTGGCCGAGGCCGGCCTGCGTCCCGTCGCCGTGCGGCACAGCGACTTCACCGAGCGGGCGGCCGTCGACGTCACCGAGGATCTGCTCTCCCTGCCCGGCCGGCCCACGGCCCTCGTGTTCCCCAACGACTCCATGGCCGTCTGCGGCATCGGCACGGCGCAGCGCGCCGGGCTCCGGGTGCCGGACGACCTGTCGGTGGTCGGCTACGACAACCTCTCGCTCGGCCGCTGGGTCCATCCCCGGCTGACCACCGTCGACCAGCAGGTGCAGCGCGTCGGCGCGGCCGCCGCGCGCACCCTCCTGGCCGGGTGCGGCGAGGACGTGCCCCCGCCGGAGCTGGACGGCCGTCCGCGTCTGGTCGTACGCGAGTCGACCGGCCCCGTGCCGTCTCCGACCTGAACCACCGCACCACCACCGCACCCCCCGCACAGCGAAGAGGACCTGTAGAACCATGCGACGCCACAGCGCCCAGCTCACCCACGACTCCGCCGTCCTCCCGTGGCTCGGCGCCAACTTCTGGTCCCGCACCGGTGGTCCGCTGATGTGGCGGAACTACGAGCCGAAGACGGTGCGCGAGGAGCTGGGTGTGCTGAGGGAGCACGGTCTGAACATGACCCGGTCCTTCTTCTACTGGCCGGACTTCCACCCGGAGCCGGGCCGCGTCGACGAGGAACTCTGCGACCGTTTCCGCGACTTCCTGGACGCCCACCACGAGCTGGGCATGGGGACGGTTCCCACCTTCATCGTCGGCCACATGTCGGGCGAGAACTGGGACCCGGCCTGGCGCGGTGACCGGGATCTGTACGAGGACGTGTGGCTCGTCGGCAGGCAGGCGTGGTTCGTCTCCCAGATGACCCGCCGCTTCAAGGACCACCCGGCGGTCACGGGCTGGCTGATCACCAACGAGATGCCCGGTTACGGGCGGATCTACCAGGTGGACCCGCCGTCGAGCGACGTCGTCACCGCCTGGGCGCAGTTCATGTGCGACGCCGTGCGCGCGGCGGGCGGCACCCAGCCGGTGTCGCTCGGCGACGGGGCCTGGGGCATCGAGGTGACCGGCCGCGACAACGGTTTCTCGCTGCGGGAGACCGCCGAGTACGTCGACTTCGTGGGGCCGCACGTCTACCGGTCGGACACGGACCGGCCGCGCCAGCACTACCGGGCCGCGTTCGAGTGCGAGCTGGCCGCCGTGACGGGTCAGCCGGTCGTCCTGGAGGAGTTCGGGCTCTCCACGGACGTCGTCTCGGCGGCGAACGCCGGGATCTTCTACCGGCAGACGCTGCACAACTCGCTGCTCGGCGGGGCGACCGGCTGGATGGCGTGGAACAACACGGACTACGACGACCTGTGGGAGCAGTCGCCGTACGACCACCACCCCTTCGAGATGCACTTCGGGATCACCGACAGCTCGGGGCGTCCCAAGGAGCCGCTGCGTGAACTGGCCTCCTTCGCGCAGGTCCTGGAGCGGGTCGACTTCCCGCGCTGCCGCCGCACCGACGCGGACGCCGCGCTCGTCGTGCCGGCGTTCCTTGAGCGCGGCTACCCCTACAGCCGGCCCGCGGACCGTCCGCTGATCTTCACCTCGCTGCACCAGGGCTATGTGGCGGCGCGGGGCTCCGACCTGCCGGTGGCGTTCGCCCGTGAGGCGGACGGGCTGCCGGACGACGCCTCGCTGTACCTGCTGCCCTCGACCCGTCAGCTGACCACCCGCACGCGCCGGGACCTGGAGCGCCGGGCCAGGGAGGGGGCCACGGTCTACCTGTCGTTCTGCTCGGGTGAGTACCCGACGACCCGCGGCCCGTGGTTCCACGACCTGGACGGGCTGTTCGGGGTGGAGCTCCAGCTGTCCTACGGGGTGGCGGAGCCGATCGAGGACGACGTCCTCGAGATGACGTTCGCCGAGGACTTCGGGTCGATCGCGGCGGGCGAGGTGCTGACCTTCCCGGTCGCGGGCAACGAGGACAGCCGCGCCTATCTGCCGGTCGTCCCGGACGGCGCGCGGGTCGTCGCGACGGACGCGCACGGCCGTCCGGCGCTGCTGCGGTACGAGACGGGCGCGGGCCGCACGGTCCTGGCGACGTATCCGCTGGAGCACATGGCGGCGCGCACCGCGCGCGCCAATCCGGAGCAGACCCACCGGCTGTACGCGGCCCTGGCCGACCTCGCGGGCGCCGCGCGGCCGGTGACCGTCGACACCCCGTACGTCAGCGCGGACACGCTGGTCCGCGAGGACGGCACGCGTTTCGTGTGGCTGGTGAGCCAGTCCGGCGAGGAGCTGACCGTGCGCCCGGCGGCGGACGGGGAGCTGCGCGAACTGACCGGCGGGGAGCCGGTGGGAGACGTGACCCTGGCCCCGTACGGGGTGCACGTGCTCGAACTGCGCTGACCGCCCGACCCTTTGAGGAGCCGCGATGTCCGAACCACTGTTCCGCGATCCGGGGATGCCCGTCGCCGACCGTGTCCGCGACCTTCTGTCACGGATGACGCTCACCGAGAAGGTGGGCCAGGTCAACCAGCGGATGTACGGCTGGGACGCCTATGAGCGCACCGGGTCGGGTCACCGGCTGACGGACGCGTTCCGGGCGGAGGTGGCGCGCTTCGACGGGATGGGCGCGCTGTACGGCCTCCAGCGCGCCGATCCCTGGTCCGGTGTGACGGCGGAGACGGGGATCGGCGCCGCGGACGGGGCACGGGTGTCCGACGCGGTGCAGCGGCACGTCGTCGAGAACACCCGGCTCGGCATCCCGGTCCTGCTGGTCGAGGAGATGCCGCACGGGCTGCAGGCGCTGGACGGGACGCTGCTGCCGGTCAATCTCGCGGTCGGCGCCACCTGGAATCCTGAGCTGTACGAGGAGGCGGCCGGTCTCGCGGCCGCCGAGCTCAGGGCGCGCGGCGGCCATGTCGCGCTGGTCTCGGCGCTCGACCTGGTGCGGGATCCGCGCTGGGGCCGCGCGGAGGAGTGCTTCGGCGAGGACCCGTATCTGGCGGCGCGGTTCACCGAGGCGCTGGTGCGCGGTGTGCAGGGTCCGGCCGGGGAGGCCATCGGGCCGGACCGCGCGGCCGTGGTGCTCAAGCACTTCGCCGGGCAGGGTGCGACGGTGGGCGGCCGGAACAGCGCGGCGACCGAGCTGGGCGCTCGGGAGCTGCACGAGATCCATCTCGTGGCGGCGCGTGCGGGCGTGCGGGCCGGGGCCGCGGGCCTCATGGCGGCGTACAACGAGTTCGACGGTGTCCCGTGCGCGGCGAGCCACCACCTGCTGACCGGGATCCTCCGGGAGCGGTGGGGCTTCGAGGGCCTGGTGATGGCCGACGGGCTCGCGGTGGACCGTCTGGTGCGGATGGCGGGTGATCCGGTGGCGGCGGGGGCGCTGGCGTTGCGGGCCGGGACCGACCTGAGCCTGTGGGACGACTGCTATCCCCGGCTCGGCGAGGCGGTCGGGCGGGGGCTGGTCGAGGAGGCCGTGCTCGACCGGGCGGTGGGCCGCGTCCTCGCGCTGAAGTTCCGCCTCGGCCTCTTCGAGCACCCGTACACCGCCGGGCGGGCCGGGGCACAGGGGCCGGACCGGGCACGCACGGAGCGGCTGAGCGAGCGCATCGCCCGCCAGTCCGTCACCCTCCTCGAACACGACGGGGTGACGCTGCCGCTCGCGGGCCGGCGTATCGGGACCGTCGCGGTCATCGGGCCGAACGCCGATTCCGTGCCGCAGCAGATCGGCGACTACACCGCGCCGCAACGGCCCGGCACGGGCAGCAGTGTGCTCGCCGGCATCCGGGCCGCCGCGCCGGAGGGCACCGACGTCACGTACGCCGGCGGCTGCGGCCTCGTGGGCGGGGATCTGTCGGGCCTGCCCGAGGCGGTGGCGCTCGCCTCCGCCTCCGATGTGGCCGTGCTGGTCCTCGGCGGATCGAGCGCACGCGAGGCAGGAACCCGTTTCGACGCCAACGGGGCAGCCGTCGTCGCCTCCGGGAACCCCGTGGAGATGACGTGCGGCGAGGGCGTCGACCTCGCCGAACTCGCCCTGCCCGCAGCTCAGTCGGCCCTGGTGGACGCCGTCGCCGCGACCGGGACCCCGGTGGTCGTGGTGCTGGTCCAGGGCCGTCCGCACGCCCTGCCGGACCTCACCGGTAAGGCGGCTGCGGTGCTGAGTGCCTGGTACCCGGGCCCGTGGGGCGGGAGGGCGGTCGCCGACGTGCTGTTCGGTGCGGCCCAGCCGCAGGGGCGGCTGCCCGTGTCCGTGCCACGCTCGGCGGCCCAACTGCCCGTCTTCTACAACGGGAAGGACCACGGCTACCGGGGGTACGTCGACCAGCCCGCCACGGCCCTTCATCCCTTCGGCCACGGGCTGTCCTGCACGACGGTCGAGTACGGCGCGCCCCGGCTGTCGCCTCCGTCCCTGGCGGTGGACCGGTTCGACGGGCCGGCACCGGTGAGCTGTGTGGTCCACGTCGCCAACACCGGTACGCGACCGGTGCGGGAGACGGTCCAGCTCTACGTACGCCGGGTGCTCGGCGGGACCTCGTGGCCACGGGTGCGCGAACTGCGCGGTTTCGCACAGGTGGAACTGGAGCCCGGCGGGAGCACCGATGTCACCTTCCAGGTGGATGCCCGAACCCTGGCCTCGTTCACACACTCAGGTCAGTGGGCCGTGGAGCCCGCCGAGTTCGCGATCGGGACGGGCCCGTCGTCGCACCGCACCCAGGAGGCGCGGCTCACGGTGACGGCAGGACCGACCCGGCCGGGCGCGGAGAGCCGGTGACGGCGGCGGGCAGTCGCCCGCCGCGTCGTTCCCGGGGCGGCGCGGCCCTCCGTCGCCGGACGCGGGCCGCACGCCGGTGCGCACAGGCGCGTTCCCACCCGTCGCACTGACCTCGCGCGCCCCCCTTTCGGACCTGTCTACGCAGGTCATCGGGGTGCCACGCTGCTTTTGATCACGGGCATCGCCCCGCCGACGAACAGCGAAAGGTCTTCACCGTGAACCGCATCACCGCACTTGCCGCCACCGCGATCGTCCTGGCCTTCGGACTGGGTACAGGCCCCGTCTCGGCCACGGACGCCGACGCGCGCACGGCCGCCGGACAGACCAGGTCCGCCGCTCCGGCCGCCGCGTTCACCCGGTGCACGCACGGCTACTTCTGCGCCTTCGCCGGCTGGAACGGCGAGGGGACCCGCTGCCAGTGGACGGCCCGCGAGATGCGGAACACCGCCGACAACTGCTCGTTCATCCGCGAGGGGCGGAACGTCCTGTCGGTGTGGAACAAGACCGAGCACCGGGTGCAGTACTACACGCAGACCAACTTCAACTCGCGCGTCGGTTCCACGCTCGCCGGGCAGGGCGGCAACCTCCAGGGGAGCTACCAGATCCGCTCCTTCAAGCCCCAGTAGGCTGCGCACCTGCCACGCCCACGGGACAGACGGCCGGCGCCGGGGCCCGGACCCGGCGCGGGCTCACTGCACGCGGGCGGACGACCGGCTGCCGCCGTCGTCGTCCTCGTCGCTGTCGTCGCCAGGAATGTGGACGTCGAAGACGTTGATGTTGATCTCGACGACGTCCAGACCGGTCATGGTCTCGACCGCGTCCGTCACGTTGGTCCTGACCCGGTCGGCGAGTTCGTGGATCGGCACGCCGTACTCCACCTTGATGTCGACGTCGATCGCCGTCTGCTTCTCGCCCACCTCCACCTTGACGGAGCGTCCCGCCGCGGAGGACCCGGACACCCGGCCGGTGACGGCTCCCAGCGCCTTCGACGCCCCTTTGCCGACCGCGTGCACGCCGTCCGTGTCGCGGATGGCGATGCCCGCGATGGTGGAGACGACGTTGTCGGAGATGGTGGTCGTGCCGCGTCCGCCCTGTCCCGTGTTCCCGTCAATATCAGCCATGACTGCCTCGCAGAGGGTTGGTACGACAGGCCGGTCCGTTTCTCACCGGCCCCTCGTTTCACTGTGCGCCCGCCCGTCCCCTGCCGCCATCGGGGTGACACAGCGCTCCGCGTCGACACTCTCCGCCACCTTCGGACCCACCACCGATCCGGGGGCGGACCGGATCCGAATCACCGGTGAGGGTCAGGAACCAGCCCTCACCTCCCTGTCCGGGGGCGCGGCGGCCCGCGCCCCCGGACAGCACCTCGCGGATCCCCTCGTGCGCGACCGCGCCGATCCCACCACCGGCCTCCTCGAACTCCGCCTTCGTAGCGCCGAGTTCTCCCGCCAACAGCCTGCCCGGCGCGTCCGGCGCAGCCGGGCCCGCCGGTCGTTCCCCCACGGCCCGGAGACCGGAACGGGCCGTGGGCGTGCTGAGCATCACCCTGGACAGCCGCCGTGACCGCCGGGTAACTTTTGCCCAGGACTGAGCAAGCGCTTAGCCACTGCGACCGAAGCCGAAGCTGACACCAGGAGGCACCCCGTGCGCCGTACGGTTTACAACGAGGACCACGAGGCGTTCCGGGAGACCATCCGCGCCTTCATCGAGGCCGAGGTCGTCCCCGTCTACGACGAGTGGTTCGCGGCGGGCCAGGCGCCTCGCGACTTCTACTACAAGCTCGCCGAGCTCGGCATCTTCGGCATCGAGGTGCCCGAGGAGTACGGCGGCGCGGGCGAGGAGTCCTTCAAGTTCGAGGCGGTGCTGTACGAGGAGACCGCCCGCGCGGGCATCTCCTTCGGCGGCTCCGGCGTGCACGTCCTGCTCTGCCTGCCGTACCTCAAGGCGTACGCCACCGAGGAGCAGAAGAAGCGCTGGCTGCCGGACTTCGTCTCCGGCAAGTCCATGTACGCGATAGCCATGACCGAGCCGGGCACCGGTTCGGACCTGGCCGGCATGAAGACGACCGCCAAGCTCTCCGAGGACGGCACGCACTACGTCCTCAACGGCGCCAAGACCTTCATCACCGGTGGTGTGCACGCCGACAAGGTCATCGTCTGCGCCCGCACGGACGCCCCCAAGGCCGACGACCGCCGCCACGGCATCTCGCTCCTGGTCGTCGACACCAAGTCCGAGGGCTACTCGGTCGGCCGCAAGCTCGACAAGCTGGGCCTGAAGGTCTCCGACACCGCTGAACTGGCCTTCGTGGACGTCAAGGTGCCCGTCGAGGACCTGCTGGGAGAGGAGAACAAGGGCTTCTCCTACCTCGGCCAGAACCTCCCCCAGGAGCGCCTGGGCATCGCCGTCGGCGCGTACGCGCAGGCCGCCGCCGCCGTGCGGTTCGCCCAGCAGTACACGCAGGACCGCACCGTCTTCGGCAAGACCGTCGCGTCCTTCCAGAACACCAAGTTCGAACTGGCCGCCTGCAAGGCCGAGGTCGACGCGGCCGAGGCCGTCTGCGACCGCGCGATCGAGGCCCTGGACGCCGGCGAGCTCACCCCCGCCGAGGCCGCCTCGGCGAAGCTGTTCTGCACCGAGGTCGCGCACCGGGTGATCGACCGCTGCCTCCAGCTGCACGGCGGCTACGGCTTCATGAACGAGTACCCGATCGCCCGGCTGTACACGGACAACCGGGTCAACCGCATCTACGGCGGCACCAGCGAGGTCATGAAGTCGATCATCGCCAAGTCCATGGGCCTCTGAGAGCGGCTACGTTTCTCCCCCATGAGCGCAGCACTTGAATCCCTGCTCGATCTGCTCGACCTCGAGCGGATCGAGCAGGACATCTTCCGGGGCACGAGCCGTTCGGCGGTCGTGCCCCGCGTCTTCGGCGGCCAGGTCGCGGCCCAGGCCCTGGTCGCCGCCGGGCGCACGGTTCCCGAGGACCGGGGCGCCCACTCCCTGCACGCGTACTTCCTGCGCCCCGGGGACCCGGGCGCGCCGATCGTCTACAGCGTGGACCGGATCCGCGACGGGCGGTCCTTCACCACCCGCCGGGTCGTCGCCGTCCAGCACGGCAAGCCGATCTTCCACCTCTCAGCGTCGTTCCAGGCCCACGAGGAGGGCATGGACCACCAGGCGGTCATGCCCTCGGCGCCGGACCCGGAGACCCTGCCGACGGCCGCGGAGATGCTGCCCGGGTACGCGGACCGCTTCACGGACCCCCGCATGGTGGACCGGCTGCTGGAGGCCCGGGCCGCCGTCGACCTGCGGTACGTCGACGCGCCGCCGTTCGCCACGGCCGGTGAACCCCGTGAGCCCCGCTCCCAGGTCTGGTTCCGTACCCACGGGAAGCTGGCGGACGATCCGCTGCTGCACGTCTGCATGGCGACGTACGTCTCCGACATGACGCTCCTCGACTCCGTGCTGCTCGCCCACGGGCGCGGCGGCTGGTCGGTCGGCGACGTGGTGGGCGCCAGCCTGGACCACGCGATGTGGTTCCACCGCCCCTTCCGGGCCGACGAGTGGCTGCTGTACGACCAGGAGTCGCCGTCCGCGTCCGGCGGACGCGGTCTCGGGCAGGCCAGGATCTGGACGGCGGACGGCAAGCTGGCCATCACGGTCATCCAGGAGGGGCTGGTCCGCGTCCCGAGGGACTGAGGCCACAGATTCGGACATACTGCCCACCATGGGTGACGAGCAGACCGAGGGCGGCGAGTCCACGTTCACCGTCGTCGTCGCGGCGGCGGCCAATCTCGGCATCGCGGTGGCGAAGCTGGTGGCGGGGCTGATCAGCGGTTCGAGCGCGATGCTGTCGGAGGCCGCGCACTCGGTCGCCGACACGGTCACCGAGCTCATGCTCCTCACCGCGCTCAAGCGCAGCGAGAAGCCGCCCGACGAGGACCACCCGCTGGGCTACGGCCCCGAGCGGTACATCTGGGCGATGCTCGCCGCCGTCGCGACGTTCGTCGGGGGCGCGGTGTTCTCGCTGTACGACGGCGTCCACACCCTTCTGAAGGGCGAGGAGCTGGGCGATCCGCTCGTGTCGTACCTCGTGCTCGCGGTGGCCTTCCTGCTGGAGGGCTTCTCGCTGCGCACCGGGGTGCGGCAGGTGCGCGGGGAGGCGGCGCGGCTCCGGATGCCCGCGCCGCGCTATCTGCGCCGGACACCCGACACCGCGGTCAAGGCCGTGGTGATGGAGGACTCGGCGGCCCTGGCCGGGCTGCTGCTGGCGGCCGGCGGCCTGCTCGGCGGACAGCTGTCCGGTTCCGCGGTGTGGGACGGCGTCGCCTCGATCCTCATCGGCTTCCTGCTGGTGTACGTGGCGTGGGTGCTGTGCCGGTCCAACGCCCAGCTGCTGATCGGCCGCCCGCTCCCGCCGGAGATGCGGGCCGGGGTGCGCGAGGAGCTGCTGTCCGTGCCGCACGTCGTCGAGGTGCTGGAGCTGACCACGCTGATCCAGGGCCCCTCGGAGCTGCTGGTCGCCGCGAAGATCGACTTCCGGGACGCGTCGAGGGCCGAGCAGATCGAGTGGGCGTGCGAGGAGGCGGAGCAGCAGCTGCGGGAGCGCTACCCGTCGATCCAGCGGGTGTACCTGGATCCGACACCGGGGCGCGCCCAGCGGCACCGGGCCGCCCCCCAGGACTAGAGCAATTCGATGGTGGTACCGACTCGATGTTCTGGGTGTGCCGTTGACTGACGCGCAACAGTGGGCGGCGCGGATCGGCCGGGTGTCGCCGGATCTGACGCCGACGTCGGGTGGCAGGTGGCGGGATCACCGACAGGTGACCGATGCGATCGCCAGGGAGTCCCCGACGCTGTCACAGCGGCTGTACCTGACAGAGAGGTAACTAATGGCTCTTGCTCCGTCGGACCAATGCGGCGATGGCGCCGGGGGCCACAACGATCGCCGCGCCGAGCATCAGTAGAACCGTAGGGGACTCCCCTCGGTAGTCGCTGCGGACCTCCAGCTGCGAGCCGTAGAGACCGGCGCTCAGGACGAGCAGGGCCGAGGCACCCAGGATGATCACCCCCCAGCTCCTGCGTGCGGACGCGCTGCGCATTGGCACGAGCGAGATCAACAACCACCCGGCCGCGACCGACACAACGAACGGCAAACTATTCATGCGTGCTCCCAGGCAATCTTGAAGGCAAGCCGAACGGGGGCCCGCATCTGTAGCTGCACCCCGCCCCCGGTCGGGGTGCAGCAGAACCGCTGCATAACGCGCAAATCTCCGGTCCCCGGTGCGGCACAGGCCGCCGGGGACCGTCACCGCGTTGCGCACCGGGCCATCACACGTACACGTGATCCCAGATACGTGAGCGATTCCTCAACCGACATTAAGGCGAGCACGCGGCACGCACTGTGTCATGCGTGCACAAAGCTGTGTCAGTGGGCGCATTCCCGAGGCGGTTGTCCTGCCGGTGCCGGACGCCGACGCGGAAACCGACAAGGTGTGGCACAAGGCAGCAGTCAGCACCTAGGCACTCGCACGGCACCAAGGGCGTTGCGCAGCGTGACGAACCCCTGCCATTCTGATGCTCGCACCGGCCCTGTTGAGAGGTGGAGCATGAAGCAGCGGACCGACGTCTTACCCAACGCGGCCGGCGGCCGGTACAGACCACGGCCCCTCCGATGAGCTCGGTCCTGGACACCACGTCAGTGCCACCGCGCGACAGGGAGGAGACGATCCGGCACGCGGTGTGGGAATCGCTGGTGCGGGTCGATATCGATCATCATCTGCCGCCAGAGCGCCTCTCGGTGCGCCTCGGGTTGAACACCGTCGGGCCCATGGAGATCTGCTCCGCACGAACGACCGCACTGACCGTTAGGCGGCCCTCTCAGCTGGCGCGGGGGGACGAGGAGCCCGCCATTTTCCTCGGTCTCCAGATTGCCGGCACCAGCGTGGTCACGCAGAATGGTCGTCAGGCTCTGCTGCGACCAGGGGACTTCGTTCTTTACGACACAACCACCCCATACACGCTTCTCTTCAGCGAGGGAGTGGACCAGCACCTCCTCCGTTTCCCCCGTGCAGCACTCGCACTGCCCGAGCGGTCGCTTCGGGACATCACCGCAGTCACCCTCGGCTCCGACAACCCCGTAGCCAGCCTCGCCTCAACGTACTTTTCCCAACTTGCCGTCAGTGAAGCACTGCACAGAGGCCCGTACGCGGACACCGTCACGGAACCCAGCATCGAACTCGTCCGAGCCGTCGTGACGTCCCAGCTCGGAAACCTGGACCTGGCCCAGGCACCGTTGGAGGCGACGCTGAACCTGCGGATTATGTACTACCTCCGCACGCACCTGGCTGATACCGACCTGTCAGCCGCTCGTATTGCCGCAGAGCACGGCATCTCGGTCCGTCATCTCTATAACGTACTGGGCCGGTCGGGCATCAGCCTCGGAGACTGGATCCGCTCGCATCGCCTCGCGGAATGCAAACGCGAGCTGGCGGGCCCGAAGGGCCGGGTCCGGACCGTAGCGGCGATCGGACGGAGTTGGGGCTTCGTGGACGCGACCCACTTCAGCAAGGTGTTCAAGCAGGCTTACGGCATCTCGCCCCGGGCCTGGCGCGACCGGAACCGCAGCCACCCCTGCCCTTGAGCCGCGGACAGTTACAGGCTCAGTCCAGGCCCGCGAAGACCTCCCTTACGTCCTCGGCGAGGAGCTCCGGTTGCTCCAGCGATAGGAAGTTGCCGCCGCGGTCGAACTCCGTCCAGCGCACGACGTGGTGGTCGCGCTCGGCGAAGCGGCGGATCGCCACGTCGGAGGGCAGCGCGACGGCCACCGCGGTGGGTACGGTGCCTCGCTCTCCAGGCGCCCAGGCGCCCAGGTCATGGGCCATCTCGTAGTAGAGATGGGCCGCCGTCCCGCCGTACCGGGGAACCAGTAGAGGCTGATGTTGGTGAGCAGGGTGTCGCGGTCCGCCGCGTCCTCGAGCAGCTCACTGGCCGTTCCCGTCCACTCCTTGAACTTCTCGATGATCCAGGCGAGCTAGCCGGCCGGCGAGTCATTCAGCCCGTAGGCCACCGTCTCCAGGCAGGTCGACTGGACGAAGTTGAAGCCCATCTTGTCGTCACGGAACTTCTGCAGCCGCTCCAGTCGGATCTGCTCGCCCCGGTGAGGCCGGCGGAGTCCGCGGACTTGTCCGAGGGTTAGGTGACCAGCCCGTTCACGTGGATGCCCTTCACATGATCCGGGGCGATCCGGCCCATCTCGCCGGGACTGAGGAGACCTCGGGCCGCGCTCTCGCCATGCTGGAGCAGGTGCTGCCCTCGTCTGCGGCGGCGCGTCCGGGCCCTCCAGGTTCCACCGGACCGGCCCGCACCGGGGACGGACACGGAACCCCTGATGACACTGACGGCCGCCTGCCGTGACCACGAGCGGCTGCGCCTGGACTACCGCGACCACTCCGGCGCCTCCGCCCGCCGGCTGGTCGAGCCCCAGCGCGTCGCGAAATGGGGCCGCCGGGTGGTACCTCGTAGCGTGGGACGTGGACCGTGACGCCTGGCGCACCTCCGGATGGACCGGCTCACGCCCCGGCTGCCGGCCGGCCCGCGTTCCGAGCCCCGCGAGGACCCGGACGGCGACGCGGCGGCGTACGCCGCCGGCGGATCGTCGGCCGCCGCCCGGCGTCACCGCGCCCGGGTGACGGTCCACGCTCCCACCGCGGCGGTGCCGGAGCGGATCAACCCCGCAGTGGGCACCGTCGAGCCTGTCGACGCGGAGACATGCGGCCTGGACACCGGGGCTGATTCCCTGGACTCGCTCGGCTTCGACTTCACGGTGACGGAACCGGTCTCGCTGGTGGCCCACCTGCGGGAACCGGCGGCGCGTCACGCCCGGTCGGAGGAGGGGAGCAGCCCGGCCGCGTCCAGCAGGTAGTCGGTCATCGGGTCGTAGTAGCGCGGGTCGGCGACGTGGTCGTCCAGGGGCACGGTGACCTGGAGGGTGCCCTCCGCCTCGCCCAGGAACAGCGCGGGGTCGTTGCAGTCCGCGTAGCCGATCGAGTCGATCCCGCGCTGCCCCGCGCATCCGGCCCAGCCGTGGTCGGCCACGACCAGGTCGGGCCGCGGCCGGCCCTCGCGCTCCAGGCCGTCGAGGATGGCGGCCATCGGGACCGGCGAGTGCGTGTGCCAGAGGGTCGCGCCGCGCTCCAGCACGGCGACGTCGGCGAACTGGAAGACCATGCCCTCGTCCGCCATCAGGCCGCCGGGGATGCGCACGATCTCGCATCCGGCCTCCCGCAGGGCGTTCGCGGTCTGCCGGTGCACGTCGAGCAGTCCGCCGGGGTGGCCGGTCGCGAGCAGCACCCGCTCCCTGTCCGCGGCCGCCTTGCGCAGCCGGGCCGCCATCCGGTCGAGGGCGTCGACCGTGAGCTCCGGATCGATGGTGTCCTGCCCCTGCCGGTGCTCGGGGTCGTCGTTGACCCCGCACCTCTCGGCCATCACGGCCAGCACGTCCTGCTCGTCACGCCAGCGGTCGCCGAGCTCCAGCCCCAGCCAGAAGTGGCGGTTGCCGTTGGCGAGCTGGCGGTAGTGGGAGAGGTTATTGTCGCGGGGTGTGGCGACGTCGCCCGCGATCCGGGTGCGGACGAGGTGCTCGACGAGGGCGGCACGGCTGGGTATCGGCATGCACCCATTGTGCCGTCGGGTGCGCGGTGTGTGCCCGGTGTCTCGATCGGCGGGATCCCTGCGCGACGTCACCGGGAGGACCAGCGTGGTGCGCCACCGGCCTGACCTGCCCGGCTGTACCGACCGGGGCGGCGACCTGCCGCCCCGGCGGTCAGGAGGCCGCCGCCTCGAAGGCGCCGCGCGCCAGGCGGTGCAGCAGGGCGGCCGTGGCCGTGCGGTCCGGGAGTGCCTCGGGGCGGGTCAGGTGGGGTGTGGAGTTCAGCAGGCCGAACACCGCGTGGACGGTGACCCGGGCCTCGTTCTCCGCGAGGGCCGGGTAGAGCGTGCGTACGACGTCGACCCAGACCTCCACGTACTGCCGCTGGAGCTGGCGGACGCGCTTGCGGTCGGTGTCGCGCAGGCGGTCCAGCTCACGGTCGTGGAGGGTGATGAGGGGGCGGTCGTCCAGGGCGAAGTCGATGTGTCCCTCGATGAGGGCGTCCAGGAGGGCGTCAGGGGAGCCGCCCCGGGAGGCCCCGTCCTCGGTGACACGCAGCCTGCCGCCGGCCAGCAGGCGTTCACTGATGCCGACGAGCAGCTCGGCGAGCATCGCGTCCTTGCCGGGGAAGTGGCGGTAGAGGCCGGGGCCGCTGATACCCACCGCGGCCCCTATCTCGTCGACCCCGACGCCGTGGAAGCCGCGCTCGGCGAAGAGGCGGGCCGCCTCCCTGAGGATCTGTTCGCGGCGGGTGGGGGCCGCGACACGGGCGGCGGCATGGGTGCTCATGAGGATTCATTCTAGACAGGCGGGTTAGCGCTCGTTAACCTGAGCGCGATGCGTTAACGCTCATTAACTCTCGAACATCTCATCCGACTACTGCGGTACGGGCAAGGGGGCTCGACAGGATGCAGCAGGCACCGGTCCTGGTGAGCGCGGCCGATCCCGCCTCGGAGGCCTGGCAGGCCAACGAGGCGGCGCATCACGCGCTCGCCGAGGAGCTGCGCACGCGGCTCGCCACGGCACGGCTCGGCGGAGGTGAGAAGGCCCGCGCCCGGCATGTGGCGCGCGGCAAGCTGCTGCCCCGCGAGCGGGTGGACGCGCTGCTCGACCCCGGCTCGCCCTTCCTGGAGCTGGCGCCGCTCGCGGCCGAGGGCATGTACGGGGGCGCGGCGCCGGCGGCCGGCGTGATCGCCGGAATCGGGCGGGTCAGCGGCCGGGAGTGCGTGATCGTCGCCAACGACGCGACCGTCAAGGGCGGCACGTACTACCCGCTGACCGTGAAGAAGCACCTCCGCGCCCAGGAGGTGGCCCTGGAGAACCGCCTGCCGTGCCTCTACCTGGTGGACTCGGGGGGCGCCTTCCTCCCGATGCAGGACGAGGTGTTCCCCGACCGGGAGCACTTCGGGCGGATCTTCTACAACCAGGCCCGGATGTCCGGTGCCGGGATCCCGCAGATCGCCGCCGTGCTCGGCTCCTGCACGGCGGGCGGGGCGTACGTCCCGGCCATGAGCGACGAGGCCGTCATCGTCCGGAACCAGGGCACGATCTTCCTGGGCGGCCCGCCGCTGGTGAAGGCGGCCACCGGTGAGGTCGTGACGGCGGAGGAGCTGGGCGGCGGCGAGGTGCACTCCCGCACGTCCGGGGTCACCGACCACCTCGCCGAGGACGACGAACACGCGTTGCGGATCGTGCGGAACATCGTCGCGACGCTCCCGGAGCGCGGTCCGCTCCCCTGGTCGGTGGAGCCCGCCGAGGAGCCGAAGGCCGACCCGGCCGGGCTGTACGGCGCGGTGCCCGTCGACTCGCGTACGCCCTACGACGTGCGGGAGGTCATCGCCCGGGTGGTCGACGGCTCACGCTTCGCCGAGTTCAAGGCGGAGTACGGCCAGACGCTGATCACCGGCTTCGCCCGGATCCACGGCCACCCCGTCGGCATCGTCGCCAACAACGGCATCCTGTTCTCGGAGTCCGCCCAGAAGGGCGCCCACTTCATCGAGCTGTGCGACCAGCGCGGCATCCCGCTGGTGTTCCTCCAGAACATCTCCGGCTTCATGGTCGGCCGGGACTACGAGGCCGGGGGCATCGCCAAGCACGGCGCCAAGATGGTGACGGCCGTGGCGTGCACGAGGGTGCCGAAGCTGACGGTCGTCGTCGGCGGGTCCTACGGCGCGGGGAACTACTCCATGTGCGGCCGGGCCTATTCGCCGCGGTTCCTGTGGATGTGGCCGAACGCCAAGATCTCGGTGATGGGCGGTGAGCAGGCCGCGTCCGTGCTGGCCACCGTCAAGCGGGACCAGATCGAGGGCCGCGGCGAGGAGTGGCCGGCCGAGGACGAGGAGGCCTTCAAGGATCCGGTCCGCGCGCAGTACGAGCAGCAGGGCAACGCCTACTACGCCACCGCCCGGCTCTGGGACGACGGTGTGATCGACCCGACGGAGACCCGGCAGGTGCTGGGGCTCGCCCTGACCGCGTGTGCCAACGCCCCGCTGGGGGAACCCAGTTTCGGCGTCTTCCGGATGTGATGTGAGGACTTCCATGTTCAGCACTGTTCTGGTCGCCAACCGTGGCGAGATCGCGGTCCGGGTCATCCGGACGCTGCGCGAGCTCGGCGTGCGGTCGGTCGCCGTCTTCAGCGACGCCGACGCGGACGCCCGGCACGTCAGGGAGGCGGACACGGCGGTACGCATCGGGCCCGCCCCCGCCACGGAGAGCTACCTGTCGGTGGAGCGGCTCCTGGACGCCGCCCGCCGCACGGGCGCCGAGGCCGTCCACCCGGGGTACGGCTTCCTCGCCGAGAACGCCGGTTTCGCGCAGGCGTGCGCGGAGGCGGGGCTGGTCTTCATCGGGCCGCCCGCTCCGGCGATCTCGCTGATGGGCGACAAGATCCGCGCCAAGGAGACCGTCGCCGCGGCCGGTGTGCCGGTGGTGCCCGGCTCCTCGGGCAGCGGTCTCACGGACGCCCAACTGGCCGCCGCGGCCAGGGAGATCGGGATGCCCGTCCTGCTGAAGCCGTCGGCGGGCGGCGGCGGCAAGGGCATGCGTCTGGTCCGCGAGGAGGCACTGCTGGCGGACGAGATCGCGGCGGCCCGGCGCGAGGCACGCGCCTCCTTCGGCGACGACACGCTCCTCGTGGAGCGGTGGATCGACCGGCCCCGCCACATCGAGATCCAGGTCCTGGCCGACGGACACGGCAACGTAATCCACCTCGGCGAACGCGAGTGCTCCCTCCAGCGCCGCCACCAGAAGATCATCGAGGAGGCTCCGTCGGTCCTGCTCGACGAGCGGACCCGGGCCGCGATGGGTGAGGCGGCCGTACAGGCGGCACGCTCCTGCGGGTATGTCGGCGCGGGGACGGTCGAGTTCATCGTCCCGGGCAACGACCCCTCCTCGTACTACTTCATGGAGATGAACACCCGTCTCCAGGTCGAGCACCCGGTCACCGAGCTGATCACCGGGCTCGACCTGGTGGAGTGGCAGCTGCGGGTCGCCTCCGGCGTCCGGCTGCCGTACGCCCAGGCCGACGTCACCCTCACCGGGCACGCCGTCGAGGCCCGGGTCTGCGCGGAGGACCCGGCCCGCGGCTTCCTCCCGTCCGGCGGCACGGTGCTCGCCCTGCACGAGCCGCAGGGTGGCGGGCTGCGGACGGACTCGGGGCTCAGCGAGGGCGTGCCGGTCGGGAGCACCTACGACCCGATGCTCTCGAAGGTCATCGCGTACGGCCCGGACCGCCCCACGGCGCTGCGCCGGCTGCGGGCGGCGCTCGCGGACACGGTGGTGCTGGGCGTGCCGACGAACGCCGGATTCCTGCGGCGGCTGCTGGCCCATCCGGCGGTGGCCGCGGGCGATCTGGACACCGGTCTCGTGGAGCGTGAGGCGGACGGCCTGGTGCCGGACGGGGTACCGGAGGAGGTGTACGCGGTGGCGGCCCTGCTGCGGCAGCCGTCCCCCGCACCGGCGGCCGGCTGGGTCGATCCGTTCTCGGTGCCGAGCGGCTGGCGGCTGGGCGGCACATCGGCGGAGACCTTCCACCACTTCCGTGTGCCGGGACACGACCCGGTGCGTGTGGGGCTGCGCGCGGGAGCGGCGGGCTCGGCCTCGCTGACGTTCGGTCACGCCGGGGACCGGGAGGAGCAGACGGATGCGTGCGGGCCGGTACCGTCGCTGCCCGGTGCGGAGAGGGCCCGGCTCGTCGGGGCGCCCGGGACGCGCGTCGTCGTCGAACTCGACGGTCTGACCCACACGTTCAGCCGGGCGTCGTCCCCGGACGGGGTCTGGCTCGGCCGGGACGGTGACACCTGGCACGTCCAGGACCACGACCCGGTCGAGGCCTCCCTCGGCGGAGCCGGCCGTTCGGGCGCGGACACGCTCGCGGCGCCCATGCCCGGGACCGTCACGGTGGTGAAGGTGGCGGTCGGGGACGAGGTCGTGGCCGGGCAGAGCCTGCTGGTCGTCGAGGCGATGAAGATGGAGCACGTCATCTCCGCCCCGCACGCCGGAACCGTCACCGAGCTGGACGTCACCGCCGGTGCCACGGTCGCCATGGACCAGATCCTGGCCGTGGTCGCCCCGAGGGAGGAATCGTGACCGACACCGGACTGCCCATGACGGTGCCCGCGCCGGGGCTCCCGGACCGGGTCCGCATCCATGAGGTCGGCGCCCGCGACGGACTGCAGAACGAGAAGTCCGTCGTACCGACCGAGGTGAAGGCGGAGTTCGTCCGCCGGCTCGCGGAGGCCGGGCTCTCCACGATCGAGGCGACCAGCTTCGTCCACCCGAAGTGGGTGCCCCAGCTGGCGGACGCGGAACAGCTGTTCCCGATGCTCGGCGAGATCGCCGATGTCGGGGACGTGGCGCTCCCCGTCCTCGTACCGAACGAACGCGGCCTGGACCGGGCGCTCGCGCTCGGCGCCCGGCGGATCGCGGTCTTCGGTTCGGCCACCGAGACGTTCGCCGCACGCAACCTCAACCGCACGGTGGACGAGTCGCTCGCCATGTTCGAACCGGTGGTGGCGCGGGCCAAGGACGCCGGGGTCCATGTGCGCGGCTATCTGTCGATGTGCTTCGGCGACCCGTGGGAGGGCGCGGTTCCCGTCGCCCAGGTCGTGCGCGTCGCGAGGGCGCTGACCGACCTCGGCTGCGACGAGCTCTCCCTCGGCGACACGATCGGCGTCGCCACCCCGGGGCATGTGCGGGCGCTGCTGTCCGCGCTGAACGACGCGGGCGTGCGCACCGACACGATCGGGGTGCACTTCCACGACACGTACGGCCAGGCGCTCTCCAACACTCTGGCCGCTCTCCAGCACGGGGTGACGACGGTGGACGCCTCCGCGGGCGGCCTCGGCGGCTGCCCGTACGCGAAGAGCGCGACCGGCAACCTCGCCACCGAGGATCTCGTGTGGATGCTCGACGGTCTCGGTGTCCACACCGGGGTCGATCTCGGCGCACTCACCGCCACAAGCGTGTGGATGGCCGAACAACTGGGCCGTCCGAGCCCGTCCCGCACCGTCCGCGCGCTGTCCCACAAGGAGTGAAGCACCCATGTCCCTTGACCACCGGCTGACCGCCGAACACGAGGAACTGCGCCGCACCGTCGAGGAGTTCGCACACGATGTGATCGCCCCGAAGATCGGCGACTTCTACGAACGCCACGAGTTCCCCTACGAGATCGTGCGGGAGATGGGCCGGATGGGCCTGTTCGGCCTGCCGTTCCCCGAGGAGTACGGCGGTATGGGCGGCGACTACCTCGCCCTCGGGATCGCCCTGGAGGAGCTGGCCCGGGTGGACTCCTCCGTGGCGATCACCCTGGAGGCCGGCGTCTCGCTCGGCGCCATGCCCGTCTTCCGGTTCGGGACGGAGGAGCAGAAGCAGCGGTGGCTGCCGAAGCTCTGCGCGGGAGAGGCCCTGGGCGCGTTCGGGCTGACGGAGCCGGACGGCGGCTCGGACGCTGGCGGCACACGGACGACGGCCGTCCTGGACGAGGCCACCGGCGAGTGGGTCATCAACGGCTCGAAGTGCTTCATCACCAACTCCGGTACGGACATCACGGAACTGGTGACGGTGACGGCGGTCACCGGCCGGAAGGAGAACGGCGCTCCGCGCATCTCCGCGATCATCGTCCCGTCCGGCACCCCGGGCTTCACCGTGGCCGCCCCGTACTCCAAGGTCGGGTGGAACGCCTCGGACACCCGCGAACTGTCCTTCTCCGACGTACGCGTCCCGGCGGCGAACCTGCTGGGCGAGGAGGGGCGCGGGTACGCGCAGTTCCTCCGGATCCTGGACGAGGGCCGGATCGCCATCTCGGCGCTGTCGACGGGCCTGGCGCAGGGCTGTGTGGACGAGTCGCTGAAGTACGCGAAGGAGCGGCACGCCTTCGGGAAGCCGATCGGCGCCAACCAGGCCATCCAGTTCAAGATCGCGGACATGGAGACGCGGGCGCACATGGCCCGGATCGGCTGGCGCGACGCGGCCTCGCGGCTCGTGGCGGGTGAGACGTTCAAGAAGGAGGCGGCGATCGCGAAGCTGTACTCGTCGACGGTGGCGGTGGACAACGCCCGGGACGCGACGCAGATCCACGGCGGGTACGGATTCATGAACGAGTACCCGGTGGCCCGGATGTGGCGCGACTCCAAGATCCTGGAGATCGGCGAGGGCACGAGCGAGGTCCAGCGGATGCTGATCGCCCGGGAGCTGGGCATGGACGCCTGACGCACCGGCTGGGCGGCGACACCGCACGAGCCTCCCTCCCCCGCCGGGGAGGGAGGCTCTTCCGTGCGCGGGTAACGGATCAGCGGCTCCCCCTTGCCCCGCCCGCCCGCGACATGTGAGGTTAGGCTAGCCTTCCTTCGAATCGTCAGCGGGCGCCGTGCGGCGCGTACGAAAGCAGACACACTCATGACCGACCTCCGGACCAGCTCACTCTCCCGCCGCGGCCTGCTGGCCGTCGGTGGCGCCGTCGGTCTCGGTGCCGTCCTCGCGGCGTGCGGCGACGGCGACGAGAAGGGCTCCACCTCGGGTTCGGGTGCGGAGAAATCCGGCCCCTGGTCCTTCAAGGACGACCGCGGGCAGACCGCCGAGGCCGAGTCCGCGCCGAAGAACATCGTCGCGTTCATCGGCGTCGCCGCCGCGCTCCACGACTACGGCGTCGAGGTGAAGGGCGTCTTCGGCCCGACGAAGACGTCGGACGGCAAGGCCGACGTGCAGGCCGGTGACCTCGACATCAGCAAGGTCGAGGTACTCGGCAACGTCTGGGGCGAGTTCAACGTCGAGAAGTACGCCGGGCTCGCTCCCGAGCTCCTGGTCACCGCCATGTGGGAGAAGGACGCCCTCTGGTACGTGCCGGACCAGTCCAAGGACAAGATCCTCAAGCTGGCCCCGAGCGTCGCCCTGTGGGCCGCGCAGACCACGGTCCCGAAGGCGATCCAGCGCCACGAGGACCTCGCCGCGTCCCTCGGCGCCGACGTCAAGGCCAAGAAGGTCACCGACGCCAAGGCCGCCTTCGAGAAGGCCGCGGCCCGGCTGCGCGCCGCCGCCAAGTCCCAGCCGAACATCAAGGTCATGGTGGGCTCGGCCAGTCAGGACCTGTTCTACGTCTCGCTCGCGAAGACGTCCGCGGACACCCTGTACTTCCAGGAGCTCGGCGTGCGGTTCGTCGAGCCGAAGGTGAACGAGGCCGGCTTCTTCGAGGAGCTGAGCTGGGAGAACGTCGACAAGTACGACGCGGACATCATCATGATGGACAACCGTTCCTCGGCCCTGCAGCCCGACGCCCTGACCTCGAAGCCGACCTGGGCCGGGCTGCCCGCCGTGAAGGCCGGTCAGGTCATCCCGCGCACGACGGAGCCCATCTACTCCTACGACAAGTGCGCGCCCATCCTCGACGCCCTCGCCGAGGCCATCGAGAAGGCCAAGAAGGTCGGCTGATCCCCGGGTCCGGCCCGGAGGGCCTCCGGGCCGGACCGCCATCCGCCGCTCCGCCTCCCGGAAGGACCCCTCGCATGACGACCGCGACCGCCCCCGCCATCGCCCCCTTCCGCTTCTTCGGCCTGACGGTCCTGCGGACCAGCCGCACGAAGGCCCGAGCCTGGCTGGAGGTCCCGCATGCCCGGGACCGTCTGGAGATCCGCACCGGGGCCGACGTGCGCATCACCTGGCTCGTGCGGGAGGAGGGCGCTCCCGGTGCCGTGGACGCCGTGCGCGCCGAGGAGTTGCCCGAGGGCACCCCGTACGTCTGGATCGCCGGCGAGTCCTCCGGGGTGAAGGCGCTGCGACGCCATTTCGTCCAGGAGAGGCTGCTCGACCGGCGGCGAGTCGCCTTCACCGGCTACTGGCGGCGCGGGCTGAGCGAGGAGCAGCCGAGGGAGCAGGCGGCGCGGGTCGCCGCGTAACGCACCTGCGTGACGTGTGGGGTTCCTGTGACGGACCCCCCGGGAGCGGGGAGCGCGATCATTGTTAGGTTAGGCTTACCTAACTTACCATCGCGCCCTCGCTCCCTTCCTTTCTGCCCGGAGGGCCGCGACGACGTCCCCACCCGGGAGGCCCCCCTCATGCGTTCCCACCTGCTCAACCGCACGACGGCAGAGCACTACCGTCGCTCCGTCACCGCGGGAGTCGAACAGGTCGCAGCCAGACTCGCCTCCACCGACAAGCCGTTCACCGGCATGGACGCCGACGGGCTCCGCCCCGTCGTCGACGCCATCGATCTGGACCGGCCGCTCGGCGACACGGCCGCGGTGCTGGACGAACTCGGCGAGGTCTACCTCCGCGATGCCGTGTACTTCCACCACCCCCGCTACCTCGCCCACCTCAACTGCCCCGTGGTCATCCCCGCGGTGGTCGGCGAGGCGGTGCTCTCCGCCGTCAACTCCTCCCTGGACACCTGGGACCAGAGTGCGGGCGGCACGCTGATCGAGCGCCGGCTCATCGACTGGACGGCGGCCCGCATCGGCCTCGGGCCCGCGGCGGACGGCGTCTTCACCAGCGGGGGCACGCAGTCCAACCTGCACGCGCTGCTGCTGGCCCGCGAGGAGGCCAAGCTCCGCCCGGAGGAGTTCACCCGCCTGCGGATCCTCACCTCCGAGTGCAGCCACTTCAGCGTCCAGAAGTCGGCCAAACTCCTCGGCCTCGGCACCGACTCCGTCGTGTCCGTCCCCGTGGACCGCGAGAAGCGCATGCGGACCGTCGCGCTGGCCGCGGCATTGGAACGCTGCGCGGCCGAGGGCGCGGTACCGATGGCGGTCGTCGCCACGGCGGGGACCACGGACTTCGGCTCCATCGACCCGCTGCCCGGGATCGCCGCACTCTGCGAGCGGTACGGCACCTGGATGCACGTCGACGCCGCCTACGGCTGCGGGCTGCTCGCCTCACCCACCCGGCGCGAACTCGTCGACGGCATCGAGCGCGCCGACTCGGTCACCGTGGACTACCACAAGGCCTTCTTCCAGCCGGTGAGTTCGTCCGCCGTGCTGGTCCGCGACCGGTCCACGCTGCGCCACGCGACCTACCACGCGGAGTACCTCAACCCGGAGCGGACCGTCCAGGAGCGCATCCCCAACCAGGTGGACAAGTCCCTGCAGACGACGCGCAGGTTCGACGCCCTCAAGCTGTGGATGACGCTGCGCACCATGGGCGCGGACGGTGTCGGGGAGTTGTTCGACGAGGTGTGCGACCTGGCCGCCGAGGGCTGGCGGCTGCTGGCCGCCGACCCGCGCTTCGACGTCGTCGTGGAGCCGCGGCTGTCCACCCTGGTCTTCCGCTACGTCCCCGGCGGCGTCCGGACGTCCGCCGACATCGACCGGGCCAACCTGTACGCCCGCAAGGCGCTCTTCGCCTCGGGTGAGGCCGTGGTGGCGGGCACCAAGGTCGGCGGCAGCCAGTACCTGAAGTTCACCCTGCTCAACCCCGAGACGACGGCGGCCGACATCACCGCCGTCCTCGACCTGATCGCCGGCCACGCCGAGCAGTACCTGGGAGAGTCCCTTGACCGCGCTTCCTGACCCCCTCGCCGCCCCGTACGACTTCATCGGGATCGGGCTCGGTCCGTTCAACCTCGGACTCGCCTGTCTGACCGAGCCCGTGGAGGAGCTGAACGGGGTCTTCCTGGAGTCCAAGCCGGACTTCGAGTGGCACTCCGGGATGTTCCTCGAAGGGGCGCATCTCCAGACCCCGTTCATGTCGGACCTGGTCACGATGGCCGACCCGACCTCGCCGTACTCCTTCCTGAACTACCTGAAGGAGCGGGGCAGGCTCTACTCGTTCTACATCCGGGAGAACTTCTACCCGCTGCGCACCGAGTACAACGACTACTGCCGGTGGGCCGCGGCCCGGCTAAGCAGTATCCATTTCAACCAAACCGTACAGTCGGTTACGTACGACGGGAGCGACGGCCTGTACACCGTCAGCACCGCCGACAGCACGTTCCGCGCCCGCCATCTGGTCCTGGGAACCGGCACCCCGCCGCACGTCCCGGAGGCCTGCCGGGGGCTGGGCGGCGATCTCCTGCACAACTCGCGCTACCTCCAGGAGAAGGCGAACCTGCAGGCCAAGGAGTCCATCACCCTGGTGGGCAGCGGGCAGAGCGCGGCAGAGATCTACTACGACCTGCTGTCCGGGATCGACGTGCACGGCTACCGGCTGAACTGGGTGACGCGTTCCCCCCGTTTCTTCCCGCTGGAGTACACCAAGCTCACGCTGGAGATGACCTCGCCGGAGTACGTGGACTACTTCCACGCCCTGCCCGAGGACACCCGCTACCGGCTGGAGTCAGGCCAGAAGGGCCTCTTCAAGGGCATCGACGGCGAGCTGATCGACGCGATCTTCGACCTGCTCTACCAGAAGAACCTGCACGGCCCCGTGCCCACCCGCCTTCTCACCAACTCCGCCCTGAACAGCGCGCGTCACGACGCGTCGACGGGGACGTACACCCTGGGCCTGCGTCAGGAGGAGCAGGGCAGGGACTACGAGCTCGAGAGCGAGGGCCTGATCCTCGCCACCGGCTACCGGTACACCCCGCCGGCCTTCCTGGAGCCCGTCGCCGACCGGATCCGCCGCGACTCCCGGGGCCGTTTCGACGTGGCCCGCAACTACAGCATCGACACCACCGGGCGCGGGATCTTCCTGCAGAACGCCGGGGTGCACACCCACTCGGTCACCTCGCCCGACCTGGGCATGGGTGCCTACCGCAACGCGTACATCATCGGCGAACTGCTCGGCCGCGAGTACTACCCGGTCGAGAAGTCCGTCGCCTTCCAGGAGTTCGCAGCATGACCCGCACGAAACAGATCGGGGCGTTCTCCGTGCGCCCCATGGACCCCTCCCCCGGCCGGGAGGACGGCAGGTCCGACGCCGAACTGGTCCACGCGTGGGTCACCCACCCCAGGTCGGCCTTCTGGATGATGGGCGACGCCCGGCTGGAGGACGTCGAGCGGGAGTACACGGCGATAGCCGCCCACCCCCACCACGACGCCTTCATCGGCCTGCACGACGGCCGGCCGGCCTTCCTCATGGAGCGCTACGACCCCACCGAGGTCGAGCTCAAGGGGCTGTACGAGGCGGAGCCCGGCGACATCGGGATGCACTTCCTGGTCGCGCCGCCCGAGAACCCCGTGCACGGCTTCACCCTGGCCGTGATCACCACCGTCATGGAGACGCTGTTCGCCGACCCGGGAGTACGCCGTGTCGTCGTCGAACCGGACGTCACCAACAGCGCGGTGCACGCGCTGAACAAGGCCGTCGGCTTCGAGGCGATCCGTGAGATCACCAAGCCGGAGAAGCAGGCCCTGCTCAGCGCCTGCACCCGTGAGCAGTTCGAGGCCGCGACCACTGGAGCCGACCGATGACCACACACCCCGCCACCGCCGCGGCCGACCACCTGACCCCCGAGCGCTGGGCCGTCGCCAACCGGCAGTTGATCCGCAAGGCACTGGCCGAGTTCTCGCACGAACGGCTGCTCGACCCCGCACCGCTCGGCGACGGCCGCCACGTCGTGCGCAGCGACGACGGGACCGTCGAGTACCGCTTCGCCGCCCGCCGCTTCGCGCTGGACCACTGGCAGGTCGACGCCGGTTCGATCACCCGCCACCGGCACGGTTCGGACCTCCCGCTGGACGCGCTGGAATTCTTCGTCGAGCTCCGCGCCACGCTGGGCCTGTCGGCGGAGATCCTGCCGGTGTACCTGGAGGAGATCTCCTCCACGCTGGCCGGAACCGCCTACAAGCTGACCAAGGAACCGACCACCTCCGCCCAGCTGGCCGTGGCCGGTTTCCAGGCCGTGGAGACAGGGATGACCGAGGGTCACCCCTGCTTTGTCGCCAACAACGGGCGGCTCGGCTTCGGGGTCGGCGAATACCGCGCCTACGCACCCGAGGCCGCGGCCGGGATCCGGCTGATCTGGCTGGCGGCCAGGCGTGATCGCGCCACCTTCACCGCGGGTGAGGGGCTGGACTACCCCACCCTCGTCGCCGGCGAGCTCGGCGAGGAGACCCTCGGGAGGTTCGCCGCGAGGATGAAGGGCCTGGGGCTCGACCTCGACGACTACCTGCTGATCCCGGTCCACCCCTGGCAGTGGTGGAACAAGCTCGCCGTCACCTTCGCCGGAGAGGTCGCGCAGCGGCACCTGGTCTGCCTGGGCGAGGGCGACGACGCCTACCTGGCCCAGCAGTCGATCCGGACCTTCTTCAACGCGGACCACCCCGGCAAGCACTACGTCAAGACGGCGCTGTCCGTGCTGAACATGGGCTTCATGCGCGGACTCTCCGCCGCGTACATGGAGGCGACCCCCGCGATCAACGACTGGCTGGCCGGCCTGATCGAGCGCGACGACCTGCTGCGCGGGGCAGGGTTCTCGATCATCCGGGAGCGGGCCGCGATCGGCTACCGCCACCGCACCTACGAGGCGGCGACCACCAAGGGGTCCCCGTATCTGAAGATGCTCGCCGCGCTCTGGCGGGAGAGCCCGGTCCCGGGCCTGGCCGGGGGCGAGCGGCTCGCGACGATGGCGTCCCTGCTGCACACCGACGCCGGGGGCCGCTCGGTGGCCGGGGCGCTGATCGCGGAGTCGGGGCTGGACCCGGCCGACTGGCTGCGGCACTACCTGGACGCGTACCTGGTGCCGGTGCTGCACAGCTTCTACGCGTACGACCTGGTGTTCATGCCGCACGGTGAGAACGTGATCCTGGTCATCGAGGACGGCGTCGTGCGCCGGACGGTCTTCAAGGACATCGCCGAGGAGATCGCCGTCATGGATCCGGACGCGGTGCTGCCGCCCCAGGTCGAGCGGATCCGCGCCGACGTCCCCGAGGACATGAAGCTGCTCTCGGTGCTCACCGACGTCTTCGACTGCTTCTTCCGCTTCCTGGGCGCCGGGCTGGCCACCGAGGGGATCCTCGGCGAGGAGGACTTCTGGCGGACGGTCGCCGCGTGCGTCAGGGGCTACCAGGAGTCGGTGCCGTACCTCTCGGACAAGTTCGAGCAGTACGACATGTTCACGGAGGACTTCGCACTGTCCTGCCTGAACCGGCTGCAGCTGCGGAACAACCAGCAGATGGTCGACCTGGACGACCCGGCGGGCGCGCTCCAGCTGACCGGCAGGCTGCGCAACCCGATCGCGGGGTACTGAGCCGGCCGGGGCGCTCGTCGCGATCCGGTCCCGCGTCGTCCGGTCCTGCCCTTCGCGGGCGGGGCCGGATGAGAATCTCATGCGCATTTCCGACATAAAGCCCCACGTTGATGAGATTCCTGCCCGATATCGGGCAGATTTCTTGCGTAACGGCTCCGCTCCACGCAATATCGACGGGTGCTCGAACACCGCCCCACGCACGACGACCTCGTCGACCACCTCGTACGCTCCACCGCGCTCCAGCGCGGCGAGGCGGCCAGGGTGATCCTCGACGTGCTGGCGTACTTCGACGAGACGACAGAGGACTTCGTGCGCCGCCGCCACCGCGAACTGCAGGCCGGCGGCCTGGTGAACACGGAGATCTTCGAGCGGATCGCGGCCGAACTGCCGCACCGCGCGGTGGCGCCGCATGAGCTCTCGCTCCGCCAGCTGCGCCGCATCGTCTACGGCTGAGCCGGGCGGCCGGGCACCGAACTTTTTGTACGTCGATGGAGGGGCAGAAAATCCATGTGCGGGATCGTCGGTTACATCGGGAAGCGTGACGTGGCTCCGCTGCTGCTGGAGGGCCTGCAGCGGCTGGAGTACCGGGGATACGACTCCGCGGGCATCGTCATCACGGGCAAGGCCGCCGCGGGCAAGCCCGGCGCCCTGAAGATGGTCAAGGCCAAGGGCCGGGTCCGCGAGCTCGAGGCCCGCGTGCCCAAGCGGTTCGCCGGCACCACGGGCATCGCCCACACCCGCTGGGCCACCCACGGCGCCCCGAGCGACGAGAACGCCCACCCGCACCTGGACGCGGAGAACAAGGTCGCCGTCGTCCACAACGGCATCATCGACAACGCCTCCGAGATCCGCGCGAAGCTGGTCGCCGACGGGGTCGTCTTCCTGTCCGAGACCGACACCGAGGTGCTGGTCCACCTGATCGCCCGCGCACAGGCCTCCACCCTGGAGGAGAAGGTCCGCGAGGCACTGAAGTCCGTCGAGGGCACGTACGGCATCGCCGTCCTGCACGCCGACTTCAACGACCGCATCGTCGTCGCCCGCAACGGCTCCCCCGTCGTGCTGGGCATCGGCGAGAAGGAGATGTTCGTCGCGTCCGACGTGGCCGCCCTGGTCGCGCACACCCGCCAGATCGTCACCCTGGACGACGGCGAGATGGCCACCCTCAAGGCCGACGACTTCCGCACGTACACCACCGAGGGCTCGACCACCACGGCCACGCCCACGACCGTGGAGTGGGAGGCCGAGTCGTACGACATGGGCGGCCACGACACGTACATGCACAAGGAGATCTCGGAGCAGGCCGACGCGGTGGACCGCGTGCTGCGCGGCCGCATCGACGACCGCTTCTCCACCGTGCACCTGGGCGGCCTGAACCTGGACGCCCGTGAGGCCCGTGGGGTCCGCCGGATCAAGATCCTGGGCTGCGGCACGTCGTACCACGCGGGGCTGATCGGTGCCGGGCTCATCGAGGAGCTCGCCCGCATCCCCGCGGACGCGGAGCCCGCGTCCGAGTTCCGCTACCGCAACCCGGTCGTGGACCCCGACACCCTGTACGTCGCCGTCTCGCAGTCCGGCGAGACCTACGACGTGCTGGCGGCGGTGCAGGAGCTCAAGCGCAAGGGCGCCCGCGTCCTGGGCGTCGTGAACGTCGTCGGCTCGGCGATCGCCCGTGAGGCGGACGGCGGCATGTACGTCCACGCCGGCCCCGAGGTCTGCGTCGTCTCCACGAAGTGCTTCACCAACACCGTCGTCGCCTTCGCCCTGCTCGCGCTGCACCTGGGCCGCATCCGTGACCTGTCGGTCTCCGACGGCAAGCGGATCATCGAGGGCCTGCGCAAGCTGCCCGAGCAGATCGGTCAGATCCTCGAGTCGGAGGACGAGATCAAGAAGCTGGCCGAGGAGTACGCGGGCGCCCAGTCGATGATGTTCATCGGCCGCGTCCGGGGCTACCCCGTCGCGCTGGAGGCCTCCCTGAAGCTCAAGGAGATCTCCTACATCCACGCCGAGGCCTACCCGGCGTCCGAGCTCAAGCACGGTCCGCTCGCGCTCATCGAGCCCGCGCTCCCGACCGTCGCGATCGTCCCGGACGACGACCTGCTGGACAAGAACCGCGCCGCGCTGGAGGAGATCAAGGCCCGCAGCGGCCGTATCCTCGCCGTCGCCCACCGCGAGCAGGAGAAGGCCGACCACACGATCGTCGTCCCGAAGAACGAGGACGAGCTGGACCCGATCCTGATGGGCATCCCGCTGCAGCTGCTCGCCTACCACACGGCGCTCGCCATGGGCCGTGACATCGACAAGCCGCGCAACCTGGCGAAGTCCGTCACCGTCGAGTAGTCGAGTGGCGGACCCCACCCGTCCGCCCGCCGCACGACGGCACCGCGAAAGGCCCCTGACGCTCCGTCAGGGGCCTTTCGCGGCTCAGGGGATGACGATGACCGGGCGCTGCGCCCGACGCGCCAGGCGGCCGGCCACGGATCCGAAGATCCGGCCCACGATGCCGTGCGTGGAGCCGACGACGATGGCGTCGGCCGAGTACTCCCGGCCGACCTCCTCCAGCTCGTGGCAGATGTCCCCACCGCGCTCCACGAGCACCCAGGGCACCTCGGTGAGGTAGTCCGCGCACGCCAGCTCCAGGCCGAGGACCTCGGTGCGGTGGTCGGGCACGTCGACGAACACGGGCGGCTCGCAGCCGGCCCAGACGGTGGTCGGAAGCCGGTTGGCCACGTGGACGATGATCAGCCCGGAGCTGTGCCGGTGAGCCATTCCGATGGCGTACGCGAGGGCGCGCTCGCTGGACATCGAGCCGTCGAAGCCGACCACGACGCCATGCCGGAAGGCGGGATCGCAGGAAGGGCGCGACTCTCCGACCGTCTGCGGTTCCGACCCTGGGTCGGCTACCTGCTTGCGGTCTGCGGGTTCAGGGATTTCGTGACCGGCCATCGGTGTCTCGACGAAGAGAGTCCTCATGAGGAGGGAGCGATTTGGAGGTGTACCTGTGAGCGGTGGAGCTGTGTCCGGGAAACGTCTTCCCAACCCCCTACCCCCAAGGGTACGGCGCCACTCCTCCACTGCCCAGCCCTCGCGCAGCGCATGCGGCGATGGAGGGAGCATGCCGGAGAACGCCCCGTCATGGCAATGCCGGTTGCGTCGTACATCCAGCTCGTGAACGCTCTGGCGGGTTCCCGTCACTCCCTCCGGACGGCCGTCGCGCCGGCTCCGGGAGGACGGCCGAATGCACTACCCGACCACTCGCCCCGGGATGTCACGCCCTGCCATCATGCAATTGCACAACGTCGATGTCCGGGGCCCGAACCGCCCCGTGGGACCCCTGAGGCGCGTCGAGGCTCCTGAGGGCAGGGGGCGTACGCCGGTCACATGACTGGATTACGCGCACGCAACCATCGGTTTTCAGCCAACTTCACCCCCACCCCGTTCCCTTGCTCCCACAAGGGCCCAACCCGCGTGCCACCAGGAAGGAATAGACCGCGCGGTACGCTTTGACCCTATGGGGACGGGCCATGATCGCGATGCGCACTTCCCTGTGGGGCTCGCGAGTGAAACGCTTCGTGATCGAACGCTTCGCGCCAAGTTGCCTTGTCGACATAGTGCCGGTGGGGGAACGTGTCACGTCGGGGTCACGGGACGCAGTAGATTCGATCATGAGTCGAGGACTGGTGGACCCGTGCGAGACCGAGGGGAAACGTGCAGGAGCGACAGGCCCGTAGGGACCAGGAAGACGCGAACACCGAGGGGGGCTTAGCGTCATGAGCCAGGACTCCGCCACCGCAACGGAGGCCGCACGGAAACTGACCGGGCGGCGACGCCGGGAAGTCGTAGCCGTACTGCTGTTCAGTGGCGGCCCTATCTTCGAGAGCTCCATTCCGCTCTCAGTTTTCGGAATCGACCGGCAGGACGCGGGCGTTCCGCGCTACCGCCTGCTGGTCTGCGGGGGTGAGGAAGGACCGCTGCGCACCACCGGCGGGCTCGAACTCAGCGCGCCGTACGGCCTGGAGGCGATCAGCAGGGCCGGCACCGTCGTGGTGCCCGCCTGGCGGTCCATCACCTCCCCGCCGCCCGCAGAGGCACTGGACGCGCTGCGCCGCGCCCATGAGGAGGGCGCCCGCATCGTCGGTCTCTGCACGGGGGCCTTCGTCCTCGCCGCGGCCGGCCTGCTGGACGGCCGTCCGGCCACCACGCACTGGATGTACGCACCGACTCTGGCCAAGCGCTATCCGTCGGTGCACGTCGATCCGCGTGAGCTGTTCGTCGACGACGGCGATGTGCTCACCTCGGCCGGGACGGCGGCCGGAATCGATCTCTGCCTCCACATAGTCCGTACCGACCACGGCACCGAGGCGGCCGGGGCCCTGGCCCGCAGGCTCGTCGTACCGCCGCGGCGCAGTGGCGGTCAGGAGCGCTACCTCGACAGATCTTTACCTGAAGAGATCGGCTCCGACCCGCTCGCCGAGGTCGTGGCCTGGGCGCTGGAGCATCTCCACGAGCAGTTCGACGTGGAGACGCTGGCCGCGCGTGCCTACATGAGCCGACGGACCTTCGACCGCAGGTTCCGTTCACTCACGGGCAGCGCACCGCTCCAGTGGCTCATCACCCAGCGCGTGCTGCAGGCGCAGCGGCTTCTCGAGACCTCCGACTACTCGGTCGACGAGGTGGCGGGACGCTGCGGCTTCCGCTCGCCGGTCGCGCTGCGCGGGCACTTCCGCCGCCAGCTGGGCTCCTCCCCCGCCGCGTACCGCGCCGCCTACCGGGCACGCCGTCCGCAGGGCGGGGTACTGGAGAGCGTCACCACGGCGATCGAGACGTCCGTTCCCGTCCAGGGCACGGCATCGAGCCGGCGGGCCGCTGCGGCGACCTCCCCCGGCCCGTCCCCGGTCACCGCGACGACGGCTCCGGGGGGCGTCGTGGAGCGCCTGGGAGCGGTTTCCGAGGCGTACGTTCCGGGTCGCCCGGCCCTGCCGGGGCAGCGCAGCGCCCCGTAGGGTGGGGGCCATGAACGATCGCATGGTGTGGATCGACTGCGAGATGACCGGGCTCTCGTTGACGGACGACGCACTCATCGAGGTGGCCGCGCTGGTCACCGACTCGGAACTGAACGTGCTCGGTGAAGGGGTGGACATCGTGATCCGCCCGCCGGACGCGGCCCTGGAGACCATGCCCGAGGTGGTGCGGCAGATGCACACCGCCTCGGGCCTGCTCGACGAGCTGGCAGGGGGCACGACCCTGGCCGACGCCGAGGAGCGGGTCCTGGCCTACATCCGTGAGCACGTGAAGGAGCCCGGCAAGGCCCCCCTGTGCGGAAACTCGGTCGGTACCGACCGGGGCTTCCTGTCGCGGGACATGCCGTCGCTGGAGGGCTACCTCCACTACCGGATCGTCGATGTGTCCTCGGTCAAGGAGCTGTCCCGCCGCTGGTACCCGAGGGCGTACTTCAACAGTCCGGAGAAGAACGGCAACCACCGGGCGCTGGCCGACATCCGCGACTCCATCACGGAGCTGCGGTACTACCGGGACGCGGTCTTCGTGCCGCAGCCCGGCCCGGACTCCGCCCGCGCCAAGGAGATCGCGGCGCGCCACACGCCGCCCGCCGGACAGCAGTAGAAGAGTCGCTGGTCACGGGCCCTCCGGGGCCCGTGCACCGTCCCCCAGGAAGTCGGGCGCGAGCACCCGCTCGGACCCTGTACACTTTTTCTCGGCCGGTCAGTGAAACGACCGGACGACATGGTGGGTATAGCTCAGCTGGCAGAGCACCTGGTTGTGGTCCAGGATGTCGCGGGTTCAAGTCCCGTTACTCACCCTTGAAGGGGAAGCCCCTGACCTGCGGAGACGCAGGTCAGGGGCTTCTTCGTTCTCTGGGCTGGCCAAACCACGGCCAAACGCGGCCGGATTTTCGACCTAACGTGCGACCCATGGCAACGATCAGGAAGCGGGTCCGCAAGGACGGAACGGCGAGTTTCCAGGTCCGCTGGCTCCAGGGAGGGCGTGGCGGCTCATGGGAAGCCGAGAGGTTCGGGGACGTGGACCAGGCGGACGCCTTCAAGAGGCTCGTCGACGCCCACAAGCAGCACTGGCCCTACGGCTGGGTTCCAGGCCAGGGCTTCGTCGAGCCCGAGCAGGACCCCGACGACGTGCTCCTCACCGACTGGGCTCGGCGCTACGTCGACCGCCTCACGGGTATCGACCCGCGGACCCGGGACGACTACCGGCGCGAGGTGGATCGGCACATCTCCCTCATGGCGCACACCACCCGATCGGGACTGGTGATGCCGGCCACGATCGGGAACATCACCGCTGACGACGTCCAGGACTGGGTTCGGCTTCAGGAAGCAGGCCAGCAGGACGCACAGACAGGGCGGTGGGTCCGTCGACCGGCCTCGCCGAAGTCCACAGCCAATCGGCACGGCCTGCTGTGGTGCATCGTGCAAGCGGCGATCGACGCCGATCCCCCACTGCGCACCAAGAACTGCTGCGCGAACACCCGCCTGCCTCGTGTCGACGACGGGACATCCGAGGAGATGGTCTTCCTGGAACAGGAGGAGTACCAACTCCTCCGCAAGCACCTCACCGACCCTGCAGCCCGAGACCTCGCCGACTGGTTGATCGGTACAGGCATGCGGTGGGGCGAGGCTACGGCCCTCCAGGCACAAGATCTTCGACTTGGCGGCCCTGGGCCGACAGTCAACGTCCAAAGGGCCTGGAAGAGGTCACCCAGGGGCGCACAGTCCTCATTCTTCCTCGGGCCCCCGAAGACGAGGAAGGCGCGCCGTCTGGTCGCGCTCGCCCCGACGCAGGTGGACCTCGCCCGAAGGCTGACGCAGGGGATGTCACCGGAGGCGTTCATCTTCCGCACGCCGACGGGCAAGGCGTGGAGGCATTCCAACTTCTACAACCGGAAATGGATACCCGCAGTCGCTGCCGCGATGGAGGCCGGCCTTCCCCGCCAGCCTCGGATTCACGACCTGCGGCACAGCCACGTCGCCTGGTTGGTAGCCGCGAACATACCTCTGCCGGCGATCCAGGCCCGGCTGGGTCATGAGTCGATCCAGACGACGATCGACCGCTACGGGCACTTGGCCAGGTCGCTCGACTCAGACATCAGTGCCGCCGTGCAGGCTGCCATGGGCGGCAGCCCCTCGTCCGCTCGCGGTCTACGGTTGATCGGCGCTTAGACCGTGTCCTATGTGGGGCTGACAGAGAGGGACTGAAGGGCCCTCCGGACACCGTGTCCCAGACTGCGTAGCTCCAGTGCGGATGTCACCTACCACCACAGGTCTTGCTGGAACCAGACAACCGGCCAAGGTCACTCAAGCCTGCTGAAGAACCCGAGGTCGGGATCATCCAAGGTTCCGGCTACCAGCCCACGGTCCAAGAAACGATTGAACTCCTCGCACGCCGTCTCGGGCAGCAAAGCGCAGCTGTGGCACGCTGCGAGATTGCAGGAATCCGGCCCCTGGCCGTAGCTGTCCATACAGACTGGGTCAGAGGAGCACCAGCGAGCATTGGTGATCGCGTTCCGCAGTACCTCTTCGAAGCGCTCAGGCTGGCCCATTCGCACGAGTCCGCCCAGGGTTCCTTCTGAGTCCCCGGCGGCTGTGTAGATGAGCAAGCCATTCATTCCATCAGTGCCAGGTGAGTCGTAGAGGCGTTCTCGGAGCGACGCCGAGCTGTAGCCGCACTCGAACGTCAGCTGGTTGATCAGCAGGTGCGCGAGCGTGTGCAGCAAGACCAGCCGAGGAGTTACCTCTCGTTGGGCGAGATGGCGTTCATGAGCGAGCAACTGGAACTGCTGGGCCATAGGAACCAGCCGCTTCTGCACCAGGGAACCGGCCTCCCACTTCGTGAGAGCTTCCGGAGAGAGTTCCAGGTAGATGCCCTCTCCGAGCACTGTGTAGGCGGGGAGCCACGACTCGCCGGCATCAGGGGTCTGGCGGCGCAACAGGGCGGTGCGGGCGTCGGTGTCCTGCCGGGATGACTCGGCGAAGACTCGGTTGAACCCCCAGAGAACTCGGGTCTCCCGCAGCTTCTCGACGAGGCGGACTCGCGAGATCAACTCCTCGACGTCCTTAGCACGGGCGCCCTCCGGCTCCCTGACCACTAGTTCGGCGGAGTCGATCGTGTCTCGAATGCTCGTGTACTCCTGGTGACGGAACAATCCTGGGCCGTCGACAGACTCCGTCGTCAGCTGGTGGGATGTCTCCGCTGGGCCTTCCAGAATCGCGAGAGCCGACTCGATCTGCGTATCGGTGAAGCTCTCCAGGCGGAAGGCGTTCTTCTTCGCGGCACGCCGCAGGCGGCTCGCGGTCAGTTTGTCGCCGTCTTCCAGGACATCGCGGACGTTCGCCCGAGCCCTAGCGATCGTCTGTTCTTCGAGGGCCTCTAGCACGCTGGGATCCACTCCCACCGATGATGCTTCAGGGATGAAGATCGAGCTCTTGACCAAGGCGTAGTAGACGTTGGATGCACCTCGGAGACTGCCGCGCAACGGCTCTCCGCAGGTTCCTCTACCCATCTCCAGACCGAGCCAGGGCATCGCTCCACGGCAGGAGAACTCGGTTCCGTCCTCGAGGTGAGCAGTGAGGTATGTGGTCCCCTGCTCGTGCTCCCGGTTAGAACGCTCTACTGATGTGATGCCTTCCAGTCCCCGATCCTTGTGGCAGGTCTCGCACACGACACGCTGCGAGGCCAGGGTGCCACCGCCCGAGGTCCGAAGCTTGAGCTTAGGCGACCGGCATGTCGGGCTGGCGGACTTGTGGACCCACTCAACCCAGGGGAAGTCCTGGAGGTGGCCACGCTCGCACAGAGCCACGAAGGGCACTTGGGCGAGAAACGGCGTCCAGGACGCCTTCTGTCCGGAGCAGTCGGGGTTGGCGCAGCGCGGTCGGTCCGCGATGTGCAGCGGGTGCGGAGTGAGAGCGCGGCACCGGGGGCAGAAGCTCCAGGCGGGGAAGCGCAGGACTGGGACCTGGAGCTTAGTGTTGTACTGGCCGGGGCTGGCCTTGAAGTTGTCCCGATAGTCAGGCGGGGTGTAGAGAGCGTCCACCCCCAGGTGACTCTCCAGTCGCCACTCGTGGATGCGGAACTCCTCTTGGTCCAGCCTTTCACCGGGGACGAACCAGTGGTCGAGGCCGGCGGTGATGACAGAAGTGCCATCCGCGAGGACCTGCATAGCTCCAGGCCCGAAGGGTGCTACGAGTTGAGAGCGCCGAACTTTGCCGCGGATCACTGTTTGGCTCCTTCGAGTGCGTACTGCTGTGTGATCTCGGCGCGGCATTCGGCGTCGGCACCGCGCATGGACGTGGGAGTGGGCCAGGTGCTTGCCTCAACGTTGCCGTCTGCATATTGGCCCGCAGCACGCATAAGGCTGCCGAGCTCAGCGCTTCCTCCCGGTGTCCCCCATGAGGTCGGCTGCCAGTTGGCCCATTCTTTGCGGAGTTTACTCAGAACGGAAACGACGCGATCCTCCTCACCGGGATCGCAGAACGCCACCCGGGTGCACAGGAGTTCCACAGCTTTGTCGAACAGTTCCGCAGGGAAGGGAAACGGTGGAAGAGACTGATCGGCTGTCTGTCGGATATAGGCGACGGCGACGGCATGCAACGCGCGGTCCAGGGCCGGCGGAGCGAAGGGGGTTGCGCTGGTGGGTTCAACCTGGGCGTAAAGCCGCTGGTGGTAGCTGCGAAAGCGCTCGAAGTGGCTTCGGTCGCGCGGTTTGGCAGCACCGTAGAGGGTGACAACCAAGCCGGGACGCTTGTCCCACTTTCGGCCGACCCGGCCTGTGACCTGAATGTACTGGGAGGTGCTCTTGGGTTGGCCCACCACTGCCATGAGAGAAAGCCGGTCGATATCGATACCCACTTCGATCAGGCTGGACGCGAGGCAGACATCAATGGCCTTGCCGCCCTTAGCCCTTTGTGCAAGCTTTTCCATCGCTTCGGGAATCTGGTCCTGCCGGAGTCGACTTGTCATCTCCTCGACCCTGTTGAGGTATCTGACCTCGGTGCGGTCGGCGCTGGAACGGTTGTTAATCGTCTTGAGGTAGTCGGGGATGTCGGACTGCATCAGCGACAGGGAGTTGCCAAGCTCCCGGAGGCTGTTGAAGAAAGCCATCAGTGTCCACCAGGGGTCCTGCTGCTCCTCCTCTGGAGCGTCCTTCGCCGCCTGCAGAAGTGCCGCGAAGGAGCGCACCTGCGTGGTCTGCATAGATCCGAGCGCGGGCGCGTGGACCCCGATGTACTTGCGTCCTGGAAGTCTCCTACCTTCACTGTCCCGTGCGTACACCGCGAAGAACGAGTCCTCCGCGTCGATTCCATGCGGAGGGAAGAGCAGGACTCTGTCGCGGGCATACAAGGCGCGGATCTGCTCCTCGTGGCGACGAATAGTCGCCGTCGAGGCAATGAGCTTCGGCGGGGCCGGGGGGTCTGCGCGCCGATCGGTGCACAGCTCCTCGATGAGGCCTTCGTACAAGCCAGTCATCGAGCCAAGGGGCCCCGCGATCAGATGGAGCTCGTCCTGGATGACCAGCTCTGGAGGTGAGTAGGCGCGTCGTCCAGACTCTCCCAGTCCAAACAAGGCCCGCGCACGGGGGTTCCAAGCGAGTTGCGCGAACTTGTCTACCGTCCCAATGACGAGAGACGGTCGGCACTCGTACACATCGTCGTCAACAACGTAGACGGGAAGCGGGCGGTCGGCAGTGGAGAACTGGCAATTCGCGTCCGGGCACCGAAAAATGACTCGCCCACGGTACTCCTCGTAGCCGGCAACGGAGTTCTGCCTTCCCTTGTGCTTTCGGCGCGGGGGTCTCCCTCGCCCGCTTGCCGTCAAGTTGGGGTTGTCAACGCTCTTCACCGGCCCCATCTGAGCGGCACACCAAGGACACCGCAGCAGCAAGAAGGGGTTCTCTCCTCCTTCGCGTTCCATCGCCCGCAAATCCCTGACGGCATCGGTGTTCTTGTTTGGCGTCGAGTCACTGCCGACCCAGATTCCGATGGAGAACCGCTCACCGCCCAGCTCCTTCTCCCGATGGCGGCGCAAGTCCTCAAGCGCACAAATCAGCCCAGCCGCACGCAGAAACTGCTGGGCTGTCAGGAGTCGCAGGGTGTAGCGCATGAGGATCGTGACGCTCACATCGCCAGGTTCACGCAACCGTCTGAGCAGCATTGCGAAAGCGGAGAGGCCTAGGTACGCCTCGGTCTTCCCTCCTCCGGTAGGGAAGAAGATCAGGTCGACGACGGAGCGGTCGGGGTGGGCAGGGTTGGCAGTTGAAGGAACGGCAGCGAGCAGGAAGGCGATTTGGAAAGCCCGCCATGCCCCACGTCCCTTCGCCTCGGTGCCTGCTTCGTCAGGCGGTTCGCCCTCAACGCGAATCCGCTCATCGACGAGCTGTGTGGTACGCAGCTCCGCGCCGGAGCGCAACTGCTGCTTGTACATCGCTGTGTTGGCCAGCCGAAAAGCCTTGCCGATATCGCTGTCCGGGTCGCGGACCAGCTCCAGCCCTTCGCGCATGCGCTCCAACGCCCTGGTGCACTCAACCATGTGGCGCTCGGCGGTCTTGCGGAACTCTCCTTCTAGAGCGGCCGCTTGTACCCTGTGTTTCTCGATCCAGCCTGCGTACTCTGTCAGGACCCGTTCGAGCTGGGCCATACCGCCCGGTTCGGCCCCGGCGAGTTGCCTCATGGAGACGGTCAGTGCCGTCCCGTCCTCGAGAACGATGTCGGGGGTAGTGCTCGGCGTCTCGTACTCGGGGAGCGAATCCGCCTTGGCCCATTGCGAGCGTCCGTCGAGATCGGGATCGTCCCAATCGGCGGAACAGCCATGTCCGACTGCGTACGTCTGCTCGCGCCTGTAGAGAAGGCGGAAGGACGCGTCGTCAGGGTGCGCTCCGGCTTCGGGACCCTCGGGGTAGGGGACAATCCAGCTGTTCTCGGGAATCGCTGTCACGTCGGCCTGGAAGAGGCATGCGGCGTCCACCGCCTTGGTGCCCGGTGTGGACCGGTTCACGAGGGCAACGGTCGTCAGGATGCCCCCAGCGTGACGTCGAAGGTTCACTGTCAGCCGCAGAGCGAGCCCTTCCAGCCCTGCGGACTCGTCAGCAACGGGAATGAGCTCGCGGTGGAGAAAGGGAGACCGCTGAAAGTGTTCAGCGGTCAGACGCCACACGGCCTTGACTGGGACACGGGTCCACCATGTACGCCTGGCCCCGCCCGGAAGGTCGATCCTGATCTGCTCGTATCGGCCGCCGGTGACCTCGATCTTCAGACCGGTCTGCGGCTCTGGGGCCATGAGGAACGAGATGCCCATGGCCGTAGGCCGCCGTTCGTTGGCGCCGGAAAGGTCGAAGTCGGCGTCGTCAGAGGTCGCTCCGAGCCTCCCCGAGGATCCTTCCCACGTCCCGGTCTGCGGTCCCTCGGTATTTTCGGCAGTCAGGCCAGGCACGATGGCTTGGTCTGCAATCTTGGAGCCGGTCGCACCGGCAACGGGGTATAGCACACCGACGCCATAGCGAATTAGGGGATCGCGTTCCAAGATCTCCTCGCCGGTGGCGGCGTTGGTCCAGGGCCCGTAGGAGTCCTCCTTCTTCTCGAAGGTGAACCTGTCGAGCGGCTTGCCGGCGGGCGCAGGACCTAGGAGTTCATCCCTCAGCGCCTTTGTGATCTTGTCACGGCCTGCTGTCCGGTCGTGTTCAGCCATCGTCATTCTCCCAGTACCAGTCGTCGGAAGTCAGGGCGCGCTGTGTCACGGGCGATGATGGTGAGGTCGTCACGCGCCCGAGACGAGGCGATGTAAAAGAGCGCCTCGCTTCGGGAGTCCTTTATCTCTTCGATGTCAGTGACGATCACTGCCGACGCGTCCAGGCCCTTGAACGCATGGACCGTTCCGTAGCCGACGGACCCACTTCGCAGCTTGGCGAACGGGGCCAGCTGACGGGACCATCGGGGGTCTGCACACAGTTCTGCAGCACTGCCATGCCCTCGGACTGACAGCACAACGATCTCGTCCGGAGCGAACCCGTCCGCATGAAGCCTGGCTAGGTGCTTGACCAGATGCTGGTCCTGCTCGGCGGGCGTAGACCACCACTCCCGTACGGCTTCACGGTCATTCTCCGCCCGGAGAGTACCGCTGTAGCCGGGCTCCAGACGCGAGGTCTCCTCCACGTACTGGCAGATCGAGGGGACATTGCGGCAGTTCGCCGTCAGGCTGAAGGACGCGGAACCAGCGCCTGTCCGGTCCTTCAGCAGACCGATCCCCGCATACCCAGAGTCGTAGATCGCCTGGTTGGTGAAGTCGCCGAAACACAGCCACCTGCCACTGCCGAGTCCTCCGCGGACCGACATGTCAAGAACGTCCAAGTAGGCGTCCAGCATGAGGTCCTGCGCCTCGTCGACGACCAGGGCGTCAAAGGGTGGGTGCCCCTCAAGCAGGGAATCGAGGGCGCGCTCTGGAAGCACTTCAGTGAAAAAGTCACCTTCGCCGACGCGGTGCTGCTCCCGGGCCCTCGGCGCGAGCTTTCCCATGTAGCTGTGGAGCGTGCCCGCAGTGATCAGGCTGTCACCGGCCGTCTCCTCCTTGAGCCACTGCCCCAAGAGATTGTTGTAGCAGCAGAGGAGCACACGCGAGCCGTCGGCTGCGAGCCGACGGGCAGCCTCCAAGGCGACGAAGGTCTTGCCAGTGCCAGCCGCCCCCTTCACGATGCAGCGCGGATTCTCGGCGATCATGTCGAGCAGTTGATACTGCTGACGCGTGAACCGTTCGACCTCCTCCCGGCGACGGTAACGTCGGATCTTGGGCGGCTCGACGAACTCAAAGGCAGGTCGCAGCACATCCACGATACGAGTGCAGACCACCGGAGTCGGCTCCACGTGTGACGCCGAGAACCAGGCGCGCGCACTCGGGGTTCCAGCGAGTAGCTCACGCTGACTTTTCAGGACACCTCGCAGCAGCGTCGAGATGGGGTTACGGCGGAACGCGACAGTGTCAATCGCCTGCCAGCCGTGCCACTCGGTCGGATTGGGTACCTGGAAGCGGGCGTGGGTGAAGCACACAGCGGAGGCGATGGGAAGGGAGGGCAGTTGGGGATTGGCCTTCCTGAGCTGCGCGGCGACCGCGTACTTCGCCTCGTCGGCCTGCTTGAAGGGGCCGCGGACCTCCGGTTGATGCTTACCTAGTCTCCAGTTTCCGTCTGCGAGTCGGGCGACGTGCAGATGCGACTTCACTTCCAAACAGACGATGCCGCTGCCCGGGACGATGACCACGAAGTCGGCCTCACCCTGGATCTGCCTGGGATGGCTGGCGATACCCAGGGAGTGGAGAGCGATCCATCCTTCCGTGGCCGGATCATCGCGCAACCGTTCGAAAACCTCGCGCTCCCCCGGGCTTGTAGTCTCCGGGTCGAAAGACGGCGGAATCATTCGTGTCATCGGAAGTCCTCCGTTGTACGGAGCCGGCAGAGGGCGTTCAGCGGGACCTGCAGGGTGTCGGACAGTACATAGTCAATGCGGGCGACGAGTGTCTCGCTGTCCGCCCCGGTCGGTCTGACTGCGCACCAGCCAGCCTCTACGAGCCTCCCCACTCTGTCAGGGGTCAGCGCTTGCTGGAGATCGTCCGCGTACCGCTGCCCGGCACTGCGGTGGGCGCTGTCAATCCGCCGCAGCCGTTCCCAGACGCTGTCAACGTCAGCGCCCGCTGCCAGGTAGCGCAGCACTACAGCGAAGTCCGCCTTGCTCCTCGGTCTGATGCACCAGTCGCTGATCCAGTAGCCCACGTTGGCGGTGCCAGCCCCCCGGCTACGGAGTTCCTCAGCGACACCTCGGATACCCCGTGGATGCTGCTCGGTCCGCTCCCACAGTCGCGCCTTCCACTCTGCCTGTGTGGTTCGCAGCGAGGTCGCGTCCGGGCCGAGGATGGCGTCTGCCCGGTCCACCAGGTCCTGGTGGTGGGAGCGATTCCGCAGGGCAAGATAGTCGCCCCGGCCCACCGACGACGCGGGGACCTGCTCTACCTGGACTTCAGGGAGCTCTCCGGCCCGCAGCGAGAGGACCCGGGCCTCGAAGTCCGTTGGCAGAAGCACGTGCGAGCCGTCAGCGAGAACCGCCGCACATGCCTCCACCTGATCAGCAGCACCGCTGCGGCCTCCTGTCGAGGGATACCGAGGGAATGAAGCCCGGATCTCCTCGCTGGGAGAGCACTCTGCGGCAGCGAGCAGGTCGGCTGCATCCGGCTCCCCCTGTTGCCAGCCCCCTCCGGGGGTTTCCGGGGCTTCACATCGAAAGGGCTTCGACTTCTTGATGGGGCGCGTGACGTTGGTGCTGGAGACGGGCCCGAACAGAAGCGGTATCACTTCAGGGTCCTCGCGGAAAAAGCCGTAGTGCACAAGCGCGAGGTTTTCGGTTCGCGGCGCGTTCAGGAGACCCTGGTGGATCCAGGTGGGCGGTCCAACAACCACGACAGACGTATAAATGTCGTGCCCGAGCAGGTCGGCGTGGGTTCCGATCGTCACCTCAACGCCGTTCAGCACCATGGCCTTCACGACCGCGTCGGTGAACCTTCGGTCAGTCAGGACGACAAGCCCGTCACGCGGGTCGTCCAACGTCAGAAACTCCCGCGTGCAGTCGCCAAGCGGATCCCTGCCGTCAGCAGCAAGACGCTGAAGGCTTGACACCACAGCCCGCATCCGTTCAACGTGCCCGGGGTCAACGGCACCCTCGAATCGGGCTATCTCCGAACCAAGTCGGTGTGCGGCAGCCTCGAACTCGAGCAACGGATGGTCGAACGGGAGCGGAACGGTACAGACGAACCTTCGGCACCGACGCAGCAGAGCAGCACTGGCTCTCCAGAGCTCGGAGTCCGCGGCTTCGCCGAGCCCTCGCAGGAAGCCGGTTGCCGCGAAAACGAAAGCCCGCGCAATGGGATGCTCGACTGGCTGGTCCCAGATCTCGCACCCTGCCGCGCAGGCGTATACCTGGTCGATCTCTTCCAGCGTCGTCATGGGTTCCCCGCTCTGCTCTGCCACGCAATCACCTCGATCCCAGTGGGAACTCGTGCGAGATCCGCCGGAAGCAACAGATCCTCCGGGCTTCTGGCCCGATAGCGCTTGAGGGCGTCGGCCGCCGCTTCGCCAGACGGTGCCGTACGCTCGACCAGCGCGACCGTGACCGGCGCCATCTCCGCGCCGAGCCACCGGCAGACCGTTGCCGCGCTGTCCAGGATCACCACCTTGGGCTTCCGCCTGGCAACGAGTTCACGGTAGTCCTCCGGGTCCTCCCGCGCTGGGAGTAGCAGGCTGCGGAACTGGCGCGCTTTTTCACGAATGGCGCGGGGACGGAGCAGAGCACTGAGCGGCACCGGCTCAGCCACCATCGATGTTGCGATCAGAGCCTCGGACTCCTTTTGTATGGCTGTGCCGTTGCCGATGATCGCGCAATGGAGGGCACTGAACCCACAGAAGTCGGCGGGCACACCGGGCAACAGCCCTTCTGCACCAACCGGAATGTCAATGCGCTCCAAAATGCGGCTCTGACCCATGAACTCCGCAGGTTCATCCGGCCAGTTAAGAACATCGATCCGATATCTGTCAGCCGGAATCCAGCTTCCACCGACGTTGTAACCCTGGCGATTGTTCTTGCTGACCGCCTCATTGAGGATGCCTACGAATCCAGCAGTGTTCTGCGTTGAGACAAGACGAACGACATGGCTTCTCGGTTCAAGCTCGGCGGCGCTGGTGAATTGTGAGCCTTGAGGCGAGGTGTCCAGTTTCGGCTCAAACGCCGCATACACAGCTCCGCAACCAACGAAGACACTGGCGAACTCGCGAGCGGGAACCGAGACCGCGATGGTGCCGCTGACACCTTGCGCCGCCAGTTGCGCAGCCCAGGCGCCGAGTTCAGCAAGCCAGACTGCCCACGCGGGGAGCGGAAGGCGCTTCTCATCTGTGCACAGCAGCACCCCGCTCAACTGTGCGCGACCCCCCGGCGGTCCCACCCTAGACTCCCGTTGCAGCCGCACTTAGACCTATACGTGCGGCACGTTCACAAAATCAGCACATTTGCTGGGCATGATACAGCAGCACTACCGAGGAGGACAGCCTCAGATTGTCCCCAACTGCACTGCGCTAGGGCCTGTCTGATAGATAATCATTTAGCGGGTTCTCGGAGCCACAGGATCAGAGCCGCCAGGAAGATTCCAGCCCGGTAGCGATCGGCGAGCTTGTCGAACCTGGTCGCGTTCGCACGGAACTACTTGAGGCCGACGAAGCATCGTTCGACCACGTTGCGGTCGCGGTAGATGCCCCTACAGAAGGCGGGTGGGCGGCCGCCGTGGGCTCCACGTCGCCGGCGGTTGGCAACCTGGTCGCGGCGTTCGGGGATCGCGGCAACGATGCCCCCGGCGCTGCAGCAGGTGGCGTATCACCCGGCTGGAAGACGCTTTGTCGCCCAGCACCCGTGCCGGTGTCGTGCGGGGTCAGCCCGCAACGGTGCGTGAGATGCGGATGCTGTCGAGGACCTGGCCGAAGGCCGTGGCGTCGTTGACGTGCCGGGCGTGAGCATGATGGACAGCGGGAGGCCCTGGCCATCGACGGCAAGGTGGACCTTGGTGGTCAGCCCGCCCCGGGACCGGCCGAGGGCCTGACGCGCTTGTGAGCAGCCCGGGTCTTCCAGTTCGTCCCTGTCTGCGTCCCCTTTTTGCGGGCGCCGACCGCGTGCTGGCGAGCCCGGTTAACCGTGGAGTCGACGGAGACGGTCCACTGCACCCGGCCTACCGCTCGTCGCGGACCTGGACGTGTTCCAGCAGCTTCGCCCAGGTCCGGTCCGCTTCCCAGCGGGCGAACCGCTCGTAGATGGTCTGCCAAGGCCCGTAACGCCAGGCAGATCTCGCCACGGAGCCCCGGTCCGCGGCCGCCACGGCACCCCGTCGATCACCTGCCGGTGATCACGCCACGGACGCCCCTGGCTCACCGGCTACCGCAGCTTGAACCACCGCTACGAACGCCACACTCGCAACTACCTGGCCTTCCTCGGACTCGCGGCCGCCCTCTGCCGCTACAAGCGCCTCGTCCGACTCATCACACAGGACACAGTCTTAGATGCGCCTGCAGCCGTGCCGTCCGCTCACGCAGCGCCGACCTTCCCAGAGCATTGCAGCCAGGAAGGCCGGCGGTGCGCGGCAGCCGTCAGTGAATGAGGAACCGCGCCGCGATGATCTGGACCGCGATGGCGCCGCCGGCGTAGGCGGCACCCTTCAGGATCTGAACCGCGAGCGCCCAGCGGAGGAAGCGCAGCCGGCGCCGGACCTTGCGCCACGAGCCCCAGAAGGCATTGCCGCCGGAACCTTCCTTGCGCATCCAGGCAGCCTTGATCTTCCTGGCCGTGCGGGCCAGGTAAGCCGTATAATTCACCAGCGGAGACTCCTTATCGCATTCGATTTGAAGCAGGGGGTTTCCTGCAGGGGAGGTTGGGCCACGGTTCGCTGCCTCTGACCAGCCTTCCCTGCTCCGCGTGCGCGGAGGCGCACGGCAGGAGATGTCAGATAAACAACAAGCGCTGCCTGGCGCTGAGTCGCACACAAAATGCCCCGTTCCTCATGCCGCAAAATGACGTGGAGAATCACCCCTACTCCACGTTAGGGCACATACTTGCGGCAAGTGTAATTTTCACGAAATCCTTGCCCGCGGACCCCGCAGAATGTAGGATCACCTCCATTTCGGAACGCATTCGAACGCGCCCAAGTGCCACCGCCAGCGCACCGATCTCATCCTCGCCGAGACTCGCCCCCAAACTCCATAAGAAGGCGGCCCGCTCAGCGGGAGGGAGTGCCGCCAGGCGTCCAGGGAGCGTTGACTCTTCCACGCCAGCGCTAAAGCTGTTGCGCCGGTCATCCCTGTCGACATGACCGTTCACGTCGTTGCGCCGGTCCCCCTGGAGAGGCTTCCTTCCGCAGACACATCCACCCGTGCACCGGCGACAAGACGCGGCCCGTGCCGCCCCCAGGAGTTCCTCGAGGCGAGCAAGATCCTGCCTGACCTGGCCTTCTCCACCTTCCCGCTCGGCCTGCACCAAAGGTTCCAACGCATGCGAAATCCCCGACTGAGGCAGCCTTCGCCCATGCAGCCAGTGCGAGAGAGAGGAGGGAGAGACGCCGAGAGCCTGCGCTTTCTCGGTCATGGTGGCCCCTGGAAGCACGCGGGGCATCACATCTTGGAAGGCGAGCGCGAAAGACCTCACCTCCCGTCCGGCTTCGCTCACGCAGGAGCGTTTGATCAACCCGAGTGACGGCATGCAAAGGAGCCTCTCGCTCGCCAGAGATCAGCAGAGTTGCGTGATCGCCGGAAGCCTAGCCCCTCCCTACGACACCAGGGCGCGATCCGACGTTTTTACAGTGACGTATTCACGCGGCGATCATAATGAAGTCATAAATGCCCACTTAAGGAACTAAACGGATCTTTACATCAACGAGAGGCGTAAAGATCCCGGAACTACTGGAGCAAGCAATGCCGCCCGTGCTAATACTGAGCAAGAATCGCGGCCTGAAATGCATCTTCAGGACTGCACCGGAACACTGCATGAAGTGGAGGCACTGTGACGCCGTCGTGGCGCGATGACAGCCTCGGAACGATGAAGCGGGTTGCCCTCTGGCTGGTCTCAGAGGTCGGCGAGGGAGAGGCCTTCACCAAGGAGGCGCTGCGAGAAGCGTTCCCTGGGGTGTCCCAGGTGGACCGGCGGATGCGGGACCTCCGAGACTTCGGGTGGCTTATCGCCACCAACCGGGAGGACGACGGCCTCGACTCGCACGAGCAGCGTTTCGTGAAGCGAGGGGACCCCGTCTGGGAGCCGGGCCGCGCCACCCGGAGGTCCGGCACAACAGCCATCGGCGCGGGGCGCCGACGCGAAGTGATCGAGCAGGATGGCCGCATGTGCCGCTCCTGCGGAATCACACCAGGTAACCCCTATGCCGACACCGACGAAGCCGCTCAACTGGACATCGCACGTCGAAAGGTCCTGAAGCCTGATGGGACCAAGGTGACCGAGCTGATCACCGAGTGCAAGCGGTGCCGCATCGGTGGCAAGGAACTGGTCGCGGACCTCGGCCGGGTCCTCAGCGAAGCTGCTGCGCTCAGCTCCATCGAGCGCGAGGTACTGTCCGGCTGGATGGAAGCCGACGAGCGGCAGTTCGGTCGGCTGGAACAGCTCTGGAGTGACTACCGATCCCTGCCCGAGGAGTCGCGTGCCCATCTGCGCAAGCAGCTCGGCCTCGGCTGAGCATCTGGCAGATGCGGATAGTGACCGAAGTGGGCCGAGCAGAGAGAGAAACGAGAACAACGGAGATGACAATGGACTACGGACTGCCCCCGAGGGCGGAGGAGAACCGGGCCGTTGTCCGGACCCGACTCGCAGAGAGCACTGCCGGCGGCAGCACCCGCGAGACGTTCACCGTCGAGTGGCGGGGCAAGCCCGAGCACCTCGAAGTGATCGAGATGGAGGTCGGCGACCTCTACTACAACCCGGCGACCCATCGGATCCGTGCACAGGCCGGTCATGACCCCGAGAAGTCCGCAGCTCTCAAGGCCGATTCCTGGAGTACGGAGAGCCAGGCCTACCTAGGCCGTCTGCTGCAAGTCGAACCGCACGACCCGGCAAGGACCGACCCCGAGTTCGACGAGCTGTCCACCAGTCTGAAGGAGTTCGGGCAGACCGCTCCCGGTTTGATCACTCACGAGGGCATCCTCGTCAACGGGAACACGCGGCGCGCCGCACTCCTGGAGCTCCATGGGCCCACCCACCCCATGCGCGTGGCTGTGTTGCCCCCTTCCTGCGACTGGCGGGACATCGCTGCCATCGAGCTCTCACTGCAGTTGCGCAAGGAGCACCGGCGGGACTACTCGTACATCAACCGGCTGCTCGCCGTGGAGGAGCTGGTCGAACAAGGCACTCCGCTCGCGGCCATCGCTGCCACTTTCCGCACCACCGCTGCCCGGGTCCGGCAGGACCAATGGGTCCTCTCCCTTATCCGCCAACTGGTCAAACGCAGCGAGAGTTCCGGAAAGCGGCTGTCGCTGGTCGCGTTCGAGGAGCAGGCCGAGAAGTTCCGCGAGCTGCACCGCGCCTATGAAAAGCAGTACAGCGCCAACCCCGAGCGAGCAGATCTGCTGGTGGAAAACCGCCTGGCCGCCATGCTCCTGGGCTTCGCCAAGACGGACGTGCGCTTCATCAATGACAAGTTCAGTGACACATATCTGTCCAAGACTCTGCCGGCAGGCATAGTTACCGCCTCCGCAACCACCCAGGGAGGCGTCGCGATCCCTGGTCTGGGACGTGCGGTGCAAGGCCCCAGCCAGGCTGTCTCCGCGGCCAAGGCCCTAACGGATACCGTCCTCCGCGCCCGGGCGATCACCCAGTCGGGCAGCTCAGCGTCGGCGGAAACCATCACCGCGGTGCAAGCCGACCTGCAGTGCATGCATGAGGCGATGGACGAAGCCATCACCGACGCCGGCCGCCACGCCCGCATCACCAAGCGCAAGCAAGCCGTCCCAGCTCGTCTCGCCGACGCCAATCGCAGCATTGAGCAGTGCGTCACGGACCTCGTCCTCTCCCGGTCTCAGCGAAGCCTCGACGAAGACGCCTTCGACGATGCCATCGTCGAGCTGCGGAAGAGGCTGGAGAAGCTCGCCATCGAAGCTCGACGGACTGTCGACGAGCCCGGCGACGGCCTGGTGTGGCTCCTCGAAGCCACGGGAAAGACACGCTGAGTGGGTAACCGACCCAGCCTGGTGATCGGCTTCGACACCACGCGCACCCAAGCAGCGCTCAGGACCGTGCCCGAGTGCCGCGGCGACTTGGGGCAGATGATCGCCAGCTTCCCCAGTGGCCGAATGACCGACCGACTATCCGCCGCTGTGCCTATAGACAGCTTCTTGGCCAGTCTCGGCTCCCTAGCGGCATGGCCGCAGCCCGAGAGCGTGGTCTGGGAGGACGACTTCCGCGTCCTTGTCAGCGAGATGCTCGACACAGCGGAGACGGCGGATCGGCTGCTGAACGGCACGCCGGGCGAGGAGAGCGTTGCCCCGGAAGAGGTGCCAGCCCTGCTGGGCGATGCCTGGACGGGACCTCTCACGCCGTTCCAGCTCCGGGACATCGCCCGGCTGCTCTCGGTCGGCCACGGGGCCAACTTCAGCGTGCCCGGCGCCGGCAAGACCCGCGTCTCCCTGGCCGTATTCTCCGCCCTGCGGGAGCAGGGAGCGGTCAACCGCATCCTGGTGGTCAGCCCGAAGTCGGCCTACGAGGCATGGCAACTGGAGGCGCGGGAGTGCTTCTCCTCGCCTCTGGACGTACAGGTGCTCGGCAAGTCAATGCCTCCGTCAGCAGACGTCCTTTTGGTCAATTACGAGCGGCTGGACCGGGCGCTCGCCGGCCTGTCGCAGTGGTTGAAGGCCGCCCCGACCATGCTCATCCTTGACGAGGCGCACCGCATGAAGCTAGGCGGCGCGGGCGTCTACGGTGCCGCCTGCATGGCGCTGGGACCGCTCAGCCGCGTGCGCATGATCCTCAGCGGTACCCCAGCACCGAACGGTGCGAAGGACCTGGAGAACCTGCTCTCCTTCGTCTGGCCCGGCCACGGGCGGCGCGTGGTCACCCAGGCCGTGGACGGTGGTGACCTAGGCCACGCAAGCCAGGTACTGCGCCCCCTCTACACCCGGACAACTAAGGCAGAACTGGGGCTTCCGCCTGTCGACCTGCGCGTCCGCCCTCTCCGCATGCCTCCCCTGCACCGAGAGATCTACGACGCCTTGATCGGCGAGTTCTCTCCGCGCGCAGCAGCCGACCGGGGCGATTTCGAGGCACTCGGCAAGGCAGTCCTGCGTCTGCTCATGGCCGCGACTAGTCCGGCGCTCCTCGTTGGCGGCTCGACCCGCTATGAGCCGCTGAGCTTCCGTGTCCCGCCCCTGGATGTCCCGGAGGGGGACTCGCTGGCGGTCCTACTCCGCAAGCTCCCCGATTACGAACTGCCGCCCAAGTACACGGAGACACTGTCCATTGTCTCCGCCAATGCCGCGGTCGGCCGGAAGACTTTGGTGTGGACGAGCTTCGTCCGGAGCATCACGTCATTGCAAGCGCTGCTCGCGCCGTTCCAGCCCGCCGCGGTGCACGGGGGGACTCCCGACCGGGGGGAGGAGTTGCGCCGCTTCCGCGAGGACCCGGACTGCAGCGTGCTCATCTCCAACCCGGCGACCCTGGGCGAGGGCATCAGCCTCCACCAGGTCTGCCATGACGCCGTGTACGTCGACCGCGACTTCCAGGCAGGCCGGTTCCTCCAGAGCCTGGACCGCATCCATCGCCTTGGCCTCGCTCCGGACACGGAGACGCGGGTCACCGTCCTCACCGCGGTGGGAAGTGTCGATGATGTCGTCTCCATGCGGCTCGCAGAGAAGCTGGAGTTTATGGGCAGCATCCTCGACGACCCCGAGGTGCAGCAGCTCGCTGACCCGGAGGACGAGGCCCCGATGGCGGCAGGGATGAACTCAGCCGACGTCCAGGCGCTGCTGGATTATCTCAGGAGGCGCCCGGCGTAGCGGAAAACACCAGCCCTCCGGTACCCGTCAGAGCGTGCCCTCGCCGAGTAGCCGCTCAACGGCGTCTGCTTCCCGCTGCAGCACGATGCGCCCGTCGCCGTCGCTGAAAGCGAGGAGGCGGCTGCCTGCATCGAGTCCAGCCTCCGCTAGGAGACCGAGAGGGAGTACGACCTGCCCGTCATCACCGACCAAGAGTTCTGCTGGTTCACGTATCACGCCCAGCAGTCTGCCAGCATCGTCCCGCAGCGGACTGCCCCAGCCCATCCTCTGCCGATAGAGTCCCGCTGTGGACGGCAAAACGATCAGCGTGCAGGCTCCTCTGTGGCCAGTTGGTGAGAGCGACGACCTGGCCTTAGACGCGGTGGCCGAGGAGGTTCTTCGCGCGGACCCGGATGGCAGCCGGTTCGCTGGCGCGGTCCGCCGCAGCATCGACATGTTGCTGGACGGCCAGCACACCGGCCGCTTCCGCTGGGACCAGCTCTTCAAGACTGAGAAGGCCCACCTGGGAACCCTCATCGAGATCAACGTGCAGCGCGAGTTCGGCTTCGCGGACGGCGCCAGCATGGACTACTCGATCGCCGGGTCGGACGTCGACTGCAAGTACTCCCAGACACTCGGTCAGTGGATGATCCCGCCCGAAGCCCACGGGCACCTGCTGCTCGTGGTCTGGGCCAGCGACGAGCAGGCCCAGTGGTCGGTAGGACTCGTACGGGCGCTGCCCGAGCGGCTCAACAACGGCGGCAACCGCGACGCGAAGAAGACACTGAACGCGGCCGGCCGGGGCGCAGTGCGATGGCTGTTCCGCGACGCGCCCCTCCAGGAGAACATGCTGCTGCGCCTCTCCCCGGCGGACATCACCGCTGTCTTCTCCCACAAGAGCGGCCAGCGCCGCGTGGACGAGCTGTTCCTCCGGGCGCAAGGGCGCAGGGTCAGCCGCAATGTCGTTGCTACGGTGGCTATGCAGGAGGACTACATGAAGCGCGTCCGCTACAACGGCGGATCGCGCTCCAGGCTGCAGCGCCACGGGGTAGTGATCTTGGGTCACTACTCCCGCCATGGGCGCATCGCCGAAGTCCTGGGGCTGCCGGTTCCCGGGCCAGGCGAGTCAGTGAGTGCCCGCCTGGTCCCCGCAGGCGCCCAGCACGCCGGGAGGCCAAGCGTAGAGCTGGACGGCCGGGAGTGGGTTCTGGCCGAGCCCGGCGACCCAGAAGAAGCAGTACCGAAACTGCCGGAAATATGAACGGACGAGGCAAGCGCAGCAAACCGCCGGAGGCTGGACCCCAAGCGGGACAGTGGTCTCCGCCTGAGGGCTCATGGGCGTCCTCAGCCGCGAACCGGCGCAGCATGCTGGGCAACCGGAACCGCGACACGGCACCGGAGCTGCTCCTACGCTCACTCGTCCACAGGGCGGGGCTGCGCTACCGGGTGGCAGCCAAGCCCCTTCCTAAGATGCGGCGCACCGCCGACATGGTCTTCCGCCCTGTGAAAGTAGCTGTCTTCGTTGACGGCTGCTTCTGGCACGGCTGCCCTGAGCATTTCGTCATGCCGAAGACCAACCAGCCGTACTGGGAAGACAAGATCGGGCGGAACGTCCAGCGCGACAGGGACACCGACCAGCGCCTCGCGGACGAGGGCTGGCTGGTGCTGCGCTTCTGGGAGCATCTCGACCCGGAAGTCTGCGCGGCAAAGGTCGTCGATGCGGTGAGGTCCCGGCGGCAGCGGGAGGCAGAGTCTCGAGAGCAGCAGTAGGCCCTCGACGCCGCCCGCCCGCTCCGCACGAGCCCCGAAAATCAGCTGATCTTCGCCTGGTTCAGCGAGAACAGCTCATGCCGCTGGTGCCCCTCCTGGCCGACGAACGCCTTGAAATCGCCAAGGCTGTAGGCGTAGGTCCCGCCGGAACGCTGCTCCCTCCGGATCTCGAAGTCCCTTTCGAGATGCGCAATGTGCCGCTCGACCTCTGGTTCAGACAGGCGCTTGCCCGCCTTCTCCAGTCGGCCGATGATCTGGGTGATGCCGATGAACCTCTGCTTCTCCGCCTCAGCCCTCAGCAGCTTGTACACGGGGTCGTGGACCGTTTCCATATCCTCGACCAGCTCTGCCGGAGTGCCCTTCTTCTCCAGGGCCCGGGCGATCGACCGGCCGATGGCCTCTGCGACAGGAGGCGGGAAGGCATTGCCGACCTGGCGGTACTGGCTGGTCTTCTTCCCCTCGAAGAACCAGTCGTCCTCCTGCCTCCAGCCTTGGATGCGGGAGACCATCTCCACGGTCAGCTTGGGGCCCGCCTTCCCTTCCGCAGGCACCCACCCCTTCGCGGGAGCCTCATCCGCGACACCGTGCGCATCGACGCCGAGCTTCGCCCATGCCGCCTTGGCGCGGGTCGGTCCCAGGTCAGCGCCTCCGTGCTTCTTAGAGCCGCCGACAATGGTCGGGGCGATGTCGTTGGCTCCCTTGGCCCACTCCTCGGCCCCCTCCCAGCCGTTGGCAGCCATCAGGTCGCGCAGCGTCTCGCCGACCGTCGGTCGTTTGCCTTCGAGCGGTTTCGGCCAGGCGAAATACGGGGCGTACTCACGCTTCAGTGCGACGAGGACGAACCTGGGGCGCAGCTGCGGCACGCCGAAGTCGGCAGCATGGAAGAGCTCCCACTGCGCTACGTACCCGGCGTCCTGCAGCGTGTCTAGAACGTTCTGCCGGTAGGCGGCGAAACGGTTCGCACTGAGACCTCGCACGTTCTCCAGCAGGAGGGCCTTGGGCTGCACCCGCTCGGCCAGTCCAACTGCCCAGGCGAAGAGATCGCGCTCGTCAGTGGCGCCAAGCTGCTTGCCCGCGATAGTGAAGGGAGGGCAGGGGACGCCTCCGGCGATCAGATCCGGGGTCCCGTGCTCAGCGCAGAACCGCTCCGGGTCCCAGACCGAGCGGTCAGCCACGTCCCCTTCCCGGACATCGCACCCAGGCATGTTCCTCTTCAGGGTGGCGGCAGCACGGGGGTCGAGTTCTACAGCGACAGCGTGCTCAAATCCGGCACGCTCCAGCCCCAGAGCCTGCCCGCCGGCTCCCGCGCAGATCTCGGCAACCTGCAGCTTGGCCATTCGTCCTCCATACGTGCGCACTGCCCGCCGCGTGCTCGGATGCATTCACGGCGGGACAGGTTCGAACATGCTATCGAGCCCGTCCCCACGAACATCCCAGCAAGATCTCGACAAGTCCACAGGGACCGTGCAGGAACAGCTGAGCTGACCGCGAACGCGGTCAGCAAGGGGGGGCCCATGTTAGTTCGCCCGCACCAGCCCTCGTGGTCATCCACAGCCTCTGCGCGACCAAAAGGGACAAGCATCTCAATCCCCTGCACCGCACCCAGGAGGGGCAGGCCCATAGATCAAGGGTGTACGGCGCTGAGTAGCGGCATAAGCATTTGGGGGCGGAATATTCGCTCGACCCGCTGAAAGCCGAGCATCTCGGCCTCCGCGATGCGCTTGAGACAGGTCTACCCCTCCTTGCCATTCTCCTGTCGGCGGGCGCTCTCATCTACTGCGGCATGACGTCCACCCGCCGAACTGCGTCGGACCAGAGGCACCTACCTGCCCCAGGGCGTTTTGCCTTCATGAGATCAGGCCCTCCTTTGCCGCGGAGGCCCCGTCCGGGGCGAGGGACGCGACTACTCCCCGGCTTGCATGGGCCATGGCGGTGGCAGGTGATCGGTAGAGCGTCCTCGAGGGTTGTCAGCACGAGACGAAGTCGGCGTCGCGTGGGCAGAGGCCTCCCAAGCCACCACCCGGCGGGAGAACGCTTCTCGGATCGCCAACGGCCGCAAGGACCCATAGCCGGGCGCCAAAACGGGGCGTCGTCCAGCCGCACCATTTGCCCCCCACTGTCCAAAAGAGGGGTGTGACCACAGAGCGGTGAGACGCAGAGCACACCTGATGAGACGCTCCGTCTTGGGTAGTGGATGCGCCCGATGGGCTCTGCCATCGGCTGTACACCCGCGCAGATCGGAGAGGCGAACGAACAGGGGCCTGCCCGGGGCTCAAGAAACCTCACACCTTGACACTGAGGTGTCGTGCTCTGGTGAGTGCGACGTAGAGCGCGCGGTGGCTCTCGTCGCCAGAGTCGAGGCCCTCGCGGAGGGCGGCCACGTCGAAATCCTCCAGCCGCACTCCGACCCTGTCCCATTCCCTGCCCTTCGCCTGGTGACAGGTCAGGCCGAGTATCAGGCGGTCGTGCTCGACGTTCAGGCGCGTGCGCAGGTGACCAAGAGCCTTGCGCGGTGTCAGCTTGTTCCTCTTCGGCAGCTCGACGCGCCCTGTAGCGACCACGGCACGTACCAAGGCAGCCCAAATCTCGCCAAGATCGTCCTGGCCCGCCAGGTGTTGGAGTGTGCTCTGCAGAGTCGGACGCAGTTCCTCCAACATTTCGGCCTCCTTGATGCCCAGAGTGGTCCAGGCCTCTGGGAGGAACAAGGCCGGCAGACGGAGGGCCGTCTGGGTGAGTTCGTTAAGAAGCAAGGTGCACAAGGCTTTCTGAAGCGGCCCCATCCTCCACTTGGCGGTAGCCAAGGGGAGGACATGAGAATCGCAGTCCCACAGAGACTGCCATTTCCGCGCGAGCACGACATTGACGTCTTTCGCCGCTCCCTCGGGGAGGAACGTGCTCTGCCCGAGGCGCAATCCCTGAGTCAGTGCCGTCTGGGTCGCGCTGTCGCGCCATCGGAACGTGGTCCGGAGTTCGCCGCGTTCGAACTCCAGCAGTCCGAGGAGTCGGTGAACGCTCTCCGGGCGGGCGCCACGAAAGGCGTAGAGGGCCTGCCAGGGATCTCCCACCAGGGTGACGGCCAGTCCTGCGTCTGCCGCCACGCGGATGATCTCCACGTCCAGGTCGTTCGCGTCATAGGCCTCGTCGACTAGCAAGGACCTGATCGCTGTGGCGAAGTAGGCCGTGACGCGGGCGCGGATGTCCTCGGCCTCGAGGGCGTCACACAGGACCTCACGCACATTCTCGTGGGTGCACCGCCCATCCCCGATCGTGAAGGAGAAGTCCGCCGGCTTGATGTGGTACTTCGGTTCGTCTACCTGCTGGTAGGTGGTAACGACACGGGTACCCGCAAGACGGAGGACCGGCCTCGCTTTCGTTCGGGTGGTGGGCAGGTGTGTCGGCCATGTGTCCAGCACCTCCAGTTCCTCATGACCACCCGGCCACTGGAGGACCCGGGACCGCAGGAGGTGGGTGAGCAGGTCGTTCAGGACGGAATCGAGGGTAACGATGCGATGGGGCCAGGTCAGCGCCGGCGGGCCCCATTGCCGGTACACCCGGCTGCGTAGCTCCTCGGTGGCCGAGCGCGTGAAGCTGACCGCCACGACCGCCCGATGGTCAGCCGTACGCGCGAAGCGGTGCAGGCCGAAGCGTTGCTGCAAGACAGTCGTCTTCCCTGAGCCTGGGAGCGCCTCTACGTAGAGAAGGCGGTGAGGGTTCGCCGCAACGAGGAGCTGCTCCGGCGTGAGGACAGATCTGCCAGGCTGGCGGCTACTCATCGGAACCCGTCGTTCGAGGTGCGGCCGTTGGCAAGGCCCCCCTGCGGGAAGGGCGCTGGAGAAGGAGTTCATCCCAGGGCGGCGCGTCCGCTTCTGGAGCACCAGGGGGCAGTTCGTATCCGGCCGACCAGTCACTCTCTTTCTTCTCCTCGTCGTCCCACCAGTGGACGTCCTCGATGTCCTCGGCGGGTTGGTCACCCCTGTCCCGTTCCTCCTTCGCTACCGCGAGCCAGTCCGGCTCGTCGAGAGGAGCCAAAGGGTCGTTCTCTGACTCAGAGCCGTCCTCACCAGCCGCGTCGGGCGTGTAGAGGAACTCGAACAGCTGGCGCATGTGCTCAGGCACGGTTGGGGAGTTCGACACCTGCCCGAGGTTCGCCTCGTTGGCCTCCGCGAGGAGACCGGCGAAAGCCAGCGCAAAGTCTCCCTTCTTACTGGAACCCAGCCCCGCCGGAGTAGCGGGCTGCTCACCCTTGGCCTTCCGAGCGCTGCGGAACAGCTCGTGCACGGTCAGGGCCGTCACCTCCGGCACCTTCAGCCCGACCTCATTCAAAGCGGCCTCCATCAGGTACTCGTTACCCTCGGTGATGGACGGTTCCAGGGTCGGGTGACTGACGAAGGCGTCGACGACTGACTGGTCATGTTCGGCGAGCCACTTCGGTTTCTTGCGCTCTTCGCTCTCGAAGGGAAGATCGCTGTCGACGAGGACCGCCAGCCTGGTGCACAGCTCACTGCCCTGGGTCGCCAGCAGATGCACCGGCCACTGCCCGACCTTCCAGCCCATATGCACGATGCTGAGCGCGTCGATGAAGGAGTGCTTGCGCGTATCCGCGCCGGCCCACGTCCTGCCGAATTCCCGGACTATGGCGGCATCCGTGACGCCCTCGACCAGCACCAGGCGTTCGGCGAAGAGCGCGGCGGACCGGCTCGCGTCCAAGTGAAGCCGTGTCTTCCGCAGCGTGACGGCGCGGTCCTTCTTCGGTACGACATTGGCAACTGCGCGGCAGACCCTTCCCCGCGCCGTCCGGCGCACGATGACGAGTTCCTCCGGGGCGCAGGCCGTGATGACGTCCGGGGCGTGGGTGGAGAGGATGACCTGCAGTTCGGGGCGCTTCTTGACGGTCCTGCGCAGGTAACGGGCGAGAGCGTGCTGCAACTGCGGATGGAGGTGAGCCTCGGGTTCCTCGATGACGACCGTCGCATGGAAGGGCTTCATGCCGAAGAAGGAGTCCTCCTCCGCATCGGCGTCGGCCTGTGCCTGTTCGAGGTTCAGGGTCGCCTGCTGGATCTGCTCCTCCTCGGTGAGAGACGGCCGATCATGAGCGTCCGGGGGAGGCCAGGCCTCCCCCGGCGGAGTTTCGGGAGAGTCCGGTATCGCCGCCAGAGTCACGGCAATGTGCAGCAGGTTGACGTATCCCAGCCCGGAGACTTCGAGGGGGCGGGCAAACCTGCGTCCCTCCATGACGGCGAGCATGACTTCCAGTACGCGGGCCAGGTAGGTGTCGTCGATGACCTGACCGCGAATGTACGGCCACTGGCGGTCCACCCCGGCCGACAGATCCGTGAGGTATCCGCCGATCCTCTTCTCGACGGCGTCAATGATGCTCTCCTTGGCCAGCTCCTCAAGCAGTTGGGAGGCGCGCGCTCGGAGGCCCACCAGGTTCCGGGTGTCGTTCAGGCGCTGCTGTTCGGCACGGAGCAGTTCCACCAGGATCCTTGCCTCGCGGCGCGCCAGCTCATCCAGTGGATGGCGCCAGGCTGGCAGATAGATCAACTTGTGCGGGTCCAGATCCAGGGTCCTGCCGTGCGCACTTACGACCTTCGCGACGACGCCGCCGAGCCGACGGTTCAGCGTGACGCCCCAACTCTGGGCGACTTGGCCAAGAGGCTGGTGGTCGACCACATGCAGTCGGCGTCCGAGTGGCCCCTCCTCGTCGAGGCTGTCGCCCAGTTCGTAGGCGACCTCGATGGTGCGGGTGGACCTCTCCGGCGCAAGCGCGGCGGATCCGTATCTCGGCAGGACCGGGAAGCGGCTGGTGGGATGGGCCAAGTAGAGCGCGTCTGTGAGGGTCGTCTTACCGGCGCCATTCGCTCCGATCAGCGCACTGAAACGACCGGGGAGGTCGCAGGTCATAGCCTCCTCCGCGCTTGCCCGGAAACCGCTGACCGCAATGCGACTCAGGTGCACCATGTCCCCCACAGGTCAACCAGCACGACAACAGTCATCATCCATGCCACTGGCAATTCCCTGAAGGGGTAAATCGCTTGAGCTCGGATCCACCGCCGGGATGGCGGTGGATCCGAGCTCAAGGGAACAAGGCGCCAAACTGGTCTCGACCGCGGGAACCTCGCAGCCGCACCCACATCAGCGGTCTCCAGCTGGAATACGTCTGTTCCCGTATCGATTGCTTCCCGACGCGGCAGTCTGCAGCGCGCTGACGGCAACGGTGGTTCCTTCACTGGCGGGTGTTGGCCTTGTCCCCGCGTGCCTGCAAGACCTGTACGCGGAGGTGGACGAGGTGCTCACGGCACGGGGCGAGGTCGAGGTGGCGCCACTGCGGCACTACATCGCCTACCGGCGGCTGATGAACGTGGCGTCGGTGATCTTCCGCCCGCAACACGGAACGATCTTGGTTTATCTCAGATTCGACCCGGACTTGGTCGCGCTGAAGGAGGGCTTCACCTGGGACATGCGCGGTATGGCCATCTGGCAACCGGGGGCCTGGAGGTGCGCTCACCTCCGCGGCGGACCTGGAAAGGGCGGCGTCTTTATCCGACGGGCTTTCGGGGCGGACTGACGCAACAAGAAGGATGGCTGGAACATCATTTCCTCGATGCTCCAGCCGCCCTTCGACTTCTCCCCGGCCCCGGGCTCTCTTCACTCTCATGTTGAGGCCTCCGGTCCGGCCAAGGCGAAGTCATTCTTCGCCAACTCGGCGCGGAGCCTCTGCTCGGCGACGTCGGCGTAGTGCGAGGACAGCTCGACACCCACGAAGCGGCGTCCCTCGCGAAGGGCTGCGACGCCCGTGGAGCCGCTGCCGGTGAACGGGTCGAGGATGACGCCGTCTTCGGGGCAGATCCGTACGAGCTGCTGCATGACCTCGACGGGCTTCTGGGTGATGTGAACGCGGCCCTTGCGGGGCTGGGAAGCGATGTAGTGGCCGGGGAGGTAGAGGTCGCGGGTGTTGTCGAGGGATCCCTTGACCCCCCAGATGATGAACTCGGAATCCTGCTTCGGCCCGCCCTTCCGGGGTCGGCTGGAGGGCTTGATCCATGGAATCGTGCCGCTCCAGGTCCACCCCGCCATCTGCAGGGCGTCCGTGGTGGTCGGCTCTTGGCGCCAGTCGGTAAAGACCATGGCGACCGAATGCTCGGTGGCCGCCCGGTAGGCCTCGGTGAGCAACTCGGTCAGCCAGGATCGGTAGGAACGCTGGTCACGGTTATCGCCGGGGAAGTCGGCGAGGTCGTGGGCCGAGTTACTGGTGACGTACTTGGCTCGCGCGGTGCGGCCGGTGCGGTCCGAGCTGGTGCGCCCGCCGGAGTTGTACGGCGGGTCGGTGATGACGGCGTTGACACTCTCATCCGGGAGGGACTTCAACACGGTAAGGGCATCGCCTCGGTGCAGCGTGTAACTCATGTGCGGGTCCTCTTTCAGGGCGCGGCAGGACTGCGCCCGCTCCGGACGGCGTTCAACAGCAGTCGCTTCGAGCGGGGTTGCGCCGGAGGTTAACCGCGAGTTCCGGCCGCACCTAACGAGCCGCTTCAGGCAACTGGGTCGGGCCCGGGAACCGTTTGGTGCGGCCGGAATCCCGGTCTACTGTCTCGCCACGTCACCAGGTCGGAACCTCGTTTCGTACCCGTTGACCTGCGCTTATCCGTGTTGTCTCGTTCGGGCGAGCAACGTGGCAATCCCGTTGGCCCTTCTTTCCTGAAGCGGTGAGGAGATCCGGTGTTCCGCCTGAGATTACGAGCGCGGGCTGCCGCCCATTAATTGCGACCAGCATCCGGGAGCTACCAACTCCTGTGGCCTGGGCCCGCCCTGTGAGGCGGATTCACATCGGCGTGGTGCCGGCAGCTTTGCACGAGAAGCCGGCACCACGCCTCCTACGAACATCGAGGAGCCGCTGCGATGCAGCATGGCCTGATACCCCCGCGTCCCGACCCAACAACGCTGTCCGGCCGGTATCACCGTCTCGGTGAGCGGTGTCTCCGATGAAAAAGACCACCGGAGCCGTCGTCGGTCTCTTCGCGGCCGGTCCGCTACTGCTGGCGGTTCCGATCCTCGCCATCGGCGCTGGGGCGGCTTCGGCCTCCTGCTCTGCAGGCGGTACACCGCCTGTGGATACCTCGGCCGTCGCCGCTCAGGTGAAGGCGATCCTGGACGGCGGCGGAAAGGAAGCGGTCTCCGTGCCGGGACTGGGTGATCCGGCGGAGCAGGTGCCCAACGCCAAGACGATCCAGGCCACCGGCGTCGCGATGAACGTTCCGGCCCGTGGGCAGGTCGCGGCCCTGGCCACGGCCTTGCAGGAGAGCGGACTACGGAACCTGACCTACGGCGACCGCGATTCGCTGGGACTGTTCCAGCAGCGTCCGTCGCAGGGGTGGGGCACCGCGAACGAGATCCTCGACCCGGTGCACGCCTCGACCAAGTTCTACGAGGGGCTGAAGAAGGTCTCGGGCTGGCAGTCCCTCTCTGTCACCCAGGCCGCTCAGGCGGTGCAGAGGTCCGGCTTCCCGGAGGCTTACGCCAAGTGGGAGCCACTGGCCACCGCGTTGCAGCAGGCGATCGAGCCCCTGCTGCCGAAGGCCGACGGAGCATCAACGGCTCCTTCGCCGTCCGGTTCGGGTAGTCCCACCGGCCTGGCGGGCGGCTGCACGACGGCCGGGGACGGCACCGACTTCGGGACCATTCCGGCGGGCGCGGTGCCTGACGGGTACGAGATTCCCGCGGACGCTCCGCGCGAGGTCCAGACAGCGATCCGCTGGGCACTCGGCCAGCTCGACACCCCGTATCAGTGGGGCGGCAGCTGCACCGACGCCCATGGGCCGGACCCCATGGGCCGGTGCGACTGCTCCTCGCTGATGCAGCAGGCGTACAAGGCTGCCGGGGTCACCCTGACTCGGACGACGTACACGCAGGTCAAGGACGGCAAGTCGATATCGGCCGATGCTCTCCGGCCAGGAGACCTCCTATTCACCGAGGGGTCGGTCAGCACTCCTGAGCACGTCGGCATGTTCATCGGCCAGGGCCTGATCATTCACGCCCCCCACACCGGTGACGTGGTCCGCATCACGACCCTCGCGTCCTGGAAGCCGCAGATCCTCGCGGCCCGCCGAGTCGCCTGACCTGCCCCTCCTCCGCCCTCTTTCCGCTCTCGCTCCGCCCGCTCGGGCTTTGACGCGCATTGAATCGAACTGGAGTTCTTACATGTATCTCGCGGACAAGGTCGTCCAGCTCGCCTACGACCCCGGGATCAAGCCGAACGAGGGCGGGCTGCCCGGCCTCGCCGTCCTCAAGCAGGTGATGGGCTCCATCAACCTCTTCGGCATCATCGCCGTGGTCGGCGCGCTCGCCGTCAGTGCCGGCGTGTGGGCGTGGGGCCATCACTCCGGCGGCCACCAGGCCGAGGCCAACGGCAAGAAGGGTGTGCTGGTCAGCGCCGGTGCGGCGCTCCTGTTGGGTGCCGCGAACGGTGTGGTGGCGTTCTTCAGCACGCTGGGGACGCAGGTCCGCTGATGTCCTCCCGCTCCTCGAACCCCGGCGGCGTATCGAGCGTGCGCCGCCGGGCGCTGCTCGGCACCGCCGTCCTGGTGGTGCTCGTCGCCCTCGCCGGTCTGGCCGCCTACCTCACCCGCGACGGCAGGGAACCCGCCAAGCCCCCTGCAAATCAGACGACTTCGGTCTCCCCCTCTGCCCCGGCCGTTTCGCCGGCCGGGTCGCCGTCGCCGATCACAAGCTCCGCCGCCCTCCCGGTCCCACCGGACACGCACGATCCGATCGCGTTCGGGAAGGCAGCCGCCACAGCTCTGTGGTCCTACGACACCCGCGCGTACTCCCAGGCGGAGTTGCTGACCTCTCTGCACGGGTGGCTGACCACCGAGAACAAGTACGCCGACCGCGACTCGGTCGACGCGGTCGTTCCCTCGCCCGTGCTGTGGAAGAACATGGCCGCCAACGGCCAGTTCGCCACCGCGACCGTGAACGAGGGGCACTTCCCGGACGCGTTCACCCAGGCCCTTCAGGCGGCCCCCGGGACAATCACGCAGGCGTACGTCTACGCGGTGACCGTCTCCGGCAAGCAGTCGATCGCCTGGAACGGCGCGCCCGCCGGTGGTGCGGAGAACCGCGTCACCACCCTCGCGGTCCAGTGCCGGCCCGACCATCCCTGCGCCCTGGCCGGCGTCATGCCGTCCGTCGCGCCCTGATCCCCAGCCCGGAAAGGAGGTACCACCATGGGAGTCTGCGACCTTCCGCTGATGGACAAGGTCTGCGGCGCTGTCGACTTCGCCACCAACCCCGCCGGGGCCGTCACCGACGGCATCGGGGCATGGATCGCGAAGTCCATGGGTGAACTGGCCGCCAGCGCGGCTGATCTCGCCGCCAGGACCGTCAACGCGACCACCGCCATCGACCTCAACGCGTCGTGGTTCCGGGAGAACTACGAACTGCTGCTGCCCATCGGGCTCGCGCTGACCGTCGGCACGTTCTGCATCCAGTTGATGCTCGCGGCCTGGCGACGCGACGAGCGAGCCTTGGCCCAGGCAGCGATCGGCACCATTACCGGTGTCCTGTTCAGCTTCTGTGCCATCGCCTTCACCTCCGTCGCCATCACCGTGGTCGACGCCTTGTCCGACGGCCTGTTCCAAGCGGCCAACAGTTCGGTCGACGACGCGATCCGCCGAGTGGTGAAGGTCACCGAACTGGGGGCGATGTATGGCCTCGGCTGGGGAGTCCCAGCCATGGTCGCCCTCGGATGCGCGATCGGCGCGTTCCTGTACTGGGGCGTCATGGTCGCGCGCAAGGTCGGCGTACTCGTCATGGTCTCCCTCGCCGTCTTCGCGGGGGCCGGCGGAGGCTGGGAGGTCGCCAAGCGGTGGCGGCGCGGCTGGATCGAGGCCACCGCCACCCTGGTCGTCTCGAAGCTGTTGATGACCGTGGTCTTCCTCATCGGTGTCTCGGCGATGGGCAAGTCGGATGCCCACGACGGCATGGCTGCCCTGTCCGACGCGATGGCCGGCATCGTCGTGATGGTGCTGGTCCTGCTGTGCCCGTACGCGACGTACAAGTTCGTCCACTGGGCGAGCGACGGCGGCGGCCATGACAACCTGCACCGCACCGGCGTCGCCGGCATGGCGGTCGCCGCGGGGGCCGCGAAGACCGCGGGCAGCATGGCGATGCGGGTCGGCACCGGCGCAGGCGCCCCTTCGCCGCAGGGTCCGAGCCAGGTACCTGGTGCGGGCACCGACGGTGTCGCCTCCGGCATCAACCCCGCCGGTGGCAACCTCAGTAAGGAGGGCATCGACTCCGGCCCGCCCAAGCCGCGGACCAGCTTCCGCTACGGCGAGGACCCGAACGCCTCCGGCGACAAGGGCCGCGCCCTGATCCAGCGCTCCGGCATCCCGCCGCTCGTCACCCGGCCCAGCGAGGGTGAAACGGAGGGGGCCGAAGGAGGCACCCCGGGTGCGCGGTTCGCCGGCACGTCGGCTCCGGTCAGCAGCGTCGTCCGTGCCGGTGCCGCGTCCCCCGCCGGCCCTGCGCCCGGGGAGGGACCGAGCAGCCCTGCCTCACCGCCACCGTCCTCGACGGAGCCGTCGGCGACCGGTTCCCCGACGCCGACGAGCTGGATACAGCAACCCACCCGGCCGCCCTCGGGTTCCTGACCAACCACAACCGGGGGCGGGCTGCACTCACAGCCCGCCCCCGCTCCCCTCGCACCACCGGCCAGGAGAAACGGAGCCTCGCCGTGTCCTCCAGAAGAAGAGCACCGCACACCTCGCCCTCCGTCCGCTCCCACCGTCTGGAACCGCCATGTCCGTCAAACCCCCGGCCGAAACCACCACGGCCACCGTGAAGTTCCCGCACCGCAGCAGGCGCGGCATCCTGCTCGGCCTGACCGCCACGCAGCTGATCATCGTCGGCCTCGCCGGTCTGCTCCTGCTCTCCGTGATCCTCGCCCGCGGAGTGGTCGGCGCTCTCGAACTCATTCCGGTATGGGCCGCCATCGCCCTTCTCGTCTTCGTCCGCCACCGAGGCCGTGCCCTGGCCGACTGGACTCCGATCGTCACCCGATACGTGGTCCGCCGGCTGCGCAAGCAGTTGGTCTGGCTCACCCGCCCCTCGCACCACCCGGTCCGCGAAGGGCTCCTCCACCTGCCCGGCACAGCGGCCAGTCTGCGTGTGGTCACCGCACCCGACCGCCGCTACGGCGCGGTCCACGACCCGCACACGGGCACGCTGACCGCCGTCGTCAAGGTCTCCTCCCGCGCCTACGCTCTGCTCGACCCCGGTACTCAGAACGCCAACGTCAGCGGCTGGGGACGCGCCCTGGCCGCTCTGGCCCGTACCGGCCAGGTAGCCAGGATCCAGGTGATCGAGCGCACCGTCCCGGACTCCGGCGACGCGCTGCGCCGCTACTGGGAGGAGCACGGCCGACCCGACACCCCCGTGGCCGGTGCGATCTACAGCGAGCTGATCCAGAGCGCGGGCCCGGCCGCGGCACCGCATGAGGCGTATGTCGCGGTGTCGCTGGACGCCAAGGCCGCACGCCGTCTGATCAACCAGGCCGGAGGCGGTCTCACCGGGTCCTTCAACGTCCTGGGCCAGCTGACCTCGACATTCGACCAGGCCGCACGGACCGCCGGGCTCAACCCCACGGGTTGGCTCACCGCTCGCGAGATCGCGGCTGTCGTTCGAACCGCGTACGACCCCAAGGCGCTCTCCGCACTGGACCGTTGGTCGGTCAGCGGCCGCCCCGAGGCAGAGCCCGCTGCCGCCGGCCCGGTCGTGGTCGTCGAGAAGGCGGACCACATCGCTACCGACTCGGCCGTCCACGCCACGTACTGGATAGAGAACTGGCCCCGCACCGAAACCTCGGTCGGCTTCCTGCACCAGCTCCTGTTCACCGCCGGGGTACGGCGCACGCTGTCGCTGTCGTACGAGCCGAAGGGCCTGGACGCCGCCCTGCGTGACGTCCAGCGCAGGAAGGCCAGCGTGATCGCGGATGCTGCGGAACGGACGCGGCGGGGACAGGTCGACTCCGAGGCGGACTCGATCGAGTACCAGGACATCAAGTCCCGTGAACGCCAGCTCATCGCAGGGCACGCGGACGTCGCGTTGACCGGATTGCTGACCGTCTCGGCCGACTCCGAGGAGGAACTGCGTTCCGCCTGCGCGGTCGTGGAAACCGCAGCCGTCGGCGCCCAGCTCGATCTGCGGCCGCTCACCTGGCAGCAGGCCGAGGCATTCACCGCCGCCGCCATGCCGCTCGCCCGCACCGTCTGAAACCGGTCTTCGTCCCCTTCTCTCCTGTGAAAGAGCGCCCGCATGTCCCGCACCGCCAGTACGACCGCGCAGGACTTCGTGCCCTTCGCCACCGCCGCGCTCGACTTCCACCGCGCGCTCAACCTCCCGGGCGGTCCGCTCGTCACCACCCGCCCCGAGCTGGACGCCCTGCACGCCCATCTCGTCTCGCTGTACGAACTGCTCGACGCCCACGCCTCCCGCACGGGACAGCTCGTCCCTGTCGAGGGCGACGCCCTCCGTGCCGCCCTCACCAGGGCCTGGCAGGCCGCCGACCACATCCACACCGCCTACCACGCGGCGCCCCGGCCGGACTCCGGCGAAGTGCCCGAACCCGAGGCGTGCCGGGCCGCCCTGCCCGAAGGGGCGCCCGAGCTGACCGTCTGCCAGCGCCACCAGCGCACCGCGCGCCTCGTGCGCCGCCGCACCACCCCTGCCGACCTGCACGCACCGTTCACCGGCCTCGTACGCCACTAACCCCGCCTTCCACTTGGAGAACGTTCATGCCCCGCACCCGCGCCAGCGCCTCCCACCTGTTCGTCCCCCGCAAGGCGACCCGTGCCGAGCAGCGGGCCGCCCGAAGCGGTTTCGCCGAGGCCCGTCGTCAGGCGCGCCTGGCCGGCGCCGCGCCCAAGCACCGTGCCGCGGAATTCCTCGATCCGGAGCTGCGCCCGGTCTTCCCGTCGTCCGGGCGCCCCGGCTCCTCCTCGGCTCGGGGCGGCAAACTGCGCCTGCCCGCCCACCGGATGACCACCGCCACCGTGTCCGGGGCCTACCCCTTCCTCGCGGAGGGCGGCCTGGGCGCGGAGGGCATCTTCATCGGCCGCGACGTACACGCCGAAGCAGCTTTCTGTTACGACCCGTTCTCGCTGTACAACAGCGGCAGGATCGAGGGCTTCACCAACCCGAACGCCGTCCTGGCCGGGATCATCGGCATGGGCAAGAGTGCACTGGCCAAGTCGATAGCCACCCGGGCGATCGCCCACGGCTACCGGGTCTACGTCCCCTGCGATCCCAAGGGCGAGTGGACGGCCGTCTCACAAGCTCTCGGCGGCTACAGCATCGCGCTGGGGCCGGGCCTCCCCGGCAGGCTGAACCCTCTGGACGCTCCGGCCCGGCCGGCGTCGGTGAGCGAGGACGACTGGTCGACCGAGGTCCGAAAGCGCCGTCTCCTGCTCCTGGCCGGCCTCGCTCGTACCGTGCTGAAGCGTGATCTCCTGCCGATGGAGCACACGGCCCTGGACCTCGCGCTCGACCTCGTCGTCGCCGAGGCCAACGCCGACGGCACGGTGCCGCTGCTCGGCGAGATCGCCCACGCCCTCAGCTCCCCCGAGCGCCTCGACCGGGCCCTCGGCGACCAGGCCGGCCACATGGGGCTTGCCGCGCAGGACCTCGCACACGCCCTGCGCCGCCTGGTACACGGCGACCTGAGCGGCATGTTCGACGCCCCGAGCACCGTGACCTTCGACCCTGCCACCCCGATGCTGTCCATCGATCTCTCCCGCCTCGGCGGCTCCGGCGACGACACCGCCCTGGTCCTGGCCATGACCTGCGCCTCGGCGTGGATGGAATCCGCACTCGCCGACCCTGACGGCGGCCGACGCTGGGTGATCTACGACGAAGCGTGGCGCGTGATGCGGCACGTCGGCCTGCTGGAACGCATGCAGTCCCAGTGGAAACTCTCCCGCGGCCTCGGCATCGCCAACCTCATGGTCATCCACCGGTTGTCGGATCTGCTCTCGGCAGGCGATGCCGGCTCACGCGGCCGGGTGCTGGCGGAGGGCCTCCTCGCCGACTGCTCCACCCGCATCATCTACCGCCAGGAACCCGACCAACTCGCCGCAGCCGCTTCACTGCTCGGCCTGACCGGCGTCGAGACCCAGGCAGTCTCCGCCCTGACCAAGGGCCGAGGCCTGTGGAAAGTCGCAGGCCGCTCCTTCATCACGCAGCACATCCTGCACCCGGCCGAGCGCGAACTGTTCGACACCGACGCCCGCATGTCGGCATAAGCCCGTGGGTTCGTCTGCTCGCTAACACCCTCTTGGCAGACGCCAGCACAAGAACGAGGACCAATCATGCCCATTTATCCTGCTTTTGATAAGGGCCAGCCCCTGACGGCCACCGATCAACTGGCATGGAGGCAGCACATCCCGGCGCTCTCCTCCGCCGCCGACGGCATCAGGCAGGCATTCGACGCCTGGGACGCGGTCTCGGACTCCTTCTGCGACGAGGACGGCTGGCCCATCGACGAGAAGGGCTACGCGGACGGCAAAGTGAACCCGTGACGCAGAGGCGTGGAAACACGTCGAGGTCTTCCTCACCTACGGCCTCGAGGTCCTGGCCGGAGTCCGTGCCGCCGCCCACGGTGCCGACTACGTCGAGGGGCCGGTCAGCGAGGACCTCCGGCAGCTGCGCGCGATCGACACCACTCTGGAACGGGCAGGCCAGGTCCGGCACGAGTGGGACCAGGTCATGGCGCTCATGGACGACTCGCTCCCTGGCTCACGGGAGATCTACGCGAGCCATGCGCAGGAGATCCGCAACTCCGAAGGCTGGTACTAAGCCGACGAGTTGTCCCGTCAAGGCCCGGCACTCGCTCGGGCTGCCAGCTACTTGGCCGAGCAGATGGCTCCCGATCGGCCCTCGCAGAACGACCGAGCCCAGGCGGCCCTCGCTCGCTCCGCTCTCGGCAACCGCGAGGCCTCGCCCGCTTCGCCTCCCGCACCACCGGCGTCGAACCCGAAGCCCCCACGTCATTCCCGCTGACGTCGATAGCACCGAGTTCCGGCGGCACCAAACCGGCCGATCGCCGCATCCTCGTGGAACACCGCGCCCCTCACCCCTACCAGCGGCTAGCGCCGTCGGTCACCGGGGCACTCGGCCAGGGAGAAGGAGAAAACTCATGCGTCCCGATGAACCCCGCGTTCCACTCCATCAGGAGGACCTACCGATATCCGCTCGCCCGAGCAAACTGCTCCTCCAGCAAGCCGTCGCCGGCCTGCCGGGGCCTGAGCACGGATACGGACACCTCACCGCGCCCCTTCGGCAGCGTGGCCTGGTGTGCACTGTCGAGTACGGCCTCAGCGACTACATCGTCCACGCCAACCTCCCGGACGGCAGCTCGCTGATCATCTCGCCACCCCAGGAACCGCCGACCGACCACCCACCTGGACACCCCGAAAGCTGGCTGGTGACCCGAGGGCATCCCGACGACTCCACAGTCCACGAAGTGATCTACGACTCGGAGCCAGGCGGCCCCCACGCCCAGCACGGCGGCAGCGCCCCCAGCCTGCTCGCCGCCATCGACGGATGCCTCGATCAGCTGGGCGTGCCTCCACGACCGGACGCTGCCTCGTCTCGAGCGAGTGCCGCTCGCGCACTCTCACCGACCGCCCATTGCACGACCCCTGCACCAACGCCGGCAGCTTCGGCCGTACGCCCCGCGCTTCCGCCCGTTCGTCCTCCGTCCTCACTCGGTCGCTGACCACTTCCCGCCGGAGTGCTCGATGCCCCGCACCAGCAGAACCATCTCGGCCCTCGACCACCGCGTTTCCCGAGCCGCACCGGACGGATCAGCCATGTCCACCCACTACGACTCGCTTCCCGACGTAGCTATCGGCCGCCACCCCGACTACGGCATCGTCGCCGCGAACCCAAAACATCTCGCAGCCAGCGCATGGATGTTGAAAGGCTTCGACTTCCACCCCGTCCCTGACCAGCCGACGCTGTACGCACTGGCCGACCAACAACGTGACGGACAGGGCCGCGCCACCCGGGCCGTCACGCTGCTGCGCGACGCCGACTACCAGGTCGACGTAGATGCCACGTTCGACCCCTCACTGGCCTCGGAAGCGGCCGCCGACCTTGACCGGCCGCCGCGCATGGTTCCCGACGTCGCGTTCGCCGAACATCCGCAGCTCGGCATCATCGCGGCCACCGAGGACCACTCCTCCGCGCTCGGCGGCCGCCTCGTCCTGGAGGAGCACGGCTGGCGCCATAACCCGGCCCTGGACGTCTACACGCTGCCCATCACCACCGCCCGCAGCGAAGCCCTGGGGAAGGTGGCCGACGCCACGCTGTCGATGCATCGATCCGATCTCCAGGTCGCGGTGCAGCCCTCCCTTACCCAGGACGTAGCAGCTCGCCGCCCTCCTGCGCCCGCAACGGCCGCGCGCCCCGACCACGACCGGGGCTTCACCCGTGCCTCCTCCGTCAGCGCCGCCGCTCTCGCTGCCAGCCCAGCCCGCGACGGCCTCCCGGCCAAGACGCCGGTGCCCGCTCCCACCGCCTCCGCTCCGGCGGCCCGGCCGGTCGACCCTCGCATCGCCTTCGCCCTCAACCGCTAACCCCACCTCCCGTAAGGAACCGTTCCCATGGCCGTGAAGACCGTCTGGCAGATCACCCATTCCTGCGGCCACCAGGCCGACCGCGACCTGTCCAACCGGGCCGCCGACCGGCGTGCGGGCTTTGCCGAGTGGCTCGCCAAGCAGGAGTGCACCGACTGCTGGCGAACCTCCGAGGAAGGCGCCGAACCGGACAAGACCGCCTGGCTGAAGGCTAAGCGCGCCGAAGAACGGGCCGAATCCGAAGCCTGGTCGCAGCAGTACCGGATGCCGCCCCTGGACGGGACCGAGCGAGCCGTCGCCTGGGGTGTGCGCTGCCGCCACCAGGCCCTGGCCGCCGCATACGCCGTCCTGGTCCTCGAAGGCGAGACCAGCGAAACAGAGTGGGAGAAGATCGAGGAGGCCGCTCGCACCGTCACCCGCGCCGGGTGGTGGATCGACCAGCGCTCCTCCGAACCCGACGACCTCGCCGAGCTGCTCCAGGCCGCCACCGAGGCCGAGCGGACCACCGAGAACCCTCACTTCTGACCGCCCGATGCCCCGCCAAGGTGGTGCACCAGTTGCCTTCCTGCCAGCGATGCCCTCGCCGGAGCGCTCCCCGCGCTGCGTTGTCGCCCCGAACCGGAGTGCCCCGATAACCAGCAGAAGACTGAACCTCGCCCACCACCACCCATCACTCGTCTGCGCTCATTCTCAGGACTCGCCATGCCCGCACCGCGTACCAGCGCGCCCTCGACCACCACCGGGTCGGACGCGCTCCTCTATCTCCTCTTCGGCCTGATCGGCATCGTGCTCGCCTTCGGCTCGCTGGCCTGGCTGACCGGCAACCTCAGCAACTCCCTCGTCGGTACCGGGCCCTGGGCCCCGTACACGGCCACCGACACGCTGCTGCACCCCGAGGTGCTGTGGCCGCACCTGAGCCCCACCGCCCTGCTCATCGGCGCACGGATCATCCCCGGCCTGCTGTCCGTCTGGTTCACGGTCCTCGGCCTGGTGGTGTGGATGCGGCTGCGCGGCGGTGCGAAGAACGGTCTCGCGCGGAAGGGCGACCTCGCCCCGCTGCTGGACAAGGAGATCACCGCCAAGGCCCGGGACCTGCGGCCGTCTCTGAGCGGCCGGAGGTGTAAAAGAGGTCGCTCCTGCTGACCGCGGCATCCTGCTCGGCGCTCTTTCCCCGGGGCGGGCCGATGTCCGTGCGTCGTGGGAGGACGTGATCGTCGCGATCATGGCCCCGCGCTCCGGCAAGACCTCCGGACTGGCGATCCCCGCGATTCTCGCGGCCCCCGGCCCGGTGCTGCTGACGTCGAACAAGGCGGCGAACGATGCCTTCACCGCGACGGTCGACGCCCGCGCCGAGGTCGGCACGATCTGGACCCTGGACCCGCAACAAATCGCCCACCATCCACGTGAGATGTGGTGGGACATCCTGGCCGACGCCCGCGACCTGGCCGGAGCGAAACGCCTTGCCGGACACTTCGTCGCCGCCAGCGTCGACGAGTCGAACGGCTCCGACTTCTGGTCCACCGCCGCGTCCAACACGCTCGGCGCGCTGTTCCTCGCCGCCGCCGGCCACCGGCGGCCGATCACCGATGTCCTGGGCTGGCTCGCCGCCCCCGCCGACCGGACCCCGGTCGATCTACTCACCGATGCCGGCCACCTTGCGGTCGCCGCCCAACTCCAGGGCACCGTCTCCGGCGCCACCGAGACCCGCGACGGCATCTACGAGACCGCGAGGCAGTACGCCAGCTGCCTGCTCGACCCGGACGTCGCCGGCTGGGTCATCCCCGCCAAGGGCCTCCCCGAGTTCAAGCCCTTCGCCTTCGCCACCTCCCGCGACACGCTGTACCTCCTCAGCAAGGACGGCGGCGGCAGCGCGTCCGCGATCATCGCCGCGGCGGCCGACGCCGTGATGCGCGCGGCCGTGATCGTCGCCGAGCGCTCCGGCGGCCGGCTCGACCCGCCCGCCCTCTGCGTCCTCGACGAGGCCGCGAACGTCTGCAAGATCTCGGACCTCCCCGATCTCTACAGCCACTTGGGCAGCCGGGGCGTCATCCCTATGACGATCCTGCAGTCCTACCGCCAGGGCCAGCGGTGCTGGGGTGAGGCCGGCATGGACGCCCTCTGGTCCGCCGCCACCATCAAGATCATCGGATCCGGCATCGATGACGCCGACTTCGCCGACCGCCTCAGCCGACAGGTCGGTGACCACGATGTCCAGACCACCTCGGTCTCCACCAGCGACGGCAGCAAGTCCACCTCAGTCAGTATGCGCAGCGAGCGGATCCTGCCGCCCGATGCAATCCGCGCCCTGCCCAAGGGCAAGGCACTGCTCCTGGCCACCGGCATCCGAGTGGCGATGCTTGATCTGCGGCCTTGGTACAGGGAGCCGTCCGCCAAGGAGATCGGCCCGGCCTCCGCCCGCGCGACGAAGGCCATCACCGAACGGGCCATCGCGAAGACCCACGGCCGTGACGGCTTCGGGCTGTCGGCATGAGTGCGCCCACGCCGCGTCCCGGGCGGCTCGAACGTTCGCCGGTCGTTCTGCGCGACGGCCAGTGGTGGCTGGTCAGCGGGGTCGGCTCGATTATCGCCACCGACCCCGTGTTCACCAGTGTGCTGGACGGCTTCGCCGTGGCGATGGCCGCTGCCGACCAGGCCGTCGCCGATCTCCGCGCCCGGCACGATGAACTTCCCTCCTCCGACGCCGGGGGGCGACGATGAACCCGCTGCTGCGCGCGGAGCAGGCGGTCCTGGGCTCCGTGCTCCTCGATCCGGACCAGCTGGCGCATCTTGATTGGCTCGCACCGGATCACTTCGACCGGCCGGTCCACCAGGCGCTGTTCGCCGCGCTGCGCAGGCTCCGGGCCGATGGCCACCCCGGACTGGCAGCCGATACATCGGTGCCGCTGTCGTGGGTGACCGCTGCGGTCGAGGAGGCCGGCCACCACGTACGGGGGCTGAGCGCGGTCTACGCACACACCCTGGTCTCTGCCTGCCCGCGTCCCGAACACGCTCCGGCGTACGGCCGCATGGTGCTGGAGGGGGCGATCCATCGCAGCATCACCGCGCACGCGATCCGCCTTCACCAGGCGGCCCGCACCGACGCCCTGCGGGGCGAGGTCGAGGGCGCCCTGCACCACGCGGACGTTCTGACCGGGGTTCTCGACGATCTCGCACGGCGGTGGGGCACTGAACCGCGCCCGGTCCCGCCCGCTACGCCGCTGGCCACCGCTCCGGCCGCCCTGCCGCCGGTTCGGGCCGGTCAGGTCGCCGAGGACGAACGGTTCCTGCTGGCCGTCCTTGTCGAGCGGCCGAGGGCCATGGACGAGGTGGTGGACTGGCTGCGGCCGGGCGACTTCGCCGACCCGGCCCACGGGCAGCTCTACCGCTGCCTCGGCGCGCTGCACCACCGGGGCGAGCCCATCGACCGGATCACCCTGGTCTGGGAGGCGCAGCGGCGCGGTCTGCTGGCCGACGGCACGCTGTCCGGCGGGCAGGTCGCCGTCATCTGTGACGGTGTGGGTCCTGGCAGCGCCGAGTGGCTCGGTGAGCAGGTGATCCGTTCCTCGGTCACCCGCACCGCCGTCGCCTCTGCTCGCACCATTCGGGGCTTGGCGGAGAACGAGTCCCTGTCCCCTGGGCATCTCATCAATCACGCCCTGCACACGCTCGGTCCACTCGATGACATACGTACCCGCTGGCGGACGGCGAACGGCCACTCTCCGCCGTCACCGGCCCCAGCTTCTTCGTCGAACGGGCCTCCTCCTGCGCGGGTGCACGCCGCTCTCGCTCGCAGCACGCCACACCCAATCTCGCCGTCCTCGGCCCGGACCCGCTCTGCGCCCGGCCCTGCTGTCGTGCGGTCTCCCTCGCGCGGCCACAGCTGAAAGCCCCGTCCTCTGTTCGTCCTCTCCCTTGGGATTCACCGTGAACAACACCCCCAGTTCTGACATCTCTGCCCTGAGTGCCATGGCCTCGGCCTTCGACGCCCAGCGCGGCAAGCTCCCGGTCGCTGGGAACTACCACCGCTCGCCCGGCATCGTCGCCGTCGCCAGGCAGATATCCGAACTCGGCGAGCTGATCACCGACCTGGGCCATGAGGTCTTCCTCCGGGCCGCGGCCCAGGACCACGAAGTCCACACGGCCCGGGTCATCGCGGGCTTCGCTGCCGCTGCGCGACCTGCCGGCGAGGCGGCATCCGCCCTCGGGGAGACGGCTCACCAGCTCGCCTTCCTGAACCAGACCGAGCATCTCCGAAACCGGCCCGACGCCCAGGACGCCCGGGAGGCAGCAGTGCGGGTGATGGAAGACGCTCTCGGTTCGGCGGACACGGCCCTGCGCGAAGCCGCCGACTCCCTTCACGCCGCATCGGCGACGGTTTCGCCTCCGTCCGTACGGCTCCGAGCCGCCCGTAGCCGGTCCACGACCACAGCTCCCGCTCCCCAACCCGCGCCTCTCGCTGCCACGCCGACAGCGGCTGCACCGGGCCGGATTGTGCGGAGGCCGTGACATGGGGACCAGCAGCGTGCGCCCGCCGTTGATCGGCTCGCTCTGCTCGGGGTATGGCGGGCTGGACCTCGGGGTGCAGTCCGTGCTCGGCGGCAGCCTGGCCTGGCATGCGGAGGTCGATCCGGGCGCCTCGCGCATCCTGGCCCGGCACTGGGCCCGGGGTGCCCAACCTGGGCGACATCACGGCCGTCGGCTGGTCCACCGTCCCCCGGGTGTGCGTCCTGACGGCGGGCTTCCCCTGTCAAAGACGTCTCGGTCGCCGGCCGCCGGGCCGGACTCAACGCCCAGACCCGCTCCGGACTGTGGCTGCACGTCGCCCGTGCGGTCGAAGCCCTCCGACCCTGCCTGGTTGTGATCGAGAATGTGCGCGGCCTCCTCACCTCCCCCGCCGGTTCCCCTGGCAACGTGGAACCCTGCCCGTGGTGTCTGGGAGACACCCCAGGCCAGCCTCCTCTGCGAGCACTCGGTGCCGTACTCGGATCCCTGGCCGACCTCCGGTACGACGCGAGGTGGCTCGTGCTTCGCGCCTCCGACATCGGCGCCCCGCACCGCCGCGAGCGGACCTTCCTCGCCGCCTGGCCCGCCGGAAAGCCTGCTGAAAACGCCGACCAGCAACATCGGCAAGAACGGTGGTTCGCAACACCCGGCCAAGAGGAAGAGCGGGGGCCACGGGCCGAACCTGGCCGACGAGGTCGAATGGCTGCTGCTGCCGACGCCGAAGGCGTCGGACGGGATCAAGGGTTCGCCGAACCAGCGGCACGGCAACGGGGACATGACCCTGCCCAGTGCGGCGGCATCGCTACTGCCCACGCCGAGGGCCAGCGACACCGGGACCCCGGGCCGCCGCCCCAGCAAGGGCTGGCGTCCCCCGCTGTCGGCGGTGGTCCTGCCGCTATGGACGGAGAAGTCGCCGAGAGCGAGGAGCGGACCGGCGATGGGGAGCGTACGCAGCCGCCATCACCCGATGGGAGAGGCTCACCCGTCCCGCACCGGTCCCCACTGGCGCGGGCGGGCGTCTCCGCGCCGACTTCGTGGAGTGGATGCAGGGCCTCGACGCCGGCTGGGTCACCGCCACTCCGGGGCTCGGCCCCCCCCCGCTCAGCTCACCGCGCTCGGCAACGGAATCGTTCCTCAACAGGCCAGCCGAGCGGTGAAGTTGTTGGCCCCACCCTTCCCGCGTTGCCCTCGCTGCACGGCGGCCTAACGCCTCACTACCGGGGTTTCCCGGCCGGACCGATCGCGGTCCGACTACACGACTCCTAGCATCTGTCGGGATGGCCGTCAGAGAGGAGCCGCTTCGCATCCGTCATGGCGCGTTCGTACAAAGGAAGCGCCCTCTCCAGTTCACCCGCCTCCTGGTAGGCATCAGCGAGTTTGACTCTCAGGGCGAGCGTATCGAGGCCGTCGGGAAGGCCCCGTTCCAGAGCTGCCAAGGTCTGCTCGTAAAGGGGGATCGCCTTCTCTAGGTTGCCTGCGACGTGATGCGCGCGGGCAAGGTGGTTCCGCGAGGCCAGTGTGTCGAGGTGGCTGTCAGGAAGGAGCCGCTCTCGGGCAACCAGGGTCTCCTCGTAGAGAGGGATCGCCCGGTCCAGGTCGCCTGCATCGCGATAGGCACCCGCAAGGTTGTTCCGCACGGTCAAAGTGAGGGGGTGGCCGTCAGGTAGGAGCCGCTCCGAATCCGCAAGGGTCTGCTCGTAGAGGGGCGTCGACCTCTCCCGGTCACCTGCGGCGTGGTAAGCGCTGGCAAGATTGTTCCGCGAGGTGAGCGTGTCGACGTGGCCGTCAGGAAGGAGCCGCTCCCGGGCAACCAGGGTCTCCTCGTAGAGAGGGATCGCCCGGTCCAGGTCGCCTGCATCGCGATAGGCACCCGCAAGGTTGTTCCGCGAGGCAAGAGTGTGTGGGTGGTCGCCGGGAAGGACCCGCTCCCGGGCTTTCAAGGTCTGCTCGTAGAGGGGGATCGCCCTCCCCAAGTCGCCAACGGCGTGGTAGGAGCCAGCAAGGTTGTTCCGCGAAGTCAGCGTGTGTGGGTGGTCTTCGGGAAGTACCCGCTCCCGGGCCCTGAGAGCACGTTGACTGTATGCGGTGGCGCGGGCGATAAAGCCCTGCTCGGCGAGGAAGAGTCCGGCCTGGTTGAGGACGACCGCGGTGGTCTCGGTATCCGTGTTCGGCGGGGCCCTGTCGACGATGGCGCCGATGTGGGGAAGGAGAGCACGCCAGGCAGGCCAGGTAGTCGGGTTGTCCCCGTTGTCCATTTCCGCTGCGGCCAGACCAGTGGTGGCGTCGTCGAGGGCTTGAGCGATGTCGTGGGGTTGGCGATGGAGGTCGTCGGAATCGGGGGTGCAGGCGAGCGCCTGGACGAGCCGGTGCACGGTCACCGTATCGGGGGTCACGGTGATCATGCTGTAGGCGGCAAGACGTCGAACAGCGCTATGGACGGCGGGCAGCGTACCGAGATGGTTGAGGAGGCTACGGGGGATCTGGTCGGGGGCATACCAGGCGAGAGTGCGCAGGACACGGCCTGCGAGGGGTGTGTCGGCGAGGTGATCGAGGGTGATGCGCCAGATCCGGGCGATGGTCCGTTCGACAGCGCGGCCTTCTTCGCCCTCGCGGTACATGTCTGCCGGGGAGTCGGCCAGCAGACCAAGGTAGGCACGGGGGGTGAGGCCTGCTTCCGCGATGTAGGAGCCGACCTGCTCGAGGGCCAGTGGCAGATGCCCCAGTTCCGCGCAGAGTTCATCCACGCCGTCGAGATCTGGATTATCTCCGTCATAGCTCCCGATCCTGGTGATGAGCAGCCGACGGGATTCATCGGGCGTTGTGACGTCGAGGCGGGTAGGGATTGCCGTGCCGTGCCAACCGCTGGCGAGCCGACTGGTGATGAGAAACTGGCCAGCGGGGGCACGGGCCAGGAGCGGGGCGATATCGGCGGGGCGGTGGACGTTGTCCAGTACGACTAGCCAGCCGGTGTGGCTGGCTAGCCACTGCAGGGCGAACTCAGCCAGTGCCTCCGCAGTCAGGGCCTTCGCCAGAGCTGGCTGCAGGGCAGTGGCAAGGGCTACCAAGCCCTGCTGGACGCTGGCGGGACTGTCAGCGGTTATCCAGCGCACAGGAGTACGTCCGTGGGGGCGAGTGGCGGCCCAGTGAGCAGCCAGGGTGCTCTTGCCGACGCCGCCGAGCCCGTGCACAACCTGCACTGGCGTCGCACCGGGCGTGCTCATCGCGGCGTCGAGCCGGTCCATGTGGGCGGCGCGCCCGACGAAATGGTTCGTCCGAAAGGGCACGTTGTCCATACCTGCGGGCGCGTTGGTCTCGGCCGCCGCGCGCAGGATCTCCGGCGGCAGAACCACGGTGGAGTTGTCGTTGTAGATGCCGCTGACAGCCGTTCCACCGCCTGTTGCGGTCACCGCGCCGCTGTCGACCACTGACTGAACGGCAGACGTGGGCCCCGCGCCGAAGTCGTTGTTGCCACCGTTACCTACAGTGTAGGCGGCATCCGTGCTGTCCGGTCCCGTCGCGTCCAAACTGTCCTCCAGTGCTGGTGCGGCCTGTAGCTGTCGCTCGGCCGGGTCAGGTACTGAGGATCCCCGAGACCGCTTCGGACCCTTTACCGGTGGCCTCAGCGTCCCCCGTGTTCACCGCGACTGCCAGCCCAGTACTGATACCAGTACGACGGACGCCAGTGGTGGCGCGGCCTCCGTCCCGCGCCGTAGCCTTGCCCGTGCCCATGGCCGCGTCCCCGCCAGCGGTGGAGACGACGAGGTGCACAAGCGCCTGCAGTTCCCCGGCCACCCGCTCCCGCTCGGCGTCTTTGGTGTCCTCCAACAGCGCCTCGAACCGGGCCTGCCACACACCTTGCTGGTGAATTCGCGCGCGGGCGATATCTGCCGGCTCTCCCTCTGTCAGAAGGTGCTGGGTACGGTCAAGCCGTGCCAGCTCGGCCTCCATGCGGGCCAGGTCACCGCGCCCGAACATCCCCGCCACCTGCTCGCGCATCTCCATCCAAGCGCTATTGCCTACGGCCTCAACCACAGCAGTACCGCCCTCTGTGGCCAAACTCGTCAGCGTCTCACCCAACATGCTGCCACTCTCACTCTCTTCACAGGCCGCTCCCGCCATCGTTCGCCCGTCCGCGCACCGGTAGACGCACTGGCTGCACTCCGATGCTGGGGCGACTGCGCTTCGACCTTTCCAAGCTCTGCTATCCAAACCTCTGCTGGCGGCTCAGCTGTAGTCGATCCCCGTTACGCCCTTGCTTTTCCGCCCAGTTGACGTGCTCTTCCCGCTGTCGCGGACAGTTGCCTCACCGCTCCCCTTGCCCTTGCGCCGCTTCACCCCAGTCGTCGCCTGGCCGCCGTCCCGAGTGATCGTCGCCCCTGAGCGCGTAACCCGGTCAACGGGACCTGGCCCTGAGGTCTGAAAAACAGCCCAGAGCAAGGCCAGGATGCTCACCGCCCCTTGAACTGAGGCCCCGACCAACTGGCCCTTGTCCGGGCCATTAAGCAACCAGATCAGCGGCGTAGAGACAATGCCCGCCAACGCCACCACAATGAGCGCGATCTTCCACCCATGCGTCACGTCGTTCCCCTTCTGCGAATCCGCCTCGCCAACGCCTCGGCACGTCCGTGACGCTCCCCGACAGGTCCAGTACACCAGCTAAAGCGAGTGATTACTTCCTGATCCAGCCAGAAACCTGTGCCGTCATAGCTCAATAGGCGCAAGAAGACTGATGAAGCCGCCGTCCACGCCATCGGAGTCGTCGCGGTACTCCCCACCGGCGGCGACACCATCCCGGCGAGCTCACCGCCGCTGGCCACCGGCTCGCCGAGGCCCTCGACCAGGCCGTGGCCCTTGGCCTTCGCCCGGCAGCCGAGCCGCTCCGATGTCGTGGGACCGGAACGAGGCCGGTCCAACGGCCATTAAAGCGCTTCTAGCGCGAATTCCCGGCCGGACCAAACCGCACTTCTCCGGATCCTCCATTCCATGGCGCCGCCCCACAGATGGAGTGCTCCCCCATGTCCGACACCAGCAAGACCAACCCCGACCCCGAGCCGTTCCGCGTCCCCGACGGGGACCTCGACGATCTCGCCAGCACGCTCGCCAAGACCATGGCCGAGGTCAGGCAGCACGGCGTCATCCTCGACCGTCTGGGCTCCGAGCCCGCTCCTGCTTCCTCCGCCCTCCAGCCTGGCACGCGGAGGTCGATCCGAACGCTTCGCGCATCCTGGCCCGCCACTGGTCCGGGGTGCCCAACCTGGGCGACATAGCGGGTGTGCGTCTTGACGGCGGGCTTCCCCTGTCAAAGATGTCTCGGTCGCCGGCCGACGGGTCGGACTCCACTCCCAGACTCGCTCCGGGCTGTGGCTGTACGTCGCCCGTGCGGGCGAGGCCCTCCGACCTTGCCTGGTTGTGATCGAGAGTGTGCGCGGGCTCCTCACTTCACCCGCCGGTTCCCCTGGCGACCTGGAATTCTGCCCGTGGTGTCTGGGAGACACCCCAGGCCAGCCATCGGGGCGCCGCACCGCCGCGAGCGGACCTTTCTCGCTGCCTGGCCCGCCGAACCCCCTGCTCAAGACGCCGACCAGCAATATCGGCAGGAACGGCGGCTCGCAACACCCCGCCAAGAGGAAGAGCGGGGGCCACGGCCCGAACCTGGCCGACGAGGTGGAGTGGCTCCTGCCCACCCCGAAGGCGTCGGACGGAACCAAAGGCTCGCCCAAGCAGCGGTAACGCCACGGCGACATGACCCTGCCGAGCGCGGCAGCGTCCCTGCCGCCCACACCGCCGGCCCGCGACCCGGGTGCCCCGGAACGCCGACCGGGCAAGGGCCGGCCGACTCCCCCGCCAAAGGTGGCTCTGCCGCTCTGGAGGCAATAGGAGAAGAGCGGCGATGGGGTGCGTACGCAGCCGCCATCACCCGATGGGAGACGCTCACCCGCCCTGCCCCGGCGCCCACCGACGCGGCCGGACGGCTGCGTGTCGACTTCGTGGAGTGGATGCAGGACCTCGATGCCGGCTGGGTCACCGCCACCCCGGGGCTCGGCCGCCCCGCCCAGCTCACCGCGCTCGGCAACGGTGTCGTACCTCAACAGGTCGCCCGGGCAGTGCGGTTGCTTGCCCCGCCCTTCCCTCGCTGCCCTCACTGCACGGCGGCGTAGCGCCCGGCTACCGGGTTTCCCCGGCCGGACCAAATCGCGGCTTCTCCGGATCCTCTTCCGCATGTCGCCGTCCCACAGAGGGAGCACGTCCCCATGTCCGACACCAGCACGACCGCCCCCGGCCCCGAGCCATTCCGCGTCCCGGACGGGAACCTCGACGACCTGGCCAGCAGCCTCGCCAAGACCATGGCCGAGGTCAGGCAGCACGGCGTCCTCCTCGATCGCCTCGGCTCCGAGCCCACACCCGCCCCCCCACCGACCGAAGGCGCGCTGGCAACAGCAGCGGGCTCCGAGCCGGCGGCCGGCCCCGCCTCGGTGTTCATCGTTGCCCTGGGTGGTGAGGCGTACGCGGTCGAACTCGCCGCCCTCGCTGCCTGGGTGAACCATCTCTTCCTCCCGATCTACGGGCGAGAGATCAGCACGACCCGCCCGTGGTGCGCGCTGTGGCAAGAACACCCTGAGGCCGTGGCGCGGCTGCATGCCCTCTGGCTCTCGTGGCAGCAGCTCACCGACGCCGAGGCCGGCCTGTCCGGTCCCTCGACGTGGCACCGCGACCACCTCGATCAGACGCTGGTCCACCTCCGTGCTCCCGACGGTCCGTTCGCCGCGTGCACGACGAGCCCGAACCGGCCCAACCACCGCGTGCTGGCCACCCCCGCGCCCGAGCCGTTGGGGCCGGCGGCATGAGTGACGTACTCAGCCCGGGAAGGTCGATGTGAGCCGCGCCCGCTTCGCCTTCGCCGCGCACCCGGACGCCATCGCGGACCTGCGCGAACTCCCCGACGCGATACGTGATCTGGCGCTGCTGGAGCTGCAGAACCTGGTCCACGGAAGTGACGACTGCCTGCCGTTGAAGGGCCGTCTCGCGGGCTTTCACAAGGTGTACGTCGACCCATCCGTCTCCTATCGGATGGTCATCCAGTTCCGCCCCGCCCCGTCCACCTCGCACCACAAGCGCGAGGTCTATCTCGTCGCCGCGGGCAGCCGGAAGGAGTACGCGGTCTACCGCACGGCCCACCTGCGCACCGGCCCCCATCAGAACGCGGACGTCGAGACAACCTCCTCGGCCGCCGAAGCACGCGTGCAGGCCGCACGCTCCCGCTCTCCCCACACGGCAAACCAGCCGACGCCCCTCCCAGTGGCGGCGGCCCGGCCCCCTGCCACCGCTTCCCGAAAGGCTCCCCACCGGTGATCGTCGACCGCGCCCCGCTGACTCGTACCGAACTGGCGGGCCTGCTCACCGACGCCGCGCAGAGTGTCTCCGGGATCCTCACCGCCGAGTACCCGACGGCTGCCAGCCGCTCCTATCTGCATCCCGTACTGGGTGCGCTGTCGGCCGGACCCAGGGTGATCTGCGAGCTGAACGACCGGCTCGAAGAATTCTTGGCCGACGAGCCGCGCCCCGCGACGCCGACGGGTCTGTTCACCCTGGCCTCCTACGCCTCCGCGCTGGGATGGCTCACCGAGTCCCTCGCCGAGCTCACCACCTCGGTCGACCAGATCTGCACCCGCGTCGGCATCCCCACACAGCCACCGGACCCGACCTTCACCACGCCCGACGGCGACGAGCAGGACAGCGAGCTCGACTTCGCCTTCAGCGAACTGGAGTTGACGGAAATCCGCACCGCCGCCAAGGCCGCCCACCTCCCGCCGGGCGACTACGTCGCCGTGCTCTCCGAGTCCCTGCTCGCCATCACCCGGATTACCGACGCCTGCATGGAGATCTCCAGCGGCCTCCTCGACGACGCCACGTACGTCCTCGGCGAACCGACCGACCACGTCTGGATCAGCGACGGCCCAGGCCACCTGCCCACCCTGGTCCGTTCATTGCTCGCCCGGATGGAAACGGCCGGATGAGCCTCCACAACCCGTTCCAGAGCCGGTGATCCGGCTCATTTCCACGGCGCCCGTGTGCGGCCGAACGGCCCGTTCCACAGCGTGCGTAGGCGCGTTCCCCTCCCCGTCTTCTTCAGGAACTTCCCATGACCTTCAGCTCGGATGATGAGCAGTGGCGCGAGTACCACGTCAGCCCCCGCTACCTCGCCGGATCAACGTTCACCGGTGACCCCGCTCTCCGTCCGCTCCTCGACAGCGGCTGGTTGCTGAACGGCGACGACGTGGGCAACGTGTACGTCAACACTGCTGACCAGCGGGTCCGCCTGGCCTACCTGCCCGAGGGCGACGACGACGCCCTGTGGAAGATCACCGCGTACAGCTCGGACTACGCGACGCCACACTGGCTGGTCACCTTCCAGAGCGGCACCCCCACCGAGATCGTCGCCGGTTTCACCACGGCGCTCGCCGCCGCCTACGCCGAGGGCCCCGATTCCTACCTCCACCACGGCAACAGCGCCCTGACCGCGCTGGATGCCGGCACACCTCTGGCAGCGGCGGGCTGGAGCCACAGCTACAGCCCCGAGAACGTCTTCTTCCAGTCGCCCGACCACCTGGCCGAGGTCTACCTGCGCCACAACCACCGTGACCACACCGCCGAGATGCGGGGCCATCAAGAACGCTGGCTCACCCTCGCCGGGCCGCCAGGAAACCAGTGGTACGCCACCGCTTCCTCCTTCACCCCGCAGAGGCTGGTGACCGCGATGAACACCGCCCTCACCGACCCGTCGCCAGTTATCCGTTACGGCTATGACCTGCGACGCCTTCCCTCACAGGCCACCGCGACACCGGTCAAACCGCCTATGCCCACACCCCTGGACATCCGCCGTATCCAGGCAGCCAACTCCCGCTCCACGGTGCTGCCAACGACTGCCGCGGCTCGTCCCGTAACCCCGTCGCCGCGTTCGCCACCGGCTCCGCAGGCCCCGCGCTCCGGGTACGCCCGCTGACGAACACGCCCTCTCCCCCACGCCCCGTTCCTGCGCTCGGCCATGCGCATCCGCGCGGCCATGGTCATCACCGACAGCGCCGCGACCGTGACCGTCTGCACGCCCTGACCCGCCCCGGCCACGTGCCGGCCTTCTACGACCTGGAACGGATCACCAGCTCAGCGGCAGACCTTCGCGTCGCCAAGGCAGAGAGCAGTACGTCCCTGCAGGCCATCAGCCACGTGATCGAAGCCCGCGAATCCGCCGCGACCACGGCCTCGGCCCCGGCAGTCCGGCTGGCCCAGGCCGCCGTCCCCCGCTCCGGGCACACCACGCCCCCTGGGCCAGGTACCCGATCAGCCCGCCCCTTCGGCCGCTGTCGGCCCGCCGGTGGCCGGCCCGGGGCCGCGCCACTGACCGGTCAGGCGAGGTCCTCGTCGCGGTGGACATCCCCGATGCGGGAGCCCACCACGCGGGCCAGCTCCTCCACCGTCAACTAGGCACGGCACCCCTCCGCGATCCGCTCCTCCACCACCGCGCCCTCGTCCCAGCGCCCGCACCGCGCACCGACGGCCCACTGGCCGTCGGCGACCATCGCGATGTCGCCGACCGTCCACGGCCGCCCTGCCGCCCTGCCGCCCGGATCCTGCGCTCCAGCCCGGATACGACAACCGGGTTCGCCGGTCCATTCCCGGGCCGCTGGCCATCTGCTGGCGGCGGCCAGTTCGCCCACGGCAGACCCCACTTCCCCGGAAAGGACTACGGACTTCGGCTCACCGCATGCCAACGTAGAGGTGTCGGGAAAAACCGCAGGTCAACGAATGGATCGTCCAACCATGAACGCCTCCGCGTGACCTCCCGCACAACGTGCGTGGCCCATTCCGGCTGCCCGACGGGCAGACGCACCAGCTTTCCCCGCACCCGCCCTTTCCTACCGATCTTGGAGGCCTTCCGTGCCCCGTCACCTGACCGTCGGCCATGTGCTTTGTCAGCTCCAGGAGCTTGACCCCAACCTGCCGATCCGTCTCGCCGTCAACCCCGACTTCCCCTTCGCCCACCACGTGGGAGCCGAGGTCATCGTCCGGGACGGCAAAGCGTTCATCGCCGACGACGGCCAGGAGGGCTACCTCCCCGCGGCGGTGGGCGAGGCCCTCAACTGGACATGACCAACCCCATCAACGCCCTGGATGTTCCTATCTCGTCGCACGTCCTTCCACTCCACAGCATCGCCGCGCACCCCATGCCGAGCGGTGTACGCGGCGCTCTGGTCCAGCGTTTCTCCGTCCTGCCCGACGGGCCGCTCGACGTCACCTGGCTCGCCGCCGAATCCCCGAGGCTCCCTCTCGGACGCATTCGCCTCCGCTGGGAGCCGGCTTCCCCCACCGGCTGGAACGTCACCGCCCACCTGGGCCTGGCCACCGCCGAGGTACATCTCGCCTCCTGGCCCGCAGCACCGGACGACTGGCCGCATCTGGCCCATCCGACCATCCACGAGGTACTCGGCCTGTGCGCCGCACTCACCGTCGCGACCGCCGCCCTCGATCTCTCGAACCGCCTCGCCCAGGTCTGACCGGGACCGCAACACCCTCCTCCAACTCCGCAGCCAACTCGTCGAGGGGCCGGTCCTCGGCCACCGCTATCGGGATGCCTACGAGATGCGGGGGCGTCCTGTGGCGTGCGTGGGTGACGGTGCGTCGGCGGACAGCCGAGAAGCTCTGCTCAGGGCGACCGCCAGTCCCTTGCGGCCTGGGCTGCCGATGCCGCTTCTGGCAACCGTGCCGTCGACCCTCCCTTCGCTGCCCGTACCGCATGTTCCCCACAGGGTCCGAGGTCCGTCGAAGACCGACCGGTGCGCTCTCCCTCCAGCGCGCCCCATCGACTGCCACAAGGCTCGCGGGGACCAACGGGACGGCAGTGCATATTCGTGAAGCGCTGTCACGGTCGGCCCGGCGTGAGTCCGGTCGTTCCTGCCGGTCCACCCCGGGCGACTTCGCCGTGATCCGCCCGGCTATCGGTCGATACAGGGGGACGAGCCATTGTGTTCGGATGGCTGGAAGTCTCTGCCCGACGTTGCGTCAGGTGTGATCTAGGTTACCTTCGGGGGGACTGAATGGAGAACCGTGATGATTCGGGGCTGGGAAGCCGATCCTTCTTCGCCGCTGGTGCGTCGCCTGGGTAAATCCCCCACCGAGCTCGGGACCACGGGCGGCGAGCAAGGGTGCCCGGACATCTGGGAACTGGAGAACGGGGACATCGCCGTCGTTGGCCGCGACCTCACCGATTCCTACCTGCCGATCCTGCCCCCAGGGCTTGTTGTCGCCCCGGATGAACGAATCGTCGTAATCCCCCGCAGGACAGCCGCTGCGGCGAAGGTAGACCTCCCTGATGCTTAGCTCACAGGCCCACGGCCCAGGTCTGCGCCTCGGGCTTGACGACTACTCCGAGGACTTCGGTCGCCATTTCTGGGGTTCCGGCCCCGAGGGTTTCTGGAAGCTTGAACGTCAGCAGAGCTTCCAGGAGCCGGGGGTGGAGAGCTGGGAGGCCTTCCGCAAGGGGCGCTGGGATGAGGCCCTGGCGCTGATCGAGGAACAGCGGGGGCACTACGAGGAGTACCTCCGGCGAATCGCCGGAAGCGGATTCGCCCTCCACCGTGTCCGCTGTGTGGAGGAGCCCATCGCTCCGTACCTCCAGTGGGAGCTCCACCTGCTGAACCTGAAGGCCCAGTGCGGGGAGGACACGAGAGTCCTCAGCGGGGACGGAATCCTCCGGCACGAAGCGCAGCATCCGCTTCCGGAGGTCGTGGTCCTCGGCTCCTCGGTGATGTACGAGGTGCTTTATGACGACGACGGGAAACTCGCCGGCGGTATCCGCTTCGACGATCCACGCGACATTTCCCGATGGCGGAAGACGATCCAGGAGATGCACCGGGCTGCTGAGTCGTTGGACGACTTCTTCACTCGCCGGATCGCCCAACTGCCTCCGCCGACCGTGACCGAGGAGTAGAGCCGAGCAATCCCGCCCCGAGCTCGATGGAGAGTCCGGGATGGGCATAAGAGTTTCGGCCGGAAGCCTGCCGCAGCATAAGGGCTATAAATGCGCATTATTCTGATTTCATACTCCGCGCAGGGCTTCGCCCTCCTGCACCGCGTGTGCGAGCGGGCCGGACACACGCCCGTCGCTTACCTGCACGCTCGGTCGCTGCGGCCGGGCGAGCCGTCGCGACGCGGTGCGGGCGATGTCGTGGGCGAGATCGTCGACGCCCTGCCGAACGGGATGGATCTGCTGATTCCGGGCCGGAAGAGCATGTTGCCGCACATCATCGCGGGATACCAGGCCGATCTCATCGTCTGCTACGGCTTCCCCTGGAAGCTACCGTCGGCGGTACTCCGGTCGACGAACTTGGGGGCCATCAACGTGCATACGTCGATGCTGCCGAAGTACCGAGGCCCCATTCCGGTCAACTGGGCGATCAGGAACGGCGACAAGGATATCGGCGTCAGCATCCACTGGATGGAGAGCGAATTCGACTCCGGCGGGATCCTGGCGCAGGAGGCAGGTATCGCGTTGGGCGACGATGTCGCCCCCCAGTTGTTGTGGGAAGAGGTTGACCGATTCATCGAGCGGCTTCTGCCCCGCGCGCTCTCGCTGGCCGTGGCCGGTTCGCCTGGTACACCGCAGGAGGAGAGGTCGGCCACCTACGCGGGGTGGATGGAACCCGAGTTCTCTCAGATCGAGTGGAACACCGCCAGGGAAGATATCCACAACCAGGTACGCGCCGTCAGGTTCGGCAGCTCCGGAAGATCCGGCCCAGTTGCCGTGGTGGCTGACCGTCGTCTGCGAGTACTGAGGACATCGTTGCAGCCGGCGGACGGAATCAAGGTGATGTGTGGAGATGGACCCGTGTGGATCACGGAGTCCGCACCGGTGGCGGACTCCGATTCCTGAACAGAGCCCGGACCACCGCGAGTCAGTTCGGGTCTGGTGACGTTGCCTCTGCCAGGGAACGCCGGTACCGCGCGAGCTTGTCCCGGATTGCCCTCGTCCACGGGTGCTCCGGACCGAGTACCCGCTCGCGCCATTTCCTGACGATTTCCGCCTGTTCGATGGCTTCCCGGTCCTCGCCGACCGCGTGCAGGACGTTGCTGAGCAGGCTTCGTGCCGCCAGCGTGATGGGGTATCGAGTTCCGAACCGGCGTTCATGCGCCGCCAGCGCACGGCGGGCCGACAGCAATGCTTCGGCGTGCTTTCCGGTGTTGAGCAGCGCACCTGCGCAGTTGAGGTCGGCCGACAGTGTGATCGGGTGGTCCGGGCCCAGCTCACGGCGACAGTCGGCGACCAGATCCGTTCCTGCCAGTGCCTCTCGGTCCAACTCCGGGCCAGGAGGCAGTTCGAGCAGACATGCCCTCGCCTCCAGTGTCAGCGGGTGCCACGGGCCCAGCAGTTCGGCTCGCCCGGCAACCGCCCGGTGCATCAACTGCACGGCTTCCGTCACTTGACCGAGCCAGACCAGCGGGCGGGACAGATGGAGGCAGGTGGTCAGGGTGTCGAGCGCCTCGGGACCGCAGACCCGTTCGAGGTCGTCGAGCAGCCCGCGGTGGAGATCCGCTGCCTCCTCAAGGCGCCCCAGACGATCGGTCGCCTTCCCGATCCGCTGCCGCAGGCGCAGCACCAGGACGTGATCGTTTCCCAGTCGTCGTCGTACGAGAGTCGTCGCTTGTTCGGCCATGGCCAGTGCAGATGCGTAATCGCCGGAGCGATGCTGGGCCGTCACCAGGCGCAGGACGCAGGTGGCTGCGGACTCGGCGGTGCCGATCGTGATCTCAGGCCAGGTGATGACGCGGCGAAGCAGCGCCAGGACATGGGGAGCGAGGGGGGTGAGGAGGCTGTCCCGCAAGCCGCGTACCGGGGATGCAGGTAGGGAGTGGAGAAGGAGTCCGGCTGCCGCGGCGGCGAGTTGGTCGCGTTCATCGACCGGGGTGATGCGTGCGACGCTGTCGAGCAGCACTCCGTGCGTGCGCAGGCAGCGGATGTCGCCGGGGACGAGTTCGGTGAGCGAGTGGTCGAGCAGTCCCCGAAGTGCCAGTTCCACCCGGTCTGCGGGCAGGGGCAGGTCGAGCCGGGCGTTGGCCAGCAGCGACAGGGGCAGCGGGTCGTTCGACCAGCAGGCCAGAAGGCGCAACAGGGTGACGGCCTCGGGCAGGTTCTGCCCGGTCAGGGAGTTCAGCGAGAGTTGCCACGTTCCGCTGACCAGGTGCCGCGAGTCGTTGCCCGCCTCGACGGCTCCCTGGTCGATCAGCTCGATGGGGTCCGGACGCTCCTGCAGACGACGCCCGTACTCCACCATCGTCCAGGGGTCGATCACCTGGTGGGCCAGGAACCCGCCGGCCAGAGTCAGGGCGAGCGGGAGTCGGCCGAGGCTGTCGGCGATGGCGGCCGCGTCCTCGGCGGAACCCGTTCCCGGGGCGAGATCACGCAGGACCTGAGCCGCCTCCTCACGCGGCAGGACACCCACGTACAGCAGCTCAGCGGCGGGCCACCAGTGTCCGGCAGCCTGCCGTGTCGTCACGAGGACGGTTCCGCGCGGGCTGGTGCGCAGCCATCCGCCGTCCCGTAGCACCGCTGGGTCATCGGCGTTGTCCAGCACCAGCAGCCATGGTGCGTCGGACCGGTCGAGATGGTCCCAGACCAAGTCCGCAGCCGCGCGTAAGCCGTTGCGCGCGGCCATCAGCTCACCGTCGCCGGCGCCTCGGTCGGCGGCCACAGCAAGCATCCCGGCCCGTAGGGATGCCTGATCGGAGGCATTGACCCACAGGCCCAGGCGTCCGCGTTCGCGGGTGGCGTGTTCGAAGAGTGCGCACGCAACGGCAGTCTTCCCGCATCCTCCCAGGCCGTGCAGGACGAACACGGTGCTCCCGGCGTCCTCGGTCACGGCCTCCTTCAGGCGTCCGACGAGTTCGCCGCGATCCCTCAGGATCGCCGGTGCTCGGCCGATGGGCGGATGCCTTACCGAGTCCGGGCCGGCCCAGGCGGCACTGTGATGGTGGTGTTCGGTGATGTGCTGGTCACCGGAAGCCTGGTAGACGCGTCCCTGTTCAGTGGCCCGGCCGTCGTTGCGGCCGGTCACCGCTGGTCAACGTTCAGGTCGCGGCCGGCCTGGTAGACACGCGAACTGCCGGAGGCGGTCGCACGTTGGGTGACGGCCGGGATGGAGGGTGCGCCGGGGTCGAGTTCGGTCAGCAGGGAGCGCAGTTCCGCCACCAGCTCGGGGTGCGCGACCAACAGGCGGCGAATGCGGCCCTGCCACTCCGCCGCGATCTCCCGCTCGGCCTCCTCGTCACCACTGCTCTGCGCGCCCAGGAGGTCCCGGCGCGACGTGTCGAGCTGGGCGCCGACTTGCTCCTCGTAGTCCGGCCGGACACGTCGCCACAGACTGACCACGCCGTTCCGCACACCGTTCCACGTGTCGGTCGCCAGCAGCGTCGCGATCGTCGTACCGGCAGTACCCGCTAAAAGCGCGATCTCCGCGTCCATCCTTTGCCCTCCCTCGATCCGGCTCGGGTTACAACTCTATGGAGCCGACGTGGTGTCAGTACACCGGGCTTTCAGCGGCATCTCGCGCCGTCCTCGGCCCACTGCCACGGACCTACCGCTCCCAGTTGTCACTCGGCTCGCCACCGAATCCCCCAGACTCCCTGTCGGACGCATCCGCCACCACCGGCAGCCGACTTCCCCCGCCGGCTGGAACGTCACCGCCCACCTGAGCCTGGCTACTACCGAGGTACGCCTCACCTCCTGGCCCGCCGCACCGGACGACCGGCCGCGTCTGGTCCACCCGACCATCCACGAAGCACTCGGCCTGTGCACCGCCCTCACCATCGCGACCGCCGCCCTCGACCTTTCAAATTAACTCGCCCATTACTAACCGGAAGGACGCCCGCGCCGAACAGGCAAGGGCGGCCTTGCCGTACTCGGTAAGGCGAAGCACGCCACGGAGCGCCGGACGTCGTCCATCGCCTCCGTCCATCGCCTCTGTCCATCGCCTCGCGTGGTCCGGCCGTCATCAGCCTCGTTCTGGCCGCCTCGGTCGGGCCGCTTCTAGGATTCGTCGGCCCACACTGGATTGCCGGCTTCTTGCACGTGCAGGGTTGGCGAATGCTCCCGGTATGCCCACTGTGTCGCGTCGTACGGCGCTACCCAGACTTTGGCCTGGAATGCCTGAATGGGTGTCAGTGCAGCGGTGCAGGTGTCAAGCGGGCTGATTCGAGTGGCCCTGGCTGGGATGGTGATGGTCGCCGAGGTTCCCCAGGGAGCAGGGCAGGTCTGCTCCACGGAAGCTTGGACGTAGGCGAGTTTCGCTTTCACTGTCATCGGCCTGCCCGAGGTGTTGGTGAACTGAACGAGGAAAGCCATCATCGCCTCGTCAGCGACAAGCAGGCATGGCTTCCACACCACCGTCCCCGCGCTCCGCGTTCTTCCGCATCGGTGATTCCCGTTCAGGCTGCCTGACACGGCGGAGGTATCAGCGTTGGGACCGTCGGCGTCCATGGCATGCGCACTCGGTGACGCCGACCTGGCCGGGCCCCTGAGAGCCGTGGCCGGCGTTTCGTCGCCCGACCACGTCCACAGGCCGATCGACACGGCCGCCGCGGCGGTGAGTGCTAGTGCCCCGATCCACCTCTTCTTCGCCGGGCGCGATGTCCGGTCGGTGATTCCCGCCGCCACGATCACGCCGGATTCCGCCTCAGTCGCAACTGCTGCACCAAACGCCCCGGGTGAGACTGCAATGGTGACGGGTTCGACCGGAAACAGCTCTGCCAGTTCCGGCTCGGTAACTGCCGTCGATTCCACGTTCGCCCGGAGTGGGACAGATTCTGTGAGGTGTGGTTTAACTGCTTCGCTCGATGCAACGGCCACGGAAGTCCCGATGGACTCTCCATGACTGATCTGCCCGGGGGAATACAAACATCCGTTCTCCCCCATCCGACGGCGCCACCCGCGTCCGGCTGTCTCCTGAAGCCTGTGTGCCAGATCGGCGATCTCCCGGCCGATCATCGGTAACCGCTTCGCATTGCCGGGTGCATACAGCTTCAGCGCTCGTGCGATAGCCGCACTATCCTCCACGCTGGGCAGCCGGTTGTGCTTGGTGCCGGGAAGGAGTTGCCTGCGGCCGCGTAGCCAATACGACAGTATTGGCCCGTCGATCGGCGCACGCGATGTGCACTCTGGTGTAGCCCGCTCCTGCTCCAGCGCCCTGACCAATACTTTCCGTGCAGGCCTATCCTTGGAGATCGGCTCCCCCACACACGCTGCCCATGCATCCAGTGCCTGCACGAGGCCGCGCGCGAGGTCCGCGAACTCATCCCCTGATTCCTCGGTCATTGGCTCCCTTCCGGCTGTCTCTTCGTTGCAGTGCAACGAAGAGACAGCAGGTTACGGAGCTGCAAGTTGCGCTGCAAATCCCTGGTTCTCTTGCACTGGTGTTCTCCCGATTCGGCTACGGCACAGTCAGTTCCGGCGGCACGGAGATTCCGGCCGCCGTCCCCAACGACGGCGAAAGCAACAGGAGAGCCGACACCATGAACAATCTCAAGAGTGTTATCGCGGCGACGGCGGCCACGGCCGTACTCGCCACTGGAGTGGTCACCACTATGGCCGCACCGGCCACTGGTGCCCCGTCGACTCAGCACTCCGCTGCTTCGGCATCCCGCGTGGCCCTCGTGTTCGTGAAGAATGCAAAGGACCCGTCCAACTCAACTTTGCAGATCTGGAACGGGAGGGACCGCATCGCCACGTACCGGGCGGGTTCCGGGCTGGGAACGGCCGCCAACTACAATACGAAGAAGGGCGAAAGCTACCGGGATGACTGCACGAGCGAAGCCGGGTGGCTTCCCAACGGCACGTACAAGCCGACCTCCTTCGAGACCGGCCGGAACGGCGCGATCAAGGGCTACGCCATCGGCCTGCCGGACACGAATTGCCGCACCGGCAAGGTCGAGCGCACCGGACTGTTCATCCACAGTGAGATGACGAAGGACAGGAAGCAGGGTCCGCGCAACGGTGCCGACAGCCCGCGGCGCTGGGAGGGCGTGCAGGACTACAAGTCCTACGGCTGCATCAAGCTCCACCCCAGCCACGTCGCTCAGCTCTTCAGCTACATGAACAAGCATGGGCGTGCTGTCTTGCTCACCGTGCGCTGACCCGCCGGCAGCCCGGTCCCCGAACGGCCCGCTCCGGTGTTTGCGAGGTGCTGCGACGCCGGAGCGAGGCGTGGTCACGGATGGGCTATTCGAGTCAGACGAGGTTCAGGATGGAGCGCTCTGACCCCAGCGGGCCGCGCAGACGTGAGCCTAGTCCAGGTAGGTGCCGGCGAAGGTCCCGTCGAAGCCGAGCGCGGCGAGACCGTGCTCGATGCTGGGGTACGTGGTCCCGTCTGGGATATCTATCAGGGCGTCGAAGTCGGCGCGGCTGATATCGGGTTCGAGCCACTGGTTGCTGCAGCGGCAGACGATCCAGACGTTGCGGCCATGGTTGATGAGCAACCAGTCTCGTCGGGCGTTGCAGGCTGTGCACATCGCCGGGATTCCGCGAAGTGCCAGTTCGCGTGGGTGGTTGAGGCAGCGTGTCACGCCGGGCCCGGTGGGTGGCTGTGTCTCGTACTCGTGTTGCAGCAGTGGATCGGTTCCGGTGGGAAGGGTGGGCTGCGCGGGTGTTGTCGGCTCTGTGGTGCGGTGGGTGGTTCTGAGCACGAGTGTCATCTTCCGGTCGGGGTCCTTCTGTTTTCATCCATAGCGGCCTGTGGGGTCGGTTGTCCACGGGTTTCGTGGTCTCCGGCGGTCCGGAGGCCGGACTCTGATCAGCGGCGCGGTGGGCGGTTGCGGGGGTCGGAGGCTGCGGGGCGGGCTGCTGCAGTGGGCGCCGTCCGGTTGATGGTGTGGTTGGTCGCGGTCTTGGGCTGGCTTGTGCTGGCCTGCGGGCGGCGGGTTGCTTCGCCCGGGTGTGCGGGGAGATAGGCGAGGCGGCGTAGGCGCCAGACCAGGACGTCGTTCGTGTTCTCGGCGGTGTCGAGTTCACGCATGTCGATGGCCTGCTGGAGAAGAGCCTTGGGGTCGTGACCTGCTTGCTCGGCCTGGGCGAGGGTGGCGGCCAGGGCATCGGTCTTCGTCGACGAGCTGTCTGCTCGCGGCCCCTGTTCCGGCAGGGCTGCGCGGATGGTGGCCTCGTGGGTTCGGCGTTCGGCTTCGGGCAGGGCGCGGCCTTGGTCGCGCAGTGCCCGCATGGGCGTGGCGGCAGCCTGGCGGTAGGCGGCTCGTAGGTGCTCGGCGGCCTGTCGGGCGGCGTGGGCCTGCTGGGCATGGCCACGTGCGGAGTGCCAGCGGGCGGCGGCGAGGGCGACCAGGACCAGGGTGGAGAGGAGCATGGCGGTGGTGCCGCCGTCCTCGCCACGGCCGAGAGCGCTGCCGGCCTGGATGATGCCCCGGGCCGCCGTGCGAATCGCCCGGGTGTCGGCGCGCTCCGCTCGGACGTGACTGCGAGTGGCACGCTCGAAAGTCCGGGCGGCTGCGCCCAGTTCGGCGCGGGTGGCGGCCGGGGAGGTCTGTGCGACCGCGTCCAGAAGTTCTCCGACTCCGACGAGCTGGGCGGCGGCTTCATCGTCGTCGCTGTCGAGGAGGACGGCGGCACGCTCGGCGATCCCGGTGGCGCTCCGTCGCTCTCGGGCGGGCGGGGACCAGTCGGGTCGGCCGCCGACGGTCGAAGTCGTTGTCCGCTCGGCGGTACCGTCGGCCAGCCGGAGGCGGATCTTCGGAAGCGACAGGTCGGGGGCCAGTTTGGAGCCGGGGTACCAGACCGGTTCGCCGTGGCGGTTGCGGTCGCCGGGCAGGGCCACGTTGTAGCCGAGCGCGTCACCGGACGGGGCGTGGCGCATTTTCACGCGCAGGCCCGCCTTGTGGAGCCGGGTGAAGAACTCCTTCTCGTCGTCCGCTCCCGCGACGGCCTGGCGGACGGCTTCACGGAGCGTCTCGCGGGAGGTCTCGGGGCGGCCGGTACGTTCGGCCTTGAACTTCTCGGCGCTGGTGGGGTTTTTCGCTGCGGTGCCGTCGCCGGCGTTCAGGCGGCGCAGGCCCATCTCCTTCTCGATGCGGCGGCAGATGGCCTGGGCCTTGTTGAAGTCGTAGTTGAGGCGGGGGTTGCGCAGGTCGCCTCGCACCAAGGTGGCGACGATGTGGATGTGGTCTTCCGCGTGGCGGACGGCGATCCACCGGCAGCCGTCCGGATCACCGTCCGGGTCGATGCCTGTGGCGTGGACGATGCGTTGGGCGACGGCGTTCCACTCCTCGTCGGAGAGTCGCCGGTCGCCGGGGGCGGTCCGGACCGAGCAGTGCCATACGTGCTTGGCGGGCGCGCGGTCGCCGGCCTGCTTGACCCGGAGGTCGAGGGCGGCGGTGAGGCGGGCGAGGGTGACTTTCGGATCGGGGTCGGGGCTGGTGTCGCGGCCGGGGTCGGGGGCGAAGCCGTCCCAGGAGCCGACGAGGTGCGCGTCGGTGTGCTCCTCGCGCCTGCCGGGGCCGTAGAGGTAGATGAGGAGTCCGTGGGTGCGGGAGCCGCGTCCGATGTCGGGAACCATCACAGCCGCCTGTTCACCAGGTCGTTCGCCGCGTCGTCGAGACGGCCGAGGAGCTGGGTCAGGACGCTCAGTGCGTGTTCGAGTTCGTCGGCGCGCGGGCGGCTGCCGCTGTTGAGGACGTAGGCGATCTGGTTGATGTTGTTGCCGATGCGGGCCAGCGCGGAGCGCAGCGCGGCGAGTTCGTCGATGGCCGCGTCGAGACGGTCGTTCCTGTGCATGGCTGCGGGCCCGCGGGCGGCGGTCAGGGCGGCGGTGGCGAGGAAGCGGGCGACGGTGATGCCGCGCTGCGCGGCTGCGGCGGCGATCTCGGCCTTCTCGTCGTCGGAGAGGCGGGTGGTCGTCTTGCGGGTGCGCTCGCTCGGGTTGCGGGTGCGGCGGCGCGGTTTGCGGTCGGGGAAGGCGGGCGTGCTCGGGCTCGGCTGCTCGCGGTGGTCGTCGCGTTCGGCTTCTCCCCCGGTGACCGGCGCCCCCTGGTGCCGGTCACCCGGCTGGTCCCCGTGCGCCCTCGCTCGGGAACCAGCCGGGCTCCCCCCGCCCTCCTGGGCGGGGGCAAGTGCGTACGACGGGCCGTAGGACCGTCGTACGCGATAGCTTGCTCCGCCAGGAGCCGTCGTGGGGTCTCGCTGCTGTCCGGACGTGGGGACCGCCGGGTCGTTGGCGCTCACCTGGTCGTCTCCGGGTTCTGCTGCCGGATTTCGTGGACGAGTTCCTCGATCCAGTCCATCGCGAGAACCGGGTGGTGCAGGGTCCAGGGGCGGGTGTGCGGGGTTCGTTGCACGATCCAGGTGTTGTCGGGGGCGGACCGGGCGTGGTGGAGGTGGCAGTGCTGGTGCAGGACGGTCAGCCAGGAGTCGACCTCGGCGGGGGTGGCCGGGTGGGTACGCATGAGGTGCTCTTCGCTTCGCTTCGGAAGGGTGTGGGTGTACGTGTCCGGGGCGGGTGACCTGCCGGGGTGTCCGGCTCGGTCACCCGCTTCGGGCTGTCCGGTCAGTTCCGGGTGGAGGTGACCGGCTGTCCGTGCTGCGCGCGGAGCTGGGCCATCAGGACGGTCAGCGTGTCGCTGGAGAGCGGGATCTGCTGACCGCGGATCGCCTGGGCGACCACCTTGCGGGTCAGCTTGTCCTCGGCCCTGACCGCTGACCGGGCGATCTTCAGCAGCTCCTCGGTGTCCGGGTCAGGCCGCTGGTCACTGGTTGTCCGTGGGCCCCGGTCAGTGACCGGGCTCGGAGTGACCGGCTGGTCGGTGACTGGTACGGGGCTGTCCTGGTGACCGGTGACCGGCTCGATGCCGACCGGGCGGTCAGTGACCTGCCGTGTGGTGTCCGGCTGTCCGGGCAGGTCAGCGGCCTCGTGCAGCTGACCGTGCTGACCGGTGACCGGGTCACCGCTGTCCGCCAGGGCGCTGTCCCCGGTCAATGACCGAGAACTCGAGGTCGGCTTGTCCGGGGACGGGTGCGGCCGGTCGGTCAGGGCAGTGACCGGCTGTCCGGCGCTGACCTGACCGGCCCGGTCGGCCCGGGTGACCTCGACGCCCTTACCCCGGTCAGCCTGACCGAGGTGACCGGGGTGACCGACCTGACCGGCCCGACCGAGGTCCGCGCGGTCGCTGTCCTTGACCGGGCCCCGGGCTATGAGGATGTAGAGGTGGACAGCCCCGGCCAGTGCGAGCGGGGCGATCGTGGACAGCACGGCGACCACCGTGTCCCCGAGCCGCAGCCCGGTGACCGAGCCCGCCTCCTCGTTGAGCCTGACCGCGTGCAGCGCGTTGGCCCAGATACTGGCGGCCGTCGCCGTGCCGAAGAGCGTCCAGACATAAAGCCGGGCGCGCAGAGGTGCGTCGCGCAGGACCAGCAGGGCCCGGACTCCGTAGGCGATGAACCCGTCGATCACCAGGGGGAAGAGGTAGGTGAGGAAGCCGCGGATGTGGATGGCGACGGCCATCTGTTGGAGGGCGTCGTACGACAGGGCGCAGCCCGCGCCGCCCAGGGCGATGACGACCGTGCGGTCCCAGCCGGTGATGTGCGCCGTCCTTGGCGCGTGCGCGGTGGTCATGCCGCGGTCCCGAAGTCGACGCGGCCCAGGCGCTCGCCGTCGGTCACGGGCGGCGGGACGGTCTTCGTCCCCGGCTCCAAGTCACGGTGTACGAGTGCCCGGCGGGTCTCGCGGTACAGCTTCTGGGCGTGTTCCTCGGTGATCTTCAGGAGCCAGGCCAGGCGCCGTTCGGTGAGGCCGTGGCGGTAGGCGGCCTGGACGACCGCGCGGCGTTCGGCCTTTGTGAGGTGGACGTCGCGCCCTGCGATGGTGGCGTTGACACGGCTGTAGTCGAGGCGGTGGGCGAGCTTCTCGTGCAGCGGCCGGCGCTCCTCCTCGGTCAGTCCGCCCCGGATGCCATCGGTGTCGTTGTTCTCGAGGGCGACGTCCAAGCAGGCGCGCCGCACCGGGCACTGGCCGCACAGCGACTTCGCGGCGGTGATCTTGGCGGTCTCGTCGGGCTCGGGGAAGAAGATTTCGGGGTCCACCGGGTTGTACTCGGTGGACTGGCAGACGGCCTCGTCCTGCCAGATGTGGTCACCGAGGGACCGGTGGTGGTCAGGGCTGATCGTCGTGGTGGTCATGCGGGTTGCTCCGATCGCTCTCCGCGCGCAAAGGGGCGTCGGCGGAGGGGTGCGCTGGGTCGTGAGGTGCATGGGGCGGCCCGCTGAGGGCGCGGCCCGGTGGGGCTGCCTGTGGTGGGTTGGGTCAGGCTGCGGTGCGGTGGCGTCTGCGGTCGACCGGTTGGAACTCGACCCGGGTGGTCATCTGGGCGAGGCGGGAAGTGACGCGGTCGCCGAGGTAGGCCTTGAGGTCCTTGATCGCCAAGTTGGTGGTGATCAAGGTCGGGAGCATGTGGTTGTACCGGCGGTTGATCAGCCGGTACGTCACTTCCTCGACCCACTCGCTCGCCTTGGCCGCACCGAGGTCGTCGATGATCAGCAGCGGGCAGCGGCTGACGGCCGCCAGCCCCCGCTCGCTGTCGACCCCGGGCCGGGGCCGCAGGTCGGCGTACAGGTCGGCGGCGGTGGTCGCGCGCCAGCGCACGCCGACTCCGCTCTGCACCAGTCGCCGGACCGCGCCGTACGCCTGGTGCGTCTTGCCCGCCCCGACGACCCCGGCCATCAACAGGCTGGGTCCGGTGGTGACCTGCCGCCGGGCTCCCGGGCTGGGGGCGACAGCCGCCTCGGCGACCTCCCGGGCCCAGGCCAGGACCTGGGGGTGGTCGGCGACGGCGGCCTGGTAGCGCGGAGGCATGCCAGTCGACAGGGCGTCCAGCGGGGAGAAGGGCTCGGGCTCGTCGACCAGTTCGGCGACGGCGGCCGGGTCGATGTTGCGGGCGGCCAGAATCCGGGCCATCCGGTCCAGGGTGCCCTCGCTGGCGAGGGTCTGAGGTTCGCGGTTACGGGTGCGCATCACAGTTCCTCGGCGTAGGCGGCGGCAGCGTCAGCCGGGTTGGTCCACGCCTGGTGAGCGGGCACGTTAGGCCAGCTTCCCGGCCGTACCAAACCGCCGGACCTCGCGTTCATGGCCTCGTTGACCATGCTGGTCAGGACGCTCGGGTGCTTGGGGTTGGCCGCGAAGTTCCGCAGTCCGGCCCGGATGTGCTCCGGGGCGATGCCCTCGGCCAGGAGCTTCTTGGTGATCCGCCCGAGGTGCCCGATCACGTCGCTGGGCGGACGCTCCTCGCAGGCGGCGATGTACTCGCCGACCAGCTGATTGGCGGAGACGGTGTCTGCGGGCGCCGTGCGCCCCGTAGGGAAAGAAGATCCAGGATCCAAGATCCTAGATCCAGGCGCCGAGCCCTCGGGGAGGCTTCGGGGAAGGTTCGGGGAATCCCCGACGAACGCGTCCTGACCTGCGCTTTTCGTGCCCGTGTGGTGATGGGTGCCGACCGTGCCGCCGAGTGGGTCCTGCTGGGCGGCGGGAGGCCCGCCTGCGTGGCCGGGATGTGTCGCGGCGGGCTGGGCGGGCAGATCGAGGGCTCGGGGAGTGTTCGGCGAAGCCTCGGCGAACACTCCAGGAGGCGTCGGCGGCACCTGCGTCCGCTCGGTACAGATGCCCTTACAGGGTGCGCACCGGTGAGCGGCTTGATGCTGAGGGCAGGAGGGCAGGCGCGACTGACTCGGCTTGTCGATCTTCTGGTGCTCGGACCAGGTGACGATGTGGAGGTAGCGGCGGCCGTCGCAGCCGGTGTACCGGCAGATCAGGCCAGCGTTCGCGAGCTGCTGGAGATCATCCTCGACGTGGACCGATGTGTGTTCGGCGCGCAGGGGCCAGAGCAGCCCGGCGATGATCGCGGCGTTGTCGCGGTGGCGGCCATGGTCGTCGGCCTGAGTGAGCAGCCCGAAGAAAGTCCGCTCGGCCTCGACGCTCACTTCGGCGAGCGACTCGGAGACGAACGCCTCCGGCTTGATGGTGCGTATCCGCGCCATGTCAGCGCCCCCTGCCGACCGCGAGGTCGCTACGGATGAGGGTCGCGTCGGCGAGGTCGAAGGTGTGCGGCCGTGTCCAGTCCGCCTCCGGCCAGACCCGCAGAACCCAGCGGGCCGTGACCCTGGCGGTCGTCCGGCTCAGCGCCACCGTTTCGCCGCCCTCGCCCTCGCCCTTGGCGCTGGCGTGCGGGTGCGGCCAGGCCTGGCTCGGGTCGGTCAGGCTGACGCGGATGGTGACCGCGCCCGGGATCATGTCGGTGAGCTGGGCAGCGAGGCGGTGCTGGCGGCCAGTTTCCGGGCAGGCCGGGATTCCGCTCGGCGTGGCGAGCATGCGATACTCCGTTGTTCGTAGGAGCGCGGTGCGGTGGTTCTCCTGAAAAAGCCCGCCGCCCGCGAGATGTGAGTCGGCCCCTCCGGGGCGCCGGCCTGGCGCTCCGGGAGTTGGTAGCTCCCGGGCACTGGGCCCCCTCTTCCTTCCCTGTCGCCTCCCTCTCGTCCGTGGCCGCAGCGCCTTCAGGCGATCTACCGGGACCAGGACCATAGGGTGAGCCTCGTTACAAGTCCACCTCTCGCACCCGCCCTGACCAGGCAATCACCACTCCAGTGGATTAATACGCGATCAACATACACCGCAATCACGAACCTCCGTCAACCACAGTGTTGCCATTCGGTACGATCAGACGCGTAGCACCACCGAAGTGGATGGGCTCGGCCGCGAAGCGAAGGGATCCGGAATGACCACAGAGCGGCAGTTCGCGGAACTGCTCGACCGGCTCTTCAGAGACATGCACCCCAAGGGGCGCGGGCCGTACACCTACGCCGAGGTGTCCGCCGGCATTCGGGAGAGCACGGGGACATCCATCTCGGCCAGCGCCATTCAGCAGCTTCGGACCGGCTCCAACCGCAACCCGAAGCTGGAAACGATCAGAGCGTTGGCCACCTTCTTCGGCGTACCTCCGGCGTACTTCTTCGACGCCAAGGAGTCGGAGCAGATCGAAGCCGAGCTGGCCCTCCTGACGACCATGCGGGACGCCGACGTCCGCGCCGTGGCCCTGCGTGCCGCCGGCCTGTCGACTGAAACGCTCTCGACGATCAGCGGATTCATCGAAAGGGCGCGCGCACTGGAGGGGCTTCATGACGACCCCGAGAAACCGAGCGCGTGACGGTCGTCACCACGCCGATTCCGCATCACAAAGATCAACGCCAAAAAGACGCACTATGCACCATTTTCAAGCTTGATCAACTGACACCAGATCAGTAACGGCCGGCCTCCGCATTCCCCCCGCCCATTCGAGCGCGATCACTGTCGTATCGTGATTCGGCCGAAGAACGCTTCGGTAAGACATCGAACCGGAGCATTACGTTGAACCTGCGCAGTCACTTCGGTCGGGTGGGCAGCAGCGCGGCAAAATCCCCGAAGCACAAAGGCTTGCTCGCCACGACAGAGATCCCCGACCCGTTTGACGTACAGACCTTCTGCGAGATGCTGTCCGCGCAACGTGGACGCCCCGTATACCTTCACAGCACTCCGGGAATCACGTCCAGCGGAGTTCCCTGCGGGGCCTGGATCGCCACAGAGCGAGCCGATCACATTTTCCACGAGGAATCGACTTCCCCGCTTCATCGCACACACATCGTCCTCCACGAAATAAGTCACATGCTGCTGGAACACACTTCGTTGCAGGTTGAACGAATGGCGCATCTTTTCAAGCGGGTTGACTCATCAGCTGTGAAAAGTGTGCTCGGGCGGGCCAGTTACAACACGGAGGATGAGCGAGCCGCCGAGCAGCTCGCCGACCTCCTTGCCAGGAAAGCCAACTTGTTCTCCCCGAACGAGACCCGAAGCGACCCCGTCCTGCAACGCCTCGACGACGCGCTGAGCGACTCCTGATCTGATGGTCTCCCTCATTCCCGCAGCCCTCCTGTGGATCGTCACGGTGTGGCGCGCGCCGGCCGCCTGGCATGTTCCGGCGAAGCGCGCTCTTTGGGTGGCGTTCTTCGCGCTGTCCATAGCCATGACCATCCGTCCGGACGGTGTCTCATCGGCTCTGGATTCCTGGCTGGGGATCCACAACGTGGCGACCCTCTGCAAGCACCTGGCAGGCATCACGGCCGCCTACGCCGTACTGACCTTCGTGTATGACGTTGCACAGGAGCAGGCCACCTCGCTCCGCGGATCACGTCCGCGCATCGTCGTCCCTCTTGCCGCAGGAGCCGGTCTGACCCTGCTGTTCTTCGCCGCTCCGCAGCCCAGGGAAGCCACCGACCTCCTCACCGACTTCGCCGACGACTGGCGTATCGCCGTCTACGGCGTCATCTGGTCCAGTTATCTCGGTACGGCTCTCGTCAGTGCCACTCGACTGTGCCGACGATGGGGCCGCCTCCCGGGGGCGGGCCTCCTGGGGCGCGGACTTCGGATCACCGGCATGGGAACGGCGCTGGGCATCGTGTACGCGGGGCACCGCGTACTGGCCTTGACGCTTCGTTACGTCGGCCTGACACCGCTATCCCCGCGGACTGATGAAAACGTCAGCAGCGTCCTCTTGTTCGGGGCATTGGTCTTCATCCTCGCCGGATCCACCTTGCCGGTCGTCCGCCGGCTCCATCAATGGGGCCGCGCGCATCTCGCTCTCACACGGCTCTATCCTCTCTGGCTCGAGCTCACTGCCGCTGTCCCTTCAGTTCGTCTCGATCCACCGCGCAGCAGGCGAGCGGATGCTCTTCTTTTCCGCCACACCCGCCGTCGTCTGTATCGACGGGGGATAGAGATCCGAGACGCGATTCTGGATCTCGGAGATCATGCCTCCCCGACCCTACGGTCGGAGGCCGCACGCTATGTCGCGGAGAAGGGCCTCATAGGCGCCCAGGCCGAGATATACGCCGAAGCGTGCTGGATCGCCAGGGCCAAGGAGGCACGGGAAAACGGAGATGCCCGCGTGGGTGAGCACACAGCCCCGGCCAGTGGCGGCAAGGACCTTCGCAGCGAAGTCGAAGCCTTGCGGCACCTGGCAACAGCCTACGAATCAGCACTTGTTCGAGAATTCGCCTCCGCCCGGAGTTCAGGATGAAACTCACGTCCACTCGTCTAGCCCGTACAGTCACCGACACCCTTGCGCCGGCTTACCTCGTGATAGCCATCCTGCTGATCATCGGCTGGCACAGCACGGGAAGCCTCGAAGGGCTCGCTTGGGGGCTTCTCGCCGCATTGTTCTGCGGCGGAATTCCCTTCGCCGTCATCCTGTTCGGCGTGAAACGCGGGTCCTGGACGGACAAGCACGTCAAGGTCCGGTCCCAGCGTGCCGTCCCACTCACGGCGACCATGGTCTCCGTGCTCGTAGGCATCCTGATCCAGGTCGTCTTCGACGCTCCGCGTGAACTCTTCGCTCTGGTCATCGCCATGCTCGTCGGCCTGGCGGCCACCATGGTGGTCACCGTCTGGTGGAAGGTCTCGGTCCACACGGCCGTCGCCGGTGGAGTGGCCACGATCCTGACACTCGCCTTCGGGCCGCCCCTGGCCGCCCTCGCCCTAGTCGTCGCCGCAATCGGGTGGTCCCGTGTCCAGCTCCGGGACCACACGGTCGCGCAGACCATCGTCGGTGCCCTGCTGGGCGGAGTTGCCGCTGCCGTGACGTTCGGGCTTCTCAGGTAGCGCGGTCTCGGTGAGCGGGCCGGCTCGTACAACTCGACGAGCGCGAGGTGTGTCATCACGCCGCCAGCACAGGCCCGATTCGCGCCGCCGAGCTGACCCCGGCAGCGAGTCGGCGAACATCCTGATCAGAGGATTCCCGTCCACGTCCACGGCCTCGGACCGGATCGACCACGCAGGCAGTCGATCCGGTACTGCGCTTGGCTGATCCATTCTTCGTTGGCGGCCGCGTGCTGTGCTGCGTACGTCGTCATCCGCAGCTCCCGAGCGCGCGCGAGGATGGGATAGCCCTCCCACGCCGTGACGTCGTGGCCGTAGGTCGCACAGAACTGGTCGTACTCGCGCATGGTGACCGCGCCAGTGGTCTTCGCCCGCACTGCGGTGGATACGAGATCCCACTCCGGAGGCCCCACGGAGAAGCGCTCCAGGTCCATCATCAGGACCCCGTCGGCCGTGCGGACGAAGTTGCCGGGCCAAGCGTCGCCGTGCACAGCCCGGTCGGGGAGGCCGGCCGGCCGCTCGGCCCAGGCCGCCGCGAGGTCGCGGTGGAGTCCGTGCAGCCACTCCCTGTCGTCGTCCCGGATCGTAGTGGCCGCTTGCAGTCGTTCTCCGACCCGGACGAAGGGATCGAGATGCCCCAGCTCTATGTCTGGCAGGGGCAAGGAGTGGAGCCTCGCCAGGAGTTGGGCGACGTCCTCAACGGAACCGTGCTGTTGTGGTGGAAGTTCCGCCCAGAACGTCACAGGCCTGCCGTCAATCTCGACCGGCTGCTTCACGTCGGCCAAGCGAACAGCCGCGACGTTCTCCTGGGCGAGCCAACGCGCGACGCGGACCTCACGGGCCGCCGCGTCGCTCTGGCCCGCCCGTGATATCCGCACGATCACCTGCCGGCCCGGTAGCCGCCATATCTGGTTCTCGGCCAGCCGTAGCGGTTCCGCCCCGACGGAATCCAGTCCGACTGCGGAACATGCCTGCTCCAGGACGTGACGCGCAGGGGCGGCTGCCGGAGAAGTCATGCGGAAACCGTAGCGGCGATCCGCTCGCGCAGCCCGATAGCCTCTTGGACCGTCTGATGCTTCGAGGCGAAACGGCCGAGCTGCCGTAGGTCGTCGGCCGCTCGCCGGGAGGTGAGTCGGCCTACCTCGTCCAGGGCCTCGTGGCCGAGTGCCGCTGCCTGGCGGGGGTCGCCCTTGGCCATGATCAGGGAGGCCAGTTTGGTACGCGAGATCGCACGGGATCGCTTGTAGGCGTCGGTGTGTCCCTTCACCGCTGTGCCGAATCGGCGGGCTGCCCGGCCCGGGTCCTGTCCGGCGAGGATGGCGAGATCGAACAGGGCGTGGGCTGTGTCCCCGTTGTGCTGCGCCTCGTCGTAATAGGCCATCCACGGCGCCTCTTCGGCAGGCCGGGCCCGGGCGAACGCTTCATCCGCGGCGCCGACGGCCGCCATGGTGTCGCGCACGTTACCCATTTTCCCGAAAGCCCTGGCCCGTGCCGCGTGAAGCATCGCCTGCTCTGTCGCGGACAACCGGTCGGCGCGTACGAGTCCCTTCTCGGCGTAGGTCAGGCCGTCGTCGGGGGCTCCGATCCATACGGCCTGCCGGGCGAGGAACGAGTACGTCTTGGCCCGTAGATGCCAGTCGCCAGCCTCCTCGGCGCAGTCTGCTGCGAACCGGAACGTCCGGGTGGCGTCATCGTGGTGGTAGGCGTCGAACGCGGAGGCACCCACCACGATCCCGAGTCGCGACACAGAGGCGAACAGTTCGGTTCGCAGGTGCTCAGGGAACTGGGCCTGGAGGAGGCCGGCCGACCACTGCATCGCTCGGCTGGCTACGTCACGCACCATGCCGCCGCCCCCCAGCTCGTTGTCCATGCCGCTGATGGCGGTGGCTGCGGCCAGGACCTGGTCGACGTGGCCGGGGTTGACGTTCGCCGGGAGAGTCAGCTCGGCGGGGGCGAAGATCTCGGTGAGGTCGAGGGGCGCGATGGCGGCGAGGCCACCGAGTTGGAGGAACGAGCGTCGAATCACGGGCTCATGGCTCCCAGGGCGAAAAGTCGGTTCGTCTCTGCCCAGGATGCGGCCTGCCGGCACCTGAGCGGAGCTCTCCCCACTTCCCGTGGATGTCTTATCGGCATCAGCGCGCTTTCTGTCGGCATCGCGGATACCGAAGGCCATCGGCCACGCCCGGTCGAACAGCCCTCCCGTACGGAGGACATCATCGAGCCGTTGAGCCACGTCGCGCCGGCAGCTTGGATATTTCCCCTTCTCGATCGACAAGATCATGTCGTCGCTGACCTGCACCAACCGCCCCAGTGCCTTGGCCGACAGCCCGTGCTCCAGACGCAGGTTGCGCAGCTCGTTGCCGAACCACTCCTGGGGGGAGGCGCCCGGATCGAGCTGCTTCATTGGCTGCGGCATGTTCTGTCCCCGAAGTCGTTGATGCCGAACTTCTCATCTGTCGGCATCAGGCTCTGCACGCTCTCGGTGTGCTCTGCCTAAATGGTTGCTGACCGGTTCCAGTCCAGTACACACCGCAACCCACCCCTGCTGAAGGGGTTCTGGCAGAACGGAGGAAGCAGCGATGGACCTACTCGTCGGCACCCGTGACCGGGACGCTTCTGTTCGAGCCACGTCCAGAAGCGTGGGCGGTCAACTCGACATGCGTTTCGAAGTCCGGGCCGAAGATCTGGGAACCGTCAGGAGCATCGTCGCGGCGCACCTTTGCTGGTGGCGTATCGACGACAGCACTGCGCACCGCACGCTGACCGTGGTCAACGAACTGATCACCAACGTCTTGCAGCACACGGTGGCGGACACCGACGGATGCCGGATGGCCAGCCTGCTCCTCCAGAAGGTGCCGGACGGAGTCACCGCTGTCGTCCGCGACCAGGACCCTTGCCCGCCCGTGTACGCGTCTCCGGGCCCCCTGGCCGAGGAGGGGCGCGGGCTGTTGTTGCTACGCGCCCTGGCCGACGACACGTCCGTATCCGTGACCCCAGGGGGCAAGGACGTGTGGGTCTTCATCGGAACCCCGGAAACCCCCGAACACTTCTAACCCCCCACGGCCGGCACTTGGCCCTCTACAGGAGTTCCGATGTCCCTCACTGCTCTGGTCCCGGACAACGACGTGGTTCCTCCGCCGGCCGACGAGCCGAGCATCCCGCAGTGGACACCTCCACTCGATGCAGAGGGCTTGAGGTCCGTCCTGGAGCGGATCAAGGACTCGAGTCCGCTCGATGTCGAGGAAGTCTTCGACGACCTCGACACGGCAATCGGCAATCAGCTGCCGTCGGTCACGACGACCGGCGCCTTGATCGACCGTCTCCGCAGCCACTTGAAGCAGCTCAGCGACATCGCCGTCGCGGACGAGCAGTTTCCGCCCACTCGGGCGATGGTCCAGCTCGCTGAACGAGGGCTCCCCTTGAGGGGCGAGCGAACGCCGGCCGCACATCGGCAGGCTGTCGGCCTTGCACGTCGCCTGGCCTTCGTGACCTCCGACCTGGTCGAAGAGCTGATCGAAGCCCGCTACATCACGGGGGCGGAGTGATACACAACCCCAGCACCGTCAGACACCCGTCGTGACCGCAACGGCGGCAGCCCTTCCGCGAGACGCGTACGACTTCGGCTCGTCCTGCCCGGACGCCTGCCCCGTTCCGGACGCCCGCCCCGTTATCGAGTGGGGAGAGAAGCCACCGATGCTCCGGGGCGAACGCAGCGTCACCGCCCTTGGTCGGCTTCTACGGCTACAGCGAAACAGCCATCACCGACTTCATGCAGCGGCGCCCCACCACTCCCTCTTCGGCCATCTCCGTTCCGTGTTCCCCCACGGCACCGTAGCCCGCCGAAGAGGGCCCGACTTCCCACCCGAGAGGACGAGCACCATGTGTGCGCACAACCCGCTGTGCCCCGTGGCCGAGGCTCCCGACAGGGAGGCCGCGCGCCCCGTCGCGCACCGCCCTGAGCAGGGCTGGAGCCTGCTGTGCAACGGAGTGCTTGTCTTCGAGGACACGGGCGAACTCCTCCCCGACGGCCGTGTGATCGCCCCGCACCGGTCCCTCGACAGGGCGAGGGCAGCAGCGTGAGGCGGTCCAGCGCAGCACCGAGACTCGTCCCGTACATCACTTCCCGGGAGGGTGAGTACGGCGCGCTGGAGTCGGAGCTCACGCTGCGCATGAACGTCTTCGGCGCCGTAGGTCTCGCTTACCACGACGAGACTCCGGCCGACCGGGGCCCGCGCGGTGAGCTGTGGGCCCGGTGTTCCCAGTCGCTCAACACTGCCGGGAGGCCGGCGGGCAAGCCGCAGTGGCGCTTGGTCAACCCCGCCCGGCAGCGGGTAGCCATGCAGCAGCTTCGCTGCCAGATCAGCTTCTGTCCGGCCGAAACCGTCCGGGGGTACGTCTTCCTGGCCGGAGCCGCGGAACACCCGTCTCATCGCCCCGGTGAGCCGGTGAGGACGGCCCAGCCGCCGGTGTGCCTGGAGCACGTGCGACCGGCCGTCGAGCTGTGCCCGCATCTACGGAAGGGGCACGTCGCCTTCCTCGCGGGGGCGACATCGGTCTGGGGTGTCATCGGCTCCCGATACCGCCTCACCGCCACCGGCCTGGAGCCGCTTCCTGCCGAGGACGACGACGCGCCCGTGGCGTACGGGCACTCGCAGTTGGGCTGGTTCCTGGCAAGCCAACTCGTGCGCGAACTACACGACTACGAGGTCGTCGAGCTGGACGACCTCGTACCCGCCGCATAGACGGCCGCCCGGCGGTCCTGAGTGGTACAGACGGGACTGTCGGGCGGCTCACCACCGGCGCGCGAGCGCTCACACGTCGCCCGGCACAACACCGCCGGACTTCGGCGGTCCGACGAGAACGGAGAGCGTTCACCAACAATCTCCCGGCCCACCGAACGCGGTGTCGGCCTTCCTCCCCCGAACACGAGCGACCGAAGGAAGTCCATGACGAACATGACCGTCGAGCCCGACGAGGCAACCCGTCTGCGGAACAAGGTGGTGGACGAACTGCGCGCGGACGGCAACATCTCCTCCCCGGAGATCGAAGCGGCCATGCGCAAGGTGCCCCGGCACGAGTTCACGCCCAACACCCCTCTGGACAGGGCGTACGACGCGTACGCTGCCGTGATCACCAAAACGGACGAGCACGGTGTGCAACTCAGTTCCGTCTCCGCCCCGCAGATCCAGGCCATGATGCTGGAGCAGGCCCAGGTGAAGCCCGGCATGCGGGTGTTGGAGATCGGCTCGGGCGGGCTGAACGCGGCCTACCTCGCCGAACTCGTCGGCGAGGACGGTGAAGTCGTCACCGTGGACATCGACCCCGTCGTCACCGCTCTCGCGCGCCAGCTCCTGAACGAGCACGGCTTCGGCCGAGTTCACGTCGTCACCGCCGACGCCGCCGAGCCCATCCCGGACCTCGGTGAGGTCGACGTCGTGATGGTGACCGCCGGGGCCTGGGACGTCTCCCCGGCGTGGACCGCGCAGCTCAGGCAGGGCGGCCGGCTCATCGTCCCGCTGCGGATGCGCGGCCTGACCCGGTCGGTCGCCTTCATCCAGGTCACGGGCGAGCACGGTCCCTATCTGGAAAGCGAGTCGGCGCGGATCTGCGGCTTCGTCCCGATGCAGGGCTCGACCGCCCACCGGGAAGAACTCCTCCTGGTCAACGGCACCCCGGAGATCGGGCTCAAGTTCGATGACGGCCTGCCGGCCGACCCGCACCGGCTCGACAACGCCGTCACGTTTCCGCGCCACGAACTGTGGACCGGCGTCACTGTTCGCATCCAGGAACTCATCGACACCCTTCAGATGGCGATGGCGATCTCTCTGCCGGGCTTCTGCACGATGGCCGTCGATGAGAACTCGGACTCGGGGCTGGTCGCCCCCGTGAACAAGCGATTCGCCCTCGCGGCCGTCGAGGACGACACCTTCGCCTACCTCGTCACCCGCCGCACCGAGGACAACAAGCACCTGGAGTACGGCGTGCATGCCCTCGGCCCGGACGCGGAGCAGTTCGCCGACCAGATCGCCGACGTGCTCCGCGACTGGGAGGCCCACCGGCGCGGCGGCCCCAGCCCGGTCATCCGGGTCTATCCGGCCAGCACCCTCGATGACCAGATCCCGGCCGACCGGGTCATCGACAAGGTGCACAGCCGGATCTCGCTCTCCTGGCCCTCGGCGTAACACCGGGAGCCAGGTCGTCCCGCACCACCCCAACAAGAGGAAGGCACATCATGACGAGCGCCACTCTCGCTCCGCCCCCGGTCGCGCCCGCCCCACTGGCGGGCCTGGACGACGACGACTTCGCGCCCCTGGACGTGAAGGTCGTCATCGCCGAGCACTCGTACGGCCATCTCATGTGCTCCACGGGCGACGGCTGTGGCCAAACCTGCGCGACCGGTGCCTCCGCCTGCGGTTCCTTCACGGAGGACCCGGCCTGATCCAGGCCGACCCGTCACCTGTGGGCCGGGCGAAGCGCTTCGCCCGGCCCACGGGCCCCTCTCCTCTCCCCGCGCCGCCTCATGGAAGGGCCTCATGGCTTCCCGAGCAGCCGCCGGATACCTGTGGCAAGGCGTTGCGATGCTGCGCGCCACCACCAGCTCCGGGTCGGCAGACATCCCCCGTACCCTCGACCTGGACAACGTGGCCGTCACCCGCGGATGGCTAAACCGCATCTGGCAGCGCGAGGACTTCCGCAGCGCGCTGAAGCTGGCCACCCCCGTACTGTCGGACGCTATCGAGGCCGTCGTCCGGGGTCGGCAGACCGAGCCACGTCACGTCCGCCGCACCGCGCTGTCGACGGTCTCCTACCTCCTGCGGTGGCAGCACCGGCCGACCCCGCTCGGACTGTTCGCCGGCACCGCCCCGGTATCGGTCGGGCCCCGGGCGAGCGCGCGGTGGCGCGACAAGCACCGCGCGATGATCCGGCCGGACTCTGAATGGGTCACCGACATGGTCCTCCGGCTCCAGCGCACGCCAGCGTTGCTGAAGCGGTTACCGCTCGTCGCCAACAACGCCGCCCGCGCACGCGGTGACCGGCTCGTGGCACCGGGTCCGCCCTCCGACGGCCACGCTGTCCTGCTGGCCCCGGTCGAGATATCCGTCCGCAACGCCCGGCCGGTGGCCGCCGCCATGGACGCGGCCCGCACCTCCATCCTCTACGGCGACCTCCACAGCCACCTGCGCGACCGCTTCCCGCAGGCGACACCGGAGAAGATCGACGCCCTTCTCACCAGCCTGGTCGAGCAGCAGTTCCTCATCACCAGCCTCTGGGCGCCCATGACCACCGTGGACGGCTTTCAGCACCTGTGCCGCGAACTGGACCGGCACCAGGCGGACGACGTCCCCGAGGTGCGGGACCTGGTCCACGCGCTGTACGCGCTGCGCGACGACGTCTCCGCCCACCAGCCGACGCTTTCCGACACCAGCGTGAGCGCCGTCGCCGCGCGGATGCGCGACCTCACCACCGTCACCCCGACACCGCTGCTCATTGACACCGCCCTCGACTGCGAGACCCAGCTCCCGCAGTCCGTGATCGCGGAAGTGCAAGCAGCCGTGTCGGCCCTCTACCGGACCACCCCGCAGCCCTACGGCTACCAGCACTGGCGCGACTACCACCGCCGCTTCCGGGCCCGGTACGGCGTCGGGGCCCTGGTGCCGGTGATGGACCTGGTCGCCGACAGCGGTCTGGGCCTGCCCGCCGGATACGTCGGCTCCGAACGCGGCGCCGCCCTGAAGGTGCGCACCGACCGCGACGAACTGCTGCTCGCGCTGATGCAGCAAGTCCTCTTGGACGGTCGCGATGAACTGCGGCTGACGGACGACATGGTCGACGCCTTGGAGAAGGCCGCCGGAGAGGACCAGCGGCTGTTCGTACCCCGGGTGGAGACCGCCTTCGAAGTCCACTCACCCAGCACCCGGGCACTGTCCAGCGGCACCTTCGATGTCCTTCTCACCGCGGTCCCCCGCCCCGGCAGCAGCATGGCTGGCCGGTTCGCCCACGTCCTGCCGCCCGAGGATCAGGACGCGCTCGCCGCCACGTACCACGGGGCGCCGGACGCCCTCACGGCGCAGCTCGTGTTCCCGCCTCGCCGCCACCGCAACGAGAACGTCACCCGTACGCCGCGGCTGCTGCCGCACCTCATCGAACTGTCCGGCCACCAGGAGACGGACGAGACGACGATCCCGCTCGCCGACATCGCCGTCACCGCGGACCCGCGCAGCTTCCACCTCGTGCAGCTCTCCACCGGCCGGCGCATCGACGTGCGGGTTCTGCACGCCCTGGAAGGCGGGACACAGACCCCACCACTGGCCCGGTTCATCGCCGAAGTGGCCAACGGGCGGTACGCCGCCTACAAGCCTTTCGACTTCGGCGCCGGCTCCCGGCTCCCGTTCCTCCCCCGGGTGCGCTACCGCCGCACCATCCTCACGCAGGCCCGATGGCTGCTGATGGCCGACGACCTGCCCGGCCGCAAAGCCTCGACCGAGGAGTGGGAGGACGCCTTCACCGCCTGGCGGGACCGGCTACGGGTCCCCATGCAGGTCGCGATCATCGAGTACGACCAGCGCCTTCCCCTCGACCTGTCCCACCCGGTCCACCGCCGGACCCTGCGCACCCACCTCAACAACGCCCGGCGTCTGGAGCTGCGCGAGGTCCCGGACACAGACGCCCACGGCTGGATCGGACGGGCACACGAGATCTGGCTCTCCCTGGGCCGGGTGCAGCCGGAGACCTCCGATGTGCCCCGGCCGCGCTCCGCTACGTCACCGGTCCCCGGGCGGCACCTTCCAGGCGCCGGTGACGTGCTGCTCGCGCAGCTCCACGCCCACCCGCGCCGCCACGACGAGATCCTGTGCCACCACCTGCCCACCCTTCTCGCCGCGTTCGGCGACACCCCGCCGGTCTGGTGGTTCACCCGGCACCGGGAGATGGCCCGCCCGGACGCCGACCAGCACCTCGACCTCACGCTGCACCTGCCGCCGGACGCATACGGGGCCGCCGCCCAACACGTTCGTACGTGGGCGGACAGGCTGCACGGGATCGGTCTGGCGGCCGGGCTGGTCCTGGCTACCTACCAGCCGCAGACCGGGCGCTTCGGCGGCGAGGCAGCCATGGATGCTGCACACCAGGTGTTCGCAGCGGACTCCGCCGTCGCCCTCGCGCAGATCCAGCTCATCGAGCACACTGACGCCCTCGCCCCGCAAGCCCTCGCCGCAGCCAGCGCCCTGCACCTCGTCACCCCCCTGGCGCCGAACACCGCAGCGGCCGAAGAGTGGTTGGTGCGCAACCTTCCCCAAGGCACGGGGCCACTGAACCGGTCCCTGCGTACCCAGGTGCTCGAACTCGCAGCGCCGAACGACACCTCCGCGCTCACGGCCCTCCCTTGCGGCCCTGCGGTCGCCGAAGCATGGCGGGCCCGCGCCGCCGCCGTGGACGCCTACCGGAACGCCTTGACCGGTCAGCGTGATCCGCTCGACGTTGCCCGGTCTCTCCTGCACCAGCACCACGTCCGGGCCCTGGGCGTCGACCCGCGTGCCGAGGAAACCACGATCCGGCTCGTACGAACCGCGGCCCTCCAGCACAGGATGGCCGCCCGATGACCGCGCCGGCCGCCACCACCGCAACGATCCTGGAGCAGTACGCCGCCCACCTCGCGCAACCCGCTCCGCCGCCCCCGGACGAGCCGTGGGCAGTGCAGTCCCTCGCCGACGGCGCCGCCGGAATCAGTCTGCTGCACATTGAGATGGCCAGCCGTCACGGCGGCTCCTGGCGCCCCTCTCACCGGTGGATCACCTCCGCAGCGGCCGGGCACATCAGCGCGGCCGACACCGCCGGACTGTTCCTCGGCGCCCCGGCCCTCGGCTTCGTCCTCACCACCGTCCCGCCGTCCTTCCAGCACCTGTACGAACCGGCGCGCCGGACACTGCACCAGCGCATCACCGATCTGACCCACCGACGTGTGGACGCCGCTCTCACCCGCATCCGCAAGGGCGACCTGCCCACGTTCGCCGAGTACGACCTGTTCTACGGCCTCACCGGCATCGGGGCCTACCTCCTGCGGACCGACCCCGAAGGGCTCCCCCTGGAACGGGTCCTGAAGTACCTCGTTGCCCTGACCCGCCCCGTCGCCCTCGACGGCCGCGGCCTGCCGGGCTGGTGGGTCCGCCACGACCCGGCCCGCGGTGAGTCCCCCCACTTCCCGGGCGGCCACGGCAACTTCGGTGCCGCCCACGGCATTACCGGCCCGCTCCTCCTCCTGGCCCAGGCCATGCGCCGCGGCATCACCGTCGGCGGCCACCGCGAAGCCATCTGGAGCATCTGCGAACACCTTGACGCCTGGTGCCAGCTCAGTCCCTCCGGTCCCTGGTGGCCCGAGTACATCTCGCGCCGCGATCTCGACCTTGGGCGCCCGCACCACGACGCTCCCACCCGGCCGAGCTGGTGCTACGGAACCACGGGCATCGCACGGGCCGGGCAACTCGCCGGCCTCGCCCTGGGCGCCCCCGACGTCCAGGCGTTCTACGAGGACGCCCTGTACCGCGCCCTGACCGACCCCGAACAGCTCGCTCACGTCACCGACTCGGGTCTGTGCCACGGCTGGGCAGGCATCTACCAGACCGCAACCCGCGCCGCCGCCGACGCCCTCGACCACCGACTTCAGACCCTCCCGAAGCGCCTCGGCGAGACCCTCGTAGCACAAGCCCAACCCGGCGGCCACCCCACGACCGGGCTGATCAACGGCGATGCCGGCACCGCGCTCGCCCTGACCACCTATGCCTCACAGCAGGCCCCGATCACCGGATGGGACTCATGTCTCCTGATCAACTGACCCAGGCGGAACCACCCCTGATCCAGAACGCGGTCCTCGCCGTCCTCACCGGACTACCGATCGCCGACGCCGCGCACCAGTACGGGATGGACACCGTGGCCCTGTCCAGCGCCGTCAAGGTCTACGACCAGGCCGGCCGAGAAGCCCTGGACCGTCGCTCCGCCACCATCGACTGGTGGCACGCATACCTCCACTTCACCGACTGGGCGAACGCCGACACCACCTTCACCACACACGTGCTGCCCGTCCTGCGAGACGCTGAAGCAGCCGGCGCCATCGACGGCTGGTGGTACACCCGCAAGCACCCCTGCTGGCGCCTGCGTCTGCGCGTACGGCACACGATCGGGCCCAAGTTGACTGTCGGTGCCGACTTGGACCGCCTCGTCGCCGACGGGCATCTACAACGATGGTGGCCCGGCATCTACGAGCCGGAGACCGCAGCGTTCGGAGGAGCAGCCGGTATGACGGCCGCGCACGCCCTGTTCATCACCGACAGCCGGGAGGCACAGCAGTTACGGCAGCGCGGCGACCTGGCCGTGGGTCCTCGCGAGCTGTCCGTCCTTCTCTGCACACTCATGATGCGCGAGGCCAAACTGGAGTGGTACGAGCAAGGTGATGTCTGGCACCGCGTCATCACAGAAGAACACCGCTCAGCCATCAATGATGTCTCAACTGACAGCCTCGACGCCCGCGCGCGGGAGATCCGGCCCCTACTCTTCGCCGACAGCAAAGCTCTGCTGCGCCCAGGCGGACCGCTGGAGCCCGTCGCCGAGTGGGCCACCGCCTTCCGCGACGCGGGGCAGAACCTCGGCCACGCAGTCCAAGACGGAACGCTCGACCGCGGATTGCGACAGGTACTCAGCTACCACGTGATCTTCCACTGGAACCGACTAGGACTGTCCATGAGGGGACAGAGCGTCTTGGCCTGGGCAGCCAGGGCAGCGATCCTCCACACGGAGAACGGGGCATGAGCGCTCGGGTTCCACGTCCCAGTGTCCGCGCCCCAAGAGTCAGTCCGAGCAGGCCCTGCGCGTAGACACACGACCCGCAAACGGCCTGATCAGAAGCATTCGTGCGCTCAGTGATCGCGCCGCCGCCGCACTCAAGCAACGCTGGCGCACCCTGCGGTACGTCACCCTCAGCCAGCCAAACGGGCGGCATCTCCCCTGCCGCCCTTGTTCTCAACGAAGTCTGGAAATGATCACCGATGAGAAAAAGGTCAGGCACGCTGGTCCGTGATGACGCGGTCGCCCATCTTGACTAGCCGCCCATGCGGCTCTGCGCACCCTAACCTCGATCGTTCATAAGTCCTCGTCGGTTCGCTGACGAGGCTCTGTGCTTGCGAGGTGCGGAATTTCGTGGGCTGGGGCAGGTTGGCGGCGCGGCTGTCGCGTCGGGTGGGCGCCGAGGTTCCACGGCTCCGAAATGTTGCTGTGGCTCGTCGGGACGGTCGGAGCTACTGGTCATCCGGGGTTCGGCAGGGCTGCGAGTCGCTCGATCGCGCGGGTGATCACATCCGTCCAGAGCCATCGGGCGGTGAAGCGGAGCCAGCGGCGGCAGGCAGTGGCTGACGCAGTCGAGTCACACGCTCACATCTCGGCCCAGGAAGCTGAGGACTGGCTGTTCTCGGACTGGTGCGGCGTGAATTCGACCCGGAAGCGGGTCTCATACGCACCCTGGGTCGGTTCGAGGCCGTGTCGGCGCGAACCGCCCTCTCACTTCCCTCCGATCCGGAAGCGCCCTCGGAGGAGTTCCTCTTCCCAGTGAGGGACTGAGAACTGCACCGCTACACCGACTGGTTCCTGCTGTCGCGTGTGGTGCTGCCCTGGGCCGTCGAGCAGTACGACGCCGCTCTGGTGCTGGTCGGCTGAGAACCTACCGTTGCTCGGCGTTCGGGTGGGGCTGGGACTGGAGCCGTTCGCGCAGGTCAATCTCCTTGGCGGCGAGTTGTTCCCCGGGCCTGCGGATGCGTACGGGCTTCGGACGCAGCGGTAGGCCGTCGTCCGCCGCGGCGGTCTTGGCTTCCGCGAGCGCGCGGTTAGCGACCCTGGCGACTGCGGCGTACAGGCGCCTTTCCGCGACCGTACGGGCCTCCCGTCTTCCGGTGCCGTGGGAAGCGATGGCCATCCTCCTCTCGCGGTGGCACAGTGTGGCCATGACTAACTCCAAGGAATCTTGCGGAGATTCCACCGAGGGCGGCGGTCGGCTCCCTGCTGTTCGGCGCCGGATCGCCTCCGCCGCCAAGACCGCGACGACGCTGTTCCAGGAGAACAGGGAGGTGATCATCGGTGCCCTCGCGGTCACCGCCGCAGTAGCCGTCGCGTTCGCGGGGACGCCGAAGGCTGGCGGGGAGAAAGAGGTCGACGCGCCGCTTGTCCCTCCGCTGCCCCCGGGCGAGTACAAGTTTCCGTGCAGTGAGTGCGCAGGAGACGGATCCGTTCAAATCGGCACCGATGAGGATGGGCCTGAGGATGGGCCGTCCTGGGCGACGTGTGAGGACTGCAGGGGACAAGGCGTCGTGTACTTGGATGAGGAAGAGGCAAACGAACGGCTGGAATGTGAGGCTTGGCTGAGAGGTTATCGCTCGGCCGCATGACTCATGGTCGGCCGTACCGTGGTGCGTGGCGTCCGCACTATGGGGTGCCGTTCACGCACGACGAACCAAGTGCCAACTATCGCCAGTCTTCGCTTTACGGTTCGTCACTCTTCGGTGCTTGTGCTTTCGTTCGGTGTTCGTTAGCCGAGGCCGTTCACGAGTTTTCGTCGGTTCACTGACGGGGCTCTGTGCCTGCGAGGTGCGGAATTTCGTGGGCTGGGGCAGGTTGACGGCCCGGCTGTCGCGTCGGGTGGGCGCCGGGGTTACTCGGCGGCATCGGCGGGCTGGACCGGCTGAAGCTCGAGGGCGACGGCGCCGCCCAACCGGGCCTTCTTGGCAGTGAGAGTAGCCTCCTTGGTACGGGAGATCAGTACCAACCGAAACGGCGCGGGCCCCAGCGCACTCACCATCGCGGCCCGCAGCTTGCCGCTGACTTCATCGAGCCCATCAAGGAACAGCGCGACGCGGCCTGTCTCTAACAGTTGACGAGCACGCTCTCGTCCGCCGCGACCGCGACTCACGGTGTACTCGCGGGAAAGCCGGTTCGCGGCCCAGGCAGTTGCGCTCCGCCCGTCGCCCGCGAGCACGCCAACACACCCTGTCTGGCCGCCGCCCTCGATGCGGAGTACGCCTCCCGCGTCGCGCAGGCCGAGCCCTGCTCAACACCTGGGCAAGAGGAAGACCACCAAGCCCTACACCGTGCCGCCCACAGAGTGCCTGGCCACGGGCGCGGCACTCGACATCGCGCCGAAGTTGCTCGACACGCATGATCCGGGAGACGCCCGGCGTCGGTAGGCGCCGGGCGTTCAACGGCTGAGTGAGGCCGACCTCGCGCTTAGCACCTGGCTCCGCCGCCCGTCTTGGATCTCGGGCTCGCTGAGGCAAGCCGTCATTGATCTTCCGGCGGTCAGAAGGCTGCAGCGTGATCGCTCAGCTGGTGACGCACCACGCCAGGGGCATCGGCTGTGGCTTACCCAGGTGCATGGCTTGATTATCCCCTGTCACGTCCGTGAGCCGGTGGTGGAATTCGGGAGCGGCAGAGCCATACCGCCCGCATCTTCGCCTGTTGGAGGAGGAGACCGTGGTCGTGAATCGCCTATCGGATCCGGTTAGCGAGTGACGGTACAGCGTGCTCGTTGCCGCTGCCGGTCCAGCGCCCAAGGACCAGCCAGAGTTCGTAGTGCAGGAGCCACGCCGACGTCCACGGCAGGATCGTTTCCGAGAGGAACATGTGCTCTCTCCACTCCCCGGGCAGATGCAGGCACAGGTCGCCGTCGGGGTAGACATGCGGGAGCGCCGTGGCGTCCGGATGCAGCGCCAGCGGCGGGTCAGTGACAGTCACGCGTGGCCTGCGCCGGTGACGGTAGACGATCCGCACCGTGTAGTTCCTGCTCACGGGGGTGGGCTGCAGTGTGAGCGTGCAGACGAGTTCACCACCTCGTACCGTCCCGTGGGCGCCGGGGATGGCCCCTTTGATCGCGGCCATCTGACGGCCAAGGTTAACCGCGCGCGTTGGGATGCTGGCCATAGAAGGTGTTCGACTTCCTACGAGGACCCACAGCGGTCGCGGAGAGCAGTCCGGTGGCGCCCATCCGCTGACCGACGGGGGCCTTCACACGGGCCCCGTAGCTCGCGAAGGAGCGCGTCACTGGGCCCTCTGCGAAGGATTTGACGAGCTGGGAGTAGACCACGTCTAGGCCCTTGGACTCCGACAGGGCCAGGTTGTCCATGATCGTGTTGATCTCGTTGAACCAGGAGAGGAACGCCCGTCGCCGCTCAGGGTACTCATTCCACTTATCGGTGAAGTTCTCCTCCTCGTGGGCGGGGTTGGGAACCCACCACTGACCGTCGCGCTTCTCGATGAAGTGCGACATGGCGGCGAGCACGTTGCGCACGGCGGTGAAGAGATCGTCCTCGCCGCGGTAGGCACGGCTGGCCAGTGTGGTCAGGAGGATAGACGGCGGCCGGTTGTCCATGTCTTCGGCGAAGAAGAGCATGCAATGCCACTTGATGATCTGCACGAGGCGCTGCAGGGTGCTGCGGATGTGGTGGTCGGGGACCTTCGCGACGTTGGCATACCGCTTTTCGAGCAGTGCGCGGGAAAGTTCCGAGCGTGTGCGGAACCAGTCCGCGTAGCCGAGGGGGTTGCTGTGCTGCCAGGCGCGGAGCTTCTTGTCGGTCAGGAGGATTCCAGTGGGCGGGTGTTCTTCGTCGGGGATGGCGGGCAGGACGTCGAGGTGGAAGTCCGGGTATCCGAGGGTCCAGCAGCGGCGGCGGGCTTGAAGGCTCTCCGGGCCGTCGGTGTGACCCTGGCGCTGCTTCCAGCGTCGGTAGGTGGCGAGTTGGTTGCCGACTCGCTGCTTGAGCTCTTCCTTCGTCGTGCTGTCCCGGTGCACCGGGAGCCGGCAGACGAGGTCGATGTCATACTCGCCGGTCTCTGTGTTGGGGCGGACCACGGTGCCGAGGAGGAAGGAGCCCTGGGAGTGGATCTGCCATCCGGGACTGCCGTTCTCGGCGAGCCAGTTCCCGACCTCTTCGTAGCGTTGGATCGCGGTGTCGCGGAGGTGCGGGGCGATGTCGAGGACTTCCACGGCGCCACCGAGCAGCATAGAGAGCATCTGTTCTGGCGAGTCGGTGTTATCCCGCGTCTGATGGTGCGCGTTCACGTCATTCCTTACGAGCGGGATGGAGGGGGACGAATGCCGGTGCGTGGTGATCGCAGAAGATGCGGTGGACCGCCGGGGAGACATCGCGGCTGACGTGTCCGGCCAGTCCCGAAAGGGTTTTTGTGTCGACATCGTCTAGGGCGACGGCGCCGGTGGGGACCATCGGGTTGAGGCGGAGCACGTTCTCCTTGCCGACGAAGTGGCGTACCTGCTTGGCCGCGCTCTCGCTCTGTGCGCGCATGAGCACCTCGACCGCGTCGCCGGCCCAGGGCAGCAGGCCCCCACGGTCGAGACGGCGGTGACGGTGGCGGACATCGGTCGTGGTCCCGAGGCTGAATACCCGGATCGTGTCGAGAGGCACAGACAGCGGGCCCACTGCCTCGGTCAGCGCGACCATGGCCGGGTTGTTCGCCCAGACGCCGCCGTCGACGAGTCGTGCTCCGTCCAGGGGCATCCCGGGCAGGTAGGTCGGCGCGGCGGAGGTGGCCAGCGCGACGCTGACGGCTTTCTCGCGCCAGTCGCGCTTAAGGCCTGGCAGATGCGGGGTCCGAAAGAGGTAGACGTCGTCGGCGGCGATGTTGTAGGAGGTGATCACCAGGCGTTTGGTGCTCTCCCCGAAGGTCCGGTCGCCGAAGACTTGGGTAAGAGCCGCGCGCAGCGGTTCCGTGCTGTACTTCGCGCGCACCAGGTGCCTCAGGCTCCGCATGCGGCTGCGGTCCCGGAAGATGCGCGGCCCGTGCTCGGTGTAAAACTCCAGGATCTGCTGCGGGGACAGCCCGAGTCCGAGGCCCATCGCGATGATCCCGCCTGTCGAGGTGCCCGCGATCAGGTCGAAGTGGTCAGCAATGCGGACACCGAGATCCTCTTCGAGGCGGGCCAGGACCGCGGCGGAGAACATGCCGCGGAAACCACCGCCGTCGAGGGCCAGTATCTGGAAACGCTCCGTCACTTCAACCGCCCCCGCACCATGGGTCCTTCGAAGGCTCCGCCAGCCGAGGCCGGATCTCCGCCATCGAGAGTACTTAATATCACGACACACATTTCCGTGCGGGTTTCCACGCGCAAGTCGTAAGGTCTGTGTCGGCCACGCACCCTGGAGCGTGCGCGGCTTCCGTGTTCCGCCAAGATGTGGAGATCAAGATCAGACAGGTCAGGCAAGGGGAAAGATGAGCACGCAGGCGTTCGAGCGCTCTCGGCTGCGGACCGCCCGCGAACTGGCCGGGCTGAGCCAGGCGCAGCTCGCCCGCGAGAGCGGGCTCACTCCTGCCGCGATCAGCCAGTTCGAGAGCGGCGCGGCACGGCCCAGCCCGGACACGAGCGGTGTCCTGGCCACGGTCCTTGGGGTGCCCCCGACGTTCTTCCATGAAGCAATGGTCGAAAGCCATGAAGGCTTCTTCCGATCACTGCGCCGGACCTCGGTGCCCGACCGCCGCCGCGCACGGGCCATCGCTCACGTCGCCCACGATCTGGCCGTCCATGCCTCGTCCGCACAACGGTTCTGCGCCGGCGACGTGCCGACGCTCCCCGTAAGCGGACTACAGGCCGAACGAGCCGAGATCGAGGAGACCGCGGCCCGAGTGCGGACGATGTGGGGGCTGCCCTCAGGGCCAGTCCCCGACGTCGTGGGACTTCTTGAGATGCACGGCATCGCGGTGATCCGCCTTCCCCTCGACAACACGGACGTCGACGCCTTCTCCTTGCCCTTTCCCGACCATCCGGTCATCGTCCTGGGCGCCGACAAGAACGACCGTGCCCGCTCCCGCTTCGACAGCGCGCACGAACTCGCCCACCTCGTGCTACATGGCGAGCAGATCTGGGGTGTCAAAGAGGTCGAGACTCAGGCCCACCAGTTCGCGGCGGCCTTCCTCATGCCCGCCGATAACATCCACGACCAGTTGCCGACCACGGTCGACTGGCCGACCCTATTCGCGCTCAAACGGCAGTGGCAGGTGTCCCTGGCCGCTCTGCTCATGCGTGCCCGGACCCTGGGACGCATGAGCGAGAACACCTACCTGACCGCCATCAAGGCGGCGTCCACCCGGGGGTGGCGCCGCGTCGAACCGGTCCCTCTCGGCCGGCCGGAGCAACCGACAAGGCTCCTCGCCTACCTCACCTCTGCCGATAGTGCCCCGGCACGGGCCATCCTGCCGTCTCAGATCGTGGAAAGCCTCCAGGCCGCGTCAGCGGCATGACCGCACCGGCTGCGTACGCGTAAGACGTCCGTACGCAGCCGCATCACGCCGTCCCCGCGCAAGGGCGTCGGGACCTCCGAGGCAGCCCGCTGCCCGTTCCTACGCCTCGCCCTCGTCCGTGCGCGAGGGCTCCGGGTTGCGCTCGTTGTGGCTGAGTGCTTCGGGGATCAGCTCGCAGCACACTCTGACCAGTTCATTCGGTTGGCCGCGTACACCTCCCAAACGGACGGAACGCTCCACGACCGCCTGGTTGCCCAGTGAGTCGAGCCAGATCCGGACCGTCTCTGCCTCGGGCCCTTCCGAGGAAGGAGCGAGGACCTCAACGAGACCGGCACGGGCGACGACACTTATGGCTCTACGCGCGCCCCGCACGCATTTTGTCCGTTTTGCTAGGTATAACGCCCTGGTAGGGCAGGTCAGTGGTCCTGACGACCTGCCAGCCCCGTGCCACCGTCGCAGTGCGTCCACCGCCGCCTGCTGCGCTCTTGCCTTCACCGCCATGCCGGCGTTCCAGGCCAAGCACCTTCCGCAGTACCACCGTCACCAGCCGGTAGACGTTGCCTCCATCTGTATCTCGGCGAACCCCAACGAGCCGCCAAGCCTGACGGCACCTACCAGCCAAGTCCGGCTTCTCCAAAGCGCACCACTCCGTACAAGCTGCGGCGGTCGCAAGAAGGAGAACCGCCTTGACGCAAGAAGTGCACCCACCGATCTCACTCCACGGTTACGCGGAGGCCGCCGCCATCCTCAAAGTTGATGAGTCGTGGTTGCGCCGCCACATCAAGAAGATGCCGCACAGCAAACTCGGGGGACGCGTCCGCTTCACTGACGAGGACGTCCGACGCATCGTGGCTCTCTTTCACCAAGAACCATCCACGGCAAACCTGGCTGCGTCCTGCGCCACCATCAGCCCGAGCCCTCTCCGAGCCCTTCGACCGATTCCCCGCTCCACGACGGGGCGCGCGTCCTGACTCTGCCCTCCGCCCTTCGCGAACGGCCCCGGAAGTGCTCCGGGGCCGTTTCACCGTCCGCGTCAGTTGCAGTCCTGGAGAGGCGCGGACAGGAGATTCGTCACTCGCCTCCACCGCCACCTGGCTCCTACGCGGTGAGGGCGTTTGGCCATGGCCAAACCGAATCGCACACAGCGGCACACCGCGGCACTTCACGTCATACATCTGCACCCATTCGTCCGCTTTCCCAGCAAAGCCGCAGGTCACGATCGGAATACAGAACAGGTTCAAGTCCCGTTACTCACCCTGAATGATCAGCCCCTGACCTGGGACAACGGGTCAGGGGCTGATCCTTTTTCGTTTGCGGTCCGGCCCGGGGGCCGTCCGGACCGGTTCGGGCCCGGGTTCATCCGTTGTCCGGGCTCTGTTCCTCGAGGTCGTCCGCGGCCGCCCGCGGTTTGACGTAGAGGATCTCGCGGGCCTGTTCCGCCGCGCGGGTCGTGCTCTCGCCGATGAAGTCGAGGAAGCGGGCGATGTTCTCCAGGCGGACGGCCGCCGGGGTACCCGGGCCGAGGACGCCGACGCCCTGCCGCGCGGTCTCTATGACCTGCACGAGGGCCTGGGCGCTGGCGATCGTCGCCTGGTACCAGACGTCGTCGTCGACGATGTAGCGCTCGCGCCGGCGTTCGTCGCGCTCCCTGCGGACCAGGCCCTGGCTCTCGAGAAACGTGATCGCCTTGGAGATGGACGCCGGGCTGACCTGGAGGCGCTCGACGAGCTCGGAGGCGGTGAGACTGCCCGAGTCGGTGATGTAGAGGCAGGACATCACGCGTGCCATCATCCTGGGCGTGCCCGACGCCATCATGACGGTGGTGAACACCTCTTCGTACTCCTTCACCGCCTCGGCGTCACGCCCGTGGGGCTGCGGCGACGCCCCGGATCCCCGGGGCGTGGCCTGCCTGCGGCGTCGGGTGCGCTGCTCGGTGGCACGCTGGGCGAGGTCGGCGCGGTATCCGGTGGGCCCGCCGTTGCGCATCACCTCGCGCGTGACCGTCGAGGTCGGGCGGTCGAGGCGTCTGGCGATCTCCGCGTAGGCGAGACCGTCGCCCAGTCCCAGCGCGATCTGCTGACGTTCCTGCTGGGTGAGTCTGCCTCCCGGCATCGCGGCCTCTCCTTCATGTGGTCCGTGGTGTCGTCACCCTAGCGTCCCCGTAGTTCGTTGCAACGAAAGATGCGAACATTGTTGCATTCGAGTCCCACTCACCGCAACGAAAAAGCGCTCGTGGACTGCATCTAGACTTTCGCCCTGCAACACATTAATTTCTGCATTGTGAAATGCAACGTAGCGTTTCCAGTAACAGAAAGTCACGCGTCCAGGATTGCGCGGTGCGTGTCCCGGACCCGCGGGCGCCGCGAACGGCCGAGGGCGCCGAAGCGCGCGGCCCGGCCTCCTGCGACCGGCTCGGTGACACCGGCCACACGCGACTCCGGGTCGCGTGCCGATCCGCATGCCGGGCACCCGGCCCCACGGGGCCTGCCGCACTGTCCCCCGACGCGGCGGGGCCTTTTCGTGCCCGCTCCACGGGCGGGCCCGCTGCTCGCCGAATATCCGCAGCTGTGTGGAAGGCGTGATGAGGGTTCATGCATACGTTCGGATCCCATGGGCACGCGCAGTTCATCCCCGAACGAATGGCTGACCGAACAGAGCGGACAGGAAGCCACACTGACGCACGGCAGGTGAACCACATGGCGACGACCGGAAACACCAAGAACGATCAAGGCGGCAATGGAAGCAGCGGCCGGGTCGATGTCTCCACGGCGATGCGAGGCGCAGCCGAACAGCTTTCCCAACTCCTCCAGCGCGAGCCCGATTCGGTGTCTTCGCTGAGCGCTACGGACGACGGCTGGACGGCACATGTGGAAGTCGTCGAGATCGAGAAGATCCCGGACACCACCAGTGTGATGGCCTCTTATCGCGTGAACCTCGACAGCCAGGGCCAACTCGTGGGTTACGAGCGAATTCGACGGTACTCGCGAGGTCAGGTCGACCGCTGACCGCCGACCGAGCAGCCACACCCGAGTGAAAACTCATTGGAAGGAAGACCGACCATGAGTCTTGTACAGCAGAGCAACGCCTCCAACAGCGGGGGTGGATCAGGAAATCTCTACGACGTTCTCGAGCTCATCCTCGACAGGGGGCTCGTCATCGATGCCTTCGTCCGTGTCTCGCTCGTGGGAATCGAGATCCTCAAGATCGACGTGCGTGTGGTCGTCGCAAGCGTGGACACGTATCTGCGCTTCGCCGAGGCATGCAACCGTCTGGACCTCGAGTCGGGCCGAAAGGCACCGGCGCAGCTCACCGACATAGTCGGAGACACGATGGAGAGCGGCGCCAAGGGTAAGTCGAAAGGCGCGCTGACCGGCGCCGTCGAAGCCTTCACGGACTCCCTGGGTGGCCGTGAGGACTCCGAGGACAAGGAGAAGGAGAAGCGGCCGGCGCGCAAGTCCACCGCTTCGAGCAGCAGCCGCCGTACCGCTCAGCGGCGGGAGGAGTAGCAGATGTCGACCTACGTCTACGCCATCACGGCCGCCGACCACCCGCTTCGCCTTGACGGCCTGTCCGGCATAGGGAATCCGGCCTCCGACCTGCGCACAGTCAAGACGTCGGAGCTCAGCGCGGTGGTCAGCGACTCACCGCCCGACCTGCGGGCGAAGCGACGTGATCTCGTCGCCCACCAGAGCGTGCTGGAGCGCCTCATGGCCGACGGGGCGGCGCTGCCGATGCGGTTCGGCCTGGTCGGGCCCGACGACGACCAGGTACGCGCGGCGCTCGACCAGGGGAAGGACGGCTACACGGCCCGCCTTTCCGAACTGGACGGTCGTCTCGAATACAACCTGAAGGTCTCGCGCGACGAGGAGAGCCTGCTCCGGGAAATCCTCTCGGAATCACCCGAGGCCCGCCGGCTCAGCGAGTACACCCGGCAGAATCCGGGAGCCCAGGACCAGAAGATGGCACTCGGCGAGCTCGTTTCGCACGAGGTCCAGGCCAGGCAGGAAGCGGCGGGAAGGGAAGTGGCGGCCGCGCTGGCGACGGCCGCGGAGCGGGTCTCCGAAGGAGAACCCACGAAGACCCACTTCCTGAACGTGTCCTACCTCGTTCGACGCGACAAGGCATCCGCCTTCTCGCAGGCGGTGCACGAAGAGGCCGAACGCAGGGGTGACGAGTACACGTTCGCCCTCAACGGGCCTCTTCCGCCGTACAGCTTCGTCTGACGCACGTCCCTCGCAGAGGGGAGGCACCTGTTCATGGGCCTCATTTCACATCTGCTCACTCTTCCGCTGGCCCCGGTGCGCGGTACGACATGGGTTCTCGATCAAGTGGTGCTGGCAGCAGAACGCGAGCACTACGATCCGGGCCCCGTGCGCACGCGATTGGCGGAGCTGGAACGCGAATTGCTGAGCGGAGGAATCGACGAGGAAGAATTCGACCGGCGCGAGGACGAACTGCTGGACCGGCTCGCCGAGTGCGAGGCCCACCAGCGCCGTCTGAACGAAAATTCCTGACCCTGGAGATTGAGGTGCTCGACAGATGACCGGCAACGCCAAGATAGGTGCGGCCCTGGTGGGTGGATACCTGCTGGGACGCACGAAGAAGGCCAAGCTGGCGATCGGCTTCGGAATGTTCCTGGCAGGCAAGAAGCTGAACCTGGACCCGAAACAGCTCGGCAAGATGCTGGCCGACTCGCCGCTCCTCGGCACCGTCAACGACCAGGTCCGCAACGAGCTGGTGGGCGCCACGAAGACGGCCGCCACCAACGCCCTGACCCAGCGCGCGACCGGCCTCGCCGACTCCTTGCGCCGACGCACCCTGGAACTCGAGGACCGCTCCAACCCGGAGACGCGGGACGACGAGGACGAGGAGGACGAGACCCTCGACGCGCGGGACTCCCAGGACGCGGAAGACGAGGACGAGGAGGGCGTCGGCACGGAGGAGAAGCAGGCCCCGCGCCGCACGGCGGCCAGGAAGACCGCCAAGAAGACGGCCAGGCCGGCGGCGAAGTCGGGAGGATCCGCCGACGGAGCCCGCCGTACCGCCTCGGGCCGCGCCGGCAAGAAGACGGCTTCGGCCACCCGCAAGAGCGCCTCCGGGGCCCGCAGGACGGCTTCGTCGAGCGCTCGCCGGGACCGGGGTGGCAGCAATGACTGACTCGGCATTCAGCAAGCTCAAGGACGACGTGGCGAACAATCCCGCCACCGACCGCCTCAAGGAAGAGCTGCAGAACTACCTCAGGGCCAGGACGCAGAGCGCCGTCACCAGCCTCGGCCACAAGCTGGGCGAGGGGGTCGGCAGACTCGCGGACGGCAAGGACGCCCCCGGCGGCGCGGTGAAGAGCCTCGCCAAGGGCGGCAAGGCCCTCAGCGAGGGCAAGTCACCGGCCCAGGCCGCTGTCAGCGCCGGAGCCTCCCATGTGAAGGAGGCCGTCAAGGACAAGGTCAAGGGTCTGTTCGGCAAGGGGCGCAAGGGCGGCGGAGGCAAGTCCAAGAGCGTCACGATCTCCGAGGACATCGATGTGGGCGTCCCGGTACGTGAGGCGTACGACCAGTGGACGCAGTTCCAGGAGTTCAGCACCTTCGCCAAGGGTGTCGTGAGTGTCGAGAAGTCCGACGACACGAGCAGCAACTGGAAGGTGAAGGTCGCCAAGTCCACGCGCAGCTGGAAGGCGAACGTCACCGAGCAGGTACCGGACGAACGGATCACCTGGACCACGGAGGGCGCCAAGGGAACGGTCAAGGGCGTGGTGACGTTCCACGCCCTCACCGACGACCTGACCCGTGTCCTGCTGGTTCTCGAATACTTCCCCAAGGGGCTGTTCGAGAAGACCGGCAACATCTGGCGCGCCCAGGGCCGCAGGGCCCGTCTCGATCTGAAGCTCTACCGCAAGTTCATCATGATGCGGGGCGAGGCGACCGACGGATGGCGCGGTGAGATCCGCGACGGCGAGGTCGTCGTGGAGCACGACGAGGCCGTCGAGGCGGAGGAGTCCCGCGCCGAGGAGGAGCACCCCTCGGAGGCGGAGGAGTCCGGCCCTGAGGACGCCGAGGCAGAGTCCGGACAGGACGATGAAGCCGACGACGAGGACGACGACGAGTTCGCCGACGAGGACGACGAGGCGGACGACGCGGACGACGCGGACGACGAGCACGCCTCGGAGTACGACGACGAGGAACTCCCGCCCGAGGACGAGGAACTCCCGTCCGAGGAGGAAGCGGACGAGGACGAGGACGAGGACGAGGCTGCCGCCGACGAGGCTCGCGCTGAGGACGCCTACGAGGACGAGGAGGAGCCCCTTGAGGACGAGGAAGAGACCGAGGAGCCGGCCCCTCGCACCCGGCGCCGTACCGCCTCCGCACGCAGCTGACGTGCCCCGCCCACAGCACGGATGGGACTGATCCGAAGTGACCGATTCACTGGCCGGCCGTATGGGTGCCTCTTCGGCGGCGTCCCCGTACGGCCGGCAGGAGTCCTCCGCCAATCTGGCGGACATCCTCGAACGCGTCCTGGACAAGGGCGTCGTCATCGCGGGTGACATCCAGATCAACCTGCTGGACATCGAGCTCCTGACGATCAAGTTGCGGCTGCTGGTCGCCTCCGTGGACAAGGCCAAGGAGATGGGCATCGACTGGTGGGAGCACGATCCCTCGCTCTCCTCCAGGGCCCGCTCCTCGCCCCGGGGCGAGGTGCACGGATCGTCGGGGGACGACGATCCGGCGGTGGGGCGGCTGGAGGCGGAGAACGCCCGCCTGCGGGCCGAGATGGCCGAGCTGAGGGCAGCGGTGGGCCTGCCCGGCTCGTCGGCGGACGGAACGGGTCAGGGAGCGCTTCCCGGGCGTACCGGGGCGCAGGACGCGGAAGGTGAGGAGTCGAAGTGACCGCGCGAACGGAACCGGTGGCGGGCTCGGTGATGTCCTACGTCTACGCCGTGGGCCGCGCCGGGACCCCTCTCGAAGCAGCGCTCACGGGCCTGCCCGGTCTTGAGGGAACCCCACTGCGCGCCGTCCGCGCCGGGGACCTCGTGGCGGTGGTCTCGTCGGTCCCCTCCGCTTCGTACGGAACCGAGGGCGTGAAGGCGCGGATGGAGGATCTCGACCGGCTCGAAGTGATGGCACGCACCCACCACGCGGTCGTCGAGGCCGCCTACGAGCACGCGACCGTACTGCCCATGCGCCTGGTGACGGTCTACCTCGACGACGGGCGTGTACGGGAGATGCTCAACGAACGCGAGCCGGAGTTCTCCCCCCTGCTCGCCCGCCTCGAAGGCCACGTCGAACTCGGGGTCAAGGTCTACGCCGACCCCCGTGAGGCGGTCGCGGTGGGCAGCCGCGACGCGGCGGAGACCACAGCGGCCGGCCCCGGACGGGCCTACCTGCAGAGGCGCCGCGCCCATCAGCAGAACCACCGAGAGACCTATCGTGCAGCGGGCGTGGTGGCCTCCGAGGTGCCGGCCCGGGTGGCCGAGATCGCCAGAGCGCATGTCACGCACCGACCTCAGCAGGGAGATCTCGCGCAGGCCGCGGGCGAGAACATCGTCAACGACGCCTACCTGGTCCGCGCCACCCAGGCCGACGCGTTCCGCGCGGCACTCACGGGTCTCGCCGACGGTGTACCGGGCGTGCGCGTCGACATCACCGGCCCCTGGGCGCCGTACTCCTTCGCGACACCGCCCGCGCCGGGTGGCGGCGAGCCACGATGAACGACGAACTGAGCGCGGCCATGCCCGGCGCGGGCTTCGCCGAATCCCGTGCCGGGCACCCCGGGGCACCCGACGATTCCGTCGATTCCCTGGCCGGACGCCAGGTGGCACTCATCGACCTGCTGGACCGCTTGCTGAACGGTGGAGCGGTGCTCACGGGCGATCTGGTGCTCTCCATCGCCGACGTCGATCTGGTGCACATCAATCTGAGAGCCGTGATCCGGTCGATCACGTCGGAGGAACCGGCGCCGTGGTGACCGCCGCCGTCATGTCCGGCCCCGCGACCGCGCACGTACGAAGGGCACTCCATGGCCGAGCGAACTGAGCAAGCCGGGCAACCGGGACCGCGTGCGCAGGCGACGGACCTGCAGGAGGTCGCCCAGGCCGCGGCCCGTGCCTTCGACCTCGTACCCGCCGGGCCGGAGGAGCGGGTGACCCGCGACGGACTGGCCCAGCGCCTGGAGACCGACCCTGAGACGGTCGAACGCGACCTCATCAAACTGGTGCTGACCATCGTCGAACTGCTGCGCCAGCTCATGGAGCGCACCGCTCTGCACCGGGTCGATGTGGGTGATCTCCGCGAGGACCAGGAAGAACGCATCGGGATGACGCTGATGATCCTGCAGGACCGGATGTCGGAGCTCTGCAGCCGCTACGACCTCACCATGGAGGACCTCAACCTCGACCTGGGGCCGCTGGGTTCACTGCTTCCACGGGATCCCGGCTGAATCCGACCGCTTCGTTTCGAGATGCACCGAGGGGTTACACGAACACCATGACTGCAGAGAGCGAAGGATCCAAGAACGTGAACGGTTCCGCGGCGAAGGCCGGTTCCGGTGCCAGGACGGCCGCCGCCAAGGGGCGACGGGCCACCGCGGCGGCCGGCGACCACGCCGAGTCCGGCTCGGCGGTCGCCGCCTCGAAGGCCAAGTCGTCGGCGCGGGAGGCCAAGTCGTCCGCCCAGGACGCCGTCGGGTCGGCGGAGACCGGCGTACGGTCGGCCGGCCTGGCCACGAAGCGGGCCGCCGTCGCGGGCTGGGACACCGGTCGGCAGACCGTCCTGGACACGGCGGGCAAGGTCACCTCGACCGCCGCCACCGCGTGGACGGTCGTCAAGCACCGCAAGGCCATAGCCGTGGGCGCCGCCGCGGGCCTCGGCGGCCTCGTCGGTGGAGCGTTCGCCCTCGGACGCCAGACGGCCAGGACCCACGCCGGTCCGATCACCCGTCTCACCGGCGGCCGGATCTGACCGGACCGCTGCAGGCACATGCCCAGGAGAGGGCCGGCAGAGCGCTGCCGGCCCTCTTCGCCGTGCGGCGCCCGTCACCGGACGGCAGGCCGCGCGCCTCAGGACGACTCGCGTACCACCAGCTCCGTGGGCAGCACGATCCTCGGGCGCTCCCGTGTGCCGTCGCCCGAGGAGCGGTTCGCGATCTCCTGGAGCAGGACGCGCGTCATCGTGCGGCCCATCTCCTCGATCGGCTGGCGCACGCTCGTCAGGGGCGGGTCCATGTGGCGGGCCACCGCGGAGTCGTCGAAGCCGATCAGGGCCACGTCGTCCGGGATGCGCCGGCCCGACTCGCGCAGGACGTGGCGGGCGCCCGCCGCCATCACGTCGGAGGCGGCGAAGACCGCGTCGACGTCGGGGCGGCGCTCCAGCAGCTCGCGCATCGCGCGGGCCCCGCCCTCCTCGCTGAAGTCGGCGGGTGCGATCAGCCGTTCGTCGGGGTCGAGACCGGCGGCGGCGACGGCCTTGCGGTAGCCGTCGAGGCGGCGCTGGGCTCCGTAGACGTCCAGCCGGCCGGTGATCGTGGCGATGTTGCGGCGACCTCGCGATATGAAGTGGTCGACGGCCGCGCGGGCACCCTCGAAGTTGTCGGAGTCCACGGAGGGCAGCGTCTCCGCCGCGTGCCTGCGTCCGCTGATCACGGCGGGCATGCCGAGCTGTTCGAGGAGGTCGGGCAGCGGGTCGTCCGCGTGGACGGAGACCAGGAGTACCCCGTCGACCCGGTGCGCGGTCAGGTACTGGGCCAGCCGGCGGCGCTCACGGTCGTTGCCCGCCAGGGTCAGCAGCAGCTGCATCTCGGTGTCGGCGAGGGCCGCTCCGACCCCCCGCACGATGTCGGAGAAGTACGGCTCGGCGAAGAACCGGGTCTCGGACTCGGGCACGACGAGGGCGATCGCGTCCGTGCGGTTGCCGGCGAGTGCGCGGGCCGCCCGGTTGGGCACGTACCCCAGCTCGGCGACGGCCGCCTCGACGGCTTCCCTGGTCTGGGCGCTGACCCGCGGCGAGCCGTTGATGACGCGTGAGGCCGTACCCCGCCCCACTCCGGCCCGGGCCGCTACCTCTTCGAGCGTGGGCCGCCCGCCACTCCGTACTCGCGCTGCCGCCATGGCTGCCTCCCGTTCGCGGTCAATTTCTCACAGCGGGATGGCCAAACCAAGTCCCGCCGTCCGATCCCTTGACACTCGTCGGGACCCAGCGGTCCTCAGCAGCGCCACACTCTTGGGAGCGCTCCCAAGCGTACGGGGTCCGGATGACGAACACGTGAGGCGGGCCGTGGAGCGGGCGATGCCGCCCCCGCGATCACCGGCCGCTCCCGGGGGCGGGCACACAGAAAAGCGGGACCCGGCGAAGTGCCGGGTCCCGCTGTTTCGTCCTGCCGGGGTCAGACGGAGCCGACCGGGGTCAGGCGGAGCCGACCGGGGGCAGCGCGTGGCGGCGGATCACGTCGGAGTACCAGTGGGCACTCGTCTTGGGGATCCTGCGCTGCGAGGCGTAGTCGACGTACACGGCACCGAAGCGCTTCGAATAGCCGTACGCCCACTCGAAGTTGTCCATCAGGGACCAGAGGAAGTAGCCGCGGACGTCCGCGCCGTCGGCGACGGCCCGCTGCACGGCGTCGAGGTGCCCGTGCAGGTAGGCGACACGCTCGGGGTCCTCCACCTTGCCCTCGGGCGAGACGTAGTCGTCGAACGCCGCGCCGTTCTCGGTGACCATGAGCGGCAGGCCGGGGTGGTCCCGGTGGGTGTCCATGAGCAGGTTGTAGAGCCCGTCGGGGTCGATCGACCAGTCCATCGCGGTGCGCTCCTTCCCCTCGGGCAGGTGGAAGGCGACGTGCTCGGATCCGGGCCACGGCGAGTGGTCGCTGGCGCCGTGGGCGTCGCTGCGCGCGTAGTCGGCCCCCTGCGTCGGGGTGGAGACCAGCGTCGGCGTGTAGTAGTTGATGCCGAGGGCGTCGACCGGACGCGAGATGGTGGCGAGGTCGCCGTCCTTGACCAGCTTCGACCAGTCCACCAGGTGCGAGGTGTCGGTGATCAGGTCCTCGGGGTACTCCCCCCGCAGCATCGGACCGGTGAAGACGCGGTTGCCGACCGCGTCGATGCGACGGGCGGCGTCCGCGTCCGCCTCGCTGCCGGTGAGCGGGCGGACCTGGTGGAGGTTGAGGGTGACCGAGGTCTGCGCCGCAGCGGGGAGTTGGGCGCGCAGAACCTCGATCGCCCGGCCATGGGCGAGGTTGAGGTGATGGGCCGCCTGCAGCGCCGCTGCGGGCTCGGTGCGTCCGGGGGCGTGCACGCCGGAGCCGTAACCGAGGTAGGCCGAGCACCACGGCTCGTTGAGGGTGGTCCACATGCCGACGCGGTCACCGAGTGCTCCGGAGACGATCGCGGCGTAGTCGGCGAAGCGGTCGGCGGTCACGCGCTCGGGCCAGCCGCCGGCGTCCTCGAGCTCCTGGGGCAGGTCCCAGTGGTAGAGGGTCGCGACCGGCATGATGCCGGCGTCCAGCAGTTCGTCGACGAGCTTGCGGTAGAAGTCCAGACCGCGCTCGACGGCCGGGCCGCGGCCGGTGGGCTGGACCCGGGACCAGGAGACGGAGAAGCGGTACGCCTTCAGCCCGAGCTGCTTCATCAGGGCGACGTCGTCGCGGTAGCGGTGGTAGTGGTCGGCGGCGATGTCGCCGGTGTCGCCGTTGCGGACCTTGCCGGGCGTCCGGCTGAAGGTGTCCCAGATGGACGGCGTGCGGCCGTCCTCGGCGGCGGCACCCTCGACCTGGTAGGAGGCGGTCGCCGCGCCCCAGATGAAGCCCGTGGGGAACTGCGCCCCGGGCGCCTGCTTCGGGGTGGTGTCGGGTCGTACGGCAGTCATGCGGGAGCGCTCCCATGGGTGGAGGGACAAGGACAGGAAGTGCGGGGCCCCGGCCCCGTACGGCCTGTGGTCAGGTACAGGCCGTACGGAACGGCCGCGGGCCGGACCGGGGAAGGACAGCGGGCCGGGGTCCGGCCGGGTGGAACGGCGGGGCGGGGATCGGACGGGAAGGGCCGGCCGGGGTCAGCCCTTGACGGCGCCGGACATGATTCCCCCGACGATCTGCTTGCCGAAGATCACGAAGACGACGAGCAGGGGCAGGGTGCTGATCAGTGCGCCCGCCATGACGATGCTCTGGTCGGGCACGTAGGACGCGCTCAGCTGGCCGAGGGCCACCTGGAGCGTGGGGTTCTGCTGATTCAGCGCGAGGTACGGCCAGAAGAAGTCGTTCCATGCCTGGACGAACGTAAGCATACCGAGCACCATCATGGCCGGCCGGGCCACCGGGAGCACGATGCTCCACACGATGCGGAGGTTGTTGGCCCCGTCCATCCGGCCCGCCTCGATGAGTTCGTACGGCAGCGCCTCCAGGAGGTACTGACGCATGAAGAACACACCGAACGCGCTCACCAGGGTCGGGAAGATCACCGACTCCAGCTGACCGCCCCAGCCGATGTCCGACATCATCATGAACAGTGGTACGACGCTGAGTTGCGGGGGGATCGTCAGCGTCGCGATGACCGCCGTCATCAGCACGCCGCGGCCCTTGAAGCGCATCTTGGCGAAGGCGTAGCCCGCCAGGGTGCAGAAGAACAGGGTCGCGAGGGTGATGCTGGCGGAGACGATGACCGTGTTGACGATGGCCTTGCCGAGGTTGGCCTGTTCCCAGGCCGCCTCGAGGTTGTTGAGGAGGTTGCCGCCCGGGACGAGCGGCGGCGTGGTGTCCAGGACCTCGTCCTGGGTGCGGGACGCGGCGACGAGCGTCCAGTACAGCGGGAACAGCGAGCCGAGGCCTACGACGGCGAGCGCGAAGTAGGCGAACGGGCCGGCGTGGTGCTGGCGGCCGGCTCCCGGCTTGAAGCGGCGCCGGTGCGGAGCCTCGCCACCCGGCGCGGCCTTGGAGACGCGGCGGTGGTCCGGAGCGGTGACGGTACTGGTGGTGGTCATGGATATCGCTCCCCGTCAGGCCGCGGTCTTGCGCATGAAGCGCCCGACGAGCCAGTTGATCGCGGCAATGAGCAGCAGCAGGACGAGCATCGCCCAGGCGACCGCGGCGGCCGGACCGAGGTGTCCGAGGTTCCAGCCGTAGTTGTAGAGGTAGATGCTGAGCGTCTCGTACTGGTGCTCCGTGCCGCCCTGCGCTCCGATCTGGCCGCCCTCGAGCAGGAGGGGCTCGCCGAAGAGCTGCATGGACCCGATGGTCGAGATGACGATCGTGAAGAGGATCGTCGGGCGCAGCGCGGGGATCGTCACGTTGCGGAACTGCTGCCAGCGCGAGGCCCCGTCGAGCGACGCCGCCTCGTAGAGGTCGGACGGGACGGCCTGCATCGCGGCCAGGTAGATCAGCGTGTTGTAGCCGGTCCAGCGCCAGATGACGATGACCGCGATGGCGATGTTGGACGTCCAGTGCCCGTTGGCCCAGTTCGTCTCGCCGGCACCGAAGAAGCCGAGGACCCAGTTCAGCAGGCCGCCGTCGGCCCGGAACACCAGCGCGAAGACCAGGGCCGCGGACGCCACCGAGGTGGCGTAGGGCGTGAGGATCACGGTGCGCCAGAAGGTGCTGGCCCGCAGCTTGTAGTTCAGCAGGTGGGCGAGCCCCAGCGCGATCATCAGCTGCGGGACGGTCGAGATGACGCCGATGACGAAGGTGTTGGTGACCGCGGTCCAGAACTCGGAGTCCTGGAGGATGTTGCTGAAGTTCTCCCAGCCGACCCACTCCATCTGGTCGAGACTGGTCATCTCCACCCGGTGGAGGGCGATCCAGCCGGTGTAGATGAGCGGGTAGAGCCCGAAGGCCCCGAAGACGAGGAAGAAGGGCGCGATGTAGGCGTACGGGGACGCCTTGTCGTCGAAGCGCCACAGCCGGCTGCGCCATGCCTGGCGGCTCGGCGTCATGGGCTTCGGGGCGCGGCGGCCGGGCCGGGAGCCGTGTGCGCCCCTGGTGGGGGTGGTCGTTGCCACAGGTGGGAGTCCTTCCCTGGGGTGTGCCGACACCGCAGGGGCAGGCCGGACCTCTGTCAGGTCCGGCGGAGGTGTCGGAGAAGGTGCGCGGTGCCGGTGGGGTAACCGGCACCGGTGCGGGCCGGCCGGGACGCGTGGAAGTCGTCCCGGCCGCCCGCACCGGTGAGGATCAGCCGATCACCTTGTCGATCGCCTCGGTCGCCGCCTTCCAGGCGTCGTCCGGCTTGGTGCCCCGCTGCTCCATGTTGTTGATCTGGGTGGAGATGGTGTCCTTGATGACGCCGTCCTTCGGGCCGAGCACCGCCGCGGGGATGGCCTGGGCCTCTTCGGCGTAGATCTCACCGATGGGGGCGTTGTTGAAGTACTCCAGCTTGGCGGTCTTCACGTCGGGGAGCTCGTAGGCGCCCTTGTTCGACGGGAAGAGACCGGCCGCCTTGAAGACGGCCGCCTGCTGCTCGGGGGCGGTCAGCCACTTGACGAGCTCGCCGGCCTCCTTGACGTGCTTGCCCTTGGCGGGCACGGAGAGGAAGGAACCGCCCCAGTTGGCTGCGGTGTCACCCGGGGTGCGGGCGATGTCCCACTTGCCCTTGAACTCGTCACCGGCGTACGTGGAGATCTGCGCGGCCATCCACGCGGGGCAGGCCACGGTGGCGATGCTGCCCTTGCGCAGGGCCGCCTGCCACGGCGGGCTGAACTGGGCCAGGCCCTGGGTCAGCTTCTTGTCGACCGCCTCGGAGGCGAGCTTCCAGCCCGCCTTGACGCCGGCGCTCTCCTTGTAGATCGCCTTGCCGTCCTTGGAGTAGTACTGCTCCGAGTCGGAGCTGACCACGCCGTTGTACATGGCGCTGGCCGAGTCCATGAAGAACGAGCCCGCGGGGGCCTTCTTCTTGTACTCCTCACCGAGCGCGAGGTAGTCCTCCCAGCCGCCGGCGAGCTTCGCGGCGACCTCGGTGCGGTCGGCGGGCAGCCCGGCCTTCTCGAAGAGGTCGCGGCGGTAACAGATCGACATGGGGCCGATGTCGGTGCCGGCACCGATGACCTTGCCCTCGTCGGTGCTCGCCTGCAGCGCCTTCCAGTTCACCCACTGGTCGGGGTCGACCACCTTGGAGAGGTCGGCGAAGGCGTCCGCCTTGGTGTCGACGAGCTCCTTCACCCGGCCGACCTCGATGCCCTGCACATCGGCCAGACCGCTGCCCGTGTTGAGCTGCTGGAGGAACTTGGGGTAGTAGACCTTCTCGTCGGCCGTGACGTTTTCCTTGACCGTGATGTTCGGGTGGAGCTCGTGGTACTTCTCGAAGAGCCCCGCCTCCTTGTAGCCGAACTGTCCGAAGTCGGCCACGGTCAGGGTGATGTTGCCGTTCGCGTCGGCCTCGTCGGAGTCCGACCCCGAGTCGCTGCAGCCGGTCAGCATCAGGGCGGCGGCCGTGAGGCCCGTGGTGGCCATGACGGCGGTTCTGCGGCTTCGACCTGCGACGGTGCGGGTGATGCGCATTCCACTACTCCTTGTTCCAGGGTGGGACTGGCGTTCGATCTGCTCGGCATACGCGCTGGTGCTGCGGGTGCCGGTGGTACGGAGAGGACATGGGCGGTGCCGTCCCCGTACGAGCGAAAAACCTCGTTCGATATGGGAGCGCTCCCATGCGCTGATGCCGGAAGGTTGCTGCCTCAAGGGGGTGGGTGTCAAGAGTTGAAGACGCTTCCGTTGCCCGAGCGTGTCCTGCAAGTCACGGGAACGTGTCCGACCGAGGGCTTGCCTTTGCTGTCGCGCCCTGCATGCCACGCGCGAACGTATCCGAATTACCGCAGGTCAAGCGGCTGTTGGGAGGGATTGAACCCGTGCGGAGCAGGAGAAGGCCGGTGTGTGGCGCGGATTTCCGCACGCCCGTCGGACCCGGTGCCGACGGCCCCGTCCGCACGGGAACGCCCGCCGGAAGATGAACGGGCCGGGGCGTCGCGGGGGTGCACAGGGGGGTCACGGGGCGTTTCCGTGTTCTTTCCCCGAACTCCACCCCCGGGCGCAGGGGTTCCGCTCCATGACCCACGAGGGCGGGGCGCTTCCGCCTCATCGCGTACGGGTGGGACAGGGCGGACACACCAAGGCCCCTCCGCGCGCCGGGCTGCGCGAAGGGGCGCGCGCCCCGGCCGGATGTGGGGGGTGTGGGGGGCCGGCCGGGGCGCGCGGAGGTGGTGGTCGAAAGGTGCGCCGGACTACCCGAAGGCGCCGAACGCCTTGGTGAAGGCCAGCGGTTCCTGGAGGATCGAGCTGCACGTCGCGTCCGCGGTCGGCTTCGTGCCGCCCGCGCACTGCGCGTCCCGCGTGCCCGACCACATCGCAAGCCTGCCGATGCCCTTCTCCTGTGCGAACTTCACCAGCTGCGTGGCGTCCTCGACGGTGAAGATCTCGGTGGCGACGTCGTTCACGCCGATCATCGGGGTCACCGCGACCGCCTTCCAGGCCGCCGCGTCCGAGAGCCCGAGCACACCCTTGATCTGGGCCTGCGTGGCGGTGGCGGCCTGGGCCGCGTAGTCGCCCATGTCCCCGCTGTACGACGCCCCGTAGTCCATCGCCATGATGTTGACCGCGCCGATCGTCACGCCGTTCTTCTTCGCGTCCGCGATCAGATCCACACCGGGCTGGGTCAGGCCCTCGGGCATCACCGGCAGCGTGAAGGACACGTCCAGTCCGGGGTGTGCCTTCTGGAGCTGCGTGATGGCCTGCGCGCGGCGGGAGTTGGCCGCGGCGTCGGGCAGCGCCCCGCCCTCGATGTCGAAGTCGACCTTGGTCAGCCCGTAGGTGTCGATCACCTTGCCGTACGCCGTGGCGAGCTCGGCGGCGGAGGAGCAGTGCAGCGCCAGTTCGGCACCCGCTGCCCCGCCGAAGGAGACCCGCACGTCACCGCCCTCGGCTCGCAGGGCGGCGATCTGGGCGGCCACCTTGTCGTCGCCGAGTCCCGTCACCCCGCCCCACAGCGGGGCACAGCCGCCACCCGAGGTGATGAACGCCAGGTTGAACTCCTTGACGCCCGTCTTCGAGACGGTGTCCAGCAGGTCGTAGGCGGGGTGGAGGGACGTGTCGACGTACGGGGCGAATCCGGCCCCTCCGGCCGTGCCGCCGGGCGACTCCGGCGGGTCGGACGGCTCGGGCGTCGGCTCCGTGGTGGCGGTCTCCGTGGGTGCCGGGGCCGGCCCGGACGTCGGGGTCACGGTCGGGCGCCCGCTCGGTTCGGGCGCGGTGCCGCCGTCCGCGGAACAGGCCGCGTCGTTGATGAGGCAGCCCCGCGGGTCGGCGGCGGTCCCGCTGGAGGCCGCGACGAAGCCGACGGTCACGGACGCGCCCGGGGCGATGTCCTTGTTCCAGTCCGCGGGCCTCACCGTCACGTGGTTGCCGCTGACGGTGTGCTCGCCGTTCCAGAGGGAGTCGATCTTCGTGCCGGCGGGCAGGTCGAATTCGAGCGTCCACCCGGACTGCACGGTCCCGGTGTCGTTCGAGACGACGTACTGCCCGGTGTAGCCGCCGGTCCAGCCGCTGGCCCTCGTGTACGTGGCGCCGACGGCCGCCGCCTGCGCCGTGCCGGTGAGGGCGAGGACCGTGCCGCCCACGACCGCCGCGGCGACGAGCGCGCCGACCGCCTTCGTGCGGGTACTCGCCGTGCGGCGGTGCGTGCTGGTGCCCATCGCGTGCCTGCCTTCGTGCTGCCGGGGGGTGATTGCGCCTGAACGCTAGCCGCCGCGAACCGGGCAAAAGGCACTCATGGGAAGCGGGCCGCTGTTCTTAGGGTTCGCTTAAGGAGGGCATCGGCACGGGTTAAGACCGGGCGGGAGAGGACGACACCCCGTCAGCTCTTCCCCCGCGGATCCGGGGTGCCACGGAGTTCGGCGTTCCGCCCTCTCACTCCCCGCGGCCCCCGCCTTCCGCCTCGCCGGCCGATGCGGTGCCCCCGGCGTGCCCGCTCGGCCGGGCCGCCGTCGAGCCCTATCCAGATGCGCACCTCCGTGCCGCCGAGCACCGACCGCCCGATCCGCAGGTCACCACCGGTGGACTCGGCGACCCGGCGGACGATGTCGAGCCCCAGGCCGGTCGATCCCACCCCGCCCCGCGCTCCGTCCCGTCCGCTGGCACCCCGGGCGAGGGCGGACTCCGGATCGGGTATGCCGGGGCCGGCGTCCGACACGAGCACGAGCACGGCGTCGCCGCTGTGGTGCACGTCGACGGCGAAAGCGGTGCCCTCGGGGGTGTGCCGGAACACGTTTCCGAGCAAGGCGTCCAGAGCCGCGGCCAGTTCGGGCCGCGCGACGGGTATCCGCACCGTGCGGTCCACGCCTGCCAGCCGTACCGTGCGCCCCTCGTCCTCGGCGAGCGCCGACCAGAAGCCCATGCGTTCCCGGATGACCTCGGACGCGTCGCACCCGGCACCTGCGCCCGGTTGCCCGCCCTGGGTCTGCGGACGCTGCTCACGCGCCGTACGGATGATCGTGTCGACCTCGTGCTCCAGCTGTTCGACGGCCGCCCTGGTCTGCTCCGCGGCCGGGCCCTCACCCAGGGAGGCGGCGTTGAGGCGGAGCACCGTCAGCGGGGTGCGGAGCCGGTGGGAGAGGTCGGCCGCCAGTTCACGTTCGTTGGCCAGGAGCTGGACGACCTGGTCGGCCATGGAGTTGAACGCGACCGCCGCGGAGCGGAGTTCGGTGGGCCCGTCCTCGGGGACCCTGGTCCCCAACCGCCCCTCCCCCAGGTCCTGGGCGGCGCCGGCCAGACGCTGGGCGGGCTCCACCATCCGTACGCCGAGCCGGTCGGCCACGGCCACCGAGCCGACGATCAGCGCGATGCCGACCCCGGCGAGCACCAGCCAGGCGGCGCCGACGCCGTTCGAGACGTCGTCCCCGGCCACGAAGACCTCCACGACGGCGATGCCTCCCGAGCCCAGGGCGGTGGGCTGGAGCAGCGCGGAGCCGCCGGGTACGTCCGCGATGGAGGCGCGCCCGGACGTGCCGACGGTCTCCAGGTCCTCGCGGGTGACGCGGCTGGTGCCGATCTCCAGCCGGGGACTGCCCGTCCCGGCGGGGACGTGGACCGCGAGGCGCCCCCGGCCGCCCGGCTCGGTGGACAGGACGGCGCGGGTCAGCTCCTCGCGGTCGGTGGTGATGGTGAGGGTGGGGCCGATGGTGGCGGCCTGCCGCTCGGCGTCGGAGAAGGCACGGTCGCGGGCCATCTCCTTGATCACGAGCCCGAGCGGCACCGCGAACGCGATGACCACCATGGCGGTGACGGCCAGGCAGACCTTGACCAGGGCCCATCTCATGCGCCGGGTCCTGCTGCGGCCGGTGGTTCGAGCTTGACGCCGACTCCGCGCAGCGTGTGCAGATAGCGCGGCCGGGCAGCCGTCTCGCCCAGCTTCCGGCGCAGCCAGGAGAGGTGGACGTCGATGGTCTGGTCGTCCCCGTACGACTGCTTCCAGACCTCGGCGAGAAGTTCGCGGCGGGGGACGACGACCCCGGGGCGGCCCGCGAGGAAGGCCAGCAGGTCGAACTCGCGGCGGGTCAGGTCCAGGGCCCTGCCGTCCAGTTCGGCCTGGCGGCGCAGCGGGTCGATGGAGAGCCCGCCGACCTGGAGGACGCGCGGGGGCGGTGCCTGCCCGCCGGCGCCGCGGGTGCGGCGCAGGACGGCCGCCATGCGGGCGGAGAGGTGCTCCACCGAGAACGGTTTGGTCAGGTAGTCGTCGGCACCGTCGTTGAGGAGCCTGACTATCTCGGCCTCGTCGTCCCGCGCGGTCGCGATGATCACGGGTACGTCGGTGATGGAGCGCAGCATCTTCAGTGCCTCGGCGCCGTCGAGGTCGGGAAGTCCGAGGTCGAGTACGACGACGTCGAAGCGGAAGTGCGCGACCTCGCGCAGCGCTTCGAGGGCGGTGCCGACGCTGCGCACCGTGTGCGAGGCCTCTGTCAGGTGCCGGATGAGGGCGGAACGTACGAACTGGTCGTCCTCGACCACGAGCACACTAGGCATGCGCCGCACCGTAGCCCATCCGGAGTAACGGGGTCCCCTCCAGGACGGGGCCCGTGCGGGTGGTGCAGGATGTGCCCGATGCGACGAGGACTCGTACACGCGATCGCGTGGTCGCTCGCCACGGGTGCGGCGGTCACCCTGTCGTGGTGGGGCGTGCACACGGTCATGTCCGGAACCGTGTACGACCCGCCCCGCGCCGTTCCGATCTCGGTGGGAGCCGGGGGCGGTCAGGTGTCGGAGGAGCCGGTGTCGTCCTCGACGCACCGCGCCCTGCCGTCGACCTCGCCGAGCCCGACGGCCTCCCGCGCCACGCCCACCCCTTCGGCCACACCCTCCCGCCGGCCGTCCTCCCGGCCGTCGGACCGGAGCCCGGGCCCCGCGAAGTCCTCGTCGCCCCCGGCGGACGCGGGCGATGTGAAGAGCTATCCGACGCGCGGCGGCAGGGTCGTCCTGGAGCTGGCGGACGACTCGGCGAAGCTGGTCTCGGCGACACCCGAGCCGGGGTGGTCGATGCAGGTGTGGACGAACCCGGAGTGGATCCGGGTGGACTTCAGCGACGGGGCGGGCGCGACGGTCTCCGTCTTCTGCACCTGGAACGGGCATCCGCCGACGGTCGAGGTCGTCGACCAGTGACCGTGCCGGCCGGCGGCTGTCACCCGCCGTCCTCCACGGTCACGCGGATCCGGTTCAGTCGAAGGCGTCCGGCGGCGGGGCCGGGGACGCCTTGGCCGCCGCGTCGGTGACGACGGCGGCACCACCCGTGAAGTCGGCCAGCACACGGCCCTGTTCGACGCGGCCGGGGTGCGGGTCGCTCGCGACCCGCCTGGTCAGTTCGGCGACCGCGATCGGCAGGTCCGAGGCGACCAGGACCGCGTTGCCGAAGCGCCGGCCGCGCCAGACGGCCGGATCGGCGGCCAGGGCCAGCTCGGGGAAGAGGGAGGCGGCGGTGGCGACCTGTCCGCGCAGGTGGGAGAGCGGCGGGCCGTCGGCGAGGTTGGCGGCGTACTGGCCGCCTGGCTTCAGCACCCGGCGTACCTCGGCGAGGAATTCGACGGAGGTGAGGTGCGCGGGGGTGCGGGCGCCGCCGAACACGTCGGCGATGACGAGGTCAGCCCAGCCGTCCTGGATCCTGCCGAGCCCTGCGCGTGCGTCCGCCGAGCGGACCCGTATCCGGGCCTGCGGGTCCAGGGGCAGCTCCCGGCGCACCAGTTGGACGAGGGGCGCGTCGATCTCCACGACCTGCTGGGTCGAGCGGGGGCGGCTCGCGGCGACGTACCGGGCGAGCGTGAAGGCTCCGCCGCCGAGGTGGACCGCCTGGACGGGACGGCCGGGCGGCGCGGCGAGATCGATGACGTGGCCGAGTCTGCGCTGGTACTCGAACGAGAGGTGGGAAGGGTCGTCCAGGTCCACGTGGGACTGCGGGGCGCCGTCCAGCAGCAGGGTCCAGGCGCGCGGGCGTTCACGGTCGGGCACCAGCTCCGCGACGCCGCCGTCCACCGTCGCCGTGACGGGCTCCGGACGGCGCTCGGACCGCTTGCGGTCACCCGCGCCCCTGGCGGGTCCTCGACGTGCCACGCGCGTTCTTCCTCGCTCACCTCTCGGGCCGGCCGCCTGGGACGTCCGGCTGCGGCGGGAACTCCGCCCACCTGGCCATTATGGGCCTCAGCGGCAGTTGTCGGCCGCCTCGATGAGCCGGGCCGCCTGGTCGAGGGCGGCCCGGAGTACGGCCGGGTCGGTGACGGGGGTCTCCGCGGCGGGCGGCAGGAGCCAGCCCCCTCCGACGGCGGGCGGCTCGGCCGGGATGCGCAGTCCGCGGCCGTCCGTCCGCGTGCAGGCGCTCCCGGGGACGTCCCACGCCTCCGCCGTGCCGGGCGGGACGAGGAAGCCGAGTACGGCGCAGGCCCCGTCGTGCAGGACCGGTCCGACGGGCTCGTTCTCCGCTCCCCTGCGCAGGATGTCCACGGCTTCCAGACCCTGACGCGCGGGGACGGTCACCAGATCGCACGGCGTGGTTTCCGGGCCCATGTGAGGCAAGGGAACCCCTCCTCTCGTCTCGCCGAGTCGGGGCCACGCCCCGTCTCCGCATGGACCAACGCGCCGACGGCGTCAAGGGCTACGGCGGCACGCCGCCGCAAAGGGTGGCAGTTCATGGCAGATCAAGGGTGAGATGTCCGCTTTGTTGCTAAACGCTGCGCGTGCGCGTCGTCACAGCCGGTACGTTCTTGCTCCGCCGGGACACCGGAAGCAGGAGCCCGGCCGCACCAGAGAGGGCCCCGCCATGGTGTCGACACGGGCAGTTCCCAACCTCGTCTTCCGTCGGCTGCGCGGTCAGCGCTCCGCCGGGGAGTTCGCGGCCGCGGTCCGCCGGGCCGCCCGCGAGATCGGTGAACAGGTCGCGTGCGACGCCCGGTACATCGGACGCGTGGAGTCCGGCGAGATCCGTTGTCCCAACTACGCGTACGAACGGGTGTTCCTGCACATGTTCCCCGGGGCGAGCCTCGCGGACCTGGGCTTCTCGGACCGCGGGAGCGTGCGCGGCCGGGGGGCCCGCACGGCATCCGCGCCTCCGTCCACCACACCTCCCACGCTCGACAGCGACATCCACGAGGAGAGCGACGTGCTGCGTCGCGTGTTCATGACCGGCGGTACCGCCACGGTGGCCGCGTCCCTGGGGCTGGGCGGCCGTTCCGCCGCCGCCGACCCCCTCGCCGTCCCCGCCCAGCGCCGGGTCGGCGAGGCCGAGGTCAGCGCTGTGGAGAAGGCGGTGCGCCGGATCCGCCTGCTGGACGACCGCCACGGCGGGGACGGCCTCTACCGGCAGGCCTCCCAGCCCCTGCGGGCCGCCTACGCCCTCCTCGACTCGGGGGCCGTCACGCGGGGCAGCACGGCTGACCGTCTGCACGCGGGCGCCGGTGAGCTGGCGATCTCCGTGGGATGGCTGGCCCACGACTCGGGCCGCTTCGACGACGCGCGTTCCCACTACGCGGAGGCGCTGGCGACGGCGCGGCTGGCCGGGGACGCGGCGCTGGAGGCGCACGCGTTCTGCAACGCGTCGTTCCTGGCCCGCGACACGGGGCGGGCCCGCGAGGCGGTCCGCGCCGCGGAGGCCGGCCGGAGGGCGGCCCGCCCGCTGGGCTCACCGCGGCTGCTGGCCCTGCTGGCACTGCGGGAGGCGGGGGCCAGGGCGTGGCTCGGGGACCGTACGGGGTGTGAACAGGCGATCGGGCGTGCGCGTGCCGCCTTCGACCGCGGTGCGTGCGACTCCGACCCGGAGTGGATGTCCTTCTTCCGGGAGGCCGAACTGGAACTGCTGGAGGCCCAGTGCTGGTCGGCTCTGGGTGACTGGGCGCGGGCGGCACGGCACGCACGGCGGGCGACCCGGCTGCAGGACCCGCACTTCACCCGGAACCTCGCGCTGTACCGCGCGCAGCTCGCAGGCGACCTGGCGCGCGCCGGCACGGCAGACGAGGCCGCGGCGGCGGGGCACCAGGTGCTGGACCTGCTGGACCGGGTCCAGTCCTCCCGGATCCGCGGCATGCTGTCGAGCGCCGTACGGGTGCTGAGGCCGAGGGGCGGGCCGGAGGTGACGGCCCTTCTGGCCCGCTACGAGGAACTGCCGCCCGGCGCCTGAGGTCCGCCCCGCCCGGGGCCGTCCACCTCCGGTTCAGCGGTCCAGGTGGCCGGTGTCGTTCCAGCGTTCCAGCGCGGGGAGGCCGTACGCCCAGCCCAGCACCGAGAGGGACGTGGGCTCCAGGCGGATCCGCGCGGCGAACGACACGTCCTCCCCCAGCCAACGCGCCCCCAGCACGCGCAGGATGTGCCCGTGGGCGAAGACCAGCACGTCACGGTCGGCGGATCGCGCCCACTCGACGACCTCGTCGGCGCGGGCGGATACCTCGGCGAGCGTCTCGCCCCCGGGGACGCCGTCGCGCCAGATGAGCCAGTCCGGCCGGTCCGCCTTGATCTGCGCGGGGGTCAGCCCCTCGTAGTCCCCGTAGTCGAACTCCATCAGCGCGTCCCACGGCTGTGCCCGCTCGCCGAAACCGGCGATCGCACAGGTCTCCGACGCGCGGACCAGTGGACTCGTCCGCACCTCGACGCCGGGCAGGCCGCCCCAGGGCTCCCGGTGCAGCCGCTCGCCGAGCAGTTCGGCGCCCTTACGGCCTGCGTCGAGGAGGGGAATGTCGGTCCTGCCGGTGTGATTGCCCTGGACGGACCACTGGGTCTGTCCGTGCCGGGCCAGCAGGATGCGCGGTGCCATGACGGCTCTCCCTGAAATTACGAAGATCCGAAGATGCGAGGACCCTAGGATCTGGTGGGTCCGGGACAGCGGCGTCCGGGACGGCGAAGGGGCGCGAACGCGGGCGTCCGGCGGAGGACCGGAGCGGGCCCGGGCCCCGCCCCATCATCCCGCACCCGTCCCAGGAGCAACCCACGGGGCGTCGGCGGCGTCCCTCCGTGCGCATGACCGGGGCCTCGGCGGGGGAATGCCCCGGCGGAAATCGAGGCATACGACCACCGTACGGTTGAACGCCCGCCGTCGACCGAATGAACCATGGGGAGAGCTGCCGGATGCCGCACGCCACCGCCGCGACACCGTCCTCCGGTCACCGGCCCCGCTGGTGGACGGAGCTTCCGCTGATCGCGGTGGTGTACGGCCTGTACTCCCTGGGCCGGCTGCTGGTCCACGAGAACATACCGGCGGCCGTCGACAACGGCCTCGCGATACTCCGCCTGGAGAAGGCGCTGCGTCTCAACGCCGAGCACCCTCTCAACCGGCTGCTGACCGCCCACCCCTCGCTCGGCATACCCGCCGACTTCGCGTACGCCTCCCTGCACTACCTGGTCACCCCGGCCGTGCTGGTCTGGATCTTCCGGCGCCGCGGCGCCGCCTACCGGGCGGCCCGCACCTGGCTGATGACCTCCACGCTCCTCGGGCTGGTCGGCTTCACGCTGATGCCCACCTGTCCGCCGCGGCTCCTCGACGCCCACCACGGCTTCGTCGACACGATGGCCCAGTACAGCTCCTACGGCTGGTGGGGCGCGGGAGCCAGTGCCCCGCGCGGGCTCAGCGGGATGACCAACCAGTACGCGGCGATGCCGAGCCTGCACGTCGGCTGGGCGGTGTGGTGCGGCGTCCTGCTGTGGCGCCACGGCCGTCACCCGCTCGTGCGCGCGGCGGGCGCCGCCTATCCGCTGCTCACCGTCCTCGTCGTGATGGGGACCGCGAACCACTACTTCCTCGACGCCGTGGCCGGAGCCGCCGTGATGGGCGTGGGCGCCCTGCTGACCAGGCCGTTCATGCGGCTCGCGGACCGCGTCAAGGACCGGGTGCGGGTGGTGTCCGCACGGGTTCCCGCATCCCTCACCCCCGCGAGCATCCCCGCGAGGTCCACGATTGTCAGTGACGGATGCAAGACTTCCGCGGGTGAGCGAATACCCGGCCAGCGGACCGCCTCCGCAGATTCCAGCGACGCGCGCACCCTCTCCGCAGCCGAGGCCGACGACGACGCTCCGGCAGCGGCTCGCTGAGCTGCGCGGCCCGTCCGTCGCGCCGCATCCGCTCGACGCCCGCGCGCTGGCCGCGCTGGCCGCCAACCCGGGATGCAGACGGCGCGCCCTGCTCGACGGCGCGGGTGTCGACAAGGCCGGGCTGGCCACCGCGCTCGGCTCCCCCGCCGCGTTCGGCCAGTCCCAGTTCGCGTTCGTGCGGGGAAACGCCTTCGAGGCGAAGGTCAAGGCCGACGGCGGCACGGAGCTGCTGCGCCTCCTCGTCGAGCGGCTCGGCGGCGGCGCCGAGGCCCCGGCCGAGGCGAAGGTGCCCGATCTGACGGCCGCCGGCCCCGAGGGCCGCGCCGCGCGCACGGCGCTGGCGCTGCGCGAAGCCACGGCGGCGGGCGACTGGGCCCTGCTCGACCATCCGATGCTGGCGCTCGAGGTCGCGGGCTCGCCCGCCTACCTGGAGCCGGACGCCGTGGTGGTGCACCCCGACGGCACCTGGACGGTCGTCGAGATCAAGTCCTTCCCCATGATCGACGGTTCCGCGGACGCGGCGAAGGTCGGTGCGGCGGCCCGTCAGTCCGCCGTCTACGTCCTGGCGCTGGAGCGGATCGCGGCAGTGACCGAGGGCGCCGAGGTCTGCCATCAGGTCCTGCTCGTCTGCCCGAAGGACTTCTCCAACCTGCCCACGGCCTCCGTCGTGGACGTGCGCAAGCAGCGTGCCGTGACCGACCGTCAGCTGACCAGGCTGACCCGTGTCGAGGACATCGCGGCCGCCCTGCCCGAAGGCACGACCTTCGACCCGGACCGCTCCCCCGAGGAGCTCGGCACCGCCGTCGAGACGGTCCCCGCCGCGTACGCCCCCGAGTGCCTGGCCGCGTGCGAGCTGGCCTTCCACTGCCGGGCGAAGGCCCGCGCGGAGGGCGCGGTGGAGTCCCTGGGCCGCAGTGTGCGCGGCGAGCTCGGCGGCCTGACGACGGTCGCCGGGGTCCTGGCCGCGGCGGCCGGCAAGGAGGGCGACCCCGCCGACCCGACGGTGGCCGCGCTCCGCAGGGCCGCCGCCCTGCGCGCCGAGGCCCTGGCCGGAGTGAGCGGCGGTGTCGCATGTCGCTGATCAGCACCCTCGCCCGTCTTGAGGCGGTCGACAGCGGGCGTGCCCAGCCGCTGGCCACCGTGCGCCACCGGCATCTGACCGATCAGCCGCTCGTGCTCGTGCCGCTGACGACCGCCGGTGAGGCGGGGGCCCCGCTCGGCGCGCTCGTGGGCACGGACCGTGCGGCGCCCCGGCTGCTGGCTGTGCCGCAGCCCCGCGACCGCGATCTCCGGTTCGCCTTCCTCGCCGAGCTGGCCGAGGCGGTGCTGCCGCACATCGAGTCGTACGCCGACGCCGTCGAGCCGGCCGAGCGCAACGAGGTCGATCCCGGGACCGGCAAGAAGGTCAAGGTCGAGGTGGAGCTGTGCGCGGACGCCGCCCAGCTGATCGTGCCCAGCAGGGCGGGCGTCGACTTCGTCCGCCTGCTCGGTCGGTCCATGCGGTTCCGGCGGACCGCCGAGGACGATCCGGACACCCCTTTCCCGGCTCCCGCCCGCGTTCCGCTCCTCGGGCGCTGGCTGACGCACTACGGCGAGCGGTCCAGGGTGCCGGGTTCCTCACTGCTGCTCGCCGCGACGGACCTGCTGAACCGCCACTGGGCGACCGGGCAGAGCAGCCTGGAGGACCAGCACCTCGGCGCGCTCCTCGCCTGGGTCGACCCGCCGGTGGGCGGGTCGGGCGCGGAGGCCGCCCTCCGCGCGGAGCTGGAGCGAGACCGGGACGGTCAGCTCCTCTGCCCGCCGGCCGGGCCCGCGACGGATCCGGCGTTCGACAACAGGCTGCTGGCGCCCGCGATCGAGAAGTACGACCGGGCGCGCTCGGCGCTGGCCGCCGCGGAGGACGGCCTCGACGCGGACACCCGGCTCGGCGAGCTGAGCGCCGCCGAGCGGGAGATCAGGTCACTGCTGGCGGGGGTGCTGCTGCCCACCTGGGACGCGGTGTGGCGGGGACTCGACCTGCTGCGGGAGCTGCCGGAGGGGGCCAGGGCGCAGGACCGCTGGACCAGGGACCGCTGGTCGTTCACCGGGCACCGGGACCGGGTGCTGGCGGGCGAGCCGCCGCAGCCGCGCCGGGACGACGCGGTGACGGCGGCGCAGAAGCTCGCCTCGCGGGAGACGGCCCAGGCGCAGCTGGACGCCCAGGAGGCCCTCGACGATCCGCTGGTGCTGGCGGGGCGGAGGCTGGCGGGCGAGGCGTTCGTCGGGGTGGTGACGGAGGTGGAGATGGCGTACAGCGAGTCGAAGCGGCCCTCGCCCCGCCCCCTAATCACGGTGCGGACGGAGGAGCGCCCGCATCTCGGTGAGCGGACCAAGGTGTACCGCTCCCTGGACGGCGATCCGGGCAGGGCGCAGACGGCGGAGTTCGTGACGTACGCGTCCGGTGCCACCGGGGAGCCCGAAGACGGGGACGGGGAGGGGACGGCTGTTCTCGTGCTGCGGATCATGGACCGGATGGGCCGGGGCAAGGAGCCCGCGCCCGGTTCGGTGCCCGGGCCCGGCGACCGGATCGCCTGGACCCTGTTCGAGCACGACCAGCGGGGCGGCCCGAAGCTGCCCGACCCGGAGGACACTCCGTGGACCCATGGCGGCCCGCCGGGCGCCGCCGGCACCGGGCCTGCCGAGCGGCCCGATCCCGTGACCGCGGAGGACCTCCTGTGACATCCGTTCTCGACCCGGGTGCCGCGGCCGCGCGGGCGACCGACGCGATCCTCGGCGACACCCTGCGCGGCACGGCGCGCGGCGTCGTGGTGGACTCGCCGCCGGGCGCGGGCAAGTCGACGCTGGTGGTGCGGGCCGCGCTGGAGCTGGCCTCGGCGGGCCGCCCCCTGATGGTGGTCGCGCAGACCAACGCCCAGGTGGACGACCTGGTGGTGCGGCTGGCCGAGAAGGCACCGAGCCTGCCGGTGGGCCGGCTGCACAGCAGCGACTCCGATCCGTACGACAAGGTCCTGGACGGCCTGGACAACGTGCGCACGTCCGCGAAGGCGGCGGATCTGGCGGGCCTGGACGTCGTGATCTCCACGGCCGCCAAGTGGGCGCACGTGAAGAACGTGGAGCCGTGGGGCCACGCCATCGTCGACGAGGCGTACCAGATGCGGTCGGACGCCCTGCTGGCCGTGGCCGGGCTGTTCGAGCGGGCGCTGTTCGTGGGGGACCCGGGCCAGCTGGACCCGTTCTCGATCGTGGGCGCCGACCAGTGGGCCGGCCTCACGTACGACCCGTCGGCGAGCGCCGTCTCGACCCTGCTGGCGCACAATCCGGAGCTGCCGCAGCACCGGCTGCCGGTGTCGTGGCGGCTGCCCGCGTCCGCCGCGCCGCTGGTCTCGGACGCGTTCTACCCGTACACCCCCTTCCGCAGCGGCACGGACCACGGCGACCGGCGGCTGTCGTTCGGCGTCCCCTCGGACGGCTCGGGTCCGGACCGGGTGCTGGACGAGGCGGCGGAGTCCGGCTGGGGGCTGCTGGAGCTCCCCGCCCGCCACACCCCCCGCACGGACCCCGAGGCGGTCCGGGCCGTGGCCCTGGTGGTCCGCAGGCTGCTGGACCGGGGTGGTGCGGCGACGAGCGAGCGCGGCCCCGACCCGGTTCCGGTGACGGCGGAGCGTGTCGCGGTCGGCACGGCCCACCGCGACCAGGCGGCCGCGGTGCGGGCGGCGCTCGCCGAGCTGGGTGTGACGGGCGTGGCGGTGGACACGGCGAACCGGCTCCAGGGCCGCGAGTTCGATGTCACGGTGGTCCTGCACCCCCTGTCGGGCCGTCCGGACGCCACGGCGTTCCACCTGGAGACGGGCCGCCTGTGCGTACTGGCCTCGCGGCACCGGCACGCCTGCGTCGTCGTGTGCCGGGCCGGGGTGGCCGACCTGCTGGACGAGCACCCGTCGACGGAGCCGGTGCAGCTCGGCGTGACGGTGAAGTTCCCCGACGGCTGGGAGGCGAATCACGCGGTCATGTCCCATCTCGCCGAGCATCGCGTGCATTGGTCGCCCTGATCCTGGGCAGCGCTCTTGCGCCGGGCTGGACAATGGAAGGTGGCCGTCCGGCCGTACGAGAAGGGAAGACCACATGGCACAACCCGAGCGGAACGAGCGGCAGAGGCTACGTCCGGCGCCGCTGCTCTTCGAGCCGTCGGAGGCGGCAGCCGACCCGGAGCACTTCTTCGACCTGGAGTCGATGGAGGATCCGAAGGAACTGCTGGCCCGTGCGACGGAGCTGACGCTCGCCTTCCGGGCGGCGACCGACCGGGCCGTGGAGTTCCAGGCGGTGGCCGCCGCCCAGCTTGCCGATCCGCGCCGGTTCGACCGGCTGACGGCCGCGGAGATAGCCGGGCGCGCGGAGTGGACCGAGGACTACGCCAAGAAGATGATCGAGTTCGGCCGGTCCCTGCTCGACGACCCCGCGCGCTGACCCGGGCACCGCGCGGGCCGGGTACCGCGGCCCGGGTACCGCACGACCGTCCGTCACCGTGGGTACACCCCTGGCATATTCAGCGGGGCAAGATACTCCGTCACTCCGCGCCCTGTCCCGCTTTCGGCGACTCTGCGGGACAGGAGCGTCACAGCCGGTAGACATGACGCCATGAGCGCCTGGCTGAACGACGAAACGACCCTGCGGACCGGCACCGCCGCCGCCCCGCACCGCGGTGTCGACATCTTCGCCCTGCTGCGGGACCGTACCGACCACCGCGCCGACGACCGGGCCGCCCAGGTCACCGCGTCGGGAGCCGCGTGGCTGGCGGGCGCCTCCTCCCACCCCCGCAGCACGCTCTCGCAGTGGGAGACCCGCCCCTCCGCACCCGGGGTGCTGCCGTGCGGCTCCGTCTTCGACGTGGTGAACGTGCCGGCGCTGTTCGGCAGGCGCATGCTGGAGCGGCTGTGGGCGGAGGGCCCCGGGTCGGGCCCCGTCGCCACGCATCGGGGCCGGATGCTGCTGTTCGCGGCTCCGGGGACGGCCCAGCGCCTCCCGTCCCTCCTGGCGTGGGAGGAGTGGGGCACCGGTTCCGCCGACGGGTTCCGCGCGCACCAGGGCGCCCTGGTGCCGGTGCTCTGTCACGGCACGGGTGACGCGGTCACCGTCCCGCCCCTGACCGGCGGCGCGGACGCCGGCGGACCCCGCTGGGTGGTTGCCCCCGACACGCGTAGCCCCTGGCTGCCGGGGCCGGACGTGCTGTTGTGGGCCTGCGTGCGGGTGGGCCGGTCGGCGGCCCCGTCGACCACCGGGAATTCGATTTTTCCTCCCGCCGATCCGGGTGCTAATGTCTACGACGTCAGCAGGCGCCGTTAGCTCAGTTGGTTAGAGCAGCTGACTCTTAATCAGCGGGTCCGGGGTTCGAGTCCCTGACGGCGCACCGACGGAAGAAGCCCCCTCGCGGAAGCGAGGGGGCTTCTTCGTGTGCGCGTCCTCCCAGGTCAGACGCCGGTGGTGACGCGGACGGTCCAGGCTCCCGACGGGGTCCGGTCGGCGACGTCGATACGGATGCGCTCGCCCGGCACGGTGTAGCGCTCGCCCTCCCGGAGGGGGGCGTCGGCGAGCGGCGGATAGACCGACCGGTCCCAGCAGGCGTCCGACTCGGGGTGGGTGTCCAGCACCTCGACCGGGCCGCCACCGGACGGCGTCGCGTTGCGGATGCGGTAGACGAGCACACCCTCGGTGCAGGTCGTCCGGTCGTTGCCCGTGGCGCTGCGGGCCTCGATGGCCAGGGCGCTGTCCGTGCCCGTCCTGACGACCGCGAGCCGGGTCCCGACGGACGCCCCGGGCAGGGGCACCTCGGCCATGGGCTGCAGCGTGAGGTCGGCGGCGCCCTGCACGCACACCACCTCCTCGCCCTCCAGCCAGCCGAGCTTCCACTTGTGCCAGCCGAACAGGTCGGGCGACAGTCCGAACTGGCTGCCCATCACGTCCCAGTCACCGACGTAGGTGTCCCAGTCGCCCTTCCCGTCCTCCGGCCGGTGGTACAGGTCCGCCAGGTCGAAGACGTGCCCGGTCTCGTGCGCGAGGACGTTCCGGTCCGGCGGGTGCTCCTCGAACACGGTGACCACGCGCCTGATGTCCGTGCCGTCCGCGCGTACCGGCCGGTCGAAGTTGACGACCTTGGTGGCGTCGGAGTCGACGCCGGGGGCGTCCGGGTCGGCGACGAGGTAGACGACGTCGTGCGCGGCGAAGTCGGTCTGCTCGTCGGCGGCCCTGATCGCGTCGCGCAGGTAGGCGCTGCGGCGCTCGGATCCCCAGTCACGCTGTATGCCGTACCAGGTGGACGGATGGGGCATGGCGGTCCACTGCCGCTGCGGGTGGGCGCGCAGGGTGAACTTCCCGTACGAGGCGCGCCGGAAGAAGCGGGTGGTGGAGGGGAAGTAGTCGGCGGCGAGCACCTCCGGGGACACCACGGGCTCGGAGTCGGGGAACGAGAGGAAGACCATGACCGCGTCGAGACCGTGTTCGGGGCGCGGGTAGGCGCCGTTCCAGGTGTCGAGCCCGAGGGAGTGGTGCGCTCCGGTCCTGGGCAGGGCGCACGGTCCCGCGTCGCGCGTGGCCGCCACGGCCGGCCCTGCGACCAGTCCGGTGGCGGCGAGCGCCAGGAGGGAGGTGAGGGCAGCCGCCGCACTGCGCAGTCTCGGCCTCTCCGGTCCCCCGGGTCCGTGCTGACGCGGCACATCTACCTCCGGGTGGCGAATGCGGGGCTTCCTCCTCACCCTGTGCCGATCCGGTGGCGCACGCCCTGTTGTGCTGCCCCACACGGGTCAGGGGAGGCCTGGCGGGCCATCCCCAGAAGGACGATCACATACACAGACAGTCACATTTGCTCACCCAGAAATTCGCAGGGAACAGATCGCCAGAAAATAGATCATCTCTGACCAATTCGCTGGAGCGCACCCTGACCGGCGCGGGCGCCACGCGGGCGTGGGCCATGCGCGTACCACGTGTCCGAAACGGTGGGCGCGCTGGAACGGCCGGCGCGCGACCCTCTATGCTTCACCTCGCTTTCCTGCGTGGTTGCCGCCCCTGGGACGGCGCTCCACTCCACGCGCCTGCCCGGCCATACCTGTTCACGACAATCTGCACAGCGGGAGCGAGCGGTGAGCGGAACCGACGAAGGGCCGACACCCCGGGCGGGCACGCCTCCCGGCTCCGGGCCACCAGAGGTCACACAGCGTGATCACCCGAGGCCGGGTCTCTCCGAGTTGCGCGACTACCGGGCCGCGTTCGCGGCGGCCGCCCTCCCGATGGCCGTCGTCGACCTCCGCGGCCAGGTCGTGACTCCGAACGACGCGCTGGGCGGGCTGCTCGGCAGGGACCCGGCGGCCCTGACCGGGCAACCCGCGGCAGACCTCGTCGGGCTGTCCTCGGACGGCCCCACCTGGCGGGCGTACAACGAGGTGCTGCGCGGCACCCGGCCCAGGCTCCGGTGCACCAGGCGGCTCAAGCACGCCGATGGCCGGCCGCTGTGGGCGGAGGTCACCGTCGTGCCGATGGGCGACCCCGCCGACGGCGCGGAGCGCGTGCTGCTGTCCGTCGCCGACATCAGCGACCGGCGGGAGCTTCGGGAGCGGCTGCGTCATCTGCGGATGCACGACCCCGTGACCAGGCTGCCCAACCGCACACTGTTCTTCGAACGGCTCGCGAGCGCCCTGGAGGCGCCGGACGCCGCAGGTACGCCGGAGGCGCCGCCCGGCCGGATCGGTCTCTGCTACCTGGACATCGACGGCTTCAAGGCGGTCAACGACACCCTGGGCCACCGCACCGGCGACCGGTTGCTCGCCGCCGTCGCCGCGCGGCTCACCGACTGCGCCGAGGCCGACGGGCACCGCACCGGCGGCCATCTGGTGGCGCGCCTCGGCGGTGACGAGTTCGCCATCCTCGTCGAGAAATCGTCGGGGACGCACCAGCTCACCGAGCTCGCCCGTTCGGTATGCGCCGCCCTCCAGCGGCCGTTCGAGGTGTCCGGACACCGATTGTCGGTCTCCGCGTCGATCGGTGTGGTGGAGCGGTCGTCCGCCGACACCTCGGCCACCGCCCTGATGCAGGCGGCGGACACCACGCTGTACTGGGCCAAGGCCGACGGCCGGGCCCGCTGGACCCTGTTCGACCCGGAGCGCAACGCCCACCGGATGACCCGGCAGGCGCTCTCCTCCACGCTCCGCCCGGCCGTCGACCGCGGGGAGTTCACGCTGGAGTACCAGCCGCTGGTCGGCATGGCGGACGAGGTCGTACGGGGTGTGGAGGCCCTGGTCCGCTGGAACCACCCGCGGTTCGGGCTGCTGGCTCCCAGCCGGTTCGTCCCGATCGCCGAGGAGGACGGCACCATCGTCCAGCTCGGCCGCTGGGTGCTGCGCACGGCCTGTCTCCAGGCGCGCCGCTGGCAGCTCGAACACCCGGAGGATCCCGCGCTCTTCATCAGCGTCAACATCGCCGTGCGGCAGCTCCGGGACTCGGATCTGGTCGCCGACGTCGCGGAGGTCCTGGCCGAGACCGGTCTGGAACCCGGTCTGCTGCAACTGGAGCTGACCGAATCGGCGGTCATGGGCTCCCCGGGCCGGCCACTGCGGGTGCTCGAGGCGCTCAGCGACATGGGGGTCCGCATCGCGATCGACGACTTCGGTACGGGCTACTCCAACCTCGCCTATCTGAGCCGGCTGCCCGTGTCCGTGCTGAAGCTGGACGGCTCCTTCGTACGCGGGTTCCGCCACGAGGGCGGCGCCCACCCCAGCCCGGCCGACGAGACGATCGTCGAGGCGATGGTGCAGCTGGCGCACCGCCTGGGCCTGACGGTCACCGCGGAGTGCGTGGAGACGTCGGGCCAGGCGGAGCGGCTGCGCCGGATCGGCTGCGACACCGGGCAGGGCTGGCTGTACTCACGTGCGGTGGCCCCGGAGCGGATCGCCGAGCTGATCGGCGCCAGGCCGCCGGAGGGCTGACCGGGTCAGCTCGCCCGGGGCAGGCCGTAGGCGTCGGCGATGAGCTCGTACGAGCGCAGCCGGGCCTCACCCCCGTGCGCGTTGGCCGTGATCATCAGCTCGTCGGCGCCGGTGCGCTTGGCCAGGTCGTCCAGGCCCGTGCGGACCTCGTCGGCCGTGCCGTGGACGATGTCCTTCAGCCAGCCGTCGACGAACTCGCGCTCCATGGGGCTGAAGTCGTACGCCTCCGTCTCCTCCGGGCTCGGCACGAGGCCCGGGCGTCCGGTGCGCAGCCGGACCATGGACAGGGCTCCGGTGAGCACCTGGCGCCTGGCCTCGCGCTCGTCGTCGGCGGCGAGTGCCGCGACCCCGATGAGGGCGTAGGGGGCGTCGAGCACCGCGGAGGGCTTGAAGGACTCCCGGTACAGGTCGAGGGCCGGCACCGTGTTGCGGGCCGAGAAGTGGTGGGCGAAGGCGAAGGGCAGGCCGAGGACACCGGCCAGCCGGGCGCTGAAGCCGGAGGAGCCCAGCAGCCAGACGGGCGGCCGCGCGGGCGACTGGACGCCACCGGGCGAGGTGGCCTGCACGGGTCCGGGGACGGCGTGGATGCGGGCGTAAGGGTGCCCGTCCGGGAAGTCGTCGTCCAGGAAGCGGGTCAGCTCGGCGAGCTGCTGAGGGAAGTCCTCGGCCCCCTCGTTCAGCCGGTCCGTGCGGCGCAGGGCGGCGGCGGTGGCGCCGTCCGTGCCGGGAGCGCGCCCCAGGCCGAGGTCGACGCGGCCGGGGGCCATCGCCTCCAGGGTCCCGAACTGTTCCGCGATCACCAGCGGGGCGTGGTTGGGCAGCATCACGCCGCCGGAACCGAGCCGGATGCGCTCGGTGTGGGCGGCCAGGTGCGCGAGGATCACGGCGGGGGACGAGGAGGCCACGCCGGGCATGGAGTGGTGCTCGGCGACCCAGAAGCGGTGGAAGCCACGGCTCTCGGCGAGCTTGGCGATGTCCACACTGGTGCGCAGGGCCTGGGTCGCCGTGCGGCCCTGGCCCACGGTCACCAGGTCGAGCACGGAGAGGGGCACGGAGGCCGTACCGCCCTTCGTGCCGCGAATCTGGTCGCCTCGGTTCTCGTCCACGTGTTCGGCCTCTCCGGTGCTACGTCTGTGTACCGGAGGGCAAACAGGAGGATGACTCCGCTTATTCCCGCGGCGGCCCGTCCGGGGCGTCTACTCCCGCACTTCGATGCCCTTGGGTTCGGCGGCGCCCAGCGGGGGCTCACGGGTGGCGAACAGGGTGCCCAGGGTGGGCGCCCAGATACGGCGTTCCGCCAGCCGGAGGCCTTCCCAGACGGCCACCTGGTTGGCGGTGAGCACCGGCTTGCCGAGGAGTTCCTCGAGCTCGGGGACGTGGGCGGCGGTGTGCAGGGCGTTGTCCGGGAGCAGGACCACCTCGGCGTCGGGGTGGTCCCCGGCCACGGCCAGCTCCTTCACGAGCTCCACGTCCGCGGCGGCGGCCTCGGACGCCGCGATGATGCCCCTGCCCCGGGTGGCGGCCACCTCGACGCCACCGGACTCCAGGAAGCCGGCGAAGAGCGCGGCGATGTCCTCGGAGTAGGTGGCGGCGACCGCGACCCGCGAGGCGCCCAGCTCACGCACGGCCTGGACGAAGGCGACGGAGGAGCTGGACGCGGGGAGCCCGGCCGCCCTGGCCAGGCCCGCCGCCTGCTCGTGCGCCCCGTCCCAGCCGTAGGCGAAACTGCCGCCCGAGCAGGCCCAGACGAGCGATTCGGCGCCTGCCAGGCGGAGTTCCTCGACACCGGCGCTGAGACGGTCGGGCGCACCCGCCTCGCGCAGGTTCTCGACCCTGCGGGCGTCCTCGTCGATGTCCGTATGGAAGAGCGGCACTCTGATGTCGCTGTCGAGCATGACCTCGATCCGCGGGAAGTCGTCCTCCGCGGCATGGCCCGGGTACAGAAGTCCTACGGTCGTCATGTCCGTCCTTCCCGTACGTTCCGGATGTCCCGCGGGCGCTCGCGCCACCGCTGCCCCTGCTGGGACAAGTATTCCCCTTCCGGCCCCCTGCCGTCGCCCGCAACGGGCGTGACCTGCGGTTCCTCCCGCAGGGTGAAGGCCCTGTTGACGGGCGTGTGCCCCGGTGCGAGCGTGGTCATTCCTGATGGCCACTCCCGTGATCCTCGTCCTGGACACCGACCCGCCACCGCGCCTGGGCAGGCTGACGGGCCGGGCCGTCGTGCGGCACGCCGACGGGCGGACACTGGCCGGACTGCTGCCCGAGGCGGACGTGCTGCTCGTCTGGGACTTCGCCTCCGACGCGGTCCGCGCGGCCTGGCCGGGGGACGGCCCCCGCCCCCGCTGGGTGCACACCGCGAGCGCCGGGGTGGACCGGTTGCTCTGCCCGGAGCTGGCCGCCTCCCCCACCGTCGTCACCAACGCCCGGGGCGTCTTCGAGCTGCCGATCGCCGAGTACGTCGCGGGGCTGGTGCTGGCCTTCGCCAAGGACCTCCCCCGCACCCTGGAACTCCAGCGGCAGCACCGGTGGGGCCACCGGGAGACCCGAGGGCTCGCCGGCACCCGCGCCGTGGTGGTCGGGGCGGGTCCGGTCGGCCGGGAGATCATGCGGCTGCTGGACGGCCTCGGCGTCCAGGTGGCACTCGTCGGGCGTACGGCACGGCGCACGATCCACGGCGTCGAGGACCTGGACCGGCTGGCGGCCGGTGCGGACTGGGTGATCGGCGCGGCCCCGCTGACGGACGCCACGCGCGGCATGTTCAACGCCCGCTTCTTCGGGCTGCTCCAGCCCTCCGCGCACTTCGTCAACGTGGGGCGCGGAGCGCTCACCGTCGAGGAGGACCTGGCCGAGGCCCTGCGCCGGCGGTGGATCGCTGGCGCCGCCCTCGACGTGTTCCAGCGGGAGCCCCTGGGTGCCTCCAGCCCCCTCTGGGGCGTGCCCCGTCTGCTGGTATCCCCGCACATGAGCGGGGACACGGCCGGCTGGCGCGACCGGCTGGGCGAACAGTTCGTCTCGATGTACGAACTCTGGGCCTCCGGTGCGCCGTTGCCCAACGTCGTGGACATGAGGAGCGGTTACGTACCCTCCACCGACATTCCGGACTGACGATCGGACATAACGGGTAGTCATGAAGACGGACCGCACGGGGAATACGCGCTGCGACCCGGCCGTCGCCCTGCGCCCATGACGAGACACGGGAAGGTCACCCTCCGGCCACCGTTCGATTACATGGCGGCGCTTGCTGCATAGGCGCCCCGGATCGGGCAGGTGCTCACCCTGTCCGGACCGTTCGAACATCCCCGATTTCTCCAGGAGACCGCGAACCATGGCTGACTTCCCTCACCTGTCCCGCCGGGGCTTCCTCAATCGATCCGCGGCCGTGGGAGGTCTGCTCGTCGTTCCGGGCCTGCTCTCCGCGTGCAGCAAGACCGACGCCGGCGCCGCTGACGGTGAGGGCGCGCTCGACAAGCTCCGCAAGCAGGGCTTCGTCCGGGTCGCGTACGCCAACGAGGCCCCGTACGGCTTCATGGAGGGCAAGGAGCTCAAGGGAGAGGCCCCCACCCTGCACCGGGAGATATTCAAGGCGCTCGGCGTCGACGAGCTGAAGCCCACCCTCTCGGAGTGGGACGGCCTCATCCCCGGCCTGCAGGCGGGCAAGTACGACGTGGTCAGCGCGGGCATGGCGATCACCCCCGAGCGGTGCGCCAACGCCCTCTTCTCCGAGCCGGAGTTCATCTCCCCCACCGCCCTGATGGTGAAGAAGGGCAACCCGAGGAAGGTCACCGACCTGGCGTCCGCGAAGGCGGCGGGGATCACCGTCGGCGTGATGTCGGGCGCGGTCGAGGCCTCGTACGCCAAGGGCGCGGGCATCGCCGAGGGCAAGATCAAGACGCTGCAGAAGCCGCAGGACGGCGCGGACGCCGTCAAGGGCGGCCGGATCGACGCCTTCCTGCTCACCGGCATCTCGCTGCGCTGGCTCGCCAAGACCAACCCGGACACCGAGGTCACCGAGGCGTTCGTCCCCGAGCTGGACGGCGAGCAGCAGTTCTCCCCGGGCGGCGCGGTCTTCCGCCAGGGCAACGAGGACCTGCGCGACTCCTTCAACCGCGAGCTCAAGAAGATCGTCTCGGACCGGTCGCGCTACGTCGAACTGCTCCAGGACTACGGCTTCGGCGCCACCGAGATCCCGCCGGCCACACTCAAGACGGCCGACCTGTGCAAGGGCTGACAAGGGCGGACCACACCGTATGAGTGACTTCTTCTCCACCCTTCTCGACGAACTGCCCCAGGTCGGCGCCGGCCTGTGGGTGACGGCCCAGGCCACCGTCCTGGGCTCCCTGCTCACCCTCCTCCTGTCGTTCACCCTGGGTCTGGCGGCCGGCAGCAGGCTGCTGCTGGTGCGCGGGGTCTCCCGGACCGTCGTGGAGTTCTTCCGCGGCACCTCGCTGTACATCCAGCTGTTCTGGCTCTACTACGCCATGCCTCAGCTGACGGGCTACGAGCTGACCCCGCTGCTCTGCGGTGTCGTCGCGTTCGGCCTGAACTACGGGGCGTACGGCGCCGAGATCGTGCGCGGCGCGGTCAACTCCGTGCCCCGCGCCCAGTACGAGGCGGCCGTGGCGCTGAACATGACGCCGCTGCACCGGATGCGGAAGGTGATCCTGCCCCAGGCATGGGTGCAGATGATCCCGCCCTTCACCAACCTGCTGATCCAGCTGCTGAAGTGCACGCCGCTGCTGTGGCTGATCTCCGCCGCCGACTTCATGACCACGATCGAGCACATCCGCAGCCTCACCGGTGAGACCGTCACCGCGTATCTGCTGCTGCTGGTCGTCTACTTCGTGCTCGCCTACACACTGACCCTGCTGATGAACCTGCTGGAGCGGTCGGCCAAGCGCCGGCTCGGCCTCCACACCGGCGGGCGCGGCCTGTTCAGGACCCGCACGGCGGAAGCCGTCACCACGGCCGGAGGTGCCCGGTGAACCGGACATTCGACTGGGACGCCGCCGGGGACGCCCTTCCCCTGCTGCTCGAAGGATTCCGGGTCACCCTGCTCGCCACCGTGCTCGGCACGCTCGTGGCGGCGGTGCTCGGGCTCGCCATCGCCGTGGCCGGCCGTGCGCCCTCCCGGTTCGTGACGGTGCCCGTGAAGGCGGTGATGGAGTTCGTGCGCGCCACCCCTCTGCTGGTCCAGCTGGTCGGCGCGGCGGCCCTCTTCACCTCCGTGGAACCGCTGACGATCGGCATCGTGGTCCTGGGCGTCCACTACGCCACGTACACCTCCGAGGTGTACCGGGCCGGGATCGACGGCGTGCCGAAGGGCCAGTGGGAGGCCTGCCGGGCGCTCTCGATGTCGCCCCGCCGGACCTGGCGGGCCGTGATCCTGCCGCAGGCGGTGCGCAACGTGCTGCCCGCACTCGGCAACTACGCGATCTCGATGTTCAAGGAGACCCCTTTCCTCGCCGTGATCACGGTGCACGAAATGGTCTTCGAGGCCCGCGGCTACGGCGCCGACCACTTCGCCTACACCGAGGCATTCACACTCGCCGGACTGGTCTTCCTGGTCGCGAGCTACCCCACGTCGCTGCTGATGAGAAAGCTGGAGAAGCGCCTTGGCCACTGAACCCGCCCCCCTCGAGAAGGTCACCGACGCGGCTGCGGACCCGCTGCTCACCGGTGTCGAGCCGCTCGTCCGCTTCGACAAGGTCGTCAAGCGCTACGGCGACCACGTGGTCCTGGACGAGCTGGACTTCGGCGTGCGGCGCGGCGAGCACGTCACGCTGATCGGGCCCAGCGGATCGGGCAAGACCACCATCCTGCGGCTGCTGATGACGCTGGAGAAGGTCAGTGACGGCGTGATCTGGGTGGACGGCTCGCCCCTCTCGCACGTGCGCAGGCCGGACGGTTCGCTGAGGCCCGCGGGCGAGAAGGAGCTGCGCGAGTCCCGGAAGAAGATCGGGATGGTCTTCCAGCAGTTCAATCTCTTCCCGAACATGAAGGTCCTCCAGAACATCACCGAGGCGCCGGTCAACGTCCTCGGCATGGACAAGGACGAGGCGGAGTCGCGGGCCCGGGAGCTGCTCGACCTGGTCGGGCTCTCCGGGAAGGTCGACGCCCACCCCTCCCAGCTCTCCGGCGGTCAGCAGCAGCGCGTCGCCATCGCCAGGGCGCTGGCCATGCGGCCGGAGATCCTGCTGCTCGACGAGGTGACGTCGGCCCTCGACCCCGAACTCGTCGCCGGGGTGCTGGACCTGCTGGGCGACATCGCCAGGACCACCGACATCACGATGCTCTGCGTGACCCACGAGATGAACTTCGCCCGGGACGTCTCGGAGAAGGTCCTGATGTTCGACGCGGGACGGGTCGTGGAGTCCGGCACACCGGAGAAAATATTCACCGACCCCGAGCACGAACGTACGCGCGAGTTCCTCAACGCGGTGCTGTGACCTCCCCTTCGGCGTGAAGCTCATGACAACGGCATATGCCGACCGGATGCGCCCCAGCTGACGGAGCCGGGGTGTGACGCCAACTCCTCTACAGGGCCTGTAATTCGGCCACTTGGCGACTATCGTGGACCGCGAGCTTCCGGTCACAACCTGGTAGAGGCCCTGGAGGGGGAACCGTGGCGTTGAAGCCCGAGCCGCAGGCGCCGTTCCATTCGGTGCACTACGCCCTGCGGGTGCTGGAGTCGGTGTCCGCGCACGGCGACGGGGTGACGACGGCCCGGATCTCCCGGGAGACGGGCCTCCCTGCCGGGCATCTGGCCCCTCTCCTGCTGACCCTGCGCCGCGAGGGGTACGTCGAGCAGATCGCCGACGGCGCGTACGTCGCCGGATCCTCGCTGCTGGAGCTCGGCTCCGGCACCGCCCGCAGGCGGGCCCTGGAGGCGAAGCTCCAGCAGACGCTGGTGCAGCTGCGGGATTCGGTCGGCGCGGCGGTCTACGTCAGCCGCTACGTCGACGGCGAGATCCGCGTCACACAGGTGGCCGACGGACCGCGCACGCCCGCCGTCAACGAGTGGGTGGACTTCCGCTCGGCGGCGCACGCCAGCGCGATCGGCAAGTGCCTGCTGACACAGCTCGACCAGAACGGCCGCCGCGACCACATGGCACGCCACCGGATCGCGCGGCTGACGTCCCGGACGATCACGAGCGAGAAGGTGCTCTTCTCGAAGCTGGACAGCCAGCCGGCGACGGTGCCGGTGCTCGATCTGCAGGAGTACGCCGTGGGCACGGTGTGCGCGGCCGTCCCGCTGACGGCGGGCTCGTCGGCCGGTTGCCTGGCCCTGTCCCTGCCGATCGAGCACGCGCACCGGCTGCGGGCCGCCGCGGCCACCCTGAACCGGCGCGCGGCACCGGTCCTGCTGTCACTGGCCCTCTGAGCGGGGATCGTCCTGCCCGCGTCCACCCGGGGCGGCGCCGGGCCCAGGGGCGTGGGGCTTCCGGGCGGAGTGCGGCAGGGTGCGGGCGCGTGTCATCAGCACCCCTGGGGACCAGGTATTATTTTCGAGTCAGCAGGCGCCGTTAGCTCAGTTGGTTAGAGCAGCTGACTCTTAATCAGCGGGTCCGGGGTTCGAGTCCCTGACGGCGCACAGACACCACAGTGGGCGGTCTCCTTCCGGGAGACCGCCCACTGTGCTTCGTGCCGCGTCCTGTCAGAACTGGACGTCGGAGCACGCGTAGAACGCGTTGGTGGTGTCCGCGACGTTCCAGACGGCCAGGACGATGTGCCTGCCGGTCTTCTGGGTGGGCATCGAGCCCTGGTGCGTCAGCGTCGCCGGGGGCTGCTGGTTCCCGTACGGCACCGTCATGAAGGGCTGCGATTCCAGGGCGGCCCTGGTGAGCGGCTTGGTGGAGTCCCAGCCGTTCTTGGTGATGTAGTACCGGAAGTCGCTCGTGGAGTGCCGGGCGGTGAACTGCCAGCGGAAGCTGTAGCCCTGCCCCGCGGTGACCTTGGTGGCGGGCCAGGCCCCACCGCGCGGGTCGTCGAGCTGGGCGAACTGGCTGTTCCCGCCGGAGCAGATCCTGCCGTCCGCCGGTCCTGCCGCCGGGAAGCCCTTGGGCCCCTCGACGCTCTGCGGCTCCCACTGGATGTTGCCGCAGTTGGCGACCGTGCCGTTGGCACAGAGCTTCTGCCGGCTGATGGGGGAATCCGTGTAGCCGTGACTGGTGGCGCTGCCGGTCGCGAACATGGAGACGCCCGCTATCGCCAGGCCGATGACGGCCGCGCTTGCCCTTTTCCGCATGAGTGTCGCTCCTCGAGAACGTGGGGGAAGTTCTGGGGATGTCCGGAGCGGTGCCGCGCGTACCGCCCGTGCGGTCTAGACCAAGTCCAGATTATTGACACGACATGGACATGTCCAGACCGATGTGGGCCGGGTTTCGGCGCGCCCCCGGGCGACCGGAGGCGGTCACACCCCGTCCCCACCGCTCCGGCCGGTGTAGAAGGCCACCGTCAGATCTCTGACCAGCGCCTTGTGCTCGTAGGCGTCGAGCTCGACGATGCCGCGTGCCGTCAGCCTGCCGACCGTGTCGTCCACGGCGTCGACCACGGAGGTCAGCACCCCGTCCCGGTGCTTCGCGTCGATGGCCGCCACCCGGCACCGCCGCATCGCCGCGGCGACCTCCGGGGCGTACTCGATACCGGTCGGCTGCGCGGAGTACACCTCGACGCCCACGGGCGCGCAGTCCGCCTTCAGCATCCGGGTCAGGGCGTCGCCCACCGCCTCCGCGTCGCGGAGGGTGTGGGTGTCCTCGTGGAAGGCGTCGGCGGGCAGCTGCGAGAGGACCCGGGCCAGGGCCGCCTCCACCTGGTCGCGCAGATAGCGCTCGTGGTCCGCGACGCCGAGCGCGGCGCGCGCGGTGTCCTTCACCCGCCAGACGACGAGGATCTCGACCCGCAGCGCGGTGCCGCTGGCGTCCACGGCGGGCAGCGGCTCGCTGCGCCAGTGCCGCAGGCGCACGTCGATCCGTCGGCGCCGCAGCAGCGGGGAGATCCAGAGGAGGCCGGTGCGCCGGACGCTCCCCCGGTAGCCGCCGCAGAGTGTCAGCACCGAGGCGTGTCCGGCCCGGCCCCGCCCCAGACCGCAGCACGTGAACAGCACCACGACCACCAGCAGGGCGAGCAGGGCCCAGGCCCCGGTCCCGATGCCGCCGTCCGGACGCGCCCCCAGTCCGAGCCGGCCGGTCACGGCGGCGGGCAGCGCGCCCTGCCACCACAGCACGGCGAGCCCGGCGGCCACCCCGGCGGCCGCCGTGAACAGCGCGGCCCACCCGGGCAGCACGGGGCCGGGCCGCTCGGTGAGCCGGGGGTCGGCGAGGGGTGAGGGCCTGGTGGGAGCCTGCACCTGGGGCGATCGCGGCACGGGGGGACGGCGGTCGCCGGGGCGCCGCGCGGCGCCGGTCCCCGCGGTGGTGCCGCCCGGGCCGGCGACCCTGGTGCCGGGGCCGTCGTCGCGGAAGAGCAGGTGCACGGGGATGGTCGCGGTGGTCTCGGTGGCGATGACGGGCTGCCGCCGCGCGGTACCCCACCAGGCGACCGGGTCCGCGGCACCGACGGTGAGCGCCACGGGGGCGCCCATCTCGTCACCGGACAGCCGGGGCGTACCGGGCGCGGTCCTCCCGAGGCCAGGCACCCCGCCACCGGGGTCCTCCTCCGCGCCCTCGCCGGGGTCCGCCACCGTGCCGGGCAGCGAATCCGGCACCTGCTCCATCAGCGCCGGCTGCGGCAACAGCGGCTCCGGCGGCACCGGTCCGGGACGCGGGCCCGGGGCCGGCGCACTCGGACCGGGTTCCGGCCCCGCACCCACGTCGAGATCGAGTTCCACCGGTGCGGCCAGGCCGACCACTGCCACCGCGTCCAGGGCCGGTCCCAGATCGGCCGGGACGTCCTCGTCCGCCACGGCCGCGGGCCCGGGCTCCGGGGAGGATTCCGGGTGCTCCGGGCACCCGGAGCATGCCGCCGTCGCGCAAGGCGGGGCATCCACCGCGGGAAGCGCCTCCTCCACGAGGGGATCAGCCGCCGCCGGTACTTCCTCCGGAGGCACGGCGTCCACCGGGGCATCCGGCGGAACCACCACCACCACCGGCTCCGGCTCCGCGCCGGGCTCCGGGAGGCGTACCCCGTGGTCGCCCGTCACCGCCTGCCCCGGCGCGCCCCCCGTGCCGGGCCCGGGCACGAGCACCCGCGTCTCCCGCTCGCCCAGCTCGTCCCACTCGCCCCGTACGTTCTCCGTGGATCGCATTCCCGCCTCCGTCATGTCCGTTCCGTCACTTCAGCCGTCACGCGAAGAGCCGCCGCCATGTCTCCGGTCCCGGATAGCCGTCGGCCGCGCTGCCGCTCCAGCCCTGGGCACGCTGGAACGCCTCGACGTTGCGGCGGTCCGCCTCCGTCCAGTGCGGGCCGGGGCCCGTCACGTAGTGCGTGCCGTATCCCCTCTTCACCAGCCGGTCACCGAGCTTCCGCACGTGGTCGTTGGACTGCCCGGGAGCGAAGAACCTCTTCCCCGGGTAGGCCACGGTGCCGCCCGGGGTGCTGCCGGTCCCGGCGGCGGGGATCCTGTGCCCGGTGCCCTTGACCAGCAGGCTCCAGGTGCCCGGGCCCGGGAGGCCGTCCGCCTCCTCGCCCTTCCACCCCTGTGCCAGCTGGAACGCCTGCGTCGCCCGCTTGTCCGCGTCGCTCCAGCGCGGCCCCGCACCCGTCGTGTAGAAGCGCTTGCCGCCCTGGGCGATCAGCAGCTGCCCGAGCCGGGTCACGTGCGCGTTGTTCTTCCCGGGGCCGAACTTCGAGGCCCCGGGGAACCCGGTCGACCCGCTGCCGCTCGCGCCGCTGACGATCCCCTTGTAGCGGTAGGCGACGTACTTCGAGGAGTTGCTCCAGTACGCCATCGGCGTCGTCGCCTTCCTCGCGTGCGGGCTGGTCTGCTCGTAGGCGAGGTAGTGGGTGTGCGTGAGGTCGGTCCAGCCGCCGAAGACCGTGACGTGCGATCCCACCGAGGGGTCCGCCGGATTGTGGAAGAGGAGGATGTCGCCGGGCTCCAGATCGGCTCGGGCGATCTTCGTACCGAAGTCGGCGAGGCTGCCGGTCCACTCGTTCGTGCCGAGGTTCCACGCCATCGACACGAAACCCGAGCAGTCCTGGCGGTAGCCGTCCGACCAGTACGCCGCCATGTCGTACGGGACCTTCGCCGTCACCCACTTCTGGGCGCGGTTGACGATGTCGGTCCGGGTCGTCGTGCGCTGCGCGGTGCCCGGGGCGGAGGGCGGTCCCGAGGCTCCACTGCCACTGAGGGGCCCCACCGCGCCCTGCGGACTGCCCGGCTGTGGGTCCACCGCCGTGTCGGCGCGCGCGCCCCGTCCGGCGGCGGTCGCGGCGGCCTGGCCCGCCCCGCAGGACAGGACCACGCCGGCCGCGGTGACCATGACCAGCGCCCGCCGCGCGCCGTGCGCGCCGCGGTGGCCACCATGCCGTACGGGCAGCGTCGCGGCGGTACGACGACGCCGGGCGCAGCCCGGACAGCCGCAGTCGTCAGGGGGTTCGTACTCCTCGAAGACCGGCACAGTCATGCGGCTCCTCTTTCCCTTCGGCAGTCGTCCAGATCTTCCATCGATCAACATTCACGGCATATCTCATGTTGACTGACTAAAGGGACAAAACGACCATCCGACAGGCCGCATCGAAGAGGAATTGGTCAGGAGCAGTCCCGCACGTCGGGTAAAGTTCTCCAGGTCAGCAGGCGCCGTTAGCTCAGTTGGTTAGAGCAGCTGACTCTTAATCAGCGGGTCCGGGGTTCGAGTCCCTGACGGCGCACGCCAAAGCGAGGCCCCCTCACCGAGTGTGAGGGGGCCTCGCTGCTGTGCACGACGGCGCGGAGCGGGCATCCGCGAGTCTCCGGGGCGAGGGACGGACACGGATCAGCGGTGTCACGGGCAGAGACCCCACCGCCGTGCGCACAGGCAGGAGTCATGCAGGGCCACCGCGTGCGGGCGGGTGCCCATGACGTCGACCGCGTCGGCCGACCGGCGGCACCAGGCCTCCTTCCCGGACGGCCCAGCCGCGGGTTCCCTCCGCATCCGCATGCCGGGAGGCCGCGACGCGGGACGAGCGGCGTTGACTAGAATCGCTTGTCATGTCGAAACCTGACGAACTGCTTGTCGAAGTCGCGGCCTTGGTGGAGTCCGGGCACAGCAACCAGATGACTCTGACCGTGGTTGCCGGCGGCGCTGTCATCACGGGTCGGCTGGCTCCTGAAGCCGTCTGGAGGCAGCGGGTGTCCGAGGTCCTCGCGGACTCGGCGCGCCTCAATGCGTTCTCCGCCGCCTTCACCACTCGGGCATCCGAGGAGAAGGCGCCCACACATCTGCATTTCCATGTGGCGCGCATTCTGCAGGGCACGGTGGGGATCCCGGAGACAGGCGGCATGTACCGCGTGGCGATCGAAGACGTCAGCGCCTGGACGGTGGGCGACTTCAGCTACTCCGACCAGTGAGACACCGCGCCGCGTGCCGACGGGCCACGCGGCAAGGGTGAGGGTCCGGCCGGCGGATGCCGGCCGGACCCTCACCGTTGTTCAGTCGGCGGCGCGGGCTGCCCGTCGGTCAGACGGCGGCAGGGGCGCCGAGCATCTCGGAAGCATGCTGGAGCGGGCTGAGGACAGGCTTGGCCTCGGCGTCCTGACGCGGTCCGGGGCAGGTGAAGCCGAGCCGGGTCATGGCCCGGAGAACTTCACCGGCGCTGAAATCGCGGCGGTCCTGGCCCGTGATGAGCTGCCCGACCTGCTTGACCGGGTAGGTGCGGCGGCCGATGATCACGGACTCGCCGGTGACCTGTTCGGGCTTGACGCCCTTCATCGCTTCCATGACGCCGCTCTTGGTGAGGTCGAACGGGAAGCGGGCGATGACACAGCGCATGATGCCTCACAGGGAGAAGGAGAGGATGGTTCCACCGCGGTGAGGCGGTTCAGCGGGCAACGGCGAGGAGGCCCCGAGCGCTGCCCTGGTGCGCGACGACCGGCAGTGCCGTGAGCCGGCGGTCCAGGAGCGCGTCCTCGGTCGCGACGACCGTGGTCACGGGTGAGGTGAACGGCCCACTGTCGCCGAGGATGTCACGCAGCTGGACCCGGTCCGTGTACGCGGAACTGTCACGGACCGCGGTGAGCTGGTCCAGGGTGACCAGGTGGACGCACAGGCCGTCGTTGTCGCAGACGACCAGGTGCCCCGTGCGGGCCCCGGCCATGACGGCCAGAGCGACTTCGATGGTCATGTCGTCGCACACCTGCGGTGCGCCCGGGTCCGCCGGGTCTGCCGCAGTCCTGTGTGAGCGGGTGCCGTCTGTCGAGCGGGACTGCATCTGAACCAGCGTCAAAGGGTGCCTCCGGCAGTGGTGGGTACATTTCCTGATCACAAAGGTTTTCAGGCCGCCGCCCACGGGCCGGAATCGAATTCGAAAGCGAAGTCGCCATGCGGTTGATTCCGTGCGGGGCGCAGACGATGAAAATGGGTGCCGCCCTCGGGTGCGAGATACCGGATTTCGGCCCGCGCGGCCCCGAAACAGCGTGGACCCCTGGAGAAGAGCTGGGAGCGACTCTGCCCCACAGATGGCATCACTGGAGGAAATTCCCGCAGCTGGGGCCCGCACCCCGAGGGATGCGGGCCCCAGCTGCACGTGCGCGCCGACGTCAGGCGGGAACGATGTTCTCGGCCGTCGGGCCCTTCTGGCTCGGCACGATGTCGAAGGTGACCCTCTGGCCTTCGAGCAGCTCACGGAAGCCCTGGGCGGCGATGTTCGAGAAGTGTGCGAACACATCAGCGCCTCCACCGTCCTGCTCGATGAAGCCGAAACCCTTGGCCGCGTTGAACCACTTCACAGTGCCGGACGCCATGTCTTGTCTCCTTGCGGGGCAGTACGCCGACACCCGCAATCACGGATACCGGGTCGCCGCGATGATGCCCCACCCGGAGAAAAACCGGATATATAAAAACGCTTCCGCGAGTAACTGTCGGCGCACGCGTTGAAGTTTTCGGGAACCACAACTGCAACTGCGACCGAGAGTAGCACGAGGTAGTGACCCGCGTACGGCCGGTAGAGCAAATTCGTTCGCTGTGATAAACACGCTGCCCGCGCGGCGCATTTAACTCTCGTCCCGCGGTAATAGATATTGCCTCACGCGCGACACAGTGTTCCCGGAAGCAGTGGCCCCACCTGCGCTTCGGCGGGCACGGGTACCGCGGCGGCGCCCGCCCCCGTCCGACGCGACCGGCGAACCCGCCCTGATGCGTTCAGGGCCGCCGCCCTCCGTCCCGATTCCGCCACACCCGCCGACCGGCGTTCATGGCGTGCCGGACGGAGGGCCGGACCGTCTCAGCCCGCGGCCGTCGGGTTCCCCGAAGCGGCGGCGCGGTATTCGGCGTTGATGCGCTGGGCTTCTTCGAGCTGGTCTTCGAGGATGACGATGCGACAGGCGGCTTCGATGGGTGTGCCCTGGTCGACGAGTTCCCGGGCTCGGGCGGCGATGCGCAACTGGTAGCGGGAGTAGCGCCGGTGTCCACCCTCGGAACGGAGCGGGGTGATCAGGCGAGCTTCGCCGACGGCGCGGAGGAAGCCCTGCGTGGTGCCGAGCATCTCGGCGGCCCGGCCCATGGTGTAGGCGGGGTAGTCGTCGTCGTCGAGACGACCGAACGAGTCGCCTGCTGTCATGTACACCTCTCTGTGGAACGCTCGAGGGGCCCGGGTGCCGTACGGCACCCGGGCCCCGAAGAAACAACTACACCACCTGCCGACCGTGGTTACTGCGTCGGCCCTCTGTTTCCGCCGACCCGACCTGGAAGCTGTCGGGTACGCGGGGATCGCGGTTGCTTGACCGGAGACCACCTCACTATCGATGTCCTGCGGTACCCGGGCTCAACGCTTCCACCCGGGCGATCCTGATGGCGCCTGGTTCCTCCGTCCTTCCCTCTGGATCAATCACTTGCGTACATCTGGTACTGCTCACGGCGGCCCCTGACGACTGCGGGCCACCCGGTCCGGCCGTCAGTCCCGTCGCCGCCCTGCAACAACCATGGCTTCGGAACTCCACCGCCGTACCGTCCTGCTCACTGCGGATGCTGCCGCCCGGCAGTTCGTCTCTGCCGGGCCCTGCCGTCTCTCTGGCTACGAGAGAAACCATATCCACGTCATGACCCAATGTCTACTCCCGCCGACATAGATTTCCGGAACCTGGGTGATGAGATAGTCGGTATCTGCCACGGGTCAGTCGTGGCATGCGCCACCGATGCGCGGCGGAGCGCGAACCGAACGGTGGCACCGGAGGTTTCGGCCGATCCCGGCCTGACCGCCCTGATCCGCCGCCCCTCGTGCCGGCGGGCTCACCGGCCGCAGGCCCGGCCGGCCCGCGAAACGCTCCCGCCCGGATCCGGACATCCTGCCGGAACCACTCGGGGCTCCGGGCGTCGTCGCCCTACAGTGTCGTGTCAGTGCACGGCCCGACCTCCCGCGCCGTGTCCGGGCCACTCCCGCGGCCCGGACGCCTGCGGTCGAGGACCGGCCCGGCCGGCGACTCCGAGGGGGAGCGGACGCCGACCGGGCCAGGTGTCCCGTCGCGGGCGGTTCGGACGTGGCACGTCAGGTGGTGCGGGACTCCCGCGCGGACTTCTCCGCCGTCAGGTACGCGGAGACGACGACATTGGCCGTGTACGCACGGGACTTGTGGTCGTACGTACCGCCGCAGGTGATCAGCCGCAGCTCCGCCCGCCCGTCCTCACGCGGTCCGTACGCCTTCTGCGCGTCGAAACGTTCCCGGGTGAAGACCTGCACGTCGTCGATGGTGAACTCGGCGGTCTTCCCGTCGGACCGGCTCACCCGGACCTTCTCGCCGGGCTTCGCGGCACTGAGCCCGTAGAACACGGCGGGCTTCGTCTCGGTGTCGACATGACCGACGAAGAGAGCGGCGCCCTCCGTCCCCGGTTCGGTGCCGTCCGCATACCAGCCGACGGCCTTCGGCGTCTCGAACGGCGGGGGCTCGATCGCCCCTTCGGCGTCGAGGCCGCGCGGCACGACGGTCGCGTCGATCCCGACGGAGGGGATCTGGACCCGCTGCGGCGCGGCTCCGTCGAGCGGATCGTGGGCCGGGGGCAGTGGTACGCCCAGGGGGCGGCCGACCGCGGCGACGTCACCGGTCGTCGGGGCCGAGTTGCCGGCGGTGGCGGCGCGGCCCCACAGCCACAGCCCCAGCAGGAGAACGGCCCAGGTGACACCCGTCAGCAGGCGGCCGGTTCCGGCGGGGCGCTCCGGGGCGGACATGTCAGTGGAGCGCCGAGCGACGGCGGCGCACGCCGCGGAACGCGACGGCGACGGCCGCGACGGCGCCCAGTCCGAGACCGATCACCGCGTGCCGGGTGCCGGGGCCCTCGTCGGCAGCGGCCTCCTCGGCGAGCACCGCGGTGCCTCCACCGCCGGCCCGTACGGGGGCGACGGGCGAGGGGCGGCCGTGATGGACGACCGTGACCGTGCCGGTGGCCTTGCCGTGGCCGTCCTTGCAGGTCACCCAGATCTCGTAGTCGTCGGGTGCGGCGTCCGAACGGATCCGGGCGTGGGCGACGAGGCCTTTGCCGTCGGCCGGTTCGAAGCGCGCTTCCGAGGCGAAGGCCTCGGAGTTGCCTCGGGCCGACCTGTCCTTGCCACAGACGTCGACCCGGAGTTCCACCTCCCCGCCGGGGGAGACACGGGACGGGCTGACCGAGACCGTTCCCGGACGCTTCTCGCCCGAGGGGTCGTCGGCCTGCGGAGCGGCCAGTGCGGCGGACGTGGGAAGGGCTATCGTCCCGGCCACGATCGCGGCACAGAAAGTGAGGGGCAGTGAACGCATCGTAAACCTCCTGAAGGAAGGTTCACGCCTGCGAGGCCGTCCCGCATCCGCTGTAGCCCGCTCGGGTCACGGCATGGGCAGGTCGACCAGGTCGACGAGGTCCGCGATCGAGTCGACCACCGTGGAGGGCCGGAACGGGTAGCGGTCCATGTCGGCCTCCGTGGTCAGGCCGGTGAGGACCAGGAAGGTCTGCATCCCCGCCTCCAGGCCGGCCAGCACGTCGGTGTCCATCCGGTCGCCGATCATGGCGGAGGTCTCGGAGTGGGCGCCGATCGCGTTGAGCCCGGTCCGCATCATCAGCGGGTTGGGCTTGCCCGCGAAGTACGGCGCCTTGCCGGTGGCCTTGGTGATCAGCGCCGCGACGGAACCGGTCGCGGGCAGCGGGCCCTCGGCGGACGGGCCGGTCTCGTCGGGGTTGGTGCAGATGAAGCGGGCACCGCCGTTGATCAGCCGGATCGCCTTGGTGAGTGCCTCGAAGCTGTAGGTGCGGGTTTCCCCGAGAACGACGTAATCGGGCTCGTGGTCGGTGAGCACGTAGCCGATGTCGTGCAGCGCCGTGGTGAGGCCCGCCTCGCCGATGACGTACGCCGTGCCGCGCGGCCGCTGGTCGTCGAGGAACTGGGCGGTGGCCAGGGCGGAGGTCCAGATGTTCTCCACGGGCACGTCCAGCCCCATGCGCTTGAGGCGCGCGTGCAGGTCGCGGGCGGTGTAGATGGAGTTGTTGGTGAGGACCAGGAAGGGCAGTCCGGAATCCCGCAGCCGCTTGATGAAGGCGTCGGCCCCGGGGATCGGCGTGCCCTCGTGGATGAGGACACCGTCCATGTCGGTCAGCCAGGATTCGATCGGCTTGCGCTCTGCCATGTGACGGGCTCCTGCCGTACGCGCTGTGCACTCAGAGGTGCTGGACGCCGGCGGCACCGCGTTGTGCAGCGCCGACGCCCCCGATTTTAGGCTGCCCGTTCTTGCGGACGGAACCGGTTGATCACACAGACCTGGCGTACCGGATGATCAGCGGCGTCCTGCGCGCAGGCGCCGGGACCAGAGCAGGGCGGCCGCTCCGGTGAGGACGAGCGTGACGGCGGCGAGACCGGCCCGGAGCGCGCGGGCCTGGCCGGTGCGGGCGAGTTCCGGCACGGGGTCGCCCTCCGCGTCCATCGTGGCCCCGTCGTCCCCCGGCGCCTCGATTCCGCCGTCGACGACGACGAAGGAGTAGGCGGCGGACTCACCCACCCAGTCCCCGTCGCCGCCGGTCCGCTCCGCGTCGTCCTCGGCGGTGCGCCGCTGGACGATGGCGGCGTGGGCCGTGACCTCGCCCGGCCGGGTGTCGGAGGTGAACGCCATCCGGACCTCGACCGTCACGGTCTGCTTCGCGGGGACGGTGAAGCCGGGGAAGTCGTCGTCGTGCTCCCCGCTGCCGAAGACGCCGATCTGTTCGTCACGGTCGGTGGACTCCCAGCTCACCCGGTGTTCCTCGTCGGGGTGCGCCCGCTCGGTGAACTCCAGCTGGATCTGCTCGGCCGTGAGCGTCCGGTCCTCGTCGGTGAGCACCAGGACGGGGTGGATGGAGTGGCACGACTCAGAGGTCGTGTTGGTGAGGTCGAGGAACCAGGTCCCGTAGCCGCCGCCGGAGGCGTAGGTGTCGGGGCCACCGTGGATCCGTGTCTCGATGGGGAAGTCCTCGGCGTCCGGATCGCCGCAGGCGGGAAGGTCCGGGGCCCCGAGGGCCACGGCACCGGTCGCGGCGGGCACGGTGACCGGGATGGCGACGGCGGCCGGGACACCGAGGAGGCTCACCGGGACGACCAGCCCGGCGGCGAGTCCGAGGCGGGTGAGGGCACGGCCGTCGCGCAGCCGTGCGGGGGGTCTGCTGGACATGGTGGATCACCCTTCGCTGCTCGCGAACGGCCGGGCGGGGCCACCCGCTGGGGCGGCGGCACCGCCACACGCGGCCGGACGTACGGCCATGGCGACACGTTTCAGTGCGCGACGCTGTCACGCGCGCGCACGGGGCCGCCATCGCTCGGCGGCGTGCACCGCCCGTTCGGGGGTCACGATCCGCTCGATCGGCCCCGCCCGGTGCCCCCCTGCCGCCCCTGTGCGACCGGGGTCCGCTCGCCGCCGCCCTCCCCGGCCCGGCCGAAGAGCGGGGCGAGCACCAGCTGGGCCGCTCCCTCCGCGACGGACCGGTCCCCGCCGCCGGCCACGGTGACGGGGACCGCGGCGGTGACGCCCTCCCGCCGCGCGCGCTCCTCGATGACGGCGCGGACCCCGCTCACGTAGGCGTCCTCGTGGGCGGCGACGGTGCGCCCGCCGAGGACCACCCGGTCGATGTCGAGGAGCCCGACGAGGTTGGCGGCGCCCGCTCCGAGGACCCGGGCCGCCTCGGCGATGTCGCCGCGGGAGTCGGCCGTCAGGCAGAGCGCCTCGATGCAGCCGCGTCCGCCGCAGTCGCACGGGGGGCCGTCCAGTTGGAGCGTCTGGTGGCCGAACTCCCCGGCGCCGGTGCGGGCTCCGCGGTGCACGGCCCCTCCGAGGACGAGCCCGGCGCCGAGCCCGGTACCCAGGTGGAGATAGGCGAAGTCGGCGTCGGCCCGCTCCCTCAGTGCGAGGCCGAGGGCGGCGGCGTTGGTGTCCTTGTCGACGACGACGGGCAGCCCGGTCCGTTCGGCGAGGGCGTCGCGAAGCGGGTAGCCGTCCCACTGCGGGAAGCCGGTGACCCGGTGCAGCACCCCGCCCCTGTGGTCCAGCGGGCCGGGCAGGGCTGCGCCCACGCCGAAGACCTGGGGGGCCGCGGTCCCGGGGGGCCGTGGGGCGTCCGCCCGTACCGTCTGCACCGCGTGGGCGGCCGTGGTGAGGACCTCGGCTGCCGGGGCTCCGAGGTCGAGCGGGAAGGCGCGGGTCGCGACCGTGGTGCCGGCGAGGTCGGCGAGGACGGCGGTGAGTTCGTCGCGGTCCAGGTGGAGCCCGACCGCGTATCCGGCGTCCGGGACCAGGCGCAGGACGGTGCGGGGCTTGCCCCCGGTGGAGGCGAGCCGGCCCGCCTCCGCGGCGAGGCCCTCCGCCCTGAGCCGGGCGGTGATCTTGCTGACGGCCTGCGGGGTGAGTCCGGTGCGCTCGGCGAGCTCCAGCCGGCTGATGCCCTGCTCACCGGCCACGCGCAGCAGGTCGAGGACGAGCGACGCGTTGTGGTGGCGCAGGGCAGGGAGATTCGCCCCGTCGCTCCTGCTGTTACTCCTGTTCACCGCACCATTGTCCCCATCGCTTGCACTTTGGCAACAGCGTTGCTTAAGTGGTTCGCATGACTGCCAACGCTCCTCTCCGCGTCGGGCTCGTCGGCTACGGCCTGGCGGGTTCCGTCTTCCACGCCCCGCTGGTCTCCGCGACCGGGGGCCTCGTCCTCGACACGGTCGTCACGTCGAACGAGGAGCGGCAGGCTCAGGCCCGCGCCGAGTTCCCCGGCCTGCGGCTGGTCTCCTCGCCCGAGGAGCTGTGGAAGCGCGCGGACGAGCTGGACCTGATCGTGATCGCCTCGCCGAACAGGACCCACGTCCCCCTCGCGAAGGCCGCCCTGGAGGCGGGGCTTCCGGTGGTCGTGGACAAGCCCCTCGCCGGTACGGCCGCCGAGGCGCGCGAGCTGGCCGCGCTGGCCGCGGAGCGGGGGCTGCTGCTCTCCGTGTTCCAGAACCGCCGCTGGGACAACGACTTCCTCACGCTGGCCGGCCTGATCGAGCAGGGCGAGCTCGGCGAGGTGCTGCGTTTCGAGTCGCGCTTCGAGCGGTGGCGCCCGCAGCTGAAGGGCGGCTGGCGCGAGTCGGGCGACCCGGAGGAGATCGGCGGGCTGCTGTACGACCTGGGCAGCCATGTCGTCGACCAGGCGCTCACCCTGTTCGGACCGGCGGTGCAGGTGTACGCGGAGTCGGATGTGCGCCGCCCGGGCGCGGCGGCCGACGACGACACCTTCATCGCGATCACACACGTCAACGGGGTGCGCTCGCACCTGTACGCGAGCGCCACCACGGCGCAGCTCGGCCCGCGGTTCAGGGTGCTCGGTTCGAAGGCCGGCTATGTGAAGTACGGCCTGGACCCGCAGGAGGCGGCTCTGCGCGAGGGTGCGCGTCCGACGGCCGGCGAGCCGTGGGGCGAGGAGCCCGTGGAGCTGTGGGGGCGGGTCGGTTCCGGTGAGTCCCCGCTGACCGGCGGCGGCGACCCGGTCCGCACGCTGCCGGGTGACTACCCCGCGTACTACGCCGCTGTGGCCTCCGCCCTGCGCGGTGAGGGCGAGAACCCGGTGACGGCGCTGCAGGCCGCCGCCGCGCTCGACGTCCTGGAGGCGGCACGGCGCTCGGCCCGCGAGGGCGTGTCCGTGACCCTCCTTCCCCACGACGACGAGGAGCAGCACGCATGAGCACCGATGCACCGACCGTGTCCGAGCTGATCGCGCAGGAGCGGCGTCTGACGCTGCCGCGCTTCGGCTACGACGACGCGTACGCCTTGGGCGGTCTGCTGGTCGCACTGGCCCGTGAGCGGCACGCCCCGGTCGCGATCGACATCCGGCGGGGCGCCCAGCAGCTCTTCCACGCGGCGCTGCCGGGTTCGAGCGCGGACAACGACGCCTGGATCGACCGCAAGCGCAGGGTCGTGGAGCGGTACGGGGAGAGCTCGTACCTCGTCGGGACCCGTTTCCGGGCGAAGGGCACGACGTTCGAGCAGTCCTCGCGACTGGACCTGGACGTGTACGCCGCGCACGGCGGCTCGTTCCCGATCGCCGTGGAGGGTGCGGGCGTGATCGGTTCGGTCACGGTGTCCGGTCTGCCGCAGGCCGAGGACCACGCGCTGGTGGTGCGGGCGCTGGAGCAGTTCACGGCGCGCCCGCAGGACTGAGGGAAGGCGCACCCTCAGGCGTGGGGGACGGCCGAAGCGGCCGCCGGGAGACCCCGGCGGCCGCTTTTGTGCGGACAGCCTCAGGCGTCCTTGAGTTCCTGGCGCTGGCGTCCGAGCCCCTCGATCTCGAGCTCCACGACGTCGCCCGCGCGGAGATAGGGCTTCGGCTCGGGGTGGCCCATGGCCACACCGGCGGGGGTGCCGGTGTTGATCACGTCGCCCGGGTAGAGCGTCATGAAGTGGCTCAGATAGCGCACCACCTCGCCGACCGGGAAGATCTGCTGCGCCGTCGTGCCGTCCTGCTTCAGCTCCCCGTTGACCCACAGCTTCAGCGGCAGCGCCTGCGGGTCGGGCACCTCGTCGGCTGTGACCAGCCAGGGACCGAGCGGGTTGAACGTCTCGCAGTTCTTGCCCTTGTCCCAGGTGCCGCCGCGCTCGATCTGGAACTCCCGCTCGGAGACGTCGTGGGAGGTCGCGTATCCGGCGACGTGCCCGAGCGCCTCCTCGGCGGTCTCCAGGTAGCGGGCGGTGCGGCCGATGACGACGGCGAGCTCGACCTCCCAGTCGGTCTTGCGGCTGCGGCGCGGTACGAGGACGGTGTCCTCGGGGCCGACGACGGTGTCGGGGGCCTTGAAGAACAGGATCGGCTCGTCCGGGATCGCGGCTCCCGTCTCGGCCGCGTGGTCGTGGTAGTTCAGCCCGATGCACACGATCTTGCCGATCCGCCCGAGAGGCGGTCCGACCCGGAGGCCGTCCGCGTCGAGCGGGGGAAGAACGTCGGGCGTCTGTGCCGCCTCGCGTACCCGGGCCAGCGCCGAGGCGTCGGCGAGGAGCTCGCCGTCGATGTCGGCGACGAGGCCCGAAAGGTCACGCAAGGTCCCGTTACGGTCCAGCAGCGCAGGGCGTTCCGAACCCGCGGCACCCACTCGAAGAAGCTTCAACGGTCCATCTCCCCTTGGTCGTGTTCGAGCCCGTCGATGGGTTGCGGCCGACGAAGGGCTTGGCTGATCCTCCAAGACATCGGATCACTCCGCAAGACCCTGTTCACGCACTGGACCCGGACCGCTCAGACGGCGGGGGCGACGGCGGCCTCGGCGGCCGGGGTCTCCCGGTAGAGGTAGGCGCGCTCCAGGGCCGTCCAGGTGGTACTCGTGACGATGTACAGAGCCGCCGCGAGCGGCACGTAGGCGACGGAGACGAGGGTCAGGAAGGACATCAGCGGCATGACCTTCGTCATCGCGCCCATGCCGGGGACGGGCTGTCCGTCCGGGCCGGTGGCCGGCGTCATGGGGTTCGCCGCCATCTGCCGCTTGGTGCGTCCGTAGTTGAAGGTGGCGACGGCGGCGACGATCACGAAGAGCCCGAGGTAGACGAGTCCCTGCTGGCCGAAGGGCCCGCCCGCGGAGAGCGCGTGGTGCCAGCGCTCGCCGAGCGGGGCGCCGAAGAGCTCGTGGCCGAGCAGCGAGTTCGGGTCGCCGCCGATGCTCTGACTGGAGAAGAGGTGGTACAGCAGGAAGAAGGCGGGCATCTGGAGCAGGCTCGGCAGGCATCCGGAGAGGGGCGAGACCTTCTCCTTCGCGTGGAGCTCCATGAGCGCCTTCTGCATCCGGTCGGGGTTCTTGGAGTGCTTCTTGCGCAGTTCGGCGATCTGCGGCTGGAGCTTGGTGCGGGCCTTCTGCCCGCGCGCCGCCGCCCGCGAGAGGGGGTGGACGGCGAGCCGCACGAGGGCGGTGAACAGGACGATCGCGGCGGCGGTGGACGCGTTCTGGAAGAGCGGCTGGAGCAGGTCGGCGAAGGCGCCGACCAGGCTCGCGAAAGCGGACATGAAAGCGGACATGGGTGAGCCCTCCGGGGGTCTCGTCGTGCCGGGGAGTGATGACTCGGCAGGACGACCCGCGCGGGGGGCGTGACGGATGTGCCCTCTACGCGGTCGTCAGGAGGGCGGTCCCGGGCGCTCGGGGCCTGGTGCGGCCCCGGGCGTCGGGGTCGCGTTGCGGGAGGAACGCGGTGCGCTTCTCCCGGTCGCGCATGGCGGTGCGCACTCTCGTACGGGGCACGGGGGCGGCGCAGCGGGCGCTGATGACGGCGCAGACGAGGAGGGCCGAGCCGGCGGCCGCGGTGGCGGCGAGCGCGACGGCGGCGGAGAAGCCGCCGCCCTCGGCGAGGAGTACCTCGGTCAGGAACAGGACGAGGAAGGCGGCGGGGCGGAAGAGGCGGACGACTGCCCGGCGTACGCGGTTCATGTCGTCGTTCATCGGCCCTCCCCCTCGCTTCGCGTTCGATCGTGTCCTTCAGCCGTTATACACGATCGGCGTCCAGCGGCTGAAGGAGCCGGCGGGGGGAGAGCAGCGCCCGGCTGACGGGGTCCTCGGGATCGGGGTCGAGTCCGGTGCCGGGCCGCATCTCCACGTCCTCCAGCGGTACGCCGGTGTTGCCGCAGGCCGGGCACTGCCCGTAGACGCCGAGCTCGGTGCCGCAGTCGGCGTGGAAGAAGAGGCGCATGGGGAGGGTGCCCTCGATGTGCTCGCGGCCCCAGAGACCGAGGGAGCGCACGGTGGGCCAGAGGGCCTTGCCGCTGTCGGTGAGGACGTACTCGTCGCGCGGCGGCGACTCCTGGTAGCGCACCTTGGCCAGGACCCCGGCCTCGGTGAGGGCCTGGAGGCGGGAGGCCAGGACGGCGCGTGGGATGCCGAGGTGGCCGAGGAAGTCGTTGTAGCGGCGTACGCCGTAGAAGGCGTCGCGCACGACGAGCAGGGTCCAGCGTTCGCCGACCACTTCGAGAGCGCGGGCGATCGAGCACTGCTGTGCCGCGTAGTCCTTGCCGAGAGCCATGGACACGACTTTACCCCCTTCGGTTCGGTGAATGAACCTACCCGTGCTAGCGTGTGCCGCTCAGTAGGTTCATTCAACGAACCTTCGGCCATGAGCCTGGTCAGCAGGCGGGCCGATCCCCGGAGGGACGTCATGACCCAGCAGCCCGTACGGACCGCCACCGCTCCCGCGCCACGGCCCGTCCGCCTCCGCCCGCCGCACCGGCCCGGTGCGACCCTCGCCGTCACCAGCGCCGCCACCGCCGTAGCGCTGATGAACTACACCGCGCCGATGGCGGCGCTCCCCGCCCTCTCCGCCGCCTTCGCCACCCCGCCGGCCGCCCAGGCGTGGCTGCTCAACGGGGCGCCGCTCGGTCTCGCGGTGCTGCTGCTGGTGGCGGGCAGCCTGGCCGACGACTTCGGCCGTCGCAGGCTGTTCCTCATCGGCACCTTCGGCCTCGGCGTGACCACCGCGCTCGGCGCCCTCACCACGAACACCGTCGGCTTCACCCTCGCCCGGGCCGGTCAGGGCGCCGCGAGTGCGGCGATCCTGGCCACGAGCCTCGGGCTGCTGGTCGGCGCCTATCCGGTCGGCCATGCGCGGATCAAGGCCATGGGGGTGTGGGGCGCGTTCGTCAGCGCCGGGATCGCACTGGGCCCACTGCTCGCGGGCTCGCTCGGCGGCCTCGACTGGCGGCTCACGTACCTCGCCCTGGGCCTCGGCGCCCTCGTCACCGGGATATTCGCGGTCCGGACGCTCACCGAGTCCCGCGCGCCCCGCGCCGGGCGGCCCGACATCGTGGGCGCCGCCGTGCTCGGTCTGGCGATGACCGCGCTGCTGACGGCGCTGACACTCGGCCGTGACGGCTGGCTGCGCGCGCCCGTCGGGCTGCTGCTGCTCGCGGCCCTGGCGCTGACCGCCGTGTTCGCCGTGGTGGAGCGCCGCGCGGCGGCCCCGCTGATCGACCTGGCGCTGTTCCGCAGCCGCGCCTTCCTGGCATCGGCGGTGGGTGGCCTGTTCACGGGGCTCTCCGTGATCGGCCTGTTCAGCTATCTGCCGACCCTGCTCCAGCACGCGCTCTCGATGTCCGCGCTCGACTCGGCCTGGCTGTTCCTGCTCTGGTCCGGTACGTCGTTCGCCGTGGCCCTGCAGTCGCGGCGGCTGACGGGCCGGGTCTCGGCCCGGCACCAGATGGCGGCCGGTTTCGCGTTCCACGCGGTGGCGGTGCTGCCGATGCTGGGGACGCTGACCGGCGCACCGGGCGACACGGGGGCGTCGGTGTGGGCGCGGCTCGTCCCGGCCCTGGTCGTGGCGGGCGCGGGCAGCGGCCTGATCAACGCGGCACTGCCCCGCCTGGCGGTCGAGTCCGTACCGGCGGAACGCGCGGCCATGGGGTCCGGCGCCAACAACACCGCCCGCTACCTCGGCTCCTCCGCGGGTGTGGCCGTGACGATCGCGGTGGCGACGACTCCGGCGGGCGCCGACGGGGCGGTGCTGCTGTCCGCCGTCATGGCGGTCGTGGCCACGGCGGGCGTCCTCCTCCTCCGGGAGCACTGAGCGCCATCCCGGCCCGCACGCCCCCGGGCTCCGGGCCGGGTGTTCTCCCCACCGCCCTCCAGCCTTCATCAGCACTGCGGCCCGCGCCCTCTCACCTCACCCCGGTCCCGCAGTACCGTGTGGCCATGCGCCCCGACACGCCTGCCGACCACATCACCGAAGCCGAGCGCCTGCTCCGCACCGCGGGGCAGTATCCCGAGGACCACGAACCGCTGTTCCTCCAAGCCGCGGCCCACCTGGAGCTCGCCGGAGAGCGCGCCCGCGCGAGCACCCTCTACGACGAACTGCTGGCCTCCACCGACATCGCCATCGAGAACCCGCACCGGGTCAAGGCACTCAAGGCGTCCAACCTGTGGGAGTACGGCCACGAGGCGGAGGCCCGCGCGATCATCGACGGCATCCGCGCCGCCGGTCCGCTCGACGCGGCACCGTGGGAGATCGCCGCGGAGACCCTCGAGGCGCACGACGAGCTCGAGGCGGCCCACGACTTCTTCTCGACCGCGCTGACGCTCCTCCTCGCGCCGGGCGAGGAAGTCCCGTACGCCACCGAGTCGCTGCTGATCGGGCGGCACCGGGTGCGCAGGCTGATGGGTGTCGCCCATGACGCGTGGGACGAGCTGGCCGACACCCTCCACACGGCCGCCGTCCCCCTCGACGAGCTGCACGACCCGAAGCGCCTGTGGGCCCTCGGCTCCTCGGACCCGGGCGAGCTGCGGGCGGAGATCAACCGACTGCGCGCCGAACTGGGCACCTACCGCAGCGCGTTGTCCCGTCCGTTCCCCGTCGCCGTACTGCACTGGCCCGAGGACGAGCTGCGTGAACTCCTCGCCGCCTACCCGGAGCTGGCCCAGGAGTACGTCTCGCACGAGGACCATCTGGCGCGCCTGGAGGCCGCGTTGCGGGATCTGCACGCCGCGGGCACACCGAACCTCGGCATCGTGACGGGCACGGTCCCCTCCTACGAGGCGTTCGCCGCCTCGGAGGCCGCGTCCCCCTCCGACCCCGATCTGCTCCCCCAGTACGCGACGACGCTCGCGGCCCGGGGCCGCGCCGTCCCGTGGCCGCCGGCACGGAGCGCGGCGTGCTGGTGCGGTTCGGGGCGTCCCTACCGCTCGTGCCACGGGGTGAGCTGAGAAGTCCCGCACACCGCGGGTGGGAGGGCCCCAGCCCCTCTCACCTGCCCGCGAACACGTCCCGGAGTGCGTGGTCGAGATGGTCGGCGGCCGCCGCGGTGTCGGGTCTCTCGGCGGCCAGCAGCGCGTGCACGTGGGACTGCAGGACCTGGGTGAACGCCCCGTAGTACGGGGTGCGCGGCCGCTGCACGGCCTCGGTCAGCGCCGCGCCGAGGAGCCGGATGTACGCTTCGCGCGCCTGGGTCCCCTGTCGCCCCGTGGTCCCTGCCTCCGTCGCCGCCGCCTTCGACGAGCCCCCGGCAGGGCGGAGGGCGGCGGCAACGCGTGGCCAGCACGGCTTCGGCGTGCTGCCGTAGACGGAGGCCCGGGTCGCGGCGAAGCCCGCGTCGAGCAGGCAGCGCTCGCTCTCCCGCGAGGTCAGGAAGGTGATGAGGGCCCGGGCGTTCCCGGCGCGCGGCGAGTCGGCGGTGACGGCGAGGTTCTGCCCGCCTAGCACGGCTTTCCCCGGCAGCCGGTTCACGGCGTACTCCTTCGCCTTCATCAGGCTCCCCAGGGCTCCGTAGGCGTAGGGCCAGTGGCGCAGGAAGACGGCACGGCCCTCGGCGAAGTCGGTGAGGGACGCCGTCTCGTCGGAGGTGAGCGCGGCGGGCTGGACGCGGCCCCGGCCGACGCGGTCGAGGAGCGAGTCGAGCCCCTTCTTCAGGTCCTCCGGGCCGGAGCTGTACCGGCCGTCGCTGTCGGTGAGGTGGACCCCGGCGTCGGCGAACGCCTCGACGGTGTTGACGGTCAGCCCCTCGTACTGCTTCAACTGCGTGGTCCAGCCCGCCCGTTCGTCGCGGCGGACCGGGTTCAGGCCAAGGGTCTTCACCGAGGAGTAGAGCTGGTCCCACGTCCAGTTGGCGGTGGGCTGTTTGTCCGCCTCTATGTCGGCCTGGGTCAGGAGGTCGGGCCGGTAGTAGAGCAGCCCCACGTCGGTGTTGAACGGCCGGGCGTAGGAGCGGCCCTTCCACACGGTGGTGGCGTGGACCTGCCGGATGAAGTCGGCGTCCTCGGTGGCGGCGCCGCTCCCCGCGACGGGCAGCGGGCTGATCAGTCCGGCCTCGGCGAACTCGGGGATCCAGGTGATGTCGAGGTTCACCACGTCGTAGCGGGCACTGCCGGACTGCAGGGCGCCGAGGAGCTGGCTGCGCTGCTGGTCCGCGCCACCGGGCAGCTCCACGAGCTTGGCCTGCTGGTCCTTCGATCCGGCGTGCCTGCGGTTCCACTCCTCTATCAACTGCTGCCGCACACTGCCGGAACCGGTGACGTCGAGCCCGCTGGCGACGACGATGGGGCCCGCCGCCGTTCCGTCCTGGCCGGACTCCCCGGAACCCCCGGACCCGCCGGTGCAGGCCGCGGAGACGAACGCGAGGAGACAGCAGAGCACCACCGCCGTCCTGGCCCGGCGGTGGCCGGACCGACGGTCGCCGTACGTCATTCCGCGTCCCCCGTACCGGTCTTGGCGACCTCCGCCGCCAGTTCGGCCGCGATGTCGTCGCCGGGATCCAGGCAGCGTCCGCCGCTCGCCACGGCCAGCCGGTCGCCGAACCGGCCGCGTGTGCAGGCACCGTCCTGCAGCGACACCGTCACGACCCTGACGGGCGGTGTCCTCCCCGCCTCGGCGACCAGTCTCCCCTGTTCGCCCCTCCCGACCGCTTCGAAGTCCTCGCCGTCGGTGACCAGCACGAGGAGCCGCGGCTGTTCGGGCGCGGCGGAGTCACCGCGCAGGGCCGTGAGCGCCGCGCCGAGCCCCTCCCCGATCCGCGCGTCGAAGGCGGCTGTCCCGGCGCCGGCGACGGCCTTCTGCGCACCGGCCCTGGCGTGCGGCCCGAGAGCCACGAGTTCCGTCATCGGCTTCTTCGCGTCGACCGCGGCCGTCCACACCCCGTACGCGTCCTTGGACCCCAGGGAGCCCATCGAGCGGGCCACCAGTTCCTTGGCGCCCCCGGTGCCGTCCCAGAGCCGTTTGTCCGCCATCGAGGTCGAGTCGTCGAGGAGGTAGAGCACCCGGCCGGGCCCGAGCGCACCCCGGTAGCGGCTCAGGGTCTCGGTCAGTGACGCCGACGCGTCGGCGTCCGGGCCGGTCGTGGGGATCCGTTCGCGCACGGCCGTCGTGTTGTCCTCGGAGCGCAGCACCGAGTCGTCACCGGGCTGCGCCGGCCCGCCCTTGCCGACGCCGCGGAAACCGTCGTCGGTGAAGCACTTCTGGGCCTCCCGGTCCGTGGTCAGCCAGTCGTAGAAGTCCTCGACGGCAGCCTTGCGGGCGTCGGCGTCCCGGTCGGCGCCGGCCCAGGTGACCCGGACGAAGGGCAGGTCCAGCATCGGCACGTCGGAGGGGTAGTGGGCCACCCGGTGCGCCAGCGCCTCCGTCGCGCAGGCGGGGCGGCCGGCCTCGCCCGCCGAGAGGTTGAACTGCGCCAGGGTCTGCTCCGGCACGAGCACCGCCGCCCGGTCCTCCAGGTCGTTGTGCGTACCGTCGGCGAGGGCGCACATCAGTTCCCGCGCGGTGGAGGGCATGGGCCGCAGCACCCCCGCCATGCCCTGTTCGACCGTGGCCGCGTGCCCGTCGGCGGAGGTGGCGTAGAGCGCGTCGGTCGCCAGCAGAGCGGCCTCCGTGACCTCGGGGTCGGGACGCAGGACGTCGACCTCCTGGGCGGCCTCCAGCCCGGTGATGATCTTGCCGAGAGGATCGTCGGTCTGCAGGCTCTGCGCCAGAAGCAGGGTGTCCGGCACCCCGAGGACCATCGGCGTGTAGGCGACGGAACCCAGGCGGTCGAGCTCCACGACACTCCTTCCCGTGCCCGCGGACGGCTTCCCGGTACCGCCGCCCGCCCCTTCGGCCGTGGCCCGTTGCCATGCGCTGCCGGCGGCCGGGATCCAGATGTCGGGCTGCGCGCCGATGTCCCGCTGGGGCCGCGGGCAGGCGCCGGAGGCCGGGCAGGCGGCAGGCGGTTCCTGCCAGAGCGAGGAGGAACGGAGGGCGGACACCGCGTCGGTGGCCTTGGCGTCGTACACGTTGATGCCGACGGACCGGCAGCCGTGGGCGTCCCTCTTGGGATAGGCGTCGGCGGCCTTCTGCACCGTGGGTCCGAGATCGGGGTCGGTGAGCACCCGCAGCTCGAGGGGCGAAGCACAGGCGCCGTCGGCGGAAGCGCCCAGGAGGTACCACGTCCCTCCGCCGACCAGAGCGACGACGGCCGCCGTCACGACGGCGGCCGTCCACGTCACACGGCGGAGGAGGGCGGCCGGTCGCCGCCCCCATCTCGTGGCCCGGTTCTGCGAGCGGTGTCCCCCCGGCTTCACCGCGGGCCCGGGGCCCGCGGCGCGCGCGAGCACCACGTCGTCGCCGTGCCGCCTCTCGTCCGGGACCCACGGATGCCCGTCGACGGCCTTGTACGGCGCCATGGCCTGGCGGACGCCGGTGACGATCCGCGTGAAGGTGACCGGCTCCCCCTGCCCCGTGGTCAGCAGCCGGTGCAGGGAGGCCGTGAACTCCGTGCCCGTGGCGGGATCGCCGGACGGGATCTCCACGCCCGGTTCCGCCGCGGTCAGCAGCGCGAAGTTCTGTCCGGCGGCGGGGCTGAAGGCCCAGAGTGCGTTTCCGGCGAAGCAGCAGTCGAGGATGACGACGACCCAGTCGGCGCGGGCGTAGCGCAGCTCGGGCATGATGTCGTCGCGCCAGGACAGGGTGTCCACGAAGGGGTGGCGCCGGTCCCTGGTAACCCGGGATTCGGTGAACATCAGGTTGAGGTCGCTGCCGTCGGGGCGGACGATGCCGTGCCCGGCGAAGTAGACCACCAGCAGGCCGTCGACCTCCTCGCGGGCCGCGGCCAGGGCGGCGCGCACCCCCAGGGGGCCGACGGTGGCCGCCGGGCCGCCGTCGGAGGGGACCTCCACGAGGTCGTCCGGCCGGAGCATGCCGGTGCGTTCGGCGGTCAGCGCCTCCCGCATGAGCCGGAGGTTCCTGGCGACGGCCGGAAGGTCGTTCCGGGCGCCCTCGTAGTGCTCCACCCCGATCAGCACGGCTCGGTGCCGCTTGGCTCTGTTCGCCTCGCCGCGCGCGTCGTACGGCGGCACGGCCGCTAGTCCTGACCGGGCTCGTCGCCGCCGCGCGGCCGGGCCGGCCCGCCGGATCCGGAACCCGGCACGGCGTCCGGGCCCCCGTCGCGGCCTGCGCGGGTGCCGCGGCTGCCGGTGTCCCCCGTGCCCGTGGCAGCGCTGCCTGTGTCGCGGCTCAGGCCGGAGCCCGGGCCCTCGGACGGCCCGTCGAGGGTGACGCGGGGTGTCTCCTCGGGGTCGGCGAACCGGCGTCGGTTGCGCAGCCAGGTCTCCACGGACCGCCACGCGTTCTCGGACACGGAGCGCGCCACCTCGACGGAGACGACGAGGATGATGTCCTGGATCAGCTCCCCGCTCATCGCCTCGGTCTGTGTGAGCGAGTCCTCACGCGCCAGGCCGGCCTCGCCCCGTTCGAGCGCGTCCTCCAGGAGCGGCGCGGTCTTCAGCCAGGTGTGGAGGGCTTCGAGGTCGTCGCGCCGGGTGTGCGTCCCGCTCACGGCGATCCGTAACTCGACTTTGTCCCGCACCGGCTCCCGCGCGCCCGTGTCCGCCCCGTCCGCCATTCCCGCCCCCATTGGCCTCATCGGCCCCATCGCCCTCGCCCCGCAAGGGGCTGGTCTCTGAACACACAAGTATTTCACGGGCGTTGACACCCGGCACCCCTTTGTTCCGGGTTCTCTGAGGGCTGTCGCGCGTCCGCCGATGAGTTCTGCCTCCGCCCTCGGTCATACGCACTGACAGACTCACGACCGCCTCGTGGTGCCCACCACGACGGCCCCCTGACGACGGGACGCGACGCCATGACCGAAGCAGTGAAGGGCCCCGCCGGCTACTTCCCCTCGATCGAGAAGAAGCACGGCCGCCCGATCGCGGAGTGGAAGGACCTCGTACGCGCTTCGCCACTGACCAGGCACATGGAGATCGTCGCCTGGCTGAAGTCCGAACACGGCCTGGGCCACGGCCACGCCAACGCGCTGGTCGCGCACACGCTCGCCGAGGACAAGGCGGCCGGCCAGGCCCGGGCATAGGTCCCTCCGGCTCAGGCCCCTTTCCCGGGGATCGTCTGTTCCGACCAGACGGTCTTGCCCTCGGGGGCGTAGCGGGTGCCCCAGAGCGAGGCGAGCTGGGAGATGATGAAGAGCCCCCGCCCGCCCTCGTCGACCGCCCCGGCGTACTTCATGTACGGCGCGGTGGTGCTGCCGTCCCGGATCTCGCAGGTCAGACCCCGGTCGAGGATGAGTCGGAGCTCCACCGGCGGACTGCCGTAGCGCACCGCGTTGGTCACCAGCTCACTGACGATGAGCTCGGTCGCGTCGCCCGTGTCGCCCTCCAGGTGCCAGTCCGCCAGCGTCTTGGACGTGAGGCGGCGCGCCGTCGCCGGGGCCGACCTGTCGTAGGGCAGCTCCCAGGCGGCGTACCGGTCCTGGGGCATGGCGTGCGTCCGGGCCACCAGCAGAGCGGCGCCGCGGAGGTCCGGGTCGTCCGGCAGTGCGTGGGCCACCCCGTCGCACAGGTCGCGCATCGGCCGGTTCGTGGGCAGGAGTGCCTGGCGCAGCGCACCCGAGGAGGGCTGCGCGTGGCCGCGCAGCGCGTTGCTGTGGAGCACGACCAGGCTGCCTTCCTTCAGCGACAGGGAGACGGCGGCGACGGGTGCCCGCTCGGAGGTCCCCAACGGCGGTCCGACGGGCAGCCCGACGACGTAGGCGGCACCGTCGGGTTCGACGACGAGGGGGGCGGGGTGGCCGGCCGACGCCACGGCGCACGTCTCGGTGAACGGGTCGTACACCGCGTACGCGCAGGTCGCGGCCAGCGGTTCCTGGTTCAGCGGGTCGCTCTGGGGCAGTTGGGCCCGTTCCTCCGCGAGCCTCGCCGCCGTGTCGTACAGGCGGGCGAGGAGCTCGTCGGGCTCCAGGTCCAGGGCGGCGAGCGCGTGGACGACGGTGCGCAACTGCCCCATGGTGGTGGCCGCGTGGATGCCGCGCTCGGACACCTCCCCGATGACGAGGCCCGTTCGCGCCCCGGACAGGGCGATCGTGTCGAACCAGTGGCCGGCGTCCCCGCCGGGCAGCAGCAGATGGTCCGTCTCCACGGCCGGCTGGGGCGCGGTGCTCTGCGGCAGCAGCCGGCGCTGGAGGGCACTGGCGATGGTGTACTCGTGCACGTAGCGGCGGGCGTTGTCGATCCCGAGGGCGACGCGGGAGGCCATCGCCGACACCACCGGGACGTCCGCCTCGGTGAACGGTTCGGAGTCGCCGCACCGGTAGAGGCTGACCAGCCCGAGGACCGCCCCGTGCACCATGAGCGGTGCCACCAGCAGTGTGTGCGCACCGACGTTCCGCAGGGAGCCCGCGCGCGCGGCGTCGGCGTCTGCCCACGGGGCGTCCTCCAGCGACAGGACGCGGATCTTCAGGTCGGACAGTGCCCGGTGGTAGGGGGTCCCGGGGGCCACCGTCCGTATGTCCCCGACCGGGTGGGCGGCCTGCCCGATGCCGCCGTACGCCGCGCGCCTCAGCGGTACCTCCAGGCCGAGCGGCCCGGGGTCGGGCGTCTCGCCGCGCAGCACCGCGTCGACGACCTCGACGACGCCGACGTCCGCGTAGTCGGGGACGAGCGCCTCCACGAGGTCACGGCAGGTGGAGTCGACGTCCAGCGTCCCGCCCACGTCGTCGCGGACCGCGTCGAGCGCCACGTCCCGGCGCAGGCGTCTGACCTGTTCGCTGATGTCGACGACGGACACGGTGACCCCGAGCACCGTGCCGTCGGCCCCGGGCCGCGCCCCGTTTCCCTTCTGGAGCCGGAACGCCGTCAGCGCGAGGGTACGGTGCCCGCCGGACACGTCGCCGCGGGCGGCCCGGAAGGGCCGGTCGACCCCGGGTACCCCGGTGCGCAGGACCTCCCGTACGAATGCCTCCGCCTTCTCCGGTTCCTCGACGGCGCACACGTCGCGGAAGGGCCGCCCGCGCAGCCTCTCGCTGTCGTCCGTGCCGGGGTCCGCGGAGGGGTCGCTGATCCGCAGGACGCGAAGGTCCGGATCGAGCAGATGGACCCGCACGCGCGCCTGCGAGAACATCACGTCCAGCAGGGCCGCCCCGATCGCGTCGTCGTCACGGCCGGTTCCGGGGCTCTCGTCGGCGGCCCATACGGCCCACCCGGCCCCCGCGAGGGGCTCGAACCGCAGTGACGGGGGCGCCTCGCCGTCCCCGTCCGACCGCCGGGTGTCGCCCGCCAGGACGTCCATCAGGCGCAGGCCCAGCGCGGCGGCGGTCGTCGGGCCGAACCGCCGCTCGGCCGCCCGGCTCCACCCGGTGACCACGCCGGCGCCGTCCACGACCATCAAGGGCGCATCAGCCATGAGCGCAGCTCCTTCGCCCCCTCACGGGACCCGGACCGGACCTCCGCGCACGGAACCCGGAAACGGGCCTCCGCACACGTCGGCACGTACGCAACAAGCATCGGTCCCAGCTCCGCCGCACGCGACCGGAGGCGGGCCCGGCCCGTGCCACGCCGGACTCCGGCTCCGTGTCGGTGGGGGCGCATAGTCTGCGGCCATGAGCAGCGCGACTGATACGGACCGCGTCTTCCCTGCCGCCCTTGCCGCGGTGGCCGAGGTGGACTTCTACGACGACCACTACCTCAGCGTCGACGAGGACGAGGACGAGTACCACCGCTTCGACTTCGAGCCGACCGCGTACTTCGAGTCGGCCGAGTGGACGACCGGCCTGTTCAGGAGCTGGACGGGAAACCCCGAGGCGGAAGGCGACGCCTACCTCCCCTTCGGCCAGGACGGCGCGGGCGGCCGGGCCATGGTCTGGCGCGCCCGGCCCGGCCGTTCCCTCGCCGACCAGCCGATCGTGTTCCTCGGCTCGGAGGGCGAGTGCGGGGTGGTGGCGGGCAGCCTCTCCGACTTCCTGTGGGTCCTGGCCGACGGCTACGGCCCGATGGAAGCCGCGCTCGCCGAGGAGCTCGTGTCCCGTCCCGAGGAGCCTCTGGCCCGTCTCGCCGAACGCCACGCGACGACACCGCGACGGACGGCTGAGGAGATCGTCACGGAGGCCCGGGCGGAGTTCCCCACCTTCAAGGAGGACATCTACGCGATGTGCCGGTGACAGCGGCCGGCACCCCGCGCGTACTCGGTCACTCGGCCGGGCTCAGTCCGCTGTCGCTCCTGGCCGGACTCGGTCCACTGTCACTCCGGCCGAACTCAGTCCGCTATGTCGATGTTCAGAAGGCTGACCTTCGCGGGTCGGCTGCTGTTGACGACGGTGACGAGAATCGGGCTTTTGCCGGGCACGCCCTTGGCCTTCTCCACAAGCTCACGCAGGTCGTCGAGGGTGATCTCTTTACCGGTCTTGGGCTTCAAGTGGACGCTCACAGGTGGCATTTACCCATCATTCCTCTAGATGACTTCCAGGTCATAGATGCCCGACGAGGGAGCTGGACAAGCCCCTTGGCGTACCCGTTCGTCAGTGCGGGACCGAGCTCGTGCTCCTCGGTTCGGCGTCCGGTGCCGACGAGGACGCGGTCGTCCCACCGGCGCCCCGCAGGAAGCCGACCGAGAGGGCGGCGGCGCATGCCATGACCAGGGCCGCGCCGACCGCCGCGATGCCCAGCCCGTGGGTGAAGGCGTCTCGCGCGGCCGTCAGCACGGCGTTTGCCGCCGCGGGCGGCAGTTCGGCCGCGACGGCGGACGCGCCGCCCAGGGTCTCGCGTACCGCGTCCGCGTGCGGCGTTCCCGCGGGCAGGGCGTCCGCCATGTCCCGGCTGTACACGGCGGCGCCGACGGATCCCAGGATCGCCATGCCCAGGGCCCCGCCCAGTTCCTGCCCCGACTCCAGCACGGCCGCCGCCGACCCGGCACGCTCGGGCGGGGCCGCGCCCAGCGCGAGTTCATTGGCCAGGGTCATGGCGGCGACCAGGCCGCCCGCGTAGACGGCCCCGCCGACGAGGGCGACCCACAGGGGCGAGTCCGTACGCAGCTGCGACAGCCAGAGGAAGCCGCAGGCCGCGACGAGGAAGCCGCCCGCCATGACGTACGCACGGTCGATCCGCTGGGCGAGTACGGCGCCGACCGGTGCCATGACGGCGACGCCCGCCGCCGGCACCAGGCTCCACAGCGCGGCGGTCAGGGGGCTGAGGCCGAGCACGGACTGCAGGTACTGGGTGAAGAAGACGGCCATGCCCACCGTCGCGAACATGGCGAGCAGATCCGCCAGCACGGGACCGCCGAAGGAACGCCGTCCGATCAGACCGAGGTCGATCATCGGGTGGGCGATGCGCTTCTGCCGTCGTACGAAGACGGCGCCGAGCACGAGCCCCACGAGGACGCAGAGCGCGGGCAACGGCTCGTAACCGTGCCGGGCCCATTCCTTGATGCCGTAGATGACCGCGAGCAGGGCACCGAGCGAGAGCGCGGCGCTGATCAGGTCGAAGCGCCCGCCGACGGTGGTCGCGGTCTCCGGCACCAGGAAGGGCACCAGCACGAGCAGCAGCACCATGGCGGGCAGGTTGATGAGGAAGACCGATCCCCACCAGAAGTGTTCGAGCAGCAGCCCGCTGACGACGGGACCGAGCGAGATACCGGCGGTCATGACGCCCGTCCAGAGGGTCACCGCCTTCCCGCGCTGCTTCGCGTCGTGGAAGAGGTTGCGGATCAGCGCGAGCGTGGAGGGCATCAGAGCGGCGCCACCGAGGCCGAGCAACGCGCGTACGGCGATGAGCACTTCGGCGGAGTGCGCGTACGCGGCGGCCACCGAGGCCGCTCCGAACACGGCCGCTCCCGCCAGGACCAGCGTGCGCCGCCCGATGCGGTCGCCGAGGGACCCCATGACGATGAGCAGGCCGGCGAGCACGAAGCCGTACATGTCCAGGATCCACAACTGCTGCGTGGCGCTGGGCTCCAGGTCCTGACTGATGTACGGGATGGCGAAGTAGAGGATGGACACGTCCATCGAGACAAGGAGCAGCGGCAGCATCAGGACGCCGAGGGCGGTCCATTCCTTGCGGCCCGCGAGGGGGCCGGGTGTGTTCTCCATACTCGGTACGGAAGCGGGCTGCCCCGTACACCGCAAACAGCAACCTAGTGCACCCGCCAGAAGTCGCACGTGGACGGGTTACGACAGCACCAGGTGCACTAGTACGGTGCCCCCATGCCGACCGAGCCGCCCTACCTCCGGATCGCCGGGGAGATCCGCCGCCGCATCGAGTCGGGTGAGCTCGGCCCGGGCGATCCGGTCCCCTCCACCCGCCGGATCACCCAGGAGTGGGGCGTCGCGATGGCCACCGCGACGAAGGCGCTCGGGGCGCTGAACCAGGAGGGGCTGGTGCGGGCGGTGCCCGGCATCGGCACGGTGGTCGCGGAGAGCCGCCGGGAACGCGTGACGACACCCGCCCGCCAGCTGAGCCGGGAGCGGGTCATCCGTACGGCGATAGAGCTCGTGGACGCGGAGGGCCTCGCCGCGCTCTCGATGCGGCGCATCGCGACGGAGTTCGGCACGTCCACCATGGCGCTCTACCGCCACGTCCCGAGCAAGGGCGAGCTCGTCCGGCTGATGGCGGAGGCGGTGTTCGGCAGCGGCCCGACAGGCCCCCCGCCGAAAGGCTGGCGCCCCCACCTGGAACGGGAGGCGCGCTGGCTGTGGAAGCAGTACGCCCGTCACCCCTGGCTGGCACGCGCCATGGCCGGCCTGACCCGCCCGATGGCCTCCCCGAACGCGATGCAGTACACGGAACGGGCCCTGGCCGCCCTGACCGGCCTCGGCCTCACCCCGGAACAGATGCTGCACATCCACCTCACGATCCTCGGCTACGCCCAGGGCATCGCGATGGCCGTCGAGCTGGAGTCCCAGGCGCGCCAGGACAGCGGCATGACGGCGGAGGAGTGGATGACGTCGATGGAACCCCGCATGGACGCGATCCAGGCGACCGCGGCCTACCCGGTCCTGTCCACGTTCTTCGGCACCGCCGACTTCGAGCTGGAACTGGGCACCCTCTTCGAGTTCGGCCTGGCGCGGGTGCTGGACGGGGTGGAGGGGATGGTGGAGGGGGCGCGGGGAAACACCAACTGAATGCACTGGGCGAGCCATCGGCGATACCACCGTCAGTGGCCCTTGATACAACTGCTCGTGTACGTGACGAGATGAGGGGACTCGGCCATGCCCAGCGACTATTCAGGAACCGCCCCCGTGGTCGGGCTCTACGAAACGCTCATCACCCACCGGCTCGAAGAGCGGATGAAGCAGCTCAACGGCACAGGTTGGCGCTCCATCGACGGTCCCGTCAGTCCTGAATCTGTACCCCATGTTCTCGCCCGCCACATCGGCGACACGGTACGGCAGGTCCTGCAAGGGCTCTCACCAACGGAGCAAGTGCTCGCCGCCAACCACATCTTGGAGTCCATTAATACGCTTGAGGGCGCCACACAGTGGATCGACCTCGTCACAGACGGGCCGCCTCGCCAGCTGCTTTCGGTCGCTCAGCAGGAAGCTCCCGGTGTCTACGCCATCCGCCCAGCGACACCGCTGTCCGATACGGCTCTCATCACCAACTCGCCGGAGGACCCGAGTCTCGGCTTCGAGCTTCGCGCCGAGTTGGCCACAGCCGATCGCGTTGATCTCCTGTGCGCGTTCGTCAAGTGGCACGGCCTCCGCGTTCTCGAGGAGTCCCTCGCCTCCGCGCATGCTCGCGGTGTCCCGATCCGCGTGCTGACCACCACGTATATCGGCGCCACGGAACGCCGCGCGCTGGACCGCCTCGTCCGAGATTTCGGCGCGGAGGTGAAGGTCAACTACGAGCTTCGCTCCACTCGACTCCACGCCAAGGCATGGCTCTTCCGGAGGGCGAGCGGCTTCGACACGGCTTACGTAGGCAGCTCGAACCTTTCCAAGGCTGCCCTCCTCGACGGCCTTGAGTGGAACGTACGCCTCTCGTCCGTTGCCACGCCCGCTGTCCTCCGGAAGTTCGAGGCCACATTCGACGCGTACTGGAGCGAGCAGGCGTTTGAGCCGTATGACCCCGATACCGATGCCAAGCGGCTCGACGAGGCCCTGTCCCACGCTGGCGGTTCACAGCAGGACCGCGGCACGATCACACTTTCCGGTCTAGAAGTTCGCCCCTACCCGCATCAACGCGACATGCTCGAACGCCTTGAGGTTGAGCGAACCGTTCATGACCGCCACCGCAATCTTCTCGTGGCTGCGACAGGCACGGGAAAGACCGTGATGGCGGCTCTGGACTTCAAGCGTCTACGCCAGACACTGGGCCGGGAGCCCCGACTGCTGTTCGTGGCCCACCGCAAGGAGATCCTCGAACAGTCGCTGCGGGTTTACCAGAACGTATTGATCGACGCCAATTTCGGCGAACTCTTCTACGCGGGTGAGATACCAGACAACTGGACTCATGTCTTCGCCAGTGTCCAGTCTCTGAACACTCCTGTGCTCGAGCGCTTCGATCCTGGTCATTTCGACGTCATCGTGATCGATGAGTTTCATCACAGCACTTCACCCACTTACCGCAGGATTCTCGACCACTTCGTCCCGCGGGAGATGCTCGGTCTCACGGCGACACCTGAGCGCATGGACGGACTGAACGTCCAGGATGAGTTCTTCGACGGAAGAATCGCGGCGGAGATGCGCCTCTGGGAGGCGCTGGAGAACGAACTACTCAGCCCTTTTCACTACTTCGGTGTCGCCGACAACACTGACATGCGCGCGATCGGGTGGAAGCGCGGAGCATACGACTCATCTGCCCTCAGCAATCTTTTCACCGGCGACGACGCCCGCGCACGCCTGGTCGTACAGGCAGTGATCGACAAGGTGGCCGACCCGGGCTCCATGCGGGCCCTGGGATTCTGCGTCTCGGTGGCGCATGCGCACTTCATGGCCAACTTCTTCCACCGTTCCGGACTCAATGCGCGCGCTCTCTCCGGTGAAACCTCACGCCACGAGCGGAAGGCGGCCCTCGACGATCTGCGATCGGGTCGGCTGCAGGTGATCTTCTCGGTGGACCTTTTCAATGAAGGGCTCGACATCCCCGATGTCGACACCTTGCTCTTGCTGCGTCCCACCTCCAGCGCCACCGTCTTCCTGCAGCAACTGGGCCGCGGACTTCGCCGCACCGAAGACAAGGCCGTACTCACGGTTCTGGACTTCATCGGGCAACACCGCAGGGAGTTCCGTTTCGAGGAACCGTTCCGCGCGCTCACCAACCTCACCAGGAACCGCCTACTGAAGAACATCGAGCAAGGCTTCCCGCAGCTCCCCTCCGGCTGCCAGATCATACTTGAATCCAAAGCAAAAAATCTGATCATAGAGAACATTCGCAACCAGATCAGCGTCAACGTAACGCAACTGGCCAAGGAGGTGTCTCAGTACGCTGAGCCACGTATCACCGAATACCTCAAGGAGAGTGGCCGAGAAATCAAGGAGCTTTACCGAGGCAGCGGGAATTCCTGGACGGGTCTGCTCCGCAGGGCAAATATCCTCAACGGCGTGGCTCCAGATGGCGAAGCCGCACTCTTGAAGCGCGTCTCTGCCTTTCTGCATGTAGACGATCCTCTGCGCGTCGCCGCGTACAGCAAGCTCCTGGCCGACGAGGCCCCGACCTACGACCAGCTCTCTGAGCAAGAACAGGCGTATGCGCGCATGTTCTTCTTCTCGCTCTGGCCGCTGGGCGGAGGTTTCACCAGCTATCAGGAGGGGTTCATCACTCTCGCCACCCAAAAGGCCTTCCGTGACGAGTTGCACCAGGTACTCGCGCACGTCCTCGAACAGGCAGACCACGTCCCCCTCCCCCTCCTTGGGAGGCACACCGGTCTCCCCTTGACTGTTCACGCGTCGTACAGTCGCGAGGAGATTCTTCCTGCTCTTGGCCAGTCCACCGTAGGCGGCTTCATGCCGGGGCACTTCCGCGAAGGGGTGAAGTGGTGCGAAGGTATCCAGACGGACGCCCTTCTCATCACCCTCGAGAAGGACGAGAAGGACTTCTCCCCCGAGACCCGGTACAAGGACTACGCCAGGAGCGACTTCCTGTTCCACTGGGAGTCTCAGAACCAGACCTCAGAGTCTTCACCCACTGGCATCCGTTACCAGACACACAAGGAACGGGAAACACACGTCCTGCTGTTCGTCCGTCGCTACAAGAAGACGGATATAGGGGGCCCACAGCCATGGATGCTGCTCGGTCCAGCTGACTACGTGGAACACAAGGGCAGTAAGCCCATGGGAATTGTGTGGGAGCTTCGTCACCAGATGCCTGCCGACGTACTGGCGTACTCAGCTATCGCCGCCGGGTGACCACTCGGTGCTACGTGCCTCAACTGGCAGAAACCACCGCGGTCACCCTGTCACGCCGTGCGTCGGAGTCACTCCGAGGCCAATAAATGGAATCTGGCTGTCCAGGGCCTCGAAAAGGCTCGTGGCCGCGCACTCATGAACCGTTCCTAGCTTTGCAGCAAGCCGATGGCTATCGCTGTTCGGAGTTTCAGTCGCTGATGGCGTCCGAGTGCTCTTAGACCCGGCAGATCGCCCCTTGCGCCTGTCCCGCGAGAACGAATAAATCAGGCAACGATTGCGCTGTCGCTTACTTCGTGTAGGCGTTCTTCGGCCGCAAGCTCCGTGAATGCGGACCATGCCCGAGGAGAGACCATCAGCGCCGGCCGCCGCGTGTCCTTTGAATCCCGGACCCGTACAGCCTCAGGGCCAACCGCGATCTCGACGCAGTTGCCTCCGCCGCCACCGCTGTAGCTGCTCTTGAACCAAGCAAGTTCAGTGGTGCTCATAGCGCTCCTCGCATCTGCTCCAGCAGGCTCGTGGTGGCTTGATGGCTCAGAGCCTGCGAGCGCATCTTGCCATAGCGCTGGAGCATGGCGCCTGCGGCTTTCGGGTCCGTGATCAGCCTGCTGCTGTCATGCGCCTCGACGTATCCGACCCATCGGTTCTCCACCGTCTCGGCAAGTGAGAGTGGGCCTTCGAAGCCCGAGTGGTCCTCCTGGATCAGCGGCATCGCCTGGACCTCAACGTTCCGCAGGCGGCCCACCCTGAGCAGGTGGTCGAGGAGCGCCCGTGTCACCTCGTCGCCTCCCATGCGGCGTTCCAGCAGGGCCTGTTCGATGATGAAGCTGAATGTGGTGCCCGGCCGCTCCACCAGCAGGCGTTGCCGCTCCAGTCGGGCACACACCTGGTGCTCGAACTGCTCGTCCGCGAGAGGTGGGAGACGCCTGTCGAAGAGCGCACGGATGTACAACTCGGGTTGCAGGAGTCCCGGAATCACGCTGGATTCGTACGAGAGGAGTGAGATCGCCTCCTCCTCGACAGCCGCCCACTGCTGGAACCATGACGCCAGCCCCACCTTCCGCGTCAGGCTTCGTGACGCCGCCGCGAGCACCCGCGCCGCTGTCGCCCCAAGCACCTCCTCCGAGCGGTCGAGCAAGTCTCGTGGAGGGAACCGTTTGCCCTGCTCGATCTTCGCGATGTACGCCGTCGAGTACTGCACCAGCGGGGCGAACTGCTCCTGCGTGAGGCGGGCCTCGTCGCGCAGGGCCTTGAGCACCGCCCCGAACGTCCTGAGGCTGTCGGACATCTCCGGCTCACCGCAGTTTCCGCCGACGCCCCCACCAACGTTGCCCGAAGTCATTCGCAGCCGCCTCTCCCTGCGCCGCGCCCGTCGCGCGGGTCACCGTGCCATGCCGTGCATCGCCGACGCTGTTCGTCGACCCCGACCGCACCCATGATTACGCAAGGTGAAGGTTCAGCTCCAAGGAGTGCACCAGTACAGGCCGATCTGTATCGGCTCCGTGCCTGCCGCCAGGATTTGACGGCCCTCCAGGCTGAGCCCATGTCAGCTCCGGACAACCAGACCGCCGCCGGGTTCCACGTGTTCGCCCAGCGCTTCTCCGCCACCCGCCGCGGAGCCCGCCTCGCTCGCCTGCTCAGCGCACTCCAACTCGTCGAGTGGGGCCACCCACGCGGCACGGGCGAACATGACACGGCGACGATCGTCGTGGCCGAACTCGCTGCGAACGCGGTGTCGCACGGGCGCGTCCCCGGCCGCGACTTCGCTCTGCTGTTGATGCACGACAGCCACCGGGGGGTCATCCGTATCGAGGTGTCCGACACCCACCCCGGCCGGCCCGCCCTCCTCACGCCCTCCCCGGAGACGGTCTCCGGCCGTGGGCTGGTCATCGTCGATGCCGTCGCCACCCGTTGGGGCGTCCGAGAGCGTGTCGGCCCGGGCAAGACCGTCTGGGCGGAGTGTGCGTTGTCCGCGGCCCCCACCACGCCCGCGTGCGGAACCATCGCCGCCAGGAGCGCCTCTCGCCATCACACCGTGGGCCTGTGATGCGGGCCCGGGATCCTCGGCAACCTGGGCGAGGCCGAGAAGCTCGGGGAGGTACCGGGCAGGCGCTTCGCCGGCCGGGCGTGGGCTCGCGGCCCACCCGGTCCCGCCTAACCCCGCCCGGCCGGTCCGAAGGTGGGTGGCCTCAGGTCGTCTCCCGGAAGGCCGAGGTCGCTGTCCTTCCACTTGGGGTCGTAGGCGCAGGGCACACTGGCGCCGCCCCTGAAGTACTCACGGTCCGGGGCCCAGGTGAAGGACATCCGCTCGTCCCCGTCGTCCCGCTGGACGAGCAGGTCCCAGTCGCCCTTCGCGCCGCCCTCACGAAAGGACGTGATCTCCCAGCCGTCGTCCTCGAGGTGCTGGTGCAGCCGTCGTATGCCGGGGACGGCCTGGCTCGCCGGCACGTGGTCCAGCGCCCAGCTGTGGCTCATCCGGTAGGCGCCGTCGACGGTCTCGTCGCTGATGCCGCCGCCGTAGCAGTAGCCGGAGCCGAGCGTGTTCTCCGTGCTCACGCCGTGGTCCTCGACTCCCGGAGCCACGGTGCGGGTGAACTCCAGGACGTCGTAGGCCTCCTGCGAACGCTGGAAGGCCCGGTCCGCCATGTCCTCCGGCGCCGCGCGGGGGAAGTCCGTCGATCCTCCTGCGAGGTTGAGGACCAGGACGGCGCATGCGACCAGGAGCACGGCACCGCCCCATCCGAGGGCCTTGAGGACGGGGGTCCGAGGCCTGGGCTCGTTCGGTACGGGGGTGGCTGAGGCGGTCTCTGTGGGCATACGAGGACGGTATGCCCGTGGAGAGCGCAGCGGATGGGTGCGGTGGCTCTACAAGGAGTGGGTACGCGTACTCAGTTGGCCAGCGGGTTCCCCCGGGGACACCGGCGCCCCGCACACCTCGACGCCCCATCGGCGCCGGAGCGGCCCGCCCCGTGACCGCAGGTCGGCATCCGCGCCCGCGTCCAGGAGCACCCGGGCCGTCTCGTAGGAGTCCGCGGCCACCGCCGCTCCCAGCGCGGTGATGCCGTCCCCGCCCGTACTGTTCACGTGCGCTCCGGCTTCCAAAAGCTCCCTCACCGCCTGCGGGTCGTCGCCGCGTGCGGCCGTCAGCAACCGTGCGTCGAGCCCCTCCGACGGTTCGCGGCCCCGTTCACGATGCTCCATACCTGTCCCCACCTGTCCCCCCGTGATCGACCGTGCTCATTCCCGTACGCGCGTGGCCTGGACAGCTGTCGATCGTGGCCATGGGCCGGTCACCTCGTCATCTGCCCGCGAGCGACGCCATGGCGGAGGACGGACCGCCTGTACGTCGTTCCCTACGGCCCGCGACGGCCGAGGTACCCCACGCGAGTATCCTGCTGCGGAAGTTGTAGGTGACACGGACGAGCGGACGCAGTTCCGGCCGGGGGGGGCGACGTGGTACGCATGCTGAGGACGGTGATCCCGGCCCTCGCGCTGGTGGCGGTGGTGGCAGGGTGCTCCTCGTCCGAGGGCGACGACGAGCAGCGGCTGACCGAGCAGCAGCGGAGCTACTGCACGCAGTTGGGGAAGTGGCAGAGGGCCCAGAGCACCGCGGACACCGAAGCACCGGATGCGTCGGGGTACGACGAGGTCGGGGACATCGCTCAGGACGTCTTCCTCGCCATGCGGCCACTCCGGGACGAGACCGTCGGCGAAGGCGGCGCCCTGGGGGACGAGACGGTGCTGGCGATCAACAACGACGACGGCTACGCGGAGTCGCACATCTCGAAGTACTGCGATGACGCCGGCTTCGAGACGTTGATGCGCTAAGGGCTGTCCGCCGGATGAACCCAGGCGGCAGGCCGGCCCCGGTGCATTCCTCCCTCAGGTCCGGGCCGTGCAGCCGCTGTGTCAGAGCCAGCCGTGCTCCCTGGCCATGCGCGCCGCCACGTGCCGGTTCTCCGCGCCGAGCTTCATCGCGGCGGAGGAGAGGTAGTTGCGGACCGTCCCGCTGGACAGCGAGGCGCGGGTGGCGATGTCCGCGACCGGTGCTCCGTCCTCGGCGTACGACAGGAGTTCCGCCTCGCGGGGGGTCAGGGGTGATTCGCCGGCGGCGATGGCGTCGGCGGCGAGTTCCTGGTCGACGTAACGGCCGCCGGTGTGCACCGTGCGGATGATCTGGGCCAGCTCGTGCGCCGACACCGTCTTGGGCACGAAGCCGCGCACCCCCACACTCAGCGCGCGTTTCAGGGCTCCCGCCCGGGCGTGGCTGGTGACGATCATCGAGGCGCAGGCCGGCAGCGAGTCGCGCAGTCGCGTGGCGACCGCGATGCCGTCGAGGCCCGGCATCTGGAGGTCGAGCACGGCGACGTCGGGGCGGTGCGCGACGGCCATGGCCAGTGCTTCGTCACCGGTTCCGGCCTGGGCGACGACGGTGATGTCGTCCTCCAGGGTGAGGAGCGAGGCGAGCGCACCGCGGATGAGGTGCTCGTCGTCCGCGAGCAGGACCGTGATCATGCGTCTTCTTCCCAGGGGATGCGTGCGGTGAGGCGGAAGATCCCGCCGGGTCGTTGTTCGGTGGTCAGCGTGCCACCCGGGCCGGTCAGCCGTTCCCGCAGCCCCGCGAGGCCCGTGCCGCCACCGGGTGGGCCGTCGGACGCGCCGTCGTTCTCCATCACCAGCAGCGCCGTGCTCGGGCCCGCAGTGCGCAGTGCCATCGTGCAGCGGGTCGCGGCCTGTGCGTGGCGCAGGACGTTCGTGGTCCCCTCCCGCACCACCCAGCCGAGGGCGGACTGCGCGTCGGGGGGCAGGCGGTCCGCGGGGCCGTACTCGATGCTGCAGTCGATGCCCGCGGCCTCCAGGACGGAGCGTGCTCCGACGAGTTCGGTGTGGAGGTCGGCGGTGCGGTAGCCGCGTACCACCGACCGGATCTCGCGCTGCGACTCCCGCGCGATGCGCTGCACCTCCACCATGTGCTCCTCCGCCTCGGGCAGTCCGCGCCGCGCGAGCTGTGCCGCGAGTTCGCTCTTGAGCGCCACGACAGCGAGGTTGCGGCCCAGCACGTCGTGCAGGTCACGGCCGAAGCGCAGGCGTTCCTCGGCGACGGCCAGGCGGGCCTGTGTCTCACGTGCGGCGGCCAGTTGCTCGATCAGCCGGACGCTCCAGCCGGACGCCCGGGACGCGACCGCCATGAACGGCACCATCAGCACGCTGGCGCTGACGGCGAGGACCAGGGACGGGCCGGGCAGCCCCGCCACTCCCGCCCCCACCAGGGCGGCGGCCGCGACGACCGCCACCAGGGCCGCTCCCCGGCGGGGCGACAGGGCGAGGGCGGGCGGTCCGGCCCAGAACATCAGCAGCCACACCAGGTAGGACGTGAGGTCGCCGTCGTCGATGCGTCCGGACGACAGCAGTACGCATCCCAGAGCGGCCATGACCACGGTCAGGGCCGTGTACAGCGCCACGAGCCGGGCGGGCCGTGGCCCGGCGGCCAGGTAGTGGCGCAGGGCGCGGCGCCACAGTACGAACTGGGTCGCGGCGTGTACCGCGCCCAGCACGGCCACGGTGGCGAGCACGGCGGCCTCGCCGTCCGACTGGGCCACCCAGATCGTCCAGAGACCCACTTCGCTCAGGGCGAGAAATCCGACGCTGCCCACCGCGTACCTGCGGTACCGCTCGGGGCCGTCCCGGCCGCCGAGCCGCTCCACCCAGTCCTCCACGCTCACGCTCATGATCCCCGACTTCCCCGTCCGGCGGCCGTCGCACCACGTGGGCGGCACCGGGTGCGCGGGGCTCAGCCGCGCGGGCCCCAGCGGAACCACCGCCGCACGCCGAGGGCGGCCAGTCCCGTCCAGGCCAGGGCAAGGAGCAGGGCGCGGCCCTGGTCAGCGGCGCCGAGGTCGCCCGTCCAGCCGCCCCGCAGCAGGTCCATCACCGGTGAGAAGGGCAGCCAGGCGCTGATGTCGGCCACGACACCCGGCAGTACCTCACGCGGTACGAACATCCCGGAGCCGGCCATGCTCAGCAGCCAGAACGGCAGGAACGTCAGCTGCGCGCTCTCCGCCGTCCGGGTGACCGCGGCGGTCAGCGCGCCCGCGGCCACGAGCATCGCGCCGCCGGTCAGCAGCCCAAGGACCATCAGGTGCGGGGCCGCCGGTGCGGGGGCGTCCAGGAACACCGTCAGGCCGATGACCAGGAGTGCGCACTGCACGTACGCGAGCAGCAGGGCGGGGAGCGCTCCCCCGGTGAAGATCTCCCAGTCGCGCACCTCGCCCGTGCGCAGCCGCTTGAGCACGAGGCTCTCGCGGCGTGTGACGTAGACGCCGACGAGGTTCGTGTAGACGGAGAAGATCAGGGCCAGGCCGAGCGAGCCGGGCAGGAGGACGGTGGCGATCGACAGGCCTGTGCCGTCCAGGTCCAGGCCGTTGACCAAGCCTCGCATCGAGAAGGTCGTGATGGCCGGGACGAGGAGGGCGGTGATGAGTGCGGCCCGGCTGCGCAGGAGCAGGGTCAGTTCGGCGCGGCCGAGGGCGGCCATGCGGGACGCGGAACCGCTTCGCACGGACGGGGCCGTGTCCACGGGGCGGGAGGGCGCGGTGGTCGTCATCGTGTCTCCTCGTGGTCCAGGCCCTTGGCGATCTCCATGAAGGCCTCTTCGAGTGATGCGGACCGGGCGTCGAGGCCGTGCAGCGTGACGCCGGTGTGGTGGGCCCAGGTGAGCAGTTCGGTGGCTGTGCGCTGGAGGTCCCTGGTCTCCAGGCGGACCGTCCCGCCCACGGTCTCGTGCCGGGTCACGCCCATGGCCGGGAGCGGGGGGAGCTCACCGAGGAGGCGGTCCTCGGGCAGCCGGAAGCTGATCCGGGCGGGCCGTTCGGCCACCACGTCGGCCACACGCCCGGTGGTGGCGATGAGCCCCTGGTGCATGATCGCCAGCCGGTCGGCGAGCTGTTCGGCCTCCTCCAGGTAGTGCGTGGTGAGGAGCACGGTCGTGCCCTGGAGCTTCAGTTCGCGGATCAGTTCCCAGGTGTCCCGGCGGGACTGCGCGTCGAGGCCGGTGGTCGGCTCGTCGAGGAAGAGCACCTCGGGGCGTCCGAGGAGGGCCAGCGAGAGGTCGAGGCGCCGGCGTTCGCCACCGGAGAGCTGCTTGACCCGGACCTTGCGCCGGTCGGACAGGTTGGTCAGTTCGAGGGCCTCGTCGGCGGGGCGTGCGCCGCTGGTGCAGCCCGCCCACATCCGCACGGTCTCCAGGACCGTCAGCTCCGGCGGGAAGCCGCCTTCCTGCAGCATGACGCCGATGCGGTGCCGCACCGCCGACCGGTCACGGTACGGGTCGTGCCCCAGCACCCGGACGGATCCGCCGGTGGGGGTGGCCTGGCCTTCGAGGAGTTCGAGTGTCGAGGTCTTACCGGCGCCGTTGGTGCCCAGCAGGGCGAACAGCTCTCCGCGAGCGACCGAGAAGTCGATGCCGCGTACGGCGTCGAAGTCGCGATAGCTCCGTTTCAGTCCGACGGTTTCGATGACGGGGTTCATACACTCCACACTCCCGGCGATACGGGGCCGGGGGCAGTGCGCTCTGTCATCGGACGTGCATGACACCTGTAATGCAGGTCCATGACATACGGCACCCCGTGGGCGCGGCAGCCGAGCGGTCGGGAGAAGCCGCGGGCCCGGTGGTCCCGGTGCCGGCGTGGGACCTCAACGCCGCGCGTGGCGGATCCGCAACCGCCCGAACCCCATGGCCCCGGTGATCCGGATCCTCGGCCCACCGGGCCGGGAGGGCGGCCGGAATCGATAGCGGACGTCTTTCCATCCGGTGTGCAGATCGCCGACATCGACGACCGCGTCGCGAGGCACCGTGATCTTCGCCCTGCCGGTGCCGAGCTGCAATTCGATGTCCACCTCGGGATACTCGATGACCGCCCGGGAAAGGTCGAGGTGCACCTTTCCGAATTCGGACGCGACTTTGAGGATCCGCGGCACCTGCCACGCGCCGCGCCGCCGGATCCGCCCGGAGGCGGCCGCGATCGTGGAGGTGGTGGGCGCCTTCTCCGCCGGCAGCGAGGCCAGGGGCGCCGCCAGCTCGCTGTTCGTCCTGGCGGAGAGCACCTGATGGAGGCCCTCGTCGAGTGCCTGGTGGGAGATGTGCCCTTCGGCGTAGGCCTCCTGGAGGCGCCGCGTGGCACCGTCGCGGTCGTCTTCGCTGATCAGCGAGGACGGGTCTTCCGGAAGAGTGGGCACCGTCTCACTCTAGCGCCGCGCCGACCATGCAGACATGGCAAATCCCATGGATCACCGGCCAGTTGGGCCGCTGCGAGCCAGGAGTGAGATCCAGGAGCCGTCGAACACGACAAATCCCCGGCCGTAATTGCGGACCGGGGATTTCCTCACGTATATTGGGTCGTTCTGTGCACCCACAGAAAAGGCCCCTCAAAGGGGGCCACTAGAAACACCATATCCGGCAGGGAGCGATTTTGTCAACTCGCGAAAACGTCGAATTGCAGAAGGAGCAGGAATTCATCGACCGGCTCTACGACCGTGTCGACGCGCTGCGCGGGGACACCGCTCAGCGCATCGAGGACGCGTTGACCCCGGTGGGGAACGGCTTGCAGGCCCGGCTCGAACGCGATGTGCTCGTCGCCGAGCGTTCCGGCCTGCTCGCCGCCCTGAACGCGGTGGACGGCTCGCTGTGCTTCGGCCGGATCGATCTTCGCGACGGCGCCGCGCACCACATCGGCCGGATCGGTATCCGCGAGGACGACACCGAACACACGCCCCTGCTGATCGACTGGCGTGCACCGGTGGCACGGCCCTTCTACCTCGCCACCGGGCACACGCCCATGGGGCTGCGCCGGCGCAGACACCTCACCACCGAGGGCCGCGCGGTGACCGAGCTGCACGACGAGATCCTCGACCTCGGGGACCGCGAACGCACCGGCTTCGAGGACCCGAGCGGCGACGCCGTGCTGCTCGCCGCCCTGAGCTCCGCCCGCACCGGCCGCATGGGCGACATCGTGCGGACCATCCAGGCCGAGCAGGACCGCATCATCCGTGCCCCGCACCGCGGTGTCCTCGTCGTCGAGGGAGGGCCCGGCACCGGCAAGACGGCGGTCGCCCTGCACCGGGCGGCCTTCCTGCTGTACGAGCACCGGGAGCTCCTGGCCAAGCGCGCGGTCCTGGTCGTGGGCCCCAACCCGGCCTTCCTGCGCTACATCGGCGAGGTACTGCCCGCGCTCGGTGAGACCGGAGTCATGCTCGCCACGCAGGCGGAACTCTTCCCGGGCGTCCACGCCCGCGGCACCGACACCCCCCGCGCGGCGGCGGTCAAGGGCGGTGCGGGCATGGCCGAGGCGCTGGCCCTCGCCGTGCGCGATCGGCAGGCGCTGCCCGAGCCCGGCGCGCCGCTGATCGTCCCGCACGACGACGGTGACCTCGTCCTGGACTGGGAGATCGCCTACGAGGCACGGCAGGCGGCCCGCGAGACCCGGTTGCCGCACAACCTGGCCCGGCCGTACTTCACGTTCCACGTCATCGACGCCCTCACGAAGCAACTGACCGAACGCATCGGCGCGGACCCGTACGGCGGCCCCAACTTCCTCGGCCCGGACGACGTCGCCCAGCTCGGCAAGAGCGTCGCCACGAGCGAGGAGGTGCACGCGGCCGTCGGCGGACTGTGGCCGCTGCTCACCCCCGAGGGGTTCCTCGCCGACTACCTGGACGAGCCGGTGTACGTACCCGACGAGGACGCCGAGGCCATCCGGCGCGCCCCCGGCGACGGGGAGTGGACCCCGGCCGACGTTCCGCTGCTCGACGAGGCGGCCGAGCTGCTCGGCGACGACGACAGCGCCGCGCGGGCCGCCGCCGAGGCGGAGCGCCAGGAGCGGGTCGCCTACGCGCAGGGTGTGCTGGATCTGTCCCGGGGCTCGGAGACCTACGAGTTCGAGGACGAGGAGGACTCGGAGGTCCTCGCCGCGCACGACATCATCGACGCCGAGCGGATGGCGGAGCGGCAGGAGGAGGCCGACCACCGGAGCGCCGCCGAGCGTGCCGCGGCCGACCGGACCTGGGCGTTCGGCCACATCATCGTCGACGAGGCGCAGGAGCTGTCGCCGATGGCCTGGCGGCTGCTGATGCGCCGGTCACCGACCCGGTCGCTGACCCTGGTGGGTGCCCCTGCGCAGACCTCGGAGGAGGCGGGCATCGGCTCGTGGGACCGGATCCTGGAGCCGTACGTCGGTGACCGCTTCGAGCATGTGCGGCTGGGGGTCAACTACCGTACGCCCGCCGAGATCATGGACCTGGCGGCGAAGGTCGTGCGCGCCCAGGACCCGTCGTTCGAGCCGCCCGGCTCGGTGCGCTCCACCGGTGAGGCGCCGTGGACGCGGGACGCCGGCGCGGATCTCGCGGGCGCGGTGGTCCGGGCCGTCGAGGAGCTGACGCCCGAGGAGGGGCGTCTCGCGGTGATCGCGCCGCGGGAACTGCACGAGGAGATCGCGGCACCGCTCGACGGGATCACGGCCGGCGCCGAACCCGACCTCACCCGTCCCGTGGTGCTGCTCGGCCCGCGCGAGGCCAAGGGGCTCGAATTCGACCACGTCCTGGTCGTGGAGCCCGGACGCTTCGGGACGAGCGACCTGTACGTGGCGTTGACCCGGGCCACACAGCGCCTGGGCATCGTCCACCGGGAGGACCTGCCCGAGTCGCTGCGCTGAGGGCGAGCCGGGGAAAAGGGTGCGGGTCCGGGCGGCATACACCGCCCGGACCCGCGTCGATCAGGCCGTCAGCGGGCCATCAGTGCGAAGACCCCCCAGCCGAGGTATTCGCGCTGGTACCGCGTGTAGCGCGCGGGTTCGGTGGTGAGCTCGGAGCGCACCTCCGCGGCCAGCTCGTCATCGGGATTCCGGTCGAGCCAGCGGCGGAGGTTGAGCCACTGAGCCGCCTGGTAGCGGTCCCAGCTGTGCCCGTCGGCCAGCACCATCTCCACGACGTCGTACCCGAGGTCGCCGAACTGCTCGACCAGCTCCGGAAGCAGCCGGAACTCGGCCTTGCTGCCGGCGTGGCAGGCCCGGGCGGTCTCCTCGTCCGGCACCTCCCGGCGCCAGTAGGGCTCGCCGATCAGCATCAGGCCGCCGGGGCGCAGACTCCTGCCGAGCAGCTCGATCGTGCCGGCCGCGCCGTTTCCGATCCAGGTCGCGCCGAGGCAGGCGGCGAGATCGACCGGCTCGTCCGAGACATGGCCGACGGCGTCGCCGTGTACGAAGCTGACCTGGTCCGCGACACCGAGTTCGGCGGCGCGGGCGCGGGCCTGCTCGGTGAACACCGTGCTGATGTCCACCCCCGTCCCGGTGACACCGTGGTCACGGGCCCAGGTGCACAGCATCTCGCCCGATCCACTGGCGAGATCGAGCACACGGGTCCGGGGCGCCAGGTGCAGCGCCTGGCCCAGGGCGGCGAGCTTGCCAGGGGTGAACGGGTTGTGGATGCGGTGGCTACTTTCGCGAACGGTGAAAATGCGTGGAAGATCCACGAGAGGTGTTCCTTCGGTTCGATGAGGTCATGGCGTCTTCGGAGGACAGCCGACCGGAGTCGACCGCCGCGGATCGGACCGTCATCAAAAACACCTCGTTCGAACGTACGGATCTACGACCCGGCAACCGTAGACCTTCCGGATGCACGTCTCCACCGGTTTCCGCGAGGTCGCACGGCGCGCCTTCCCCGGACGTGCCGCTCCGCGGAACCGGCCGACCCGCGCCCTCCCGGGGACGTGCCGCTCCGCGGAACCGGCCGCCCGCCCCGGCGCTCGGAGCTCGGGTCCCGGGATCCGAGCTCCGCCCCGAGGAGGTTCACTCGTCCGGGGCCCGGAATGAGGTGTTCCGCCCGGCACCCGAGCTTCGGGACCCGGGCGCCGGGATCCGAGGTCCGGGATTCGAGCGATGCCTTCAACCGGTAGGGAAAAGAAGGGTTTCGGGAAAACCTCCCCACCCTCCCCGACCCGTCACGGCCAGCAAGTATGACTAATCGTGACCAACTTGCGGCGGAGCGTGGCGACTGCCTACGGTGCGAGAACAGAACGACCCCGACGAGGTGTTGGTCGCACCGGGCCGGGGTCTCACCGCAAGATCGAAGGACGACGATCCCGTGGCTGTTCAGCACAGTAGCCCCGCCCTGCGCGCCCCCGCATCCTCGCGCCCGTACCCGATGGCCAAGTCCGGCTACGGCAAGCGCTCCATGCCGGACCAACGCCCGCGCAGCGCCGTTGACTTCTCCCTGCTGCCCGCCCGCGAGCGGTACGTCGCCGGGTTCGTCGACCAACTGCCCGACGGCGCCTCCATGGACGTCAAGAGCCTCGCCAAGCAGCTGCCGCTCTACGGTCAGCAGGCCGTCGGCTCCGCCCTCAGGGCTCTGGCCGCCGCCGGGCATCTGCGCCGAGTGCGGTGCCTCGTCGGCGAGTCGGGCCAAGTGCGCTGGGTGTCCCGGACGTTCTGGTCACGCACGGCCCGCGACAACGAGTGGTGGGCCGCCACCGAGGTCACCGCCACCCTGGCCGCCGCGCCCGCGATCGCCCCTGCCCCCGCGCCCACGCCTCCCTTGGTCGCCGTGGAGGACGCTGAGCCGGTGCACGCCGAGCCCACGCCCCCGCCGGTGCCGCCCGCAGCCCCGGCGCCCGCCGCGCCTGTCGCCCCCGCCGCGCACACCGTGCCGCAGCAGCGGGCCCCGGGAAGCGGCGAGGGCCGCGAGGCCCCCTCCCCCGCCTATCTCGCGCTGGCGCGGCTCGGCCGGGTCGACTCCCGCCTGGCCCTGTCCGCCGCCGACTGCGCCGCCCTGGAGGCCAAGGCGGCCGAGTGGCTCGCCCGTGGCGTCGACACGGACTACCTCACGCAGGCCCTGACCGCCGGACTCCCCGACCGGGTCGACTTCCCCGTCGGCCTGGTCCGCCGCCGCCTCGCCGACAAGATCCCGCCGCACGCGCCCACCGCACCGACACCTCCCCGCCCTGGCGCGCCCGTACACCGCGTGATGCTGGAGTGCACCCGGTGCGGCACCCCGGGCCGCCCGGAAGCCCTCCCCGACGGTCTCTGCCGCCCGTGCCGCCGCCCGGGCGGGGACACCGCACCCGAGGCGTCCGTCGCCCGCCCCACCGAGGAGGACGTCCGCGCCTTCGCCGCCGGGCTCAGGGACATGCTCAACTCGCCCTGACCAGCCAGCCGTTCACCGGTCTCGGCAGCCGCGTCAGCCGCCGTAGGGGCGGGGCTGGACCAGCCCGCTCTGGTAGGCGACGACGACGAGCTGGGCACGGTCGCGGGCGTGGAGCTTGTTCATGGCGCGCTGGATGTGGCTGCGGACCGTCAGCGGGCTGACGACGAGCCGGTCGGCGATGTCGGCGTTGGACTTCCCGTGGGCCGCCAGCGCCATGACCTCGCGTTCGCGCTCCGTGAGAGCGGCCAGGCCCTCGGGCGGGGCGAGCGGCGTGTCGTCGGGGGTGGCGAGGAAGCGGGTGATGAGCGCGCGGGTCGCCGTGGGGGAGAGCAGGGAGTCACCCGCGGCCACGGTGCGGATGCCGGTCAGCAGGACGTCCGCTCCGACGTCCTTGCCGAGGAAGCCGCTGGCACCGGCGCGCAGGGCCTCGGCGACGTTCTGGTCGTTCTCGAAGGTGGTGAGGATCAGGACGCGGGTGGCCGCCAGTTCGGGCCGGGAGCAGATGTCGGTGGTGGCGGCCAGACCGTCGGTGCCCGGCATGCGGATGTCCATGAGGACCACGTCGGGACCGAGTTCACGGGCCAGGTCGATCGCCTCCCGGCCGTCGGCGGCCTCGGCGACCACGGTCATGCCGGGGTCCGAGTCGATGAGGATGCGGAACGTCGCCCGCAGCAGGGCCTGGTCGTCGGCGAGCAGGACACGGATGGTCATGAGGCGGTGCTTTCGTCGTGGGTGTCCGGGGGGAGTGAACCGTCCAGGGGCAGGGTGCAGGTCACGTCGAACCCGCCGTCGGGGAGCGGCCCGGCGTGGAAGGTGCCACCGGCGGCGAGGGCCCGCTCGCGCATCCCGAGGAGCCCGAAGCCGTGACCCGGGCCGGGCCGGTCCGCGGGGCGGGCGGCGGGGGCGGTGCCGTTGGCGACCGTGACGGTCAGAAGACGGGGGGTGTACCCCAGCCGTACCCGGGCCGTTCGGGTGACGGCGTGCTTGGTGACGTTGGTCAGGGCTTCCTGGACGATCCGGTACGCCGTCAGGTCGAGGCCCGGCGGCAGGGGCTGCGGCTCTCCCTCCACGGCGACGGAGACCTCCAGGCCGGCCGTCGCGCAGGCGGCCACGAGGTGGGGCAGTTGTTCCAGACCGGGTGCGGGAGCCAGACCGTCGTCGGTGTCGGCATCGCTGTCCTGACGCAACAGGCCCACGGTGGACTTGAGTTCACGCAGAGCGGCGGCCGTGGTCCCGGAGAGCTTGTCCAGGATCGCGTACGCCTGTTCCGGATCGGTCCGCGCCAGGTGGGCGGCGGTACCCGCCTGCGCGTTGGCCAGGGCGAGGTGATGGGCGACGACGTCGTGGAGTTCCCGCGCGATGCGCATGCGCTCCTGGACGACGCGGTGCCGCGCCTCCTCCTCGCGTTCGCGGGCCGCGTGCTCGGTGCGCGCCGCGGCGTAGTCGCGACGGACGCGCACGTAGCTCCCGAGCGCGGCGGAGAGCAGGATCCAGGCCGCCGGGTTGACGACGCCGATGATCCAGCCGCTGTGGAGTTCGCTGTGCCCGACGACGGACACGATCGTGGCCGCCGCCGCCGCGACCGCCGTGCTCCAGGCGGTCACACGGTTGACCCGCAGGTTGGTGGTGTACTGCGCGGTCAGCAGCGGGCTGAACAGGAGGGGCGTCATCAGGTAGCCCATGGTGCCCTCGGTGACGGCGCACAGGGTGGTCAGCGCGAGGACCGGAAGAGGGTGACGACGGCGCCGGATCAGCGCCGCGGCGCCGACGGCGGAGAGGACGACCACGGGCCACAGGGAGCGCGAGCCCGGCATCGTCCAGTGGCTGAGGAGGCCTCCGCCCACGGCGGTCACGAACACCAGCACGATCTTCGCGGCCTCGGTGGTGCGGGGGCTGCTCGTCGCCCGGCGCTGCCAGGTGGTGCTCATCGTGTGCTCTCCGGGGTCATGTCCAGGTGCGGCCATCGTGACAGACACGGACCGCGGAGCCGCCGAAGACGGCTCCGCGGTCCGCCGGGCGCGGGCCCGCTCAGGTGCGGGCGGGTTCCTGCGGGCGGGTACCGGTGCCCGTGGGGTCCTGCGCGGGCGGGGCCGGGGTCCGGGTGAGACCTGCCCCCTCGACGTCGACGTGGGGCAGGATCCGGTCGAGCCACCGGGGCAGCCACCAGGCCTTGTCCCCGAGCAGCGCGAGGACGGCGGGCACGAGCGCCATGCGGACGACGAACGCGTCGAACAGCACGGCGACCGCGAGGCCGAAGCCGATCGTCTTGATCATCGACTCGCCGGCTCCGACGAACCCGGAGAAGACCGCGATCATGATGACCGCCGCGGCGGTGACGACACGGGCGCTGTGCCGGAAGCCGGTCACCACCGCCTGCGGCGGCCGCTCCCCGTGGACGTACGCCTCCCGCATCCGGGCGACGAGGAACACCTCGTAGTCCATGGCCAGTCCGAACACGATGCCCACCAGGAAGATCGGCATCAGGCTCATGATCGGCCCGGCCTGCTCCACGCCCAGCAGTCCGGCGCCCCAGCCCCACTGGAAGACGGCGACGACCGCGCCGAGCGACGCGAGCACCGACAGCAGGAACCCGAAGGCGGCCTTGACGGGCACCAGCACCGAGCGGAAGACGACCATCAGCAGCACCAGCGACAGGAGCACGATCACGATCAGGTACGGGACGAGGGCGTCCTGAAGTGCCTGGGCGACGTCGATGTTCATCGCGGTCGAACCGGTGACCTCGAAGGTCGCCCCGGTCTCCGCCTCCAGCGCGGGCCGCTCGGCCCGGATGGTCTGCACGAGGTCCTTCGTGGTCTCGTCGCTCGGCCCGGTGGACGGCACGACCGAGAGGAGCGCGGCGTCGCCCGCGGGGTTGAACCGCGCCGGGGACACGGACACGACACCGTCGGTGCCCTTGATCTGCTCGGCGATCGTCGCGGCGGCGGCCTTCGGATCGGCCGCGCCCTCGACGTCGGCGACGACCGTCAGCGGGCCGTTGAAGCCCGCGCCGAACCCGTCGGCGAGCGCGTCGTAGGCCCGGCGCTCCGTCGAGGAGACCGGCTTGGCCTCGGCGCCCGGCATACCCATCTGCAGATCGGCGGCGGGCAGGGCGATCACGCCCAGGCCCGCGACGCCGGCCAGCAGCACCGGCACCGGGCGGCGCAGCACGAAACGGGCCCACCTCGTACCGCCGTTGCTCTCGGCCCCCGCGGAACGGCCGGCCGGTCGCCGCCGCGCCTTCCGGGACAGGACGGCGTCCGGCCACATCCCGAGCAGCGCGGGCACCAGCGTCAGCGCGACGAGGACAGCGAGGACGACGGCCCCCGCGGCGCACAGGCCCATCTTCGTGAGCATCGGTACGCCGATCACGGAGAGCCCGGCCAGCGCGATGACGACCGTGAGACCGGCGAAGACCACGGCGGACCCCGCCGTGCCGGTCGCGACTCCCGCCGCCTCCCGGGGCTCGTGTCCGTTCGCCCGTTCCTCCCGGTAGCGGGACACCACGAGCAGGGCGTAGTCGATGCCGACGGCGAGGCCGAGCATGGAGGCGAGCGTGCCGGTGGTCATCGACAGCCCGAAGGCGCTGCCGAGGGCGAGGATCGCGCACATGCTGATCCCCACGCCGACGACGGCGGTGAGCAGGGGGAGCCCGGCCGCCGCGACGGAACCGAAGGTGATCAGCAGGACCACGGCGGCGAGTCCGATGCCGACGGCCTCCCCCGCCCCGCCCGCGGCCGGCTGGGTGGCGAGCGCGGTTCCGCCCGTCTCCACGGTGAGACCCGCGTCGCGGGCCTCTTCGACGGCGCTCTCCAACGCCTGCTTGTCCGCGTCGGTGAGATCGCCCGCGGCGACCTTGTAGCTGACCGTCGCGTACGCCGTCGAGGCGTCCTCGCTCACCGCTCCGGCCTGGAAGGGACCGACGGCGCGGGCGACCTGCGACTGGCCGGCGGCCTCCTCGACCAGTGTGTCGATGGCGGCGCGAGGGCCGGCCGCGGTGACCTTCTGCCCCTCGGGCGCGATGAACACGATCCGCGCGTCGGCACCGTCGGCGTCCGAGCCCGGGAAGCGCTCGCCGATGAGGTCGAAGGCCTTCTGCGCCTCGATGCCCGGCATGAAGGAGGTGCCGTCGTCGCCACCGGCGGGTGCCTGGGCGGCGCCCGCTCCGACGGCGCCGAGGAGCACCGCCCACAGCAGGACGACGAGGCCGCGCCGCCGGAAGGCGGCGCGGCCCATGCGATACAGGAAGGTAGCCACGAGTCTGAGATCTCCGCATCCGATGTGGGGTACTGCTCAAGACTCGCGAAACGGGACGTCCCCGGCGTCGTGCGCCTACCGTCACTTCTGCCTGGTGCCGTGGCACGAGGCGGGGAGCCCGGTCGTCCTCCGGGACGAGGAGAGCCCCGCCGTGCGGCCGCGCGGTCGGGGACGGTGTCGGCGCCACCTGCATCGCCGCGGGTGCCTGCTCGCGCGGCCCCCTCGCAGGGCCCCGCCGACCCCACCGCACCGGGCACAGGATGTCGGGTCAGGCGGGGTGGGCCCCTCCTACCGTGAGGAAGGACAGGGGAAGGAGTCCGGAATGCTGGAACGGCTGAACCAGGCCATGGAGCACATCGAGTCCCACCTCGACCAGCCGCTCGACGTGGCCGGCCTGGCACGCGTCGCGATGACGTCGGAGTACCACTTCCGGCGCATGTTCTCCGCGCTGGCGGGCCTACCGCTGTCGGAGTACGTACGGCGCAGACGGCTGACCGTGGCGGGCGCCGAGGTGCTCGCCGGTGAGCGGACGCTGCTCGACATCGCGACGCGCTACGGATACGGCTCGGGTGAGGCCTTCGCCCGCGCGTTCCGCGCCGTGCACGGTGTGGGGCCGGGCGAGGCCCGGCGCACGGGTGCGGCACTGCACTCCCAGCAACGGATGTCCTTCCGTCTCATCGTCGAAGGGACCAGCAGCATGCGATACAGGATCGTGGACAAGGCCGCATTCCGCGTGGTCGGCAGGAAGGCCCGCGTACCACTCGTCCATGAAGGGGCGAACCCGGCGATGGCGGACTTCATCCGGGGCATCGGCCCCGACGTGATGCGCCGCATCGCCGCACTGGCCGACCAGGAGCCGTCCGGGATCGTCGGGGTCAGCGACCAGCTCGACCCGAGCCGGGCCGAAGGGACCGAACTCGACTACTACCACGGGGCGGTGACCGGCGCCGAGGTGCCCGAGGACATGGACGCCCTGGACGTCCCGGCCGGTCAGTGGGCCGTCTTCGAGAACTCCGGCCCGTTCCCGCAGTCCCTCCAGTACCTGTGGCGCGACGTGTTCACGCAGTGGTTCCCGTCCAACCCGTACGGGAGCAGGCCGGGGCCCGAGATCCTGAGCGTGCGGCTCTCCCCGGACGGGGACCGGGCGGACGCCGAGCTGTGGATCCCCGTGGAGCGGTCCGCGGCCTGAGGTGCACCGGTCCCGGGCTACCCGTCGTCGTCACCCAGCTTCCCCCTGAGCCAGGTGAGTCCGAACTCCACGACCTCACCCGCTTCGAAGAGCAGGCTGTCGGCGGCGCCGACCCTGCCCCGGCGACCGGCGCCGGTGGCCAGCAGGTCCCGGACGATCGTCTCGAACGAGTCCTGGCCGGCGGGCGTGACGGAGGAGTAGTCGAAGGCGCCCTGAGAGGAGTCGATGTCGCGGAACCGGCGCCAGACCCGCCGCCCGCCTTCCAGGACCGGCTGCTCGTACTCCACGAAGCGCTTGCCCGGCACGTCGGACAGCGCCTCCGCGTGATGCAGCAGGGTGAGGGTCTCCAGCGGTGCGCCCAGCATCAGCACCCTGCCGCCCAGGGCGACCAGCCGGGCGAACGGACTGCCGGGGCCGTGCGGGTCGTCCCACGGGTGGTCGGCCGTCAGCTCGACGGCCGCGGCACCCAGCGCGGCCACGCTGACGTCGGGGTGCCGGCTGCGGACCGCGCCCGGCCACCGGCGCAGTGCCTCCGGGAGACGCCCGTTGTCGTGGTCCGCCTCGCTCAGCACCGGGTCGTACGCGAAGGGTTCGGCCCGTACGGCGTCCTGCCAGGGGCGCGGCCAGTCGGAGAAGCCGTACGGCAGGGCGTCGTTCCAGCCGCAGGTCACCATCAGGGTCCCCCGCTCCCCCACGGCCTCGCCCAGGGCGCCGATGAGGGTCGGGGGGCCACCGACCACGTATCCGATGGCGGACATCCGCGTATGGAACATCACGGTGTCGCCCTCGGCGAGCCCGAGCGCGCGCAGGTCGGCGACGAGCCGGCTCCGGGTGACGGGGCCGTCCGCGCGGGCGAGCAAGGCGGCCTGATCCGGGTGTGGTCCGTCCATGGTGGCGACGCTACCGGTCGCAGCGGCGGAGGTCAGCCGGCCGCACTGCACGTGGGCCCCGGGGCGCCGGGCGTCCGTGCGGTCGGCTGTCGGTGGAGCCCCGCAGAATGCGTCCATGAGGCACGGGCGCGCGGCCTGCCGTCGCCGGAACCGATCTCGAGGGACCGCCGGGCGGGTGACCCGTGCCGGAGCCCGCGAACGAACGGAGAGACCTGCCCGCGCCGCACCCGTCGGCGCGGGGCGGGCAGCGCACCGCGCAGGACCCCGAAGTATGCGCGATCTCTTGACGTGCCCCTGCCGAGATGGCTTTATGGGAGCGCTCCCACGTCCCCATCCGATGCGTGCGTCACCCGGCACCCACTTCTGGAGTCGCAGTGAGATCAGCAACGAAAACGGCACGAACGAGCCCCTTACCCCTCCTCCTCAGGGCCATGGCAGCCCTTCTCGGAGTCGTCCTGCTAAGCGCGCTCGGGCCGGCGGCCGCCCAGGCCCGGCCGGCGCAGGCTGAGGCAGCGGCGACCGGTCTGCACATCAGCGACGGCCGCCTGCTGGAGGGCAACGGCAACGACTTCGTCATGCGCGGCGTCAACCACGCGCACACCTGGTACCCGGGCGAGACGCAGTCGCTGGCCGACATCAAGTCCTTCGGCGCGAACACCGTCCGCGTCGTCCTCTCCGACGGCCACCGCTGGACGCGCAACGGCCCCGCCGAGGTCGCGGGCATCATCGCCGACTGCAGGACCAACCGGCTGATCTGCGTGCTGGAGGTGCACGACACCACCGGCTACGGGGAGGACGCCGCCGCGGGCACCCTCGACCACGCGGCCGACTACTGGATCAGCCTCAAGGACGTCCTCGCCGGCCAGGAGGACTACGTCATCGTCAACATCGGCAACGAGCCCTGGGGCAACACCGACCCCGCCGGCTGGACCGCGCCGACGACCGCAGCGGTGCAGAAGCTCCGCGGCGCGGGATTCGCCCACACGATCATGGTGGACGCGCCCAACTGGGGTCAGGACTGGCAGGGCGTCATGCGGGCCAACGCCCAGGCCGTGTACGACGCCGACACCACGGGCAACCTGATCTTCTCGATCCACATGTACAGCGTCTACAACTCGGCCCAGGCGGTCACCGACTACCTGAACGCCTTCGTCGACGCCGGACTGCCCCTCCTCATCGGCGAGTTCGGCGGCCCCGCAGACCAGTGGGGCGACCCGGACGAGGACACCATGATGGCCACCGCCGAGCAGCTCGGCCTCGGCTACCTGGCGTGGTCCTGGAGCGGCAACACCGACCCGATCCTCGACCTCGCCGTCGACTTCGACCCGAGCCGGCTGAGCTCCTGGGGCGAGCGCGTCTTCCACGGCGCGAACGGCATCGCCCAGACCTCCGAGGAGGCGACCGTCTTCGGTGGCGGCACCCCGGGCGACACGCAGGCCCCGACCGCCCCCGGGACCCCGACCGCCTCCGCGGTGACGGCCACCTCGGCCACCCTGTCCTGGACCGCCGCGACCGACAACGTTGCCATCGCCGGTTACGACGTCGTCCGCGTCAACGGGGCCTCCGAGACCTCCGTCGCCTCCTCCACCACCACCGCCGTCACCGTGACCGGCCTCACCGCGGAGACGGCGTACTCGTTCGCCGTCTACGCCCGCGACGCCGCCGGCAACCGCTCGGCACGGTCCGCCACGGTGGGCGTCACCACCGACAGGACCACCCCCACGCCGGGCGTGGGCTGCTCCGTCGGATACCGCGTGGTCGGCGAGTGGCCGGGCGGGTTCCAGGGTGAGATCACCATCCGTAACACCGGTACCGCCGTCATCAACGGATGGAACCTCGGCTTCAGCTTCGCCGACGGGCAGACCGTGTCGAACATGTGGGGCGGCACCCCCACGCAGAGCGGGGCCGAGGTCGGTGTCGCCCCCGCCGCGTACACGGCCCAGATCGCCGCGAACGGCTCGGTCACGGTCGGCTTCACCGGCACCAGGGGAGCCACCAACACGACCCCGACCGCCTTCACGCTCAGCGGCACCGCCTGCACGACGGCCTGACCCGCTCGTCGCACCGCCCGGCAGGGGCCAGCACCCCTGCCGGGCGGCCCTTTTCCCGGACCCCGCCGCCACGGTCACCCGCCCGCGACGGGCCACCCCAAAAACGTCCCACGCCCCCACCCGAGGGCCATGATGACGGCATGACCTCCCGAGCAGACCATCCGCACCCGACTCACCTCGAAGCCCTCATCGTTGTCGACGTCCAGCGTGCCTTCGTCCGTGGTGACGGGGCGCTGCCCGAGGCGGCGCGTCTGGTGGACCGGACGGCGCAAATGATCGCTCGGGCACGGGAGGCGGGGGCCCTCGTCGTGCACGTCCAGAACGACGGGCCCGCCGGGGCGGCCGACGAGCCCCACACCGCCGGCTGGGAGCTCCACCATCCCGTCGAGGCGGGACGCGGGGACGTGGTGATCCGCAAGACGCACGACGACGCGTTCCAGGAGACGTCCCTGGAGGGGCTGTTGACCTCGTCCGGGGTGCGGTCACTGGCCGTCTGCGGCCTGATGTCCGAGATGTGCGTCCAGGCGACGGCGCGCACGGCCGTGGCGCTGGGACACCGCGTGGTCCTGCCGTACGACGCCCACGCGACGTACGACATACCGGCGGAGCCCGGAATCAGCGCGGTGGTGCCCGCGGCCATGGTCTCGCGGGTCGCCGCGTGGCCTCTCAGCAGGGACGCCGATGTCACCGCCCGCTCCGCCGACGTCGGGTTCACGGCCCCTGCGGCCCCGGGCACCTGAGCTGTCGCACACCGTCGCGCCACAGCGCTCCCAGCGGCTGCCGCACGTGTGCCTTCCAGCAGCGGACGGCCTCGCTGACCCCGCCGGGCGCGAGGTGGTCGCGGCTCAGCTCCAGCCGGGTGATCTCGGCCAGGGTGCGCGAGGACAGGCCGTCGGTCACGGTGCTGCCACGACCGCGCACAGCCGTCCCCGGCATTTCCGGTGTCCCCAACTCGTCTACAGCGCACACCGATTACTTTCTCGGTGTGCGGCGGTCTTCACAGCCGTACACCAGAGCGGAAAGAGGACCGAGGATCATGCGCATCGTCATCAGTGAGTTCATGAGTCTGGACGGCGTCGTACAGGCCCCCGGCGGGCCCGAGGAGGACACCGAAGGCGGCTTCACACAGGGCGGCTGGTCGCACCCCTTCTTCGACGAGGTGGTGGGCGGCGCGTTCGACACCGCGCTGAAGGACGCCGACGCACTGCTCTTCGGGCGCCGTACGTGGCAGACGATGGCCGCTGCGTGGCCGGAGCGGGCGGGCGACCCCTTCGCCGACCGGATGAACGCCATCCCCAAGCACGTCGTCTCCGGCACCCTGGGCGAGGACGAACTGACCTGGTCCCACACCACCCTCGTCCCGGGCGCGACGGCCCTCACCCGTATCCGGGAGCTGCGCGCGGCCGAGGGCCGCGACCTGCTGGTCATGGGGAGCGCCACGCTCGCGCGGACCCTCCTGCGCGAGGGGCTGGCCGACGAGCTGCGGCTGATGGTCATGCCGGTGATCGTCGGCGGCGGCAAGACGATCTTCCCCGGCGACGGTGCGCTGCGCCCCCTCGAACTCGTGTCGACGGCGATCAGCGGCACGGGCGTGCACGTGTGCACCTACCGTGCGGTCGACCCGGCGTAGGGGTGGTGCCACCGGGCCCCGTGACGTGACGGCGTAGGCGTGGTGTCTCCGGGCCCGGTGACGTTACTGCTGAGAGGCTGCGGCCATGGCCTCTCTGCCCCTGATCGCCCCGATGCTCGCCACCCCCGGTCGTCTGCCGCCCGCCGCCGTCGACGAGCAGTGGGCGTACGAGGTGAAGCAGGACGGTCAGCGTGCCATGGCCTATCTGCCGGGGGACGGCTCGCTCAGGCTGCTGGCCAGGTCGGGAGCCGTCATCACCCCGGCGTATCCGGACCTGGCCGCCCTCGGGCCCGCGCTCCGGGGCGTGCCGGCGGTACTGGACGGTGAGATCGTCGCGCTGGACGACCAGGGGCGCAGCGACTTCGAGCGGCTGCAATCGCGCATGGGCCTCTCGGGGTCGCCCGCGAAGGCCGCCCGCATGGCGCAGCGGGTACCGGCGCACCTGGTGCTGTTCGACGCCGTGTTCCTGGGCGACCGGAACCTCGTCCGGCTGCCCTGGACCGAGCGGCGGGCGGCGCTCGAAGGGCTCGGGCTGGACGGTCCGCACTGGTCGACGCCCGCCGTCGTCGTGGGGCACGGCGAGCAGGCGCTGACGATGACGCGGGAGGCCGGTCTCGAGGGGCTGGTCGCGAAGCGGCTGAGCTCGGTGTACGAGCCGGGGGTCCGCGCCCGTACGTGGATCAAGATCCGCCATGCCCACACGGTGGACGTGGTCGTCGGTGGCTGGGTGCCCGGGCGGGGCCGGCTGGGCGGTCTGCCGGGGGCGCTGCTGGTCGGTGAACGGCACCCGGGCGGCCTGCGCTACGCGGGCAGCGTCGGCACCGGGTGGAGCGACGCCGAGAGGACCCGGCTCGCCGGGCTGCTCCGCGTCGCCGCCGTCGACACCTGCCCGTTCGACGAGAAACCCCCGGTCGCCGGTGCGCGGTGGGTGCTGCCCCGACTCGTCGGCGAGGTGCGCTACTCGACCCGGACGAAGGCGGGGCGGCTGCGGCAGCCCTCCTGGCACCGGCTGCGGCCGGACCTCGCCCCGGACGACCTCGGGTGACGGACCTCCCCCGGGGCGCACGCCGGCCCCGGGGCGCTCAGGAGGCGGTGCGCTTCTTCGCGGCCGTCTTCGCGGCCGGCTGCTTCCTCGCCGCCGTCGTCTTCTTCGACGCGGTCTTCTTCGCCGCCGCCTTCTTCCCCGCCGTCCTCTTCGCCGCCGTCTCCTTGCCCGCCGGGGCTGCCTTCTTCCGGGCGCGGGGCTTGCCCGGCGTCATCTCGTGCACGGTCGCGTCCTCGCCCCGCGTCTCCCTGGCCTCCTTCACGGACGCGTTCAGGGCGGCCATCAGGTCCATGACCTTCCCCGGTTCCTCCTCCTCGGCCCCCGCGGCAGCCGGAAGGGCCTTGCCCTCGGACTTGGCCGCGAGCAGTTCCTCCAGCGCCTCCCGGTAGCGGTCGCGGAAGCCGGAGATGTCGTCCAGGGCCATGCTGTCGGTGAGCTGCACGGCACGCTCGATCTCGTCCTCGTCCAGCTCGGTCTCCCGCGGGGCGAGGGTCTCCGGGCTGCGGATCTCGTCCGGCCAGCGCATCGAGTGGAGCACGATCGCGTCCTCCCGCACCCGGAGCAGACCGAGGCGCTCACGGTTGTGCCAGGCGAACTTCGCGACGGCGACCTTGTCGCTGCGCTCCAGTGCCTTCCGCAGCAGCGCGTACGGCTTCGCGGCGACCTGGCCGTCGACAGCGAGGTAGTAGCTGTCGCTGATCCGCACGGGGTCGATGCTGTCGGCCTCGACGAACGCGACGATCTCGATGGCCTTCGCCGTGGGCAGCGGCATCCGGTCGAGCTCCTCGTCCGTGACGGGCACGGTCCGGTCCTTGGCGACCTCGTAACCCTTGCCGATCTCCTCCTGCGACAGGACCTCGCCGTCGAGCTCGCACACCTTGCGGGTGCGGATCCGGCCCATGTCCTCGCGGTGGTACTGGTGGAAGGAGATCGAGTGGTTCTCGGTGGCGGACACCACCTTGATCGGGATGGTGACCAGCCCGAAGCTGATCGCTCCCGTCCACAGGGGCCGTGGCATCCGTCACCTCCAGACCCCCCTGACCGTCAGGCCGGGAGGCGGACCGGTGCGCCTGGAAGGGAGAACCGGCCCGAGAGGGCCTTGGCGCGAACCGGGCCACCGCCCGTATCCCCGATCCTCGCGCCCCCGGCCACGGACCGCATGTGGATCACCGGGGACGGGTCACCCGCGGGGCAGGTCCAGCTCGCCGACGACCTCGTCCTCGCTCATCTCGCCGGTCTTCCGGAACCCGAGCCGCAGATAGAACTCCTCCGGCCCGTGCTCCCCCTCCCCCCAGGTCACCGTCACCCGGCTCCCGCCGCGCCGCCTGATCTCCTCGCACACCGCACCCACCGCGAAGCGGCCGTACCCACGGCCCTGCTCCCCGGCGGCGACGGCGAGGCGCCAGAGTCCGGAGCGGGGCCGGTCCTCCGGGTCCGCGGGATCGAACCGGACGTCGAAGAAGGCCATCACGAAGCCGACCAGCCGCTCGCCGTCGAAGATCAGCCGGGGCCAGGCCGTGCCGGGATCGGCGTAGGCCTCGGCCAGGGACCTGGCCACCGGCGAGACGAACCGTTCCTGCTCGGGTGCGACCTTCAGCCGGCAGGCGTCGAGGACGTTGGCCGGGGTCACCTTCTCCAGGCGGAGCTGCGTAGTCATGCGCGCACCGTACGGGCGCACCCTGACGCCCGGCCATCGAAATACCGGCCCGGCCCGGGCACCGGGTTCACCAGGCGGCGGGGCCGGCCGCGTCGAAGAACCCGCCGGTCGGGCCGTCCGCCCCGATCAGGGCCATGCGCACGATGATGTCCGCTCCCTCCTCGACCGTGTTGTGCCCGGTGTGACCGTTGAGGTCGGTGGCTGTGTAACCGGGGTCCACGGCGTTGAACCTGATGCCGGGGTAGGCCTTCGCGTACTGCGAATTCACCATGACCAGGGCGGTCTTGGACGAGTTGTAGTCCAGCGCCGCCACCGTGTACTCGATGCGGTTCGGGTCATTCGTCGCCGCCAGTGAGCCGAGACCGCTCGCCACGTTGACGACGACCGGAGCCTGACCCGCCTCCAGCAGCGGAAGGAACGCCCTGGTCACACGTACGGCGCCGAAGACGTTGGTCTCGTAGGTGTTGCGCATGTCCGTCCCGGTCATCTCGCCCACCGGCTTGCGGGCACCGCTGATCCCCGCGTTGTTGACCAGGACGTCCAGCCGGCCGGCGTCCTTCTCCACGAAGGCCGCGGCGGCCTCGACGGAGTCCTCGTCGGTGATGTCGAGTTGCACGAAGCGCGCCCCGAGCCGTGCCGCGGCCTCCTCGCCGCGCCCGGCGTCACGGGCCCCGGCGTAGACGGTGTGCCCCGCCTCGACGAGGCGGCGGGCGGTCTCGAAGCCGAGGCCCTTGTTCGCTCCGGTGATGAGGGTGGTGGTCATGGCGGCGCTCCTGTGTCCGTCGGAAGAGGTCGTGCCTCCACCGTCCTCGTGTCTCCGGGGCACAGGGAGTACCCGCCGCATCGGGTGGACTGCCGGTACCAGGCTGTGCGGCGGCCCCGCGCGGATACTGGAGGGGTGAGCGCATCCGAGGAGTCACCGCCCCGGGCCCCGGCCGGGAACCGGTCGAGAGGCCCTGGCACCAACGACCTGGGCAACGCCCTGCACGGCTGGCGCGACCGGCTCTCCCCCACCACGGTCGGCCTGCCCGCCGGCGGGGTCCGCCGGGCTGCAGGGCTCCGGCGCGAGGAGCTGGCCCAGCTCGCCGCCCTGTCCGTCGACTACATCACCCGCCTCGAACAGGGCCGGGCCACGTCCCCCTCGCCGCAGGTCCTCGCCTCCCTGGCCCGCGCCCTGCGGCTGACGGCGGACGAACGCACCTACCTGTACCTCCTCGCCGGACAGCCCGAACCCGGGCCCGGCCACGTCCCGACCCATATCCCGCCCGGACTCCGCAGGCTGCTCGACCAGCTGAACGGTGCCCCGCTGAGCGTCCACGACGCCGCGTGGAACCTCGTCGAGTGGAACCCCTCCTGGGCGGCGCTGCTCGGCGATCCGTCCGCACTGCGCGGCCGCGAACGCAACATCGCCTGGCGGCACTTCACCGGTCGCCACGGCCGGATCAGCCAGACCCCCGAGCAGCGCTCCGCCTTCGAGGCGGCCGTGGTCGCCGACCTCAGGGCGGCGACCGCCCGCTACCCCGCCGACCTGGGACTGCGCTCCCTGGTCAAGGAACTGCGGGAGACCGGAGCGGTGTTCGCCGAGCTGTGGGACTCGGGCATCGTGGGCACCCACGAGTCGGCCACCAAGACCGTCAACCACCCGGAGGCCGGGGCGCTCACCCTCGACTGCGACGTCCTGGTCGCCGCGGGCAGCGACCTGCGGGTCGTCGCCTACACCGCCGCCCCGGGCAGCGAGGCCGCCGCCCGGCTCGCCCTGCTCGACGTCATCGGCACGCAGGCCATGAACTGAACCACCCCGGGGTGCTCCGATGCACCGGGGGCACGCGGACGGCCGGGCCGCAGGATCTCCACCTCCAAGACGCCCACACCCCTCCTCCACATCTTCATCACAATTTCGCCTCCTTTTCGTGGAGGACACCGTCCGGCCCGGCCGCCGCTGCGAGCATCCCCTCGGCTGCACAGCACCACAGAGCACCTTGGGGGGCACATGAACACACGCGCGACACGGGGCAGGCTGACGACGTCGGCGGGGGCCGCGGTCCTGGCACTGGTCCTGGCGGGATGCGGGAGCGACGGGGGAACGGGCCCGGACGCGAAGCCCGCGGCCGCGACGGCGTCACCCACCGCGGAGCGGACGCTCGCGCTCGCCGACGACACGGCGGGCGCGGAGGCCGGGCAGGAGATCACGATCGCGGCACTCGCCAACGACCTCGTGAAACTGGAGGACGGAACCGACGCCGCGCTCCTCGCCACGTACGGGGCTGCCGACTTCACCCTGACCACGAAGAGCCCGGCCGCGCACGGCACCGTCACCGTCGAAGGGAGCGCCTTCGCCTACACCCCGGCCGACGGGTACGCGGGCGAGGACGAGTTCACGTACGAGGTGGCCCTGAAGGGCAGGAGCAAGGGCCCGGCGGATGACAGTGCCGTCGTACGGATCACCGTCTCCGAGCCGACTCCCACACCCACCCCGACGCCCACGCCCACGCCGACCCCGACGCCCACGGTCGCGCCGGCTCCCAAGGCGAAGGCCACGAAGCCCGCCGAACCGTCCGTGTACTACGAGAACTGCGACGCCGCACGGGCCGCCGGGGCTGCGCCAGTCCGGCGCGGTGAGCGCGGTTACGCCGCCCACCTGGACCGGGACGGCGACGGCGTCGGCTGCGAGCCGTACGGATCGTCGGGTTCGAGCGGCGGATCCTCGGGCGGGAGCTCGGGCGGCGGTTCCACCGGCGGTGGCAGCACCTCCTACGCCAACTGCACCGCCGTGCGCGCCGCGGGGGCTGCCCCCATCCACCGAGGGGATCCCGGATACGGATCCCACCTGGACCGGGACGGCGACGGAGTCGCCTGCGAGTAGCCCGCTACTCGCTCGCCACCACCGCAGAGCAGCCGCCTCCAGTTCACCGGAGGCGACTGCTCTGCTCCCTGGCCCCTGCGGGGCGCTCCGTCAGCCCTTCAGGGCGTAGGCCGAGTTCGGCCCCGCCTCGATGGAGCTGACGCCCGACTGCACGGAGCTCGGAGCCGTCCGTCCGCTGCCCCAGGCGATGACCTTGCCGTTCTTCAGCGCCAGGCTGTACCACTCGCCGGCGGAGATCGCCGAGACTCCGGACTGGGCCTCGACGGGCACGGTGGTCTGCTTGTAACGGTTGTCGCCCCACGCGATGACCTTGCCGCCCTTGAGCGCCAGGCTGTGGAAGATGCCGGCGGCGACGTCGTCCACACCGGACAGCGCCTCCGCGGGCACCGTGGTCTGGCCGAAGTAGTTGTCGCCCCAGGCGATCACCCCGCCGTTCTTCACGGCGAGCGCGGTGTAGACGCCTCCGTCCAGCGCGGTGACGCCCGACTGGGCCTCGGCGGGCACGGTCGACTGTTCAGCGCTGTGCTGCCCGAACACGATCACCTTCCCGTCCTTCAGCGCCAGACTCACCCAGGCCCCGGCCGCTATCGCGTCGACACCGGACCGGGCCTCGGCGGGCACGGTCGACTGGCCGTACTCGTTGCCGCCCCAGGCGATGACCTCGCCGTCCTTGAGCGCCAGGCTGTGGTCGTTGCCCGCCGCGATCGCGTCCACGCCGGACAGCGCCTCGGCGGGCACCGTCCGCTGACCGTCGAAGTTCGCCCCCCAGCCCAGCACCCGGCCGTCCTTCAGGGCCAGTCCGTGGAAGTAACCGCCGGCGATCGCGTCGACGCCCGACTGGGCCTCGGCCGGGACCGTTCCTTCGCCCCAGTCGTTGTTCCCGCCCCAGGAGACGACCGAGGTCGCCGCCGACGGCGCGGCGGACGGTTCGGCCGCCGTCGCGGGGACGGCGGACAGCGCGGACAGGAGACCGCTCATCACCAACGCCGCTCCGAAGCGGTGGAGTCGGACGATTCCGTTCGGCATGGATCAACCCTCGCAAGGTCGTCGTGGAACCCGTGTGTGATCGCCATCCAAGTACAACGTCCGCCCTGTCAGGGGGAGTTAATCAGCCAACCACCGGCGCGAGAGAGGACCGAGAGCGTGCGGGCCGCGCCTTCACGACCGCACGGACAGCGCAACCGCTCTTTTCCAACATGCTTCAAACAAGCTATCAATGAGCAACTTCGAGCACCATTCGCCGGGGTTCACGCAGCCCGCACCCGCGAAGGACGCCCATGCCGCTCATATCCACCGGCGAGATCACCCACGGTGCACGGACCGACGCGACCGGCGTCGGGGCCTTCAACGTCGTGCAGATCGAACACGCGCAGGCCATCGCGAGCGGGGCGCACCGAGGCGGCCGACCCCCGCAAGCACCTCGGGCCGGCGCGCGACGCCGTCGCCGCGGAGGTGGCACGCCTGCTGGACGTCCTGGCCCGTCCCGGGCGATAGGGTTCACTGCGAGCCAGGGCGTGCGAGCCCAGCCTGATCCGCACGAGAGGCCCCGGGGAGGACCAGGTGGCGGCACACACACGATGGACCCGGCTGCTGGAGATCCTCGGCGACCAGGGCCAGATCGACGTGCTCGAAGCCGCCGAGCAGCTCGGCTGTTCCGCGGCCACCGTCCGCCGCGACCTGGACGAGCTCGCCCGGCAGAACCTGCTGACGCGCACCCGGGGCGGGGCCGTCGCGAGCACCGTCGCCTACGACCTGCCGCTGCGCTACAAGGCGGCGCGCAGGGCCGACGAGAAGCAGCGCATCGCGAAGGCCGCGGCCGAGCTGATCCCGACCGGCTCCACGGTGGGGCTCAACGGCGGGACCACGACATCCGAGGTCGCCAGGGAGCTGGCGCTGCGGCCGGAGCCCCCGGGCGGCGGCGTGGCGCTGACCGTGGTGACCAACGCGATCAACATCGCCAACGAGCTGGCGGTCCGACCCCAGGTGAAGATCGTCGTCACCGGCGGGGTCGCCCGGCCGAACTCGTACGAACTCGTGGGCCCGCTGGTCGACTCCGTCCTGCGCACCCTCGCCCTGGACTACACGATCCTCGGCGTGGACGCCGTGCACGCCCGGTTCGGTGCGGCCACCCACGACGAGTCCGAGGCCGGTGCCAACCGTGCCCTCGCCGAGTGCGCGGGCACGGTCGTGGTGGTGGCCGACTCCTCCAAGCTCGGCCGCCGCGCCTTCGCCCAGGTCTGCGAGACCAGCGCGGTGTCGGTACTGGTCACTGACCGGGACGCGCCCGAGGACGTCGTCGAGGAGTTCACCGCCCTGGGCATCGACGTCCTGCGGGTGTGATCCTTCGCAGGTGTCAGCGGTAGTCCTCCGGGTGGCCCTGCATCCAGCTGTTGACGCGGTCCCGCGTGCCGGTCAGCTCGGTGCGGTGCTTCTCCAGATTGGGCGTGGACACGTCGCCGTCCAGCGTCGTGCGCAGCGTGCCGATCCAGGCGACGGGCTCCTCGAAGTGGCCCGGGCCCTTCTTGTCGGCCTTCATCGCCCTGTCGAGACGGTTCAGTTCGCTGTTGACCCGGCCCAGGAAATAGGCGCAGTTCCCGTCCCCGGGGGTGCAGCCGTCCTGGTAAGTGGCCTGGAGCCCGGCGAAGGCGTCGCGGACGAGCTCCGGCGCGTCCGGGTCCTCCTGGATGACGAGTGCCGGCGTCGGTGAGGGCGTGGCCATCGGGGACGCCTTGTCGGCCTCCGCCGCCGCCGCGACCGCCGCGGAGGGGTCCACGTACGGGACGCCACCCCCCGGGCCGTCTGTGGTGCTCGCCGCGCCGCAGCCCACCAGGAACGCCGCCAGTGCGGCGGCCGGCATCACGGCACGCAGGCCGGTACGGATCAACATGAGGCCCCCCTCGTCGCTTCGGAGTCGGACCATACCGCTGCCGGTGGGTCAGCCCGCCACCAGAGCCTGCAACGCGGGGGCGTACAGGTCGGCGAGGTGCTCGGGCGTCGCGAGGGGGCCGGCCCCCTCGCGGTGGAGGCTCAGGGTGGCGCCCAGGCCGATGAGATGACCCGCGATCAGCTCGGCGCGCAGGGCGGGTTCGCGGCCGGGGAGGCGGGCGGCCGGCGGCCGGCGGCCAGGAAGGTCGGCAGCGGGACGACGATCGTCTGCATGATCGCGACCACGACTCCGCAGAAGGCGAGGACGCCGGTGGCGAGGCGTGGGTGGTGCGGGGCGGCGGCCGGTGCGGGTGCGGTCATCGGGGCCCCATGACGGCATTTGCATATACATGCGAGCGAGTGCATACTCTTCCTATGTCTAAGGTCCTCACCTCCCTGCCCACCGGCGAGCGCGTCGGCATCGCCTTCTCCGGCGGCCTCGACACCTCGGTCGCGGTCGCGTGGATGCGCGACAAGGGTGCCGTCCCGTGCACCTACACCGCCGACATCGGCCAGTACGACGAGCCCGACATCGCCTCGGTGCCCGGCCGCGCCAAGGCCTACGGTGCCGAGATCGCGCGCCTGGTCGACTGCCGTGCGGCGCTGGTCGAGGAGGGCCTGGCAGCACTCGCCTGCGGCGCGTTCCACATCCGCTCGGGCGGCCGTGCCTACTTCAACACCACCCCGCTCGGCCGCGCCGTCACCGGCACCCTGCTGGTGCGGGCGATGCTCGAGGACGACGTGCAGATCTGGGGCGACGGCTCCACCTTCAAGGGCAACGACATCGAGCGGTTCTACCGCTACGGCCTCCTCGCCAACCCCCACCTGCGCATCTACAAGCCGTGGCTCGACGCCGACTTCGTCACCGAGCTGGGCGGCCGCAAGGAGATGTCGGAGTGGCTGGTGGCCCACGGGCTGCCCTACCGCGACAGCACCGAGAAGGCGTACTCCACCGACGCCAACATCTGGGGCGCCACCCACGAGGCGAAGACGCTGGAGCACCTCGACACCGGCGTGGAGACCGTCGACCCGATCATGGGCGTCCGGTTCTGGGACCCCTCGGTCGAGATCGCCACCGAGGACGTCACGATCGGCTTCGACCAGGGCCGCCCCGTCACGATCAACGGCAAGCCCTTCGCCTCCGCCGTCGACCTGGTGATGGAGGCCAACGCCATCGGCGGCCGCCACGGCCTGGGCATGTCGGACCAGATCGAGAACCGCATCATCGAGGCGAAGAGCCGCGGCATCTACGAGGCGCCCGGCCTCGCGCTCCTGCACGCCGCCTACGAGCGCCTCGTCAACGCGATTCACAACGAGGACACCCTCGCGCACTACCACAGCGAGGGCCGGCGCCTCGGGCGGCTGATGTACGAGGGCCGCTGGCTGGACCCGCAGGCGCTGATGGTCCGCGAGTCGCTGCAGCGCTGGGTCGGCTCCGCCGTCACCGGCGAGGTGACGCTGCGGCTGCGGCGCGGCGAGGACTACTCGATCCTGAACACCACCGGCCCCGCGTTCAGCTACCACCCGGACAAGCTGTCGATGGAGCGCACCGAGGACTCGGCGTTCGGCCCGGTGGACCGCATCGGCCAGCTCACCATGCGCAACCTCGACATCGCCGACTCGCGCGCCCGGCTGGAGCAGTTCGCCGGCCTCGGCCTCGTCGGCGCGGCCCAGCCGTCCCTGATCGGCGCGGCCCAGGCGGCGGCGACCGGTCTGATCGGCGCCATGCCGGAAGGCGGCGCCCAGGCCATCGCCTCGCGCGGCGAGGTCTCCGGCGACGACGAGCTGCTGGACCGCGCCGCGATGGAGTTCGGCACCGACTGACGGGTGCCCCGGCCGGCACGCCGGCACGGAACCGTATCCTCGGATCCACGGCGGACACGCCGGCGTACCAGGCAGGAAAGCGAAGGTGGCGGCAATGGCGAAGGTCCCGGCAGCGGCAGTGGCGGCGGGCGGTCTCCTCGGCGGTTACGGAATCGCCCGCTGGACCGGGAAGCGCCCGCTGGGCGGCGTCGCCCTGGCCGCCGCCGGGTCGGTGGCGGCGTACGAGTGGAACCGGCAGGCCGGGGCCCGCGCCGCCACCGGGCTCACCGTCGCCTACGTCGCCGCCTTCGCCGGCTCGCACCCCCTGGCCAAGAAGGTCGGCGCCTGGCCCGCCGTGTTCACCGTGGCGGGCGGGGTCGCCGCCGCGTCCTGGGCGGTCACCCGGCGCAGCGCGCGATAGCCCCGGCACGGCGTCCCGGCCGGGCCCCCGGACGGGGCCCCGCGGGAAGAAGTCCGGGCCCCGGGGATCGGACACCGGCGGGGTGCGTACTGAAGGACAACTCCCCGCGTGACCCGGGGGTGTGCCCGTACGACAGGACGGACATGCCCCCGGTCAGCCCCCGAGCGCGTGCGACACCGAATAGATCGCCAGCCCGGCCAGCGCGCCCACCACGGTCCCGTTGATCCGGATGAACTGCAGGTCACGCCCGATGTGCGCCTCGATCTTCTTCGACGTCTGGTCCGCGTCCCAGCCGGCCACCGTGTCGCTGATCAGCGAGGTGATCTCCGTGCGGTAGGTCGTGACGACATACGCCGCCGCGTCCTCCAGCCAGCCCTCCAGCTTGGCCTGCAGCCGCTCGTCGGAGGCCAGCCTGGCGCCCAGGGACATCAGTGACGACCGCGCCCGCGTCCGCAGCTCGCTCCGCTCGTCCTCGGCCGCCGCGATGATCATCGAGCGGACGGACGACCAGGCGGACGCGATGACGTCCTGGACCTCACCACGCCCCAGGATCTCCGACTTCAGCCGCTCCACCCGGGCCCGGGTGTCCGTGTCCGTCTGGAGGTCCGCGGCGAAGTCCGTCAGGAACGTGTCGATCGATCCACGCGCCGGATGGCCCGGCATGTCCCGCATCTCCGTGACGAAGCGCAGCAGTTCCTTGTAGACCCGCTCCCCCACCCGCTTGTCCACGAACCGCGGCGTCCACCCCGGCGCCCCGCCCTGCACCGCGTCCATCACGGAGTCCCCGTGCAGGACCAGCCAGTCGTGCGCCCGTACGCAGACGAGGTCGACGACCCTGCGGTGACCGCCGTCCGAGACGATCTTCTCCAGCATCTTCCCCATCCCCGGACCCACTTCCGCCGCGTCCGCCCGCCGGGTGATCGCCTCCCCGACGACCGCCTGCACGTCGGAGTCCCGCAGGACCGTCAGCGCCCCGCGCAGCGCGGTGGCCAGCTCGGCGGTGACCCGGTCGGCGTGTTCGGGCTCCGCCAGCCAGGTCCCGAGCCGCGAACCGACGCCCAGAGCGTGAATTCGGTCACGAACGACGTCTCCGGAGAGGAAATTCTCGCCCACGAAGGAACCGAGTGACTCCCCCAACTGGTCCTTCTTGGTAGGAATGATGGCGGTGTGCGGGATGGGCAGGCCGAGCGGACGCCGGAAGAGCGCCGTGACGGCGAACCAGTCCGCCAGCGCACCCACCATTCCGGCCTCGGCGGCCGCAGCGACGTAGCCCGGCCAGCCGCCCACACCCTCGTTCTTCGCCCAGGTGGCGAGGACGTACACGAGCGCGACGAGCAGGAGCAGACCCGTGGCGGTGGTCTTCATACGGCGCACACCGCGCCGCTTCTCCTCGTCGGCGGCGGTGTACGCGAACCCGCCGAGCGTCGGCCTCGGCCGGACGGCCCCGGGGCCGTCCGTCCCGGGCGCCGTTCCCTGTCCCGCGTCCTGTTCCATCCGCTCCACCCGTCCGCGTACGCGTCACGCCGTGCCGTACGCATTGTCCCTACCTCACCTACTCCCGGGCCGCACGTCGAGTTCCCCGCGGCCTGTCGCATCATGAGAGCAACCCGGACACCGGGCCGAACACCGCAAGGAGAATCACCGCAGATGCCCAGGCGCCAGGGCTACGCCCTGCTCATCGCCCTCGTAGCAGGCACCGCGACGCTCGCCACCGCCGTCGCGTTCGGCACATCGCTGATCACCGACGAGCGGCGGACACCGCTGAGTGGACCCCAGAGCCACACGGCGGCCCGCAACCCCGCCGCACCGGCCAACTCCACCGGCACCTGGGTCGCCACCTGGACCGGTGCACCCGTCAGTGCGGAGCCCGACGCGGGACGGGGCTACCCCGGCCGCGTCATCCGCAACATCGTGCACACCAGTGTCGGCGGTGACGCCGCCCGCATCACCGTGTCCAACCTCTTCGGCACCGCACCGCTCGTCATCGACCGGGCCGCCGTCAACACCCGCCCGGTGACCTTCCAGGGGCGGCCCACCGTCACCGTCGCGGCGGGCCGGCAGGTCGTCAGCGACCCCGTCGTCGTGCCCGTCGCACCCGACGCCGACCTGGAGGTCACCTTCCGCACCCCGTACGCCGCGGGGCCCGTCACCCAGCACCCCAACACCCACCAGACCTCCTTCCTGGCCGACGACCACGGCACGTGGAGCACCACCCGGTGGCGCTACCTGACCGCCGTCGACGTCCGGAACACGACCTCGCCCGGTGCGATCGTCGTGATCGGCGACTCCCTCACCGCCGGCAGCGGCTCCACCACCGACGCCAACGCCCGCTGGACGGACGTCCTCTCCGACCGCCTCCGGCACGCCTACGGGATCGCCAACCAAGGCATAGCGGGCAACCGCCTCCTGCGCGACAGCCCGCTCGCGCTGAGCGGTGTGAAGAACCTGGGCGGCCTGAGCGCCACCCACCGCTTCGAGCGGGACGTCCTGTCCGTCTCCGGAGCCAGGACCGTGGTCATCGCGCTCGGTATCAACGACGTGCAGCAGTTCCCGCAGGAACCGGACCCCGAGCGCATCACCGCCGGGCTCCGCGCGCTCACCGAGCGCGCGCACGCCCAGGGCCTCCGGGTCGTCGGCGCGACACTGACGCCCTTCCAGGGCTATGCGACCTGGTCGCCCGAGCGCAACGACGTGCGCCTCGCGGTCAACAGGGAGATCCGCTCCGGCCGGATCTTCGACGCGTTCGTCGACTTCGACCGGGCCGTCCGCGACCCGTACGCGCCCAACCGGATCCTGCCCGAGTACGACTCGGGCGACCGGCTGCACTTCAACGACGCCGGCTACCGCACCCTGGGCCGCGCCATCGACCTCGGCGCCGTCGACGGGACACCGAAGGCGGACGCCTTCTGACCCACGCACGACGCGAAGGCCCGGCGGGCGCCCGGCCTTCGCGCACCGCCGGGATCAGCCGAGCTCCTCGCGCCCGTCCCCCGTGTCCGGCTTCCGCAGCCGCTCCTGTTCCTGGAGCCGCCGCTTCTCCGCCCTGCTCCGCTTGCGCTCCACACCGACCCCGCCCATCAGCGCGAACCCGGTGATCCTCACCCGGGGCGCGTCCGGGGCGGGCTCCGGCTCCTCGTCCAGCTTCGAGTGCTCCCCGAAACCACCCATGATGCCGAGGCCGTTGACCTGGACGTTCAGGTCCGGTGGCACCGTCACCTGCATACCACCCATGATCGTGAAGCAGCGGATCACGACGTCCCGCTCCGCGAAGTGCGCCTCACGCAGATCGATCTCCCCACCGCCCCACATCGCGAACGCGGTGAACCTCGGCCCCACCGTCCAGCGGCCCTTACGGCTGAAACCGCCCCAGAAGGCGAACGCCCCCGAGGACGTGGGGGCCCCACCGATCCGCGCGGGCCACCCGGCGGACGATCCCTTCCGCCCGGCCACCGCACCGGCCACCGGCCCGGCCGGCACCGGAAGATCGCGTACGAGCGGCACCAACTCCCCGTGCGTACGCGCCTTGAACGCCGCGTCGAGCCTCTGCTCGAACTCGTCCATCTCCAGCCGGCCCTCGGCCACGGCCTCCCGCAGGGTCTCGGCGACCCGCTCGCGTTCCGCGTCGGAGGCACGCATGTCCGGGTTCTCACTTGTCATACGGCGCACCCTATAGAGCAATCACGGGACGAGCCCAAGGGTTGTCCCGTCACGAATCACGGATTCGCCGACGGCCCACGCCGGCCGTGCTCCCTCCGGCAGGAGTGGCGGCAATTCCCCGCAAGGAATGGCCCGTGGCCCCCCGCCACCGTTACAACAGGCCGGTGGACTTCCCTCGCACGCTTCGCGAACGCCGTACCCGCCGTCATGTCAGCCAGCTCGACCTGGCGTTGCGGGCGGGCACCACCCAGCGCCACCTCAGCTTCATCGAATCCGGCAGGTCCGTCCCGGGACGGAACATGGTCGTGCGCCTGGCCGAGTCCCTGGAGCTGCCGCTGCGGGAACGCAACGAGCTGCTGCTGGCCGCCGGGTACGCGCCCGTCTACCCGGAGAGCTCGCTGGACGATCCGGTGCTGGCCCCCGTGCGCACGGCCATCGACCACATCCTCCGCGGGCACCTGCCGTATCCGGCGCTGGTCGTGGACCGGAGCGGAGACCTGATCGCCGCGAACACCGCGTTCGACGTCATCACCGAGGGCGCGGCCCCCGAGCTGGTGGGCCCGGGAACGAACGTGTACCGCCTGGCGCTGCACCCCGACGGCCTGGCCCGCCGCATACTCAACCTCGCCGAGTGGGCGCGCCACATCCTGGTACGCCTCGGCCACCTCCAGGAGTTGCGCGCCGAGCTCACCGGATACGTTCCCGAGCTGGAGCAGTCCGCCGGGCAGCTCGGTTTCGCGGTGCCACTGCGCCTGCGGTCCCCGTACGGCGAACTGCGCCTGATGACCACGGTGACGACCTTCGCCACCGCCGTCGACGTGACGCTTGCCGAGCTGAAGCTGGAGGCGTTCCTGCCGGCCGACCCGGCGACGGCCGAGGCTCTCTCAGCAGCAGCCGCGACCAGGGCTCGCACCGCCGCCGGTCACGAGCCCGGGAACATGTAATCGGCCTTGATACGGCCGTCGTCGTCGAGTACCAGCATGTCCGAACCACCACCCACCACGTCGCCGGTCCCGGACACCACCTCCCAGCCGATCCTGACCACGCCCTCGAGACGTGTCGCGCCCGGTCGCGCCCGGAAGACCAATCCCTGCTCCTCGACGAACCGCTCGTAGCTACGCGCCACGCGGATCTCGATGGCGTCGTGTCCCCGGGCCCGCAGAGTCGGGTGGTCGAAGCCGAGTTCCGCGGCGGTCCGTCGCATCTCCGCAGGGGGGTGAAGGACGTGGGTGCCGTCCTCGGCCCAGAGTCCCTCGACGGCCGCGCGGCGCTCTGCGGCGTCGCGCACATTCCATTGAGCGATGTAGCGGTCGGCCAGTCGCTGCGGGTCGGTCTCGGCCATGTTCGTCTCCTTGCCCGGCGGTTCCGTCGGGACCAGATCCTGCGGGGCGCGGTGGAGACCGGCAATTCCCTCCCGGGAATGGCCTTCAGGCGGCGGGATCCGACACGTACATCTTCGCGATGACGGACTCGATGTCCGGCTCCCGCACCGAAAGGTCGACCAGCGGATAGTCCGCCGCGATACGCGCCACCAGCGGAGCGGCCGACGCCGCGGCCGGGAACGCCAGCCACTGCCGGGGGCCCTCCACCTTCACCACCCGCACCGAGGGCTCCGACCCCAGCTCGATCGGCGGCAGTTCCCGCTCCAGGTCCACCACCAGCGTGCGCTCGCTCTCACCCACCTCGTGCAGCCCGGCCAGCGCACCGTCGTACATCAGACGCCCGTGGTCGATCACCATCACGCGCTTGCACAGCTGCTCGATGTCGGTCAGGTCGTGCGTCGTCAGCAGCACCGTCGTCGAACGCTCCGCGTTCAGGTCCCGCAGGAACCCACGCACCTTGGCCTTCGACACCACGTCGAGCCCGATCGTCGGCTCGTCCAGGTACAGAACCTCCGGATCGTGCAGCAGCGCCGCCGCGATGTCCCCCCGCATCCGCTGCCCCAGGGACAGCTGACGCACCGGTACCTCCAGCAACGCGCCCAGATCCAGAAGTTCGACGCACCGGTCCATGTTCTCCCGGAACCGGCTGTCCGGGATCCGGTACATCCGGTGCATCAGCCGGTACGAATCACGCAACGGGAGGTCCCACCACAGCGTCGTACGCTGCCCGAACACCACACCGATCCGGTGCGCGAGCTTCGTACGCTCCCGGGTCGGGTCGATGCCCGCGACCCGCAGCCGGCCCCCGCTCGGCGTGAGAATGCCCGTCAGCATCTTGATCGTCGTCGACTTGCCGGCCCCGTTCGGCCCGATGTAACCGACCATCTCACCGCGCGGCACCCGGAAACTGATCCCGTCCACCGCCCGCACCTCGCGCCGCTCACGGCGCATGAAGCCCGTCCTGCGACGCACGTCGAAGACCTTCTCGACACCGTCGAGCTCGATGAAGTCCATGTCGTCCACGCCCACTCCTCAGCTTCCCGTACTGCGGTACGCCCGCAGTCCCACCCGCCACGCCAGCCCCGCGATCACCCAGCACCCCACGGCCACCACCGGCGGCAGGAACGCCACCCACCGCGGCAGATCCAGCGGATAGTCCCGGCCCAGCACGTACAGGGCCGGCAGCCAGCTCACGAACGCCAGCGGCACCACGAACGTCACCCCACGCACCAGGTCCTTCGCGAACACCGACGGCGGATACTGCAGCAGCGTCGTCCCGCCGTACGTGAACGCGTTCTGCACCTCGGAGGCGTCCTGGGCGAAGAACTGGAACGCCGCCCCCACCACGAACACCGCCCCGAAGACGGCCGCCCCGCTCAGCACCATCATCGGCAGCATCGCCACCTTCAGGGGCGTCCACTCGATGTCCAGCACCAGCAGCGCGTAGCCCAGTACCAGCAGCCCCTGGGTGATCCGCCCCAGCCTGCGCAGCGCGAACCGGTCGGCGGCCACCTGCGCCAGCACCGGCACGGGACGCACCAGCAGCGTGTCCAGCGTCCCGTCCCGCACCCGCCGCCCCAGCCGGTCCATCGACCCCAGCACCAGGTCGGCAAGCCCGAACGCGGTCGCCGACGCGCCGTACAGCAGCGCGACCTCCGGCAGCGTGAAGCCGCCCAGCACGTCGACGTGCGTGAACATCAGCATGATCGTGACGAAGTCGAAGCCCGTCGCCACGAAGTTCCCCACGGCCGTCATCACGAACGACGCGCGGTACGCCATCGTCGAACGCAGCCACATCCCCACGATCAGCCCGTACCCGCGCACCCCCTCGACCAGCCGCGACCTCTCGGCGGACACGATGCCCTGCTCCGCCGCGACGACGCCCTCCACCCGGACCTCAGCCACCCTGGACCACCACCCTCCTCGTCGCCACCGACTGCAGGAGCCGTCCCGCGAGCAGCAGCACCACCGCCCAGCCGGCCTGGAAGGCGTACGCACCCGCAAGGTCCCAGCCCGCGTACGTACCGAGGAACACATCGGCCGGAACCTGCAGCAGGGACGACCACGGCAGTGCGCGGGCCACCTCACCGAGCGCACCGGGAAACAGGTTCAGCGGCAGCAGCATCCCCGAGAAGAACAACCCGGCCAGCCAGGCGATCTGCATCGCCCCGGCCCCGTCCATCAGCCAGAAGGCCGACAGCGCCACGAGGAAGCGCACCGCGAAGCTCACCACCACCCCCAGCACCACCGACACCAGGAAGGCGAGCCAGGTCCACGGGGAGCCCGGCAGCGCCAGATCGAAGGCCAGGGCGCCCAGCACCATCGGCACGATCCCGCGCCCCAGCAGATGGAACGCGGCCCGGCCCAGGTCCCCCGCCATCCACCACAGCTGCAGGTCGGCGGGCCGGTACAGGTCGACCGCGATGTCGCCCGTACGGATCCGCTCCATCAGCTCGTCCTCGAAGCCGCCGCCCATCATCGCGCAGGTCATCAGCAGGGCCTGACCCAGCCACACATAGGTCAGCGCCTGCGACATGTCGTACCCGCCGAGGTGCGGACGCTCGTCCCACAGGGCGATGTAGGTGTACGCCATGATGAAACCGAAGACGGTGTTGGTGAACACCCCCGCGAGCGTGGCCACCCGGTAAGTGGTGTACCGCCGGAATCCCCCGGCCGCCACCACGGCATAGAGCCGCACCTCGCTCCCCCCCTCTTTCCGCCAAAGCGCACGACCTTAGTCGAGGCCCATCGGCCGCCGCGACCCTATTTCCGTCGAAGGGATCCGAGGGTTATCCGCCCGAAAAGTGCACTATAGGAAAATCATCCGCAGTCGAGGAGCCTCACAGTCATGAGCCAAGAGCCACCGCAGGACGGCGGAGACCCTGGTCAGCAGGGCTCCCAGGGCTGGGCCCCCCGAGACCACTCGGCCACGGCCCCCACCCCGGACCCCCAGCACCCGAACGGCGCAAAGGACTCCAAGGGGCGCACGAAACGCCCCAAGCGGCCCAAGCGCACCGGCTGGCGACGCGCCGTCCCCACCTGGCGCATGGTCCTCGGCGGCGTACTCCTCCTCGCACTGCTCCTCGTCGGCGGATTCATCGCCGGCTACCAGATCGTCGACATCCCAGCCGCGAACGCCAGCGCGACCGCCCAGTCCAACGTCTACCTGTACGCGGACGGGAAGACCGTCATCGCCCGCGACGGCGAGATCAACCGCGAGAACATCCCCCTCCGCCGCATCCCCCGCACCATCCAGCACGCCGTACTCGCCGCGGAGGACCGGGACTTCTACTCCGAGGACGCCATCGACGTCAAAGCCACCCTCCGCGCCGGCTGGAACACCGTCACCGGCAAGGGCAGGCAGGGCGGCTCCACCATCACCCAGCAGTACGTCAAGAACTACTACCTCGGCCAGGAACAGACCGTCGTCCGCAAGGCCAAGGAATTCTTCATCTCCATCAAGCTCGACCGCGAACAGAGCAAGGACGAGATCCTCGAGGGCTACCTCAACACCAGCTACTTCGGCCGCAACGCCTACGGCATCCAGGCCGCCTCCCACGCCTACTACGGCAAGGACGTCGAAGACCTCGGCGCAGGCGAAGGCGCCTACCTCGCCTCCCTGCTCAACGCCCCCAGCTCCAACGACGTCGTCGCCCACCCCGAGAACAAGAAGGCCATCCTCGCCCGCTGGGACTACGTGCTCGACGGCATGGTCCAACACCACTGGCTCACCCCCGACGACCGCGACGCCATGACCTTCCCCGTCCCCGGCAAGGCCAAGCCCGCCACAGCGCTCTCCGGCCAGCGCGGCTACATCGTCCAGGCCGTCGACCACTACCTCGCCGCCAACAAGATCCTCGACGAGAAGACCCTCGCCACCGGCGGCTACCGCATCACCACCACCCTCCAGAAGAAGAAGCAGGACGCCCTCGTCGAAGCCGTCAAGGACAACGTCCTGTCCCGAACCAGCGACGAACGCGACGCCGACCGCAACGTCCGCGCCGGCGGCGCCTCCGTCGACCCCGGCACCGGCCACGTCGTCGCCCTCTACGGCGGCGTCGACTACACCAGACAGTTCGTCAACAACGCCACCCGCCGCGACTACCAGGTCGGATCCACCTTCAAGCCGTTCGTCCTCGCCGCCGCCCTCGCCAACGGGTCCACCACCCAGAAGGACCGCGCGATCACCCCCAACACCCGCTACGACGGCACCAACGAACGCACCGTCCAGAGCGCCACCGGCTCCACCGACTACTCCCCCGCCAACGAGGACGACGTCGACTACGGCCACATCACCGTCCGCGAAGCCACCGACAAATCCGTCAACGCCGTCTACGCCCAGATGGCCCAGGACGTCGGCCCCCAGGAGGTCAAGGACACCGCGATCGCCCTCGGCATCCCCCAGGACACCCCCGACCTCACCGCCTCACCGTCCATCGCACTCGGCCCCGCCACCGCCAGCGTCGTCGACATGGCCTCCGCCTACGCCACCCTCGCCGACCACGGCAGGCAACGCCCCCACACCCTCGTCTCCGAGATCAGCAAGAACGCCGAGGAACTCGACCTCCCCGAGAGGACCACCCGGCGCGCCGTCAGCCGCGAAGCCGCCGACACCACCACCTCCGTCCTGCGCAGCGTCGTCGACGGCGGAACCGGCACCGCGGCCCAGGGCTCCGGCCGCCCCGCCGCCGGCAAGACGGGCACCGCCGAGGAGGACAAGGCCGCCTGGTTCGCCGGCTACACCCCAGACCTCGCCACCGTCATCGCCGTCATGGGCCAGGACCCCGAGACCGGCGTACAGAAACCCCTCTACGGCGCACTCGGCCTCGCCCGCATGAACGGCGGCGGCGCACCCGCCGAGACCTGGGCGGACTACACCAGAGCCGCCCTGGAAGGCAGCCCCGTACAGGACTTCGACCTGGAGGCCGACGAAGGCCCCGAGGAACCCGACCCCGAGGAGAGCGGAGAGCCGGACGAGAGCGGGGACCCCGACGACACGGAGGAAGCCGGAGGCACCCGGAAACCGAGGGACCGCGAGGACACCGACGCACCCGGCACCGCGGACTCCCGCGAGGAACGACGCGGAACACGCACCCCCGACTCCCCCTCGGAAGCGACCCGCGCCCCCGACGGGCCCCGCGCCACCGACCCCGCCGCCGCACCCCCGCACACCGACGGCCGGGACCGCCGGACCGACGCCCGCGCCCCCGGCACCCACCGGCCCGGAAAGGAACCCGCCCACCGCGAACCGGTCCGCCCCGGCGCAGGCCCCCCGGCCGACCCGCACGACAGGGACGGGCAGGACCCCCAAGGCCCCACCCGCCCCTGAACACACGACGGCGGCGCTCCCGGACCCGGGAGCGCCGCCGTCGCCGTACAGCTCAGTGACCGGACGTCGCCTTCAACCCCACCACCGCCACCAGCAGCAGACAGACGAAGAAGATACGGGCGGCGGTCACCGGCTCGTTCAGCACGACCATGCCCAGCACCGCCGCACCGGCCGCACCGATCCCCACCCACACGCCGTACGCCGTACCGATCGGCAGCGTCTTCGCCGCCTGCGACAGCAGCATCATGCTGGCAACGATCCCGAGGCCCGTGAACACACTCGGCCACAGCCGCGTGAACCCCTCGGTGTACTTCATCCCGATCGACCAGCCCACTTCCAGCAGACCGGCCACGACCAGCAGAACCCACGCCACGACGGCACCTCCACGACGAAACACGCGAAACGCGTGACCAACACGGGTGCGTCGTCTTTGCGGAAACCCGGTACGGCGCGTCTCGTCGGGGTCCCACCACCGTAGCAAGCCCACAGAACAGCAAAAAGGCCTGGTGACCACAGTCACCAGGCCCACTCGACCCACACCTGCCTACAGATACAGCCCCGTCGAATCCACCGAACCCTCGAACCGGTCCGCCGCCACCGCGTGCAGATCCCGCTCACGCATCAGCACGTACGCCACACCCCGCACCTCGACCTCGGCACGGTCCTCGGGGTCGTACAGCACCCGGTCACCCGGCTCCACGGTCCGCACGTTCTGGCCGACCGCGACCACCGCGGCCCACGCCAGACGCCGGCCGACCGCCGCCGTCGCCGGAATCAGGATCCCGCCGCCCGACCGCCGCTCACCCTCGGGTGAATCCGACCGGACCAGCACACGGTCGTGCAGCATCCGGATCGGCAGCTTGTCATCGGTGTTGCTCATGCCGTTGTCGCTCACGCGCAGAAACCTACCTGCCCCGAACCGCTCCACACGCCCGGGGCCGCACGGAGACCGCCCTCAGCGCCTCTTGCGCCACCCGGACCGCGAGGGCCCGGACGACCGGGAGGTCGACACCGTCAGCAACGCCACCGCACCGACCACCACCAACGCGGCCGGAATCACCCGCTCCAGCCGCGGCGAACCGTCCTCCGCGACGAACTGCGCCTTCACGTCCGAAACCGAACGATTCACCGCGACGTACGCACGCCCCGCCGTCCGGTCCACCGTCGACGCGACCTTGGCCTTCGCGTCACCGATCATCGTCTTCGGGTGCACCCGCACCCCGATCTCGTCCAGCACCACCGCAAGCTGCGCGCGCCTGCTGATGATGTCCGCCTCGATCTGCGCAGGGGTCCTGGTATCCGACACTGCGCCGCCTCCGTGGTCGTCTCGGGTAAACCTTCATCGACAGTCTGTCAGCTCGGCCGCCCCCGCACCCGGCGGCACCCCCTATTACGCTCGGTGCCACACAGCACACGTGCCACTCGAGGAGAGACATGAGCGAGCGACTCCAGACCGGCGACACCGCCCCCGCCTTCACCCTTCCGGACGCCGACGGCAACGATGTCTCGCTCGCAGACCACAAGGGCCGCAAGGTCATCGTCTACTTCTACCCCGCCGCGCTTACCCCAGGCTGCACCAAGCAGGCCTGCGACTTCACCGACAACCTGGAGCTCCTGACCGGCGCCGGCTACGACGTCATCGGCGTGTCGCCCGACAAGCCGGAGAAGCTCGCGAAGTTCCGCGAGAAGGAGAACCTCAAGGTCACACTGGTCGGCGACCCCTCCAAGGAGACCCTGGAGGCATACGGCGCGTTCGGCGAGAAGAAGCTCTACGGCAAAGTGGTGACAGGGGTGATCCGCTCCACGATCGTGGTCGACGAGGAGGGCAAGGTGGAGAAGGCCCTCTACAACGTCAAGGCGACCGGGCACGTCGCCAAGATCATCAAGGACCTAGGGATCTGACTCGATCCAGGGGGTCCTGGCCGAAAAACGTGTGACCGAGGTCGCAATCTCCCGTTGATTCGGTTTGCAACCGCCATGTCTGCGCAGAAGCCTTTCCTGGAACACCGTTCGACGAAAGGAACCGGCCATGGCGGCCTCCGACCCCCACCAGGCGGCCGACCCTGATGCGGTCAAGCGCCACCCGGCACTCTTCCGGGCCATCCGGAAGCGTCAGAACCCCCGGCTCCGTCGGACGGACATCACCATCACCGACGACCAGGCGGTCAAGCGTGCCGTGAAGGCGGCGTCGCTCGGTAACGCCATGGAGTGGTTCGACTTCGGCATCTACTCCTACCTGGCCGTCACCATCGGGCACGTGTTCTTCCCTTCCGGGAACGACACCACCCAGCTCCTCTCGTCGTTCGCGACCTTCGCCGTGGCCTTCCTCGTCCGGCCTCTCGGCGGCATGTTCTTCGGCCCCATGGGCGACAAGATCGGCCGCAAGAAGGTCCTGGCCCTCACCATGATCCTCATGGCGGTCGGCACCTTCGCGATCGGCCTCATCCCCTCACACGACACCATCGGCGTCTGGGCCGCGGTCCTGCTGATCTTCTTCCGGATGCTCCAGGGCTTCTCCACCGGCGGTGAGTACGGCGGCGCCTCGACCTTCATCGCCGAGTACGCCCCCGACAAGCGCCGCGGCTTCTTCGGCAGCTTCCTCGAATTCGGCACGCTGGCCGGATACGTCGGCGCCGCCGGACTCGTCACCCTGCTCTACGCCGTCCTGGACACCGGCCAGATGGAGTCCTGGGGCTGGCGCATCCCGTTCCTCGTCGCCGGCCCCCTCGGCCTCGTAGGCCTCTACCTGCGGCTCCGCCTGGACGAGACCCCCGCCTTCCAGAAGCTCGAGGGCGGCACCGCCCACGCCACGGAGGCCGCCGACCACGTCGAGGCCACCGCCAAGGGCGACCTCGCGAAGATCTTCCGCCAGTACTGGCCGACGCTGATCCTCTGCATCGCCCTCGTCGGCGCGTACAACATCACCGACTACATGCTGCTGTCGTACATGCCGACGTACCTCTCCGACGAACTCGGCTACAGCGAGACCCACGGCCTGCTGATCCTGCTCGGCGTCATGGTCTTCCTGATGCTGATCATCAGCCGGTTCGGCAAGCTCTCGGACCGCTTCGGCCGCAAGCCGCTCCTGATGACCGGCATGCTCGGCTTCCTCTTCCTGTCACTGCCGGCCTTCCTCCTGATCCGCCAGGGCAGCATCCCGGCGATCATCATCGGCATGCTGATGCTGGGCCTCTCCCTGGTCTGTCTGCTGGGCACGATGTCCGCCGCGCTCCCGGCCCTGTTCCCGACCAACGTGCGCTACGGCTCCCTGTCGGTCGGCTACAACCTCTCGGCGTCGATCTTCGGCGGCACGACCCCGCTGGTGATCACCGCCCTGATCAGCTGGACCGGCTCGAACCTCATGCCGGCGTACTACGCGATGGCCGCGGCCCTGGTCGGCGTGATCGCGGTGGCCTGCATGAAGGAGACCGCCAACCAGCCGCTGGCCGGCTCCCCGCCCTCGGTGGAGACGGAGGAGGAAGCGGCGGACCTGGTCCACGCGCAGAGCCCGGAACCGAAGTTCTGACGCACGCTCGGTGCCGGAGGGCCGTATCGGGGAGTACCCGGACGGCAGGGCTTCCCCCCGCGCCTGCGGCCCTCAGCCGCGCATGAGGTCCTGATTGACACGTTCGACGTGTGCGTGCAGCGGCCCCTCGGTGACGACACGCTCGCCCTGGCCGCGCCTCCAAGGATCCACCTCGATCACCGTGACCAGTGCGTTGCCCAGCCCGATCACCACCCACCAGTCCCGGCCATCCGCATGGACCCGCCAGGTCGACTTGACCCACTTGCCGGTATCGGTGCGTACGTCGGCCGAGACCAGGTCCCAGTTGTCCGGGTCGAACGCCGTCAGCTCCTCGACGGGCGCGTTGCGCTGCTGGAGACGCTCGATCACGTGAGCGCCCTGGGCCTTCAGCCGCGTCGGCTCGCGCAGGATGTGGCGCACGCGGGTGAACAGGGAAGCCGGCCCGGACTCGGAGTGGAAACGGGCTGTCTCGAAGCGGGGTGCCATGGTGATTCCTTGGGCAGGTCGGTCAGGTGCTGTGTTGGAAACGCACCGGCGCGCCCAGCGCGGACCGGGCGCCCTCGAAGCCGGCCGGACGGGCCGCCACCGTGGCGACGGCGAGGCGTTCCGGCAGGGCGGCGGAGAACTTCAGGCCGCGTACTGCGCGGGGGTCGACGTCGGGCAGCACGAGCTTCTCACGCAGGCGTAGTCAGCAGTCGGTGGGCGTTGCAAACGACCAGGACGGCGGGGCCGGGGCGGCGGCCGGTCAGGTGGTCGAGGACCAGTTCGTGAACGGCCGGCAGCGATGGGGCCGCGGCGACGCCGCCCGTCTTGTCCTCGTCCGGCGGAGCCGTCTCACTGGGGCGTGGACCGCAGCAGTACGACGCGGCGCCTGCCCCCGCCGTCCCCCGTCAGGGAGTCGGCGAGGGAGGGGGTTGTGCAGCAGCTCGACCAACTGACGCAATGGTGTTGATCCCATTGCCCTATCGACTTGTCGAGTGTCCGGGAACTGCCTGGGCTTACGAACTCGTCGCATGGCATGCTCATTGATCTTGCTACAACGCGGTTATCTGCTGAATATCGGGGGTTGAGGCATCGTGGGGTACACGATTCCTGACGGCGTCGACACGATGCTCGATGTGGTTGGTGTGGGCTGGCCGAACGTCGACGAGGACGCCTACCGCGACATGGCGGACGCACTGCGGGAGTTCGGGGACGACGCGGACGACGACGCGTACGCCGCCTACCAGCACATCCAGAAACTTCTGGCGACCGGGCAGAGCGAGTCGCTGACCGCGCTCGACAAGCACTGGTCGAAGGTGCAGGGCAAGCACAAGGATCTGGCGAAGGCCGCGCGGCTCGTCGCGGGTGCGCTGGACCGGGTCGCGGACATCATCGTGGCCCGAAAGATAGCCGCCGTGGCCGAACTGGCTGACCTGTGCGCGACGGTGGGAATCACCCTGGCCTTCGCACCGCTGACCGCCGGGCTGTCGACGCTGCTCGCCGGCGCGAAGATCGCGGCGACCCGTATCGCCTTCAAGCGGATCCTCAAGGAGATGGCTGAAGCCGCCGTATCGGAGATCGTCGCGACGCTCACCGAGCCGGCGGTCGCCGCGATCGAGAACATCGTGGCGGATCTGGCGGTCCAGACGGCGCTGAACGTCGCGGGTGTGCAGGAAGGCTACGACCCAGGCCAAACGGCACAGGCGGGCAAGGACGCGCTGCAGATCAACTCGGTTGGCGGGTCCGGTGGCCCGGGTCCGCGCGGTGGCCCGGTGATCGACCACGATGCGCACAGCAAGGCCGGGATGCACCTGGCCGGTGTGCAGATCACGATGCGCGAGAAGACGGGCGGCAAGCTCGGCAAGGCCAAGGGGCACCACGGCCGGGCCAAGGGCAAGGACTCCCTGACCGCTGTACTCGACACCACGATCGAGGGGGTGGTGGAGAAGCTCGGCAAGGCACTGGGTGATCTTGGCGACCACGTCGGCAAGACGGTTCCCGACGGCATCACCAGGAGTTCCAAGACGCACAAGGACACCGACCACGACATCCGCGACGGAGTCCAGAAGATTCATGCCCGGGTAGGCGAGGACAAAAGCGGCTCCGGCGGGGGCGGTGGAGGCGGAGGGGGAGGGGGAGGGAGAGGGGGCAGGAATGGCGGCGGAGACCCCGACGGGAAGCCGATAAGTCCTCAGCCGGGCTGGCACGGGAAGAGCGCCGGTAAAATGAAGCACCACCGACGTGACGCGTTGGACGTGAGCCACCTGAGCCCGGAACAGCAGCGAGATGCCCTCCGTCGGGAAACGCGCGGACTTGCGGACGATGCCCAGAAACAGGCACCTGGCCATCACCCGACCGGCAAGGATCGCCTGGTGAAATCATGTGCAGGAGCTTTGCTGCACGAGGGAACTCTGACGAGCCACTCGAGCTCCACCAAGCGGCACGGTCAAGTGCTCCTCGACACCCACCCGGCGCTCAAAAATGTCGTCGATCAGGTGGAGAGAGACATCCGAGCAGATAACGAGAACCCGGGCGCAGGGCATGGCAAATGTGCCGAGGTTGCACTCATATCCGACCGTCTGCACGGCATAGAGAAAAGAGACAACATAAAGATCAGTACACCCGACGACATTCGCAGGGCCATGAGCGGCGCACTCGCATACTCCCTGCAGATCGGGGAGCAGGATTCTCCCACCGGACTCAAGAAGCACGGGGACTACAAAGAGCCCTGCCGGTCATGTTCAAGAATTCTTCCGCTGGTCGGCGTCACAGCACACACATAGGCAAGGGAAATATGTCAATTCTTTCCACAGCAGAAGAAGTGGATGCGTGGCTGTCAGAGGCCGGATGGCATCCGGGGCGCAACGTCGGAGACGAGGCATCCGAAGCAGTTTCGGCCGTCGTCGAGCGATATCGCTCCTACGGCGTGGAGATCGAACCTTCTGCCCCCGCCCTCGCCTTCATTCGGGAGCATGCATTCCTTCGGGCGGTCATCGATACCGCACCAGAGAATTTCGCCGTATTTACCCCGCATCTCGTATTCAAAGGGGATGCCGAGGAAATCTCCGAACTCGCCACAGACCTCGGTGTACAGCTTTTCCCGGTCGGGTACGACACCTACGATGGTTCCACCCTGCTCATTGACACGAACGGGCGATTCTTTTTTTCGCATCACACAGGAGCCTACTATCTGGGGCGCGAAAAATACGAGGCACTGATGAGCCTCATGAGTAGCGAGATGGAAGATGCGGAGAACTACTTTGTCTGACCTCGTCCCCGGAGTGGCGGCTTCACTACTCGTCAACGGCCAGATCTTCAGTCAGACCAATCTCGGTGGTGATGGACTGCCTGACCTTCACCCTGCGGTGCGGGACTTCTTCGACGCCCTCCCCACGGAGAACCGCGAGTACTTCGTCGGGCACTGCGCCGAGTCCGCCTTGGTCTCGGACCAGTTGTGGGGGCTGGACCGTAAGCGCCCCGACGGGGGGACGACAACCCTCGACGAGGCCGCATCCCACTTCACCGGGGCTGCCCTCGTCGCGAAGAAGATTCGCAGCCAGGGCGACCCCGACCACGGCTCCCCGGCTCAGGTATGCCGTTCCTGCTCGGCGCTGCTCGAGCGGCTCGGCATCGACGTCATCAGCTCATGACACGCGGCGAGGATGTACTGGCATCCGCCGGGTGGCACCAAGGCCGTGATGTCGAATCGGAGGCCTTGTCAGCTGTCTTCAGGGCTGTCGCGCTCATAGAGCCGGCGCCCGGCACCTCGCCGTGGGTGCTGTTCCCCGCTGCCGAGCAGGCACTGCGCGCATTTCACGGACTGCGCTCGCGTCCGGCCGGGCCTGGTCAACAGGTCGCGCCCACGGGATGGGTGATCGACCCCGTGGTGGTCCGGCATGCCGGACATCCGCTGTCGCGTCTCACGGAGAGCACGGGATCCCGGCTGTTTCCGCTCGGACGCACGGACGCCGACGCAATCCTCGCCGTAGACGAAGAGGGGCGACTCTTCTCGATCGATCACGGAGGACAGTGGCAGCTCGGTGACACGGTCCGTGAAGGCCTCGCCGCGTTGACTGAAGGACGTGCCCCGTACAGGATCGCCGCCCGGCAGTGGACTTGGACCGTCTCGTCGCCGAACGGGGAGCCGCTGGCCGACGTCATACACATGGCGCTTGTCGCTGTCTACGTGCTGCACCACCGGCAGGTATTCAGCGCCCGACACCTTCGGCTGATCGTCACGCCCCTACGTGGCATAGCTCCGGTCGCCCTGGACCGTACTGTCCCCTTGCCTGGCGGTTCTCTGGAGGACGGTGCAGTGCCCCTTGCGGCAAAGATGGAAGCCCTGATCGAGGCTGAGGGTGTGACGACACGAGGAGCAGAACTCAAGGTGGAGGTGCCTGCTCCGCGTAACGCCACCGCTCAGCAGTCGTCCGTCAGCTGCGCTGTGCGCACGGGACACCTCGCGAAGACCCCTGCGACCGTGGAGCTGCATCTCGCCGCAGGTGCGGCTGCCTCGATCGGCCGTCTCCGGACAGCCGTTCAAGCGTGTTCCGAGGACCTGGCCCGACAAGCCCCGGCCCTCTCTGCCTGAGAGAGGCCCGTCACCAGCCGCGAGTCCGAACACGGCCAGGACCGGCCCGCCCATGGGACGGCCAACCAGGCAGGTCAGCGAGTTCCAGAACAGGGCCTGGTGTGGTGACTGCGTCGGTTCACCGGGTTGCTCGTTGTGCTGGTGGAAAGTGACGATGCTTTCGACCAGCAGGGGAGGCGGAATGGCAGCACCGGTCAGGGCCCAGCGGCTGACGAAGCAGGCCCTCATGACCCGCACCACCCCGCCACGCCCCCTCGACGTAGAAGCGATCTTCCCTGCCCTGGCAGCCCACTGGCGCACAACCACACGGCTCCACCCTCGCCACGGCTCTCCCAGGCCCCAGGAAGCTGAGCGACGGCCGCATGGAGAATCTGCGGCTCCTGTGCCCGAACTGCCATGCGGTGACCAGTACGTGGCGCCGAGGGGCGCACGCCGAACGGGGGCCCTGGAGACTCCCTCACCAGCTGAGCCGGCAGGCCGGTACGATGACAGACGGCTAGCGGCGGTGGTGCAACTGGCGACACAGCAGACTTAGGATCTGTGGCCCGTGAAACGGCTTGAGGGTTCGAATCCCTTCCGCCGCACCGCAAACGGCCTGCGAATCGAAGGATCGATGCGCAGGCCGTTTTTGCGTCCAGCCTCAGCCCACCAACTCCCGCACCACCGGCACCAGCGCCCGGAACGCCTTCCCCCGGTGGCTGATCGCGTTCTTCTCGTCCGGTGTGAGCTCCGCGCAGGTCCGGGTCTCGCCGTCCGGCTGGAGGATCGGGTCGTAGCCGAAGCCGTAGGCGCCGGCCGGGGAGTGGCGCAGGGTGCCCGTGAGGCGGCCCTCGACCACGCATTCCGTGCCGTCGGGGAGGGCCAGGGCCGCAGCGCACGCGAAGTAGGCGCCGCGGTGCGGGCCGTCGATGTCGGCGAGCTGGGCGAGGAGCAGGTCCAGGTTGGCCCTGTCGTTGCCATGGGCGCCCGCCCAGCGGGCCGAGAAGATGCCGGGGGCTCCGCCGAGCACGTCGACGCAGAGGCCGCTGTCGTCGGCGACGGCCGGGTGGCCGGTGGCCCGGGCCAGGGCGTGGGCCTTGAGGAGGGCGTTCTCGGCGAAGGTGACGCCGGTCTCCTTGACGTCGGGGACGTCGGGGTACGCGTCCGCGCCGACGAGGTCGTGGTTCAGGCCCGCGTCGGCGAGGATCGCGTGGAGTTCGGTGATTTTCCCGGCGTTGCGGGTGGCGAGGATCAGGCGCGTCATGCGTCGATTATCGCCGCCCGGTCAGGGGGTGCAGACCTTGCCGATCTCGGTGGCGGCGTCGGTGACGGGGGTGATGTCGGGGGTGGCGTCGCCCTTGTCGATGGAGTCCCGGACGGTGGTGACACCGGCCTGGAGGTCGTCGACGGCCTTGCTGAGGTCGGCGTTGTCTGTGGTGTCGCCGAGGTCCTTGAGTTCCTTGTCGATCTGGTCCAGGGCTTCCGAGGCCTGCGTGGGGTCGTCGGAGGCTGTGGATATCGCCTGCTGGAGGTTGTCGACGCTGGTGGCGATGGCGTCGGCGGTGCGGACGCAGTCGAGGGCCTTGTCGACGGCGCCGCAGCCGACGGCTGCGGTGAGGGTGAGCAGGGTGGCCGTGACGGCGAGTGCGGTGCGGTGGTGGCGGCGCGAGGCCATGGTGCGGTCCCTCCCCGGGGGCGGATACGTGGACGGACGCACGGTTCGACCCGTGCGCCCGTATCCGCTACGACGCTGTGCGCTGCGTGTTTGGTTGCTTCTTTACCCGCCTTTACTCGCCGAGTGTGCGGGCGAGTGCCTCTTCCTGGAGCTTGGCGAGGTCGGTGCAGCCGGCGGTGGCGAGGTCGAGGAGGGCGTTGAGCTCGTCGCGGTCGAAGGGCTCGGCCTCGGCGGTTCCCTGGACCTCGACGAAGCGGCCGTCGCCGGTGCAGACGACGTTCATGTCGGTCTCGGCGCGGACGTCCTCCTCGTAGCAGAGGTCGAGGAGGGGGGTGCCGTCGACGATGCCGACGCTGATCGCGGCGACGGTGCCGGTGAGGGGCTTGCGGCCGTGCTTGATGATCTTCTTGCCCTGGGCCCAGGCGATGGCGTCGGCGAGGGCGACGTAGGCACCGGTGATGGCGGCGGTGCGGGTGCCTCCGTCGGCCTGGAGGACGTCGCAGTCGAGGACGATGGTGTTCTCGCCGAGGGCCTTGTAGTCGATGACGGCGCGGAGCGAGCGGCCGATGAGGCGGCTGATCTCGTGGGTGCGGCCGCCGATCTTGCCGCGTACGGATTCGCGGTCGCCGCGGGTGTTGGTGGAGCGGGGCAGCATGGAGTACTCGGCGGTGACCCAGCCCTCGCCGCTGCCCTTGCGCCAACGCGGGACGCCTTCGGTGACGGAGGCGGTGCAGAAGACCTTGGTGTCGCCGAAGGAGATGAGTACGGAGCCTTCGGCGTGCTTGCTCCATCCGCGTTCGATGGTGACGGGGCGGAGCTGTTCGGGGGTGCGGCCGTCGATACGAGACATGGCGTCGAGCCTATCGGCTGAGGGGGCCGGGTCCGTTCGGGTGTGCGGCGGACGGACGGCAGGTGCGGGGCCGCTGGGCGGCGGGGGTGGGGAGCTGGTGCGGAGCGGACGCACGGCAGGCCCCGCTCCGTGCCGGTCGGGGGCGGAGCGGGGCCTGCGCGTGGGATCTTGGTGGGCCGGCCGGGTCAGCCGGTCACATCATGTCTTCGATGTCCGCGGCGATCGGGTCGGCGTCGGTGCCGATGACGACCTGGATCGCGGTGCCCATCTTGACGACGCCGTGGGCTCCGGCGGCCTTGAGTGCGGCTTCGTCGACCTTGCTGGGGTCGTGGACCTCGGTGCGGAGGCGGGTGATGCAGCCTTCGATCTCGTCGATGTTCTCGATACCGCCGAGGCCGGCGACGATCTTCTCAGCCTTGCTGGCCATGTCCTTCTCCCTGGTCTGTGCGTGCGTGGGGCGGCCCACCGTGGGTCCGTTTCGTCACGGTAACGCACGGTTGGCCCAACTTCACGGGCGGGTAACCGCGCTGTCCCCAATGATGACGATCACCGGCGCCCCGCCTTACGACGGGGCTCCGCACCGTATCGCAACTGGTCTACACCAGTTTGCGACAACCTCCAAACCTCGTGTGTGCCGGGAGGGCTTGCCGATGAGTTCGAGCGCGGCTGCAGCACCGCAGCGGAAGTGGTGGAACGGGCCGGTCCAGGGCTTGCAGAAGGTCGGCCGGAGCCTTCAGCTGCCGGTGGCCGTGCTGCCCGCGGCGGGCCTTCTGGTCAGTCTGGGCAACCTCTTCGACTCCTCGCTGCACGGCGCCTTCTGGGACAAGTTCGCCAAGGTCCTCCTCAACGGCGGGACGGCGATCCTCGACGGCGAGGTGGGGCTTCCCCTCCTCTTCTGCATCGGTGTCGCGATCGGGTTCGCGAAGAAGGCGGACGGCTCGACGGCGCTGGCCGCCGTGGTCGGCTTCCTCGTCTACCGGGGCGTGCTGGCGGCCTTCCCGGTGGACGGCACGATGACCGCGGCGACGCCCGACGGGGTGCCGCAGAACCCGGGGGTCCTGGGCGGCATCATCATCGGGCTGTTGACCGCGGTGGTCTGGCAGCGCTACCACCGCACGAAGCTGGTCGACTGGCTCGGTTTCTTCAACGGGCGCCGCCTGGTGCCGATCCTGATGGCGTTCCTCTGCGTGATCCTGGGAGTGCTGTTCGGCCTGCTGTGGCAGCCCGTCGGTGACGCGCTGACCTGGTTCGCCAAGCAGCTGATCGATCTGGGTGCCTGGGGTGCGGCGATCTTCGGTTTCGCGAACCGGCTGCTGATCCCGATCGGCATGCACCAGTTCCTGAACACCTTCTTCTGGTTCCAGGCGGGCGAGTTCACCGGGTCCGACGGCGGCACGGTCCAGGGCGACATCTCCCGCTTCTTCGCCGGGGACCCGTCGGCGGGCCAGTTCACCTCGGGATTCTTCCCGATCATGATGTTCGGCCTGCCCGCGGCGGCGCTGGCGATCGCCCACACCGCGCGCCCGGAGCGGCGCAAGGAGGTGTCCGGGCTGATGCTGTCCGTGGCGCTGACGTCGTTCGTGACGGGGGTGACGGAGCCGCTGGAGTTCTCGTTCCTCTTCGTCGCACCCCTGCTGTACGGGGTGCACGCGATTCTCACCGGCGTCTCGATGGGGGTCACCTGGGCGTTGGGCGTGCACGCGGGGTTCAGCTTCTCGGCCGGACTGATCGACTACGTCGTCAACTGGCACCTGGACACGAAGCCTTGGCTGATCATCCCGATCGGGCTGTGTTTCGCGGTGGTCTACTACGCGATCTTCCGGTTCGCGATCACGAAGTTCAATCTCCAGACCCCGGGGCGCGAGCCCGTCGAGGAGGAGGAGAAGATCGAGGAGGACCTCACGAAGTAGGGCCTCCCAGGCTCTCGGTGGAGCCCCCGGACCGCGAGGTCCGGGGGCTCCTCGGCGTCACCGAGGGTGGTGGAGGCGCTACGGGGCAAATTGAAGGTTCCTTATCCAACCCTCACCGTGCTAAAACTGGTCTACACCACTCAGTGGTCCAGACCACGCGGCCGTTCCTGCCGCCGCGTTCCTCGAGTCGCCGCCCCCCACCAACTGTCCCCGGCGGCGCCTTGCCTACTGGAGGAAGTTGATGAGTACGGACACCGCTGCCCCGGCGGCACCCGCGAAGAAGCGGGGTTCCGGCGTGTTCCAGGGCCTGCAGAAGGTCGGGCGCAGCCTCCAGCTGCCGATCGCCGTCCTGCCTGCGGCGGGCATCCTGCTCCGCCTCGGCCAGCCCGATGTCTTCGGGGCCGAGGGCCTCGGCTGGGGCAAGGTCGCCACGGTCTTCGCGACCGCCGGTGACGCGGTCTTCGCGAACCTGCCGCTGCTGTTCTGCGTCGGTATCGCCATCGGCTTCGCCAAGAAGGCCGATGGTTCCACGGCGCTCGCCGCCCTGGTCGGCTTCCTGGTCTACAAGAACGTGTTGACCGCGTTCCCGACCTCCGACGCCGTCGTCAACACCACGGCCAACAAGGGTGTCGACGTCGCTGCGACGTACAACGACCCCAAGGTCTTCGGCGGCATCATCATGGGCCTCCTGGCCGCCGTCATATGGCAGCGGTTCCACCGCACCAAGCTGGTGGACTGGCTCGGCTTCTTCAACGGCCGCCGTCTCGTCCCGATCATCATGGCCTTCGTCGGCACCGTCATGGGTGTTCTCTTCGGTCTGGTCTGGGAGCCGATCGGTGACCTCATCACCAACTTCGGGGAGTGGATGACCGGTCTGGGGGCTGTCGGCGCCGGCG